>NZ_JAMYLO010000029.1:0-70289 GCF_040318075.1 Mesorhizobium sp. M1328 | reverse complement strand
GGTGCGTGGGCCGCTGGCGGTCGGATGCCTGCTGACCTTCGCGCAGATCGTCATGCCGACCCTGCGCATGAAGTTCGAGCGCGCCTATCCCGAGGTGCGGTTCCGACAATTCGAACGCAACCAGGGGCAGTTGCTCGAAATGTTGCAGCGAGGCGAAATCGACGCAGCACTCACCTACGATCTCGAACTGTCGCAGGACACGACGTTCGAACCGCTGATGCTGGTGCCGGCCTATGTCATGCTGCCGCAAGGGCACCGCTTCGCCGGCAAGGCTTCCATCACGACGGAAGAACTGGCCGACGAGCCGATGGTGCTGCTCGACCTACCCTATAGCCGCGAATATTTCCTTTCGGCCTTTCATTCGCGAGGAATCCGGCCGAACATTGCCGAGCGCACCGGCGACATCGCGGTAATGCGTTCGATGGTTGCGAACGGCTTCGGCTACGGCATAGCCAATATGCGGCCGCTCAACACGCTGGCGCCAGACGGCAAGCCGCTGGTCTTCGTGCCGCTGGAGGGGGATTTGCGGCCTCTGACTATGGGGGTTGCATTGCCCAACGCCGAGCACCGCACCCAGACAGTGCAGGCATTCATCGATCATTGCCGCCGTTTCGTCGTCGAACAGGGCGTGTTCGGCAGCGGGCGGGTCGTGGAATAGAGCAATTCCAGGAAAGGTCTAGAACGGATTTCCCCACAGGAATTGCGTCAAAACGAAGAGATCCCGCGACGACCTATCAGGCCGTCTGAAGCCGGTGACCAGCAAGCCGCCGCAGCAGATTGTCCAGCATGTCGTCGCAGCGGCGCATCTGTTCGACGCTGACGAATTCGTCCGGTCTGTGCCCTTGCGCCATCGAGCCTGGTCCGCACACGATGGTCGGCGTGCCGAGGTCGCGGCTGAACAATCCGCCTTCGGTGCCGAAGGCAACCTTGATGGTATCGTTGGCGCCGGTCAACGATTTGACGAAGGCTACGGCCTGCGAGTTCGCTGGCGTGTCCAGCCCTGGGTAGGTGTTGGTGATATCGATGTCGATGGTCGCCTCAGGCGCGATCGTTGAGGCCTCAGCGGCAATGCGCGCTGCCGCCGCGCGCAACCCATCGAGGATTTGGTCGGGATTGTCGGCCGCGACATTGCGGATCTCGAAGTCGAGCTGGCAGAGGTTCGGCACGATGTTGAGCGCCACGCCGGCATTCATCTTGCCAACGTGGACGGTCGTGTAGGGAATGTCGTAGTCGCCGTCGCGTACGCCATCGCGCGCCAGCCGATCCTGTTCTTGGCGCAGTGCGGAGACGAAGTCGCAGCCCAGATGAATGGCATTGAGTGCCAAGGGGGCCAGCGCCGAATGGCCTTCGCGTCCCCTGCAGATGGCGCGCGCCGCAAGCTTGCCCTTGTGGCCGGTCGCAACCTGCATGCTGGTCGGCTCGCCGACGATGCACAGCAATGGCGGGTGCGGCGCAGTCTGCAGCATGTCGATCAGGCTGCGCACGCCGATGCAGCCGGTCTCCTCGTCGTAGGAGAGTGCCAGGTGCAGCGGCGTGCGCAGCGTCATTCTCGAGGCCTTGAGGCAGGCCGAGAGCGCGCAGGCAACGAAACCCTTCATGTCGGCTGCGCCGCGCCCATAAAGCTTGCCGTCGCGTTTCGTCATCTCGAAAGGCCGCAGCGTCCAGGCCTGCCCGTCGACTGGAACGACGTCGGTGTGACCGGACAGCATGATGCCGGAAGCGCCGGCTGGTCCGATTGTGGCAAAGAGGTTGGCCTTGTGGCCGTCCTCGCTGTGGATGATCTGGCAAGCAATGCCGTGCGTGTCCAGCAGCTTTGCCACATAGCCGATAAGGGCGAGGTTCGAGTCGCGGCTTACCGTCGGGAATGCCATGAGCTTTTCAAGGATCTGGATGCTGTCCATGCGTCCTGCGTCTCGTTGGCCGTGCGCGCTATCTAGCATCGCGCCGCGTCGGTCTTGAAGTTGCATTTGGCTCAGCCGGGATTCAGCGGACGCTAATCCAAGCGGCGTTGACCGATTAGGCGCGTCCTAACCGGCACAGAAGAAATCTGTTGTTTCCCGGCGCTTGCCGCAACTTATGAATGGTCTCTCACGGCATCAACCCGCTGGGCTGGCCGGCTTGCGCTACGGCTCGAACCATGATCGGGCATGTTGCAAGGCTGAGCTGGCAGGAAGGCAAGTTCCATGCGCGATCCACGCTACGACATTCTGTTCGAGCCTGTGAAGATCGGTCCGGTGACCGCCAAGAACCGCTTCTACCAGGTGCCGCACTGCAATGGCGGCGGCTATCGTGATCCATCGGCCGCGGCCGAGATGCGCCGCATCAAGTCGGAAGGCGGCTGGGGCGTCATCTTCACCGAGCAGACCGAGATGCACCACACCTCGGAGATCACGCCCTTCATCGAGCTCAGGCTTTGGGACGACGCCGACATCCCAGCTCTGGCGAAGATGGCCAAGGCCATGCACCAGCATGGCGCGCTGGCCGGCATCCAGCTAGCCTATTCCGGTATCAACGGCTCGAACCTCTACACCAAGGAAGTGCCGCGCGGACCGTCGGCCTTGCCGATCCGCACCTTCACCAACGATCCAGTCCAGGCACGCGCCATGGACAAGCAGGATATACGTGACCTGCGCCGCTGGCATCGCAATGCCTTCAAACGCGCCAAGCTGGCCGGTTTCGACCTGGTCTGTCTCTACGGCGCGCATGGCTTCGGCATCATCCAACACTTCCTGTCCACCGCCACCAACCAGCGCAGTGACGAATATGGCGGCTCGCTGGAAAACCGCTCGCGGCTGATGCGTGAACTGATCGAAGAAGGCCGGGGTGCCATCGGCGACACGTGCGGCCTGACGCTGCGGCTGTCGCTGGACGAGATGATCGGCGAGCTCGGCTTCGCCAATTCCGAAGTGCGCGACATGATCGAGATGCATGCCGACCTGCCCGACCTTTGGGACTTGGCGCATGGCGCCTGGGAGGACTGCTCCGGGCCGTCGCGGTTCAAGGAGGAGGGCGCGCAGGAGAGCCTGGTGTCCGGAATCAGGAAGCTGACCTCGAAGCCGGTGGTCGGCGTCGGGCGCTTCACGTCGCCGGATGTGATGGTGAAGATGATCAAGTCCGGTACGCTGGATTTCATCGGCTGTGCGCGCCCGTCCATCGCCGATCCCTTCCTGCCGAAGAAGGTTGAAGAGGGGCGGATCGAGGACATTCGCGAGTGCATCGGCTGCAACATCTGCATCACGGGCGACATGACCATGTCGATCTCGCGCTGCACGCAGAACCCGACCTTCATGGAGGAGTGGCGCAAGGGCTGGCATCCTGAACGCATGCAGGCCAAGGGCGACAGCGATAGCGTGCTGATCGTCGGCGCCGGCCCCGCCGGATTGGAGGCCGCCCGTGCACTCGGCCTGCGCGGCTATCAGGTGGCGATCGCCGAAGCAGGCACAGAGCTCGGCGGCCGCGTCGCGCGCGAGTGCCGCTTGCCCGGCCTCTCGGCATGGGGCCGCGTGCGCGACTATCGTCAGTATCAGCTTAGCCAGATGTCCAATGTCGACAACTATTTCGAAAGCCGATTGTGGGCCGAGGATATTCTCGCATTCGGCTTTCAAAACATTGCCATCGCCACCGGTTCGACATGGCGCCGCGACGGCGTGGCGCGCGCCCATGTCGTGCCGATGCCGGTGGATCCAGCCATGCCGCTCTATACCCCGGACGACCTGATGGGCGGAAATGTACCGACCGGCACTGTTGTGCTGTTCGACGACGACCACTACTACATGGGTGGCGTTCTGGCAGAGCTTATGGCGCGCCGGGGCGCGAAGGTGACGCTGGTTACGCCGTCCGCCTATGTGTCGGACTGGACCCGCAACACGCTGGAGCAAGGCGCCATCCATCGCCGGCTGGCCGAACTCGGCGTCGAGATCGTGCTGAACCGGACCGTGACGCGCGTCGTGCCGGGAGGCGTCGCCACCGCCTGCACCTACACCTGTGCCGAACGCGACATTGCCGCCGACGCCGTGGTGCTGGTGACGTCGCGCCAACAGGACGACCAGGTCTGGCGCGACCTGAAAGCGCGGCGCGACGAATGGGCCGACAATGGCATTCGCTCGATCAAGGTCATAGGCGATGCCGAGGCGCCGGGTCCGATTGCCTGGGCAACTTACGCCGGCCACCGTTTCGCCCGCGAGCTGGATGAAGCCGATATTGGCGATGCGCTGCCATTCCGGCGGGAAGTGACGGCTTTGGCGGCGGGGTAGGCTGATGGCATGGCTTGATAGGGAATGACGTCGCCACAAGCCGATAGTGTTTCGCGCTAGCGTGTCGAAATCTGATGTCGGCATCAATCGCAAGACAATACGGAACGATACGGGAAACTTTCTAATTTTGGCCCACGAAAAACGCAATAGAATCAACGTCCTCCGGGCCCACCAAAATTATTTAATCTCAATCACTTATGGTCTACTTCGCTTCGAAGTGGGCCAATCTAGATTCGCTATCTCCAACGACTCAGGTGATTGACTCGATCCATGAGCTAGGAAAGGCGAGTTGTGTCTGCTCTTAAGTCCTATTGTCCTCCTTTCAGTCAGGTTTGTGCAGCCATGTATAGTCCAGCTATTTCAAGGCTGGAAAGACCCTTGGGCAACGCGTGCGGCAAAAGGCGGCAACGACGTACGAATGGATGGTTGGCGCGCCAAATCGAGGATGCCGCGGCAGGAAGTAAGCTGGTGTGAAATGCCAGCATCTGTGATCCCATGGTTATTGCAGCTGCGATATCCTGTCTGGAATCGGACTTCTGCCGAACCGGAGATCATGACCCCGAAGGCGACATTCGTAGGCAGAGCCGTGGATGACCGCTTCGCGCCTCATGTCGGCTGTTGAGATCAAATTCGCCGTTTCCTCAAAGCAGCCGTTCGGCTTGGACGACATGATGTCCGGTTTGGCCCAAAGCGGACACGGGTCCATAACTTCCTATCCCTTTACAGCGCCAGCCGTCCGCGACGATCTGCCGGTGGAAGAACAGGTAGACGATCAGCGGCGGGATGGTGATCAGAAGGATGTTCATGAAACAAGCGCTTCGACTATTTCGACAAACGACACGCCCCGAAGCGGTCTTTGTTGGACGGATTTCGTCGCTTTCGAGGTTTTGAGCGTTGCCAGGGAGCTGGGTCTGCATGTGCCAGGCGACGTGGCAATAATGGGTCACGACAATACAGCCTTTTGCGATCTCAGTATCGCCTCCATGACAAGTTTCGATCAGTCGGGGCCGAACTTTGCGCAAACGCCGGCACGGCTTCTCATCGAAAGGATCGAGGGACGTACGAAAAGCGTGTTCGTGACGGTCGCACCGAAAGTCGTGGCACGTGGCAGCACAAGGATGCCTAGAGTGGAGATTGCTGCCCAATCTAAGATCACTGGGACAGAAGATATTGAGCGTTTCACAAAGCCTCGCGACAACATCCCTAGTCGAGTTCGATGATGCTGCAGCCATAGGCAGGGAGCGACAGCTTACCGCCGCGTACTTTGCCATCGCCGAGCAAATCCTTGCCCGCGGGGACATTGCCGATGCTTGACGGCTCGCCCATCGTATTGAGGATGAACAGCAGGCGGCGGTCCTTGCTCTCGCGGATCGTCGCCTCGACGCCGGCCGGCATGTCGGTGATGAGCGGCACGATACCGGCGGGCGCCAGCACTTGATCGGCCAGCACCTCGACCAGAGCATCGCTGAGGTACGTGCCGAGGTAGATCACATTGCCCTTGCCGACTTTGCGCGAAGTCATTGCGGCTCGGCCCTCGGCGAAACGGCTGGCCCAGCTGCCGATAACCTCCGTGCCGGGCGCGACGTTAAGCAGCTCATAAAGATGCGCCGCCGTCACCTGCGCATTCCCGATCTTGAGCTTGTATTGGCGGCTCGCCGACGTCGCCGGCAGCTTCTTGCGCACCGTGTTGGCGCCGAAGCGGCCGCCATGCTCGAACAGGCCGTCCCCGCCGATCGGCGTCAGCAACCCGAACTCCTCGACCGTGATCCCGGCCAGCGCCGAGAGCCTCTTGCCCGGCGAGGTGTCGCGGATGACGTGGTTGTTAACGTCGCGTGATCCGGTGCGGCCGCCCAGGATTACCGTTCCACCCACCTTGGCAAAGGCCTCGATCCGCGCCGTCCACACATCGGTCCATTTCAGCCAATGCGGCACGTAGAGCGCCTTGAGCTTGCTGAGATCATCCTCGGGATGGATGAAGCCGCAGGCGATGTTGTGGCGGTAGCAATAGCGGTGCAGCAGCGTCGCATCGTCCTGCGGGCTCGGCATGCCGATGGGGTAGGAGCGGTGCATCTCCTGATTGTCGAAATCTGATCCGGCGATGCCCAAATCCATGCGCACATGCGTGCCGAGGATCTTGTCCTTGAGCGCCGTGACCTCACCCGCAAACTGCTTGGCCTCGTCATAGCGTCGCCGCGGGATGTCGTCGTGATCGATAATGCCCATCCAATAGATCTCGGCGCCGAAATGCGCCGGCCGCCAGCGGAAGAACATCACGCCATCGGCGCCGCGCGCCACTGACGTATAGGCCATGCGGCGCATCTCGCCGGGTTCGGGCGTCAGCGTCGAGATGTTCGGCTGCGCACCGAAGCCCGATTGCTGTTCGGGCACGATGAAGTTGCCGGTGAAGCCGCGGCAGATGTCGAGATGCAGCGCCTGCACCTCGCCGACGCCGCCGACCCGCTGCATCTCGTCATAGAGATGCGGGTAGATGTCGAAGCCGAGAAAATCGAGATCGGTCGAGAACTCGCCGCGGAAGTCGATGTCGTCGATCCGCCCCAGATTGTGGAAGATGAACCAGTCTGGATTGGTGGCGCGCAGGATCAGCACCTGATCGTGCTGGAACCGCGCCGTGACGAAGGCAAGGAAGCGGTGATAGTCGACCATATGGGTTGGCCCGACCGGGGCAGGGGCGTAGTCGAGGGGCAGCACCACTTGATCGAAATCGTCGTAGGCGGTGGCCCAGAAATGCCCGCCCCACGCATCGTTGAGCGCGGCAATGGTCTTGTACTTGTCCTTGAGGAAGGCCTGGAACTCGGCCAGAGTCACCGGACCGTAGGACAGCGATCCAGAGGTATTGAGCTCATTGTCCGTCTGCCAGCCGATGATGTGCGAATTGCCGCGATAATGCTGGGCCATCGCTTTAGTGATGCGCTTCGAATGCTGGCGGAACACTCCGCTCGCAAGATTGGCGTGCTGGCGCGAGCCATGGCTCATGGCGCGGCCATTGGCATCGACGCGCAACACTTCGGGATAACGCACCGTCAGCCAACGCGGCGGCGTCGCCGTCGGCGTGCACATGATGGTCTTGATGCCAGCCTTGCCCAGCACATCTATGGCGCGGTCGAACAAATCGAAGTCGAACGTCCCCTCATGCGGCTCGATAATATGCCAGGCGAATTCCGCAAGTCGCACCGCGTTGAAGCCCGCGGCTGCCATGCGGTCGGCGTCGCGCTGCCAATAGCTCTCATCGACATGCTCTGGGTAATGCGGGGTACCGACGAGGAAAGTGTCGGTCGCGATCGGCCGCCAGACAGAGAGCGGCGCGGATTTCGAGGCAGTCGTCATAGTCGGAAAACTCCAGGCGATAGTCTATTTGATGGAGCCGGCGGTGAGGCCGCCCTGCCAGAACCGCTGCAGCAGCAGGAACACCACGATAACCGGGATGATGCTGACCAGCGCGCCGGTGATGATGATCGAGAACAGCACCTGTCCGCCGCCACCGCCCTGCTGCGCGAGCTGATACCAGGTCGCAAGGCCCACCGTGATCGGCTGATACTCCTGCGAGCGCAGCACGATGAGCGGCAGGAAGTAATTGTTCCAGGTCCCGACGAACGAGAGCAGCGCCACGGTCACCATGCCCGGCGCCACCAGCCGCAGCACGATGGCGCGGAAGATCACGAACTCGCCGGCGCCATCAAGCCGCGCTGCATCGAGCAGTTCGTCGTCGACTCCCTGGTCGATATAGACGCGCATCAGATAGACGCCGATCGGCGAGATCATCGAGGGCAGGATCACGCCCAGCGGATTGTCGCTGAGACCCGAAAGCGCCAGCAGCAGGAAGATCGGCACGACGAGGGCCGTCTGCGGGATCATCACAGCGCCCAAGACCAGCGCAAACAGCAGATTGCGGCCGACGAATTTGAACTTGGCGAACGCATAGCCTGCCGCGGTAGCAAAGATCGCGGCACCGAGCCCGGCGGCGGTCGAATAGAGCACGCTGTTGAACATCCAGCGCGAGAAGATGCCATTGTCGCGGCTGAACAGATCGCTCAGATTCTGCCAGAGGTTGAACTCGGTGCCCAAGCCGAAGCCGAACGTGGTGAACAGGTCGCCATTCGTCTTCGTTGCCGATAGGACCAGATAGACCAGCGGCACGAAGCTGTAGACGAGGAACAGTGACAGCAGCAGCGTGAGGATGATCCGCGAGCGCCGCCGTTCGCCGGGCCGGCGCCTGGTAGCGTCGAAAGTGGCGATGTCGGTGGTCGCAGTCATCATTGCGCCGGCCGACGGCGGTTGGTGATCAGGGTGAAGATGTAGGAGGCACCGGCGATTACGATGCCAAGCACGAACGAGACGGCGGCCGCATAGCCATATTGCTGGTTCTGAGTCGCCAGCGAATAGGCATAGAGGTTCGGCGTGTAGCTCGAATTGATAGTGTTACCGGCGAGCGAGCGCATCAAATACGGCTCATTGAACAGCTGCAGTGTGCCGTTGATCGAAAAGATGATGGTGAGCAGGATCGCCGGCCACAGCAGCGGCAGCTGGATCAGCCGCGCAAATTGCCAGGGCGAGGCGCCATCCATCCGCGCGGCCTCGGCGAGGTCCGACGGGATCGCCTTCAGCGCGGCGTAGTAGATCACCATATTGTAGCCGACATATTCCCACGTCACGATATTGGCCAATGAGAAGATCATCGCGCCCGGCGACAGGAAGTTCGGTGGCGGCAGGTTGAACGCCTTGGCCATCTGCGTGAACGGGCCGAAGGTGGGGCCGTAGAGATAACCCCAGATAATCGTCGCGATCACGCTCGGCACGGCGTAGGGGAGGAAGAAGCCGAGCCGGAAGACGCCCTTGGCATAGACCTGGCCACGATCGAGCACGATGGCAAACAACAGCGCCAGGCTCAGCATGATCGGCACCTGCACGATGCCGAACAGAACGAGGTTCCACACGCCGCCCCAGAATTTGGCGTCGCCCGTGACCTTGATGTAGCTGGCTGCACCCGCGAATTGCCGCCCGCCCACCAGCGTGTCGCGGTAGAGGCTCATGTAGAACGCATAGACCAACGGCGCGACGATGAAGGCGATAAACAGCAGCACGAAGGGCGCCAGGAACAGATAGGGCGCGAGCTTTCGTGACGTAAAACCGCCCGATCGCGCTGGGCGCGTCGCGGCGGCTGGCGAATTCGACATTGCCATGGTCCCCGTCCGGCAAGATGAAGAGATCGGGCGCGCCGGTCAAGCGCGCCCGGCCATTGCCCGGGAGAAATCAGTCTACGGTGAAGCCTTGTTCCTTCGCGTAGGCGACCACGGCATCTTGGATGCGGTCGAACGCATCCGACAGCGTGCCCTTGCCGCCGATCGAGGCGCCGAATTCATCGGCCATCGACTGGTAGAGGAAGTCCTGGAACGGGCTCCACTCAAAGTTGCTGACTGCGGCCGCCGATTTGGCGAACACTTTGTTCACTTCCTGGCCGCCGAAGAACTCCGGCTTGTTGCCCGCCCATTCCGGGCTCGACAGCAACGCGTTGGTACAGGGGAAGAAGTTTTGCTTGGTGGTGTAGAGCTTTGTGGCTTCGGGATTAATGTTCAGCCAGATCGCGGCTTCGGCGGCCTCGGGCAGATGCTGGGTCGTTTTCATCACGGCTAGCGCTGAGCCACCCCAAGCGCCGGTCGCGAACTTGCTCGCGTCCCACTGGGGCAGATCGGCGGCACGCCACTTGCCCACGCTGGTCTTGGCGACCGAGGTCAGGAACAGCGGACCCCAGCCGGCAGCGAGCCACGTGGCATAGCGGCCCGAATCGAGGCCGGTGTACCACTCATTGTTGAAGCCCGGCTTGGTCTCGATGACACCCGCGTCAATAAGGTCCTGCCAATAGGCGGCGAAGTCCTTGGCAATCTTGTCGTTGATGTTAATCGCGAGCTTGTCGCCATCGCGGCTGACCGGCTTCCAGCCCATCGGCCACAACAGACCCAAGGCCCAGTCGGCATTGGCTCCGAACGGCGCGTCGGTGATAAACACATTCGGATCGGCCGCATGGATCTTCTTGCCCGCATCGGCAAACTCGGCCCAGGTGGTGGGCGGCGTGATCCCATGCTTATCGAAGATGTCCTTGTGATAGAGCATCGCCATCGGACCGAAATCCTGCGGCATGCCGTTGACCACATCGCCCTTGGCGACCTGCGCCCATAGGCCTGCGGGGAACTCGCCCTTATGGGCATTGGCGTACTGGCCGATGTCGGCGAAGGCGTCGACCTGGCGGAAGGTCTCGATCAGCTGGTATTCGATCTGGACGACGTCGGGCAGGCCGCTGCCCGCCTGCAGACCCGCACGGACCGCCTGATATTCGGGGTTCCCCTGGCCGGCATTCACGAGTTCGACCTTGATGCCCGGATGCGCGGCGTTGAACAGGTCGACCTGAAGCTGGAGATCCGGCACCCACGACCACAGCACCACCTTGACGGGCTCGGCACCGCGAGCCGCCGCCGGCAGGGCTGCAACCGCGACGCTTGCACCCGCGACTTTCAAGAAGTCACGACGCTGCATCGTCCGCCCAAGCGGATTGAAAATCTTCATCTTGAAGTCCTCCCACGAAAGATACGCTCCCACACGACGCAGGACACGGTTTTTCTTTCAGTTAGAAACTTAATGCCGAGATTCAGTCGCTGTCAATCGCGATCGATTGATCTTAGTCGGCCATCACGAGGCTGTCGGCAGGGTTGAGGGTTGTCGCATCGAGCACCAGGCGCACCGCTCCAAGCACGATGTCGCGGTGCCCCAGCGCGCCGATCACGAGGCGCGGCGGGTCGTACACATTGCCCTTGAGGCGATGCCGCAGCACATCGAGCACCAGATCACCGCCGCCGACGACCCGGCCCGCCAGTACGATGATTTCGGGGTTCATGAAGGCAGCAACACTGCCCACCGCCATCGTCGCATAGTCGAGCAGTTCGGTCACGACCGGGGCGATTTTGCCCGCCTGCCGGTCGGTGACGGCAGCCAGGGTGAGCTTCCCCGCCGCATACTGGGTGTTGGCCTCTTCGAGCATCTTGGTCGCCTGTTCGGGGATGCCGAAAAAGCGCAACGATTGCTTGTCGCCCAGATGTTCGAACGGCCGCCCGGTGAGGAGGGGGTCATCGAGATACCAGCCGAGCTCGCCCGCCGCATGCGAGTGCCCGCCATAGAGCTTGCCGTCGATCACGACGCCCGCGCCGGCGCCGGGCCCGATCGAGAGGCTCACGACGCTGTCGGCGCCACGCCCGGCCCCGAATCCCCATTCGCCCACGGCGGCGAGGTTGCGCCCGTTTTCAACGACGATGGGCATCTGAAAATGCTCGCTGAGCCGCGCCCGCAACGGCATGTCGCGCCAGCCGAGCCCGAGCGTCAGCACCACTTCGCCCTCCGGCTGCCTGACGATCGAGGGCAGGCCAATGCCGATGCCGCGAATGGTTTGGCCGCGTGGGCGGGGAGCCGCCATCAACCGGCGGATCAGGCCGAGCAGCTTCTCGAAATTGCGCTCGCCATCATCGTCGGCGGTCTCGTGCATTTCTGTCTGCACGACGCCTTCGAGATTGGCCACGGCGCCGTAGAACTCACCCTTGCCGGCCTCGATGCCGATGATCGCATGCGCCGCGCCGCGGAACTTGATGCGTGCCCGGGGACGGCCCCGGACATTGGCCTCGTCAAACCCGTCATACGCCACCAAATCCTCGGCAATCAGATCCTCGATCACCCGCATCACCGTCGGGATGCTGATGTTCAGTCGCTCGGCTAGGCTCGAAGGTGATGCCACTCCTTCGGTGCGGATCAAATCCACCACGGCCGAACGATTGAGTCGGCGTAACAGGCTCGACGTCGTGGGCTGGCGCTTCATTCATGGACCAGGTGCAAAAGGCCGGCGGACCGGCAACGAGCGTCGGCATAGACCAGAACCGTGCCAGAGTCCGCCTTTTTCTGATGACGCCGAACGTCAGTTGTCGCTCCGCAGTGAAAGCTACCGCGGTAGCCCGTTCGATGATAACGGCGATCCGTGGCGGGCGCCCAAGCCCTCCGGAGTCACTGCGCTTACTCGTGCAAATAACTGCCTCCGGTTGCTTCAATCGGTTACGAGCTCGTCCGCCTTTGGCGCGGAACCAACATCAATGACCGCTTTTGGCGCAAAGCGGTCCGCACTACGCTGGGCGCAACGGTCGGCTTTCTTGCCAGTCATCCTGAAAGCTGCCAGGCCGTTAACGGCCCCGAACGAGACGCTCCTCGCTCGTCGCAGAGCGTCGTCAATGGTTCTACCGCGACCTTCCAATGTGAGACTGAAACACCGTCATGATCCTCCTTTCATCGTGTTAAGGTGAGCGAGGCGTTAATCGGGTGGAAATGTAGCGCCGCAGGTGGGACAAGAACATCGAAAAACATTGGAACAGATTTGAATGCTTTGCTGTCCCACTGGTTCCTAACTGCTTGATTTAGCTTCTTTTCCAAACATCCTCCGGGCCCACCAAAACATGAATTTAAGCAATTGATTCTATTAGATTTTTTGTAAAGCGCTCATAACATGGACTCGAACCCCCGGAGCTCTGAGCTTGGAAAGCTCAGGGTGGATCATGGCAATCGTTTCGAGAACGAGCCCCGGAAAGCTTGCCAAATCGGTGGTGAGGTCGTGGGTCAATCCATCAGCCAGTCGCAATTGCCGCTCCGGTATTTGCTGTCCTTGCGCCTCGACACCATGCCTTCGAGCCCCGCCTGGTCTATCAGGTGGGAAGATCGCCTTAGCCTCGCCGGGAAGCGCCTGGCTGAATTGGATACGGCCACCGTCCGGGATCATCTCGGCAAGGATCTCGCGGCGGTCCTCCAGCGCCATGTCGCGCAGGTCGTGACCATTGAGATGCAGAAGATCGAAGGCGACGAATAGAGGTCGTGCTGGCGTCGGGTGATGGCTTTCCGCAAGGCTCCGAAGTCAGACAGGCCAGTCTCGTTCAATACGACGATCTCACCGTCGATGATGGCGCTTTCCACGTCCAGTTCAGCGGCGGCCTTTGCGAGGGCGATGCCGATGGCGAAACTGTCCGAAGGCGACACGATCACGATGACTGGCGAGGTGACGCTTGTTCATGATGACGGGACCGTCACGGTTCGGCTTCACGGCTACGACGTTCCGGTGACGACGCGCGGGGAACGCCTCGCCGAAATACCGGACCTCTCCACCGCGTCCGCCCTCGGCAATCGCAACAGCATGCTTGGCTTTCGACACATCGACACCGACGTAAAAAACGTTATCTTGCTCCATGGCTCGTCCTTTCTTCGCTTGGGGCTCGGCTCGGCACTCCCGAGCAACCCCCGTTTGCTTAACAGCTGCAAAGACTAAGGGCGGGCCGCCGCTCAGACCACGGTCATAACGTCTAATAGCCATCGCAACCTTACCCGCCAAATCGTCCTTGTTGCGCCAATATTTGACGAGCTTCTTTTCATACAGCTTTCGGAATCTCTCGAGTTTGGCCTTTTTCTCGAACTCGACCTTTTCCGCGGCCCACGTCTTGCGAGCACCGCCTTCGAGCAAAAACGCCACGGTAGACACGCCTTGGGCGACGGCGTACTCGTACTCCATCTGGGTGTAGCTCTTACCCTTCAACTCTGAGCCGTACCGCTCTGCTACGATGAGTACGTAGTAGTCGCTGTCATCGATGCGCCGCTTAATGTAATCCCATTGAGTGTCGTCGCTGGCTTGGAATGCCTCCATCCCCACAGGAATATGCCCTAGGTTAAGACGGACTCGATGACCGACCGTCTTTCGTCCACCAAATCGGCGTAGGTCGAGCTGACGAAGATTTGGTATTTAACGTCATGCGGCTTCACCCTTCGATCCGCCCTTGTAAGTCTGCAAGCAGGCTGGGGATAACGTTCCGTGCCCGCATCAAGAAGCCGAGTCATGATTCTTGCAAGGGGTGAAGCGATCAAAGTCCGATCCGCGCGCTGGCACGCTAGGTTGCCCGGTTTGCCGGAAGGAATAATCACTTGCGGCCGAGGAGTATGAAACGTGCGGTGCCCCCCGCCGCAGCGACAGCCTTCGCTATTCCTTCTTGTCGACCAGCGCCCGTAGTGCCGAGACGTCATGCAGCAATAACCTGCTGCCGCGCTTTTCGATCAGGCCTCTCTTGGCGAGGTCGCTCATTTCGCGCGAGACCGCTTCCCTGTGCGTGCTCATCGTTGCCGCCAGCTCGGAATGCGTCGGTGCCGGGCTTATGGACACCTCGCCGTCCACGAGTGCGGCTTTCTCCGCCCGATGCAGGAGCTCGACGATCAGCCGTTTTCGCACGACCAGAGTGCTGTATTCGAATACCCGCTCGGTCATGCGCCGGAGCTGGGCAGACAGATGCTCAAGCAGCATCCAGGCAAAAGTCGGGTGGGTCATCACGATATCCCGGAATGCTGTGCCGGACAGCCGTGCAGCGCGGGTTGCCTCCAGCGCGACTACGCTGGCAGAGCGTGCAATCCCGTCAATGCCTCCGAGCTCCCCGAAAATGTCACCCGGTTCGACATCGCGATACGCTATCTCCCTGCCGTCCGCTGAAACCAGTGTCACGCGAGCCCGTCCTTCCAGCAGGAAGAAGACATCGCGACCAGTGTCGCCGTGGGAAATGATTAGCTCGTTGTGTCGATAGCTGCGCTCGTGCCACCGTTTGGTCAGCGCGGCGAGGTCGGCATCGCAAAGTCTTGAGATGAAGGCCAGAGAGCCTGTCACAACGGTCTCTTGTTCAATCAAGTGTACTTCACCTTACTCCCTATCCAAGGAAATTTGATGGCCGCAGGCCCCGCTTTCCGGGATGCAAACTGGGAGCGGATTTCGCCAATGTTTTCCCCGGTGTGGGAATTCCCACAGCCGAGCCTGGTTCGACTGTCATATCCTTGTTGCACGTCAGGCCCGCCGGCTCGTGTGCAAGCCGGCGAAGGGAAAGGGAACAGTCATGAAATTCTTGGCTCCCGTCACAAAACTTGCTGCGGGGTTTCGCAAATTCGTCGCGCCGCGCTACCGCCCGGAGCTTTATTACATGCGTGGCCCGGGGCCAGCCACCGCCCGCCGTATGGGCACGCCGCGGCAAAACCAATCCATCGACCACTACGCCTAATTTGCCTCGCGGACGGCTGACGCTCTCGCCCGGAGTGCCGTTCGCGCCGTTCCGTACCGGTCAATTCAGATCAATGAAGGGACGATCTGATCATGGTTATAATTCATGCTGCCGCCATTGGTCCATTTCGCAGGTGGTTACGCCTCCGCGCCGAGCGAAAAGCTCTCTTGTCGGCAACGGACCAGTTGAGCCGTTTACCCGATGACGTTCTTGGCGACATCGGCATCTCACGTGACGAAATCATGTGCGATTTGCGAAGCCGCGCCATCCGTCATGCGGAGGCAGGCGCGGCCGGCACGACGATCGAGCGCACCAGGATCGCTTCGGCCTCGATCCCGAAACGGTTGGCCGCCGGCAGTGGCTACGCCTCGGCCGAGATCCCCTTTGGCTGGTCCACGAGCGCGCGATCGAGCCTTACATCGCGGCTTCGACAAGCAGCGGCGCGCGGACGGGACCTTCGAACGGCACTACACCTGCGACCCCAAGGACTGAATGTTGACCGACGGGAGCTGGGGAGGATCTCAAAATGATCATGTCAGTTGTTAAGTCCCTCGCGCCTGTGACGCTCGGCACCGTGCTGATCGCAATCAGTCCGGCTTCATTGTCGGCTTCTGACGCTCAGGACCTCGCGTTCGCTCACGCTGACATGCCAATCAAACAGCTGAAAGACGTCTATTTGGATTGCGAGCGGGGAGGCCGCCGGTGCGCTGGGGACGGAAGACGTGATGTACTGTTCGATGCGCGAGTTCCGACTAGGCGCGCGATAGCAGTTTGCGCATAATCAACGATGCATGGCCTTCTGCACCGTGCGACGCGGCCCTGCGATCGACCACTTCGAACCATGTTTGGACCGCGCACTTCGCCGATCAGCGCAGTAACCAACCCGCGGAGTTCCGCGAGCGACAGCCTTCAAACGAATCAGTCGGTGGTAGCGTCACGCATAGGGTGAATCACGAACGCGCTCGCCTGCAAACCCCTTCGCCCGGAAATCTGTCCCGGTTACGCGGTTCGCCAGCAGACTGACAAGGAGCGGCTTCAGCCGATCGCCGATGCTATTTGTTATCTTTGTGCCGAATGGCAGCTTTGCGCCCCGATTTCGGCCGTTCGACTATATCGTTCGAACTGCCGAAAGCTTTCGGGGCTCCGGCCCTCTCAAACCCTCCGCCGCCGTTGTCGCGCATGTGCCGCATGCCACCTGCCGTGCTTTTAGCGAGCCGACCTTACCTCCAGTCTGGAACCTAGCAGTCGCCCAACTGGTTCAACCTTCCGCCACGGCCGGGCAGGGGAGGGCGTGCAAAACGGTAGGCGCGACCTAAGAAACGGTCGCGGTTCGAGTCGGTAGAGGGATACCGCCGAGGGACGCTTTTCCAAGCGCGGAGTTCGAATCCCTCCCTCTCCGCCATACGACATTGTTTACGTTGATAAAAATACAAGAATAGGTTGCGCGTCCGCCATAAAGCCCGCCAACCGAAAAAGGCGTATTCGCGGCACGTCAGCTTACGACACAAATATGCGGGGTTGATGCTTCGACCTTGTAGATGGCAGAGATCAACTTCGGCTTCGCTAAGCGAAGTCGTGGGGTTCATGCGACAGCGGAATCAGGATATGCGACGAGCACCCCGTGCCGGGTCAACCTCGCCGTCGGGAAGTACCGATCGGTGCGGAACCAAGCGGATTCACGCTTGTCGGCAGCGGACGCCGGCGGTGGCGGTCAGCACCCGAGCAGGCTCCCAATTAGCGAGACAAACGTCCAGAGCGGAGGCCAATCTTGGCACGCGACTTCGCCAGCCTGAACGACCGCTCTCCTCGGCTTAGTCAAGCATACCTACGGAATGATGCGCCTGGCCGGTGACAAATGAATCTCTGCTGGACCGCCGATGATATGGGGAGGCGCTCGCAAATCGCGCCCTACGCGCGGGTTGATCGGTTGATCAACATCAAAGCTTGAATATGAGAAATGCGCTAACTGTGACGGCGGTGGTCACCGTGGCTCGAGTGTCAGCAGATGTGGTAAGGTTGAGTGTCGGCGAGTAGCAGAGGTCCAGCAACAATGACTTTGAGGCGAACCAGAGCTTACGGCGCATCCGGCTTGGTTCTAGCGGTTTGCACTGTGTTTGCTTGGCAGAACGCCACTGCTGCTCACAATTGCCACGCAGCCGCGACGCCTGGCGTCAATTGGCACGAGTGTGACAAGAAGCTTCTCATCCTAGAAGGACAGGACCTGAGCGGGGCGAACCTGTTCGGTGTTGATTTCACTTCGACCGACCTCAGGAACAGCAATCTCCTTGCGGCAAATCTTGAGAAGGCAACGCTTGTGCGTGCTTCCCTGGCCGACTCGACCGCCAAAGGCGCCCGGTTCGACAGAATCGAGGCCTACAGGACCGACTTCAGCCGTATGGACGCGCAGGGCGCTGTGTTTGCGAGCGCGGAAATACAGCGCTCGAATTTCCAGGGCGCCAATCTGACCAATGTTGATTTCACAAAGGCAGAATTGGGGCGTGCGCAGTTCCATGACGCCGATATCAGCGGCAGCCGCTTCTCGTTTGCCAATCTCGCACGGGCGGACTTCCGAGGAGCGACGTCCACCGCGCCGATAGACTTTGACCGCGCCTTTTTCTTTCTGACCCGTATCGAGGGCGTCGATCTTTCCAATTCGGCGGGTCTGTCCCAGTGGCAGCTCAACATGGCTTGCGGAGACGCCCGGACCGAGTTGCCTTCTGGCTTGACGAGGCCTGAAGATTGGCCCTGTCAATTCCAGCAGGAATAGTTGTCGGCAAGCGAACTGTGCAATGCTGCACCCGACAGGATTTGAACCTGTAACTTCTGCCTTCGGAGGGCGCAGATCCTCCGCCAAGGTGGCACGTTTCTGCGGTATTGCTATTGGCGAAATCGCGGCCGAAGGGTGTTTGTGCCCCTTCCGTTCACCGCTACCGGTTCAATCGAACCGGTAGCTCCTGTCCGAATAAGTGGCAGCAACTCTTGTATCGTCGAGAATGACTACCATCGTCGTGATTATCATTCAGAAGCCTGGCACCAACGCGTCGATCATACTCGCCTCGCAGCACTTGAAATAGGCCGCGGCATCTTGGGGGGCTTAAGCTTTCGTCGGTCAAACGCCTGTCGAATGCATCTAGAGCGTTCATTCAGCAGCTTGGTGAGTCCGTTCGACCGGCGTGTACTCGTTTGTCGAAGGTTCAGGAATACAGTCGCAACGGCCTCACTATGTGATCTGGAAGGTCAACTGCTGATCCTCCCGCTCAACTCCTAATGAACCAGCGGATGCCGGGCGAATGGCGCTCCAGGCCGCTACTTGGGCGACGAATAGAGGCATTCACTCACGACCGCTGCGGGTTCTTCGACGACCCGCTGTCGTATGACTTACCTTGCGTAGACACAGCTTGTGAAAACGCGCGATAAGGTCGGCCTGCGCTAGATTCAAAGATGGCCGGGGCACCAGAAGATGGCACACCGAATGTGCAACGCAATGCTTGGCTTCGCGGCACTTGCCCTAGCCGCGTGCCAATCGGCTCCTGAAACGTCGCAACCGGCCACTCTCGAACCTGCGTTAGAACCTGGTGCCATTCCTCCCCAACCTGCCTTGGTTCCTTCCGGCTCAGCAATCATGCATCAAACCGTGGCGGTCACTCCCCCTGGCAAGGGCGTTCCAACAAAGTACGCTGCTTTTTCGGGTCTATGGGCCGGACGACTGGATGGGATGTATGACGCCAAACTTGCTGTTCAGACGATTTCTTCCGATGGGAAGGTGACGGTCACCTATGCGTGGGGAAATCTGGGCGACAACTATCCGGGGGAGGCCGCCGGCGCTGGAAGAATTGTGGGGACTACGTTGAAGCTTGAGCGCCTACCGAATGGCGCGGAGGTCAGTTTTGTTATGCTGTCCGACGGAGCCCTCGCCGGAACCGTTAGGCTTGCTGGCCAGACCTACACGGGCGCGTTCCTCAGGCAATGATCAAAGACGCATCTGAAGGGCTATGGAGAGGGCCAAACGACTGTTCCAATTTTGCAGCCTGTTGTTACCGGAGTGGGGGCCGTGCAGGTCGTGATCCCCAGATGAGCCACAACTCGATGCAAATGATCGTCGAACTTCTTGCCCGCCGCCTTGACGGCAAGCGCGGCCTGATCACCCTTCGCCTCCCGAATGACGGCCTCGATGCTCTGGCGGTTGATATGCGAGAAATAGCTGTCGCCGGTCGACTCGAACCATTTCGCCATTTTCACCTCAAGAGCCTATCCAAGCCGCTCTGCGTGCTCGAAAGCGCCTTTACGGTCATAGCAATGAAGCGCACAGCGTTGACGGAATGAGCCGCCGCAAAAGGGGCGGCGCCGATCCGCGGATGCGGATCCGCGTCGATCCTGCACGGAGCGCGGCGCTAGCAGCGCGGAGGAAGGACGGGGAGACCGAACTTCGCCATGCTGGCGCTAATGAAGCCGCGGCTGGGACCGCCTCACTTGGCGGAGACGGTGCGGATCACGACCAGCCGGTCGGCCCCAGATTCTGGCAGCCAAACCTCTCCGCGGCGGCCATTGATCTGGCGGACATCAGCGTTTTCCGTGGACTTGGGGTACGTCGTAAACTTGTCTGTCTGCGGATCGAACGCGTGCACGGCATTCCCTCCGAAATCGGAGAGCCAGACAATGTCGCGCTCGTCCACATAGACCGCATAGGTGCGAGGAAGGTCGCCGGGCAAACGCCAAGCGTTCCAGCCGCCGTCATGGGGGTCGTAGACCGATACCTGTCCCGCGTTCCATTCCGAAATCCAAAGCCGTCCCCGGCTGTCCGACCACACGCGGCGCGCCCCCTGGTCCGGGGTCGGAGGCTCGATCACTCGAGCTTCACCGCTCTTGCGGTCGATGCTTGCCAGATAGCTGCCGGCGAGCGACACGAAGTAGACGTCTCCGTTGGGGGTCGCAGTAATCCCGTAGGGGCCGCGGCCCTCTGGAGCGTGGAAAATTTTCATGTCGCCCGTCGCAGGGTCGAGCCTTCCGTAGATTCCGCTCTGCCCGGTGAACCAGAGGAGGCCGTCGCCTTCGAACGCGGCAGTATTGAGATTGGCGTAGCCGACGTCCTGCGGAAGCGCCCACACCTTGATTTCCTCGGTTGTCGAGTCGAAGCGCACGATCGCGTTGAGCCCGCCATCGGTTATCCACGCGTCACCGTCCGGACCCTGGATGACACCGTGAGGGCTGGATCCTTCGCCAAGCGGTACTTGGCGAACCTTGCCGGTCTCGGGATCGAGAATACCCAGTGCCCCCTGTTGCTGGGCCGTGTACCAGATGTCTCCGTCGGGCGCGGGCGCGACGTCATGGGGATGCGCGCCCTGCGGGAGACTGTAGACCTGACGTTCCTGCGCGTCGGCCGGGAAGGCGGCAAGGCTGGCGGCGAGTGCGATAAAGCGGAAGAGGCGGCGCATGAGAACTCTCCATGCTGCGGCATGTGCCACTACTCTAGGCGCAAAGTTCGTCGCAGCAATGACGGATCGGGAAAATCACGGCGCCCTGCACTGCGTTTCACCGCCCCGCGGATCGGCCAATCCAGCCCGCTGTTGGGGCAGCCTTGGGGTTCGACTGACGCGCTTATGGAACCCAATCCGGCTTGACAAGGATGGGTATTCAACAGGCGCAATGCGCCAAAAGCTCTGGCGCGAAGGGCAAGCATCTTGCCGATATGGCCATAGCCGAGGATGCCAATGCTGAATCAATTTCTGCGGCGTCAGGTGGGAGAAATAGTCTCGGCAGACGTCATCGATCGGGATGATGGCCTGACCACCATACTGAGCCATCAAAAGCAGTGCCGTGTTCATGCCGGGTTACCACCTAAGTCTGGAACCTAGCAAGCCGCCCGACGGGTTCAACCTTCCGTCACGGCCGTGCAGGGGAGGGCGTGCAAAACGGTAGGCGCGACCTAAGAAACGGTCGGGCTCGAGTCAGTAGAACGCTACCGCCTTTCCCCACATCCGCGCTACCTACTTCGTTGCGGCGGGTGAGGACCCAACTGGACTCCATTTGGGCGTATCCCGCAAAAAAAGCGCCTCTGAGGCGATGATCGAAAACGCACTCTTGTTTTTGATGGGCTCAGCAGGAACAAAACCCAATAGTATTAGAATTTGCGGATGGTATTATCTAAGTATCGATAAGAGGTAATTATCGATAGTGAGGGTTGTCCCAAGGAAGACCCGGTGTGAATGAAGCAAAGTGCAAGATAGCTTCAGCAAGTCGAATCGGCTAAAGCGATATCAATGGCTTACGACGTCACCAGTTTGCATCAAGAGAGGCTGGAGACGGGCCGCAAGCGGGTGCGCCGATTTTTGCCTAAGAATTTCAATTGGCAGCGCCAGAGCGAAGGCCGGAACGACGCCCGATGACTCTTTTTGACCTTGACCGTACCAATGCAATCCCGTGGCGCGACCTCGCGGGACCGCTCGTCACCGCAGAGGATTCTTTGGCGCGCCTCGATGAGCGGCTGGCCAGAAGTCCGGTGCGCGAAGGTTTTGTCGCGCGCACGCATTTCTACGACGCCGCCGCCGCGCTGTGGCTCGAGGGCGAGCTTGTCCATGTCGAGGATCTGGGTCCTACACGACACCCACATGGACATCCGCACGCCGACCCACGAGCTCACCCGTGCCCATGCGGTGCTGCGGGCACGGCGGCTGATTGTTGCCAACAGGCCGGACTGGGCGCTGAGCCCGAACGGCCTAAGCCAATTGCGCGGGCGTGGCGCTAGCGCCCAGAACGCTTTGCCACCGGAGCGTCATGCGACGGCAGCGGAGGGCGCCGGTGATGAAGAGGCGGGCGAGTCGGCCAACGACGATCTGAACGATGGCCTCGGCGCCGAATTTGCTGCCATCGATGCGCTGCTCGATCGCACGCGCAACGTGCTCGACGGGCTCGCCGCCGCGCCGGTTTCGCGACCGCAACAGGTCCCGACGGACGAAAAAAATCCGCTCGTCTACGATCCCGACTGGGACGAGGAGGAACGGCTGTCGGACTGGCGGGCTATGTTGAACCGGACCACTGGCCAGCCGCCCGTGCTGAGCGCCGCCCTGCTATGGGATGCGTGGGAAACAAAAGAACCGCTGCAGCATCTGCCCTGGCTCGGACACCTGCTCGTCGGCGCCATGCTCAGGCAGGTCCGAAAAACGAGCGCACACCTCGTCTGTCTCAACACCGGGCTGCGCGCCATTCCGCGCGAAAGGCGGCGCGCCCGCGACAGGACGGCGCGGCTGATCGGGTTTCTGGAGGGCGTCACTGAAGCGGCCGTCGCCGGGCTGAAGGAACACGACCGGCTGGTGGTGCTCGCCCGGGAGCAGATGGCTCGGCGCCTGCGCGGCCGGCGGGGGCATTCGAAGCTGCCGCAACTGGTCGAGCTGGTGCTCGCCCGGCCGCTCGTCTCCACGGCGATGATCGAAAAGGAGCTGAAGTTAAGTACACGCGGCGCGCTTAATCTCGTCGCCGAACTCGGCCTGCGCGAGATCACGGGCAGGGGACGTTACCGGGCGTGGGGGATCCTCTGACAGCTCGCGTGCGCGCGGAAAGTCGCCTGGCACGCCGGCGTGCGACCGCCACCACCGTGCGATTGCGAGTCGCTTCGTCTTGGCAGCGGGAACAGGCTTCCCACTTCATAGCTCGGACCCTGACTATCCAGTTTCCTCATCTTCTCTGGCGCGCCAAACCTTCGAACGCATTGATGTGAATCGCGACTACGAGCCGACTTCTTCAACGATATCCGCGCAATTCGCTCGTTTGACGATCGCCAGCTGTTTAGTTCTGCGGCTGTAAGTGCACGTACAGCTCTCAGCCAGTGTCGCTTTCGAGGTCCTAGGGCAATCCGTTACGAACGTTGGGCGAGAAGGCACTTACAGGCGCCGTGGTCGGCGAGGTTGTCCGATTGCGCATTCGAGAGCGGCGGCATCCCATTCCGCGAGGTCGGCAGCGGCGCGATAGGTGCTCTCGAGAAAACCCATGAGGATCGCTTCCGGATCGGCTGCTCCGCGCACCGCGTCATAAGGCAGCAGGAATTCTCCAAGGCTCGCTTCGTAAGTATGCGGCGTCGGGAAGGATCTTTGCCGCGGCGAAGCCAGCCGGTGCCGGATAGGCATAGGAATAGAAGGCGGGAAAGTCGACCGCTCCACCGCCCGGCCAAAAGCCAGCCGACGAAACCTCATGACTGTAGGCTTCGCGGGTGACCTCGTCGGGCAGGGCGGGAATGCCACCCGGGTGCAGGGGCGCTCGCCGCCCGGAAAAGCGCGTCACTGCGAGATCGAAGCTCCCCCAGAACAGGTGCACCGGGCTGACCTTGCCGAGATAAGCGGTGCGGAAGGTCTGGAGTACGGCTGTCACCGCTATGCTTGCCTTGAAAAAGCGCGCGACGGCATCGGCATCGTAGGGCCGCTCGGCCCGGTCCTCTGCGAACGGAATCGCGTTCGGGATTTCATTCGGCATGCCGTTCAGCTCCGCCGTCCCGCCGAGGCTGCGAACGAGGTCTAATGCGTGAGCATGGAAGGAAGCGACCGACATCGGCTCGAGCGGAAATCGGGCAGTGCGTCCGTCGGTGGCCGCTCCGACCACCTGATGGTCAACCAGGTCGAGGCTGAGCTCGATCCCGCCAGCTCCATCAGGCACGAGCCCGGTCGTGAAGCCGCGAGCATTAGGATAGAGGGTCGCGTGCCACGAATGGTTCACCCAGGGCGTGCGCGCAAGCCGATATTTCCCTATGATCTGGGAACAAAGATGCAGCGCGGAGCAGGTACCGCGCCAAGGACCATACGGTATGTCCGGCCACCGATCATGGATGCGGTCGTTCATCGGGCTAACCTACCTTCGACAAAGTTGAACAACAATCCGCGAGTGCCCCTTCGCTCCGGTCACAATACCCGCCCCGTTGAGATAGAGTAGGTCCAAAGCATTGTCAGTTTCGCTTAGGATCGATCCGTTCATTTGGGTCCCGCTTCAACCACAAGGATGCCGAAATTTGAAAAAGGGCTCTGACCTCCTCGTTGCCGCCCTCGAGAATGAGGGAGTGGATCGGATCTTCGGTGTCCCCGGCGAGGAAAATCTCGACGTCCTGGAGTCGTTGCGCACCTCGCGGATCGAATTGATCACAACGCGGCATGAGCAGGCGGCCGGCTTCATGGCGGCCACGCATGGACGGCTGACCGGGCGGCCCGGCGTTTGCATTTCGACGCTTGGACCCGGCGCGCTCAATTTCTCGACCGCCGCGGCCTATGCCCATCTGGGCGCAATGCCGATGATCATGATCACCGGGCAGAAGCCAATACTTACAGCCAAGCAGGCCCGTTTTCAGATCGTCGACGTGATCGGATCAATGCGGCCGCTGACCAAGATGACGCGGCAAATTGTCAGCCCGCACAGCATTCCGACCGTGGTGCGCGATGCTTTCAGGGTTGCTGCGCAAGAGCGTCCAGGGCCAGTTCACCTGGAGCTCCCCGAGGATGTCGCGGCCGAGCAGATCCCGTTGGTTTCACTCATTCCGGTGCATCCGCTTGAACGTCCCATCGCTCATCCCGACGCGATTGATCGTGCGGCGCAGATGATACTGGCGGCCAAGCGTCCGCTGATCATGATCGGCGCGGCCGGAAATCGCCCCCGGCTGGTTGGTTCGCTGTCGGACTTCGTGCGGCGGATGCGCATCCCGTTCTTCAATACGCAGATGGGCAAGGGGGCGGTCGACGGCGGTTCAAACCTCTATGTCGGAACGGCAGCACTTTCCGAGCGCGATTATGTCCATGATGCGATCGAAATTTCGGACCTGATCATCGCCATCGGACACGACACGGTTGAAAAGCCGCCATTTCTGATGCGCGACGAGGGCGGCCCGAAAGTTATCCATATCGGGTTTACGTCCGCGACAGTCGAACAGGTGTTCCACCCCGACGCCGAAGTGGTTGGCGACATCGGCACGACCGCGGCCGTGCTCGCCGATCGGCTCGAGGGTCGGCTCAGCCCCGACACGAAGATCATCGAGCTTCGTCAGACGATTCTGTCGCGGATCAACGAGCGCAGCCTGGAGGATCGTTTCCCGATCAAGCCGCAGCGCATCGTACACGACGTCAGAACGGTCATGCCCGAGGACGGCATCGTTTGCCTGGACAACGGCATGTACAAGATCTGGTTCGCCCGCAACTACCGCACCCATCATGCGAACACGCTGCTGCTCGACAACGCGCTCGCGACCATGGGGGCGGGATTGCCGTCGGCGATCATGGCGTCGCTCCTCTATCCCGAGCGCCGCGTGATGGCGGTATGCGGTGACGGCGGCTTCATGATGAACTCCCAGGAACTCGAGACAGCCGTTCGCTTGAGGCTTAACCTTGTCGTGATGATCCTCAACGATTCCGCCTACGGCATGATCCGCTGGAAGCAGGCGGTCGACGGATTTCCGGACTTCGGGCTCACATTCGGCAATCCCGACTTCGTCCGCTACGCCGAGTCGTACGGGGCCAGCGGTTCCCGCGTCGGCGCAGCGGAGGAGCTGGTTCCAACGCTGGAGGAAGCCTTCAAGGGAGGCGGCGTCCATCTGGTGGACGTCCCGATCGACTATTCGGAGAATGCCCGCGTCCTCGTCGAAGAGCTGCGCAGGCATTTCGCGGCCAAGGAATCGCAATGAGGCGAACCTATGCTGCCAATCCTGCAAGTCAGCGGAGAAGCCCCTTGCAGGCGGTCCTGCCCCGGCCGCCTTCGCCTCGTAGGGAGAGGCTTCATGAATTGGTTGCAGCCGAAGCATCAATGCAATGTCGGGAAATGGCGCCCAGTGTGCCCTTTGCCAAGGTGCACTTCATCGGGCACCGCCAACCAGCAATTCTCAAACCGAATCCTTAGTAGCGCTTTCTGGTGAGACGCTACAATTCGCAGGCTCGCGTCGAGCGCTACGGCTGCGGAGGGCGGCATGGAGACGAACCATGTGTCCGGCGGGAACATGGCTGTTCATGACCCTACCACCGGGTTTGCGACAGAGCCGACGAAATGTCCCGGATCAGCAAGTCGCAGAGGGGTCAGCTCTCATTCGCAACATCCTGTCCCGCATATTCCACCTGTTCATCGAAGTCCGGCCGGCCCTCGGGCATCAGGTCCATCATGTTCCACAGCGGCTCGATCGTGCCCTGCTGGCGCGGATCCTGGCCAGGATCGGACTCGGCGTACATCATTTCGGACGACCAGAAATGGCGGATACCATCTGGCGTCTTCTGGAAGACATGGGTCATCGGGGCGAGTTGCCCGTCCTCAAACAGTGCGTTGAAATCCTGCTTGAACGTTGTGCCGACAGCCGAAAGCATGTCGAGGTTCCTCCAGCCGCGCTGGTTTGCAAAAGCCTGTGCGCGCTCCACGGGCGCTTGCGTGACCACCGCAAAATTGAAGCCGGCGGCACAGAAATGGTGCGCCGCGCCGTTCAACTGGTCGAGCAAACCCGTGCAGGAAGGGCATGGCGTTTCCTCACGAGGCAGGTCGGCAAAAAGGCCGGTCGAGGGCTGCGGCCGATCGTCCAGCGCGTGGCGTGGGAACATCATGTTGTAAATCAACAGCGATGTCGTGCCTGGTGCAAACAGGTCCGACAGCCTCACCTTCTGCGGCTTGCCGTCCGCGCCGATTCGCTCGAACTGATAATCCATCTCGACCAACGGCCCAGGCGGCTGAGCACGTCGCTCGGCGGCTACTGCCTCCATCTGCCGGCGCAGCGCGATTTCGGATTGCAAGAGCCTGTCGCGCGCGGCGCGATAGTCGGCGCTCTCGCCCTTGAAGGTGACACCCATGACTCGACCTCCCGTGCTCGCCTCCCGCATCGGCTGATCCACCATACTCGAAGATTATGATTAGGTACGATGCCGGCCGTTGAGCAGCCGCAGGCTCCTGCCAGACACTGACGCCGTATGGCAATCGACAGTCGCTGTCGAAAACCCCACGTCCCACAGTTCGTCCACAGTTGTCATATCGTTTGGAATCACTGCCCTCCTGTCTGCTTGCGGGCCAGTTCCGCTCCGAGAGATGCTCGTTAACGAGCTTTCCCAACGCGAAGGCCTCGTCGAGCGAAAGCAACACGGTGTCGGGGTGTTTAACCGTGTTGGAACATTGACCACTGTCTTCGAAGAAGCGCTCGCATTAATCACTGCGGACGATCTAAGGTTAGCAATAATTTAGATCGTCGGATGCGACGAGCGCTAGAGGGTACTATCCTCTCGAGGGGGCAGGGAGTGAGTCGAGAGAGCAAGCCGCAGTATTGGTCGGCGCTGATCAAGCAGCTCCGTCATGAGGCCGCATCGGCCACTGCCGATTTCAGCGCGAATGATGTGCCTGCCCTCTGTAACCGTCTTGGCCTCGGTGATGGCGATAGGGAAGAGTCCTTCAAGAGCAAATACAAATACGCCGAGCGCAACGCCGACGCCGTCAAGTGCTGGGTCAAATCGACTTGAGGTACTCGATCAGATCACTCTTTTCCTGATCGGTCAGATCAAGGCCCAGATGGTCGTCATAATGCTTGATGACTTCATTGAGGGTGGCGAACCGCCCGTCGTGGTAGAAACCGCCCTTGTGGATTTTTTCCGTGTTCCAAAGTGCACGCAACGATGCCGTCCTGTAACGCTCGTCCGGGGATCGCATTGCCTGGAAATCGTCGATCCCGATCTCATCGGCCGTATGCAGGTTCCATCCCGGCTCGGTGAATAGTGGCGGCACGTGGCAAGTGCCGCATTTGGCCTTGTCGTTGAAAAGTGCCTCGCCTTTCTCCGCCGCCGCACTGTCGAAGGCGCCCTCGGGCGGCTTCGGGGTCGGCAGCGAAAGCTGATAGAAGTGAAGCGCCGGCAGCTTCGCCGTGATCCGGTCTTCCTCGTCCTGCTTGTGGCCCTGTTTCGTTCTCGCTGCGACCGGATACTTCTCTGCATCGTCCAGGCGCGGATCGTAGAAAACGCCTTTGCCGTGCATTTCGAGATTGCCGACATAGGCGTTCCAGTAGCTCACCGTGCCCCAGGCTCCGGTCCATGTATGGTTGTTCACGCCGGCCAATCCGAAGGCGGGTGGATTGAGCGTGGCGGCCGTCTTGTCGTCCGGCCGGAATGCCTTGCCGTCGAGGTTCAGTTCAGCATCGAATTTGCCAGGGCCCCATGCTTCCACCGCCTTCTTCACCTCCGCTTCGGATATCTGCAGCATTTCGGTGAACGCCGTGAGGTCAGGCGCCAATGCAACGACAGCGCCTATATTGAGGTCGCGGTTCGGCCAGCCGTCCAGCCTATGCCCGATGCCTGGCGCATATGCGTCGTCAACGGTCGAATGGCACACGGCACATTGTATGCCGACCGAAGTCAGCGTCTTTCCGTCCTCGGCGAAGAACCCGGTCACCCCGACAACGGCATTGGCTTTGAGCAGGAGAAGCGTGCTTGCAGGATCGGTAAGGTCGACCTCACCTTTGTCGAGAGCTGCAGCCACATCCTTCGGAATTGCATTGACATCGACCTTGAGGCCAAGTTCGAGAGCCATTTCCGGACTGAGGCCAGGTCCGACCCCGCCCAGTTTCTCCCCGGCGATCGCCTCATGGAGCTTGAGCTTGCCGCCCCAAAACTCCTCGCTACCAAAGGTATCGAAACGGAAAGTCTCGCGACCTTCCTTGAGATATCGCTTGGCCTGCTCGGCCGCGGCGGCGTCAAAATCCTTTCCGCTGACCGATCCTTTTGCGCCCGTCTGGGCAGCGGCCGGAATCAAAGCCGCGGAGACCAGAATGACCAAGGAGACACCAATACGATTGAACCGTGCTGACACTGCCTTGTCCTCCCGAATATTGTTTTCCAGTTGGTCTACCCGTTCGGCGACGTCCCGATTGCGTGGCTACCGAATCTGGCTGACAATATTGGATGACCGAACCGTCAAAACGTTCCCGCGTCCGGCGCGAAAACCGATCGATCGATAGAGCATGGACCTTCTGCCGGCATGGGAGAGAGAGGCGCAGAAAGACCTTCCGTCACGCAGTCAGGCTGGAAAACGAAGGCGATCTATAACGGTGTCGATTAGTCGCTCGCAGCGTCGGCCCTTGAAGGGGAAGGCATTGAGCAGCACGGGGCCAATCTGCTCGTCTAGCTCTTGGCGAAGGAGACGGCGAGCGCGATGGAGCCGCGTCCGCACTGTCTCGGGACGCACGCCGAGCAGTTCCGCTGTCTCGTCATTAGAGAGTCCTTCGATTGCTCGGGCAATAAGAACAACGCGGTAGGCGGGGGGCAGCCTATCGGTTGCCTGTTCGACCAAGCTCAGGATTTGTCGTTGCGCCACCGTTCGCTCTGCGTCCCCGGAATGCTTGTCGAGAGCAAACTGTATGACTTCGGCATTGGCCCGTGCCGCGGATTTTGCAAAAGCTGTCGCGCGCCGACTCCTTCGCAAGCGTCCTAATGCCTCGTTGACGACGATCCTGCAGAGCCATGTCGACAATGCCGATTCTCCTCGAAACTCGGCAAAGTGGGCGAAGGCGTTGACATAGGCTTCCTGAACGATGTCCTCGGCTTCGCTGTCGTCGTCGGCCAATCCACGCGCGATACGGTAGAGGCGCTGGTTGTGCATCTGCATGATGGTTCGTAATGCGTCCGCGTCGCGCGCCAACGCGCGGCGGACCAGTTCCACATCTTTGGAATTGCGCCCGTCATCGCCCCTGTCGATGCGTGGGTCGGACATGACAACTTATCTAATGACCAATTCGGTGCCGTCACAGCAAAAAAAAGGTCCTAGTCGACTCGTTCATCAGTGGAAGGCAACAGGCAATCAAACACAGCGGCGAGAAGCAAGCCGACGGCGCCTATCATGCCGACAGTGCTATGACGCTTCATTACCCGCCTCCAAGCACAGCATCCATCAAATGCCGGCTTTTCGTCTAAGAGCAGTCATACGCGCTTCTAGGAAATGAAGGTCGCCTTCGGGTCACGAGCGCTGGTTGGGCCCAATGTCCGGTTTCTGGAAGGAAAATGGGTCCCGGAAGGTCAGGATTGGGTCAGGTCACGACTATGCCCGAGCCGACCTGAATGTCCGCTCCTGAATGTCCGCTCCTGAAGAACCGCAGCCTGAAGCTGCTAGTCCGCTGTCGGCCCAAATAGGTCGTTCATTGTCTTGGCGCTGAGCGTCGGCAATTGGGCGCATTGTGCTGTTTCGGCGTAGAAGCCTTGCATTTGACGGGATGCAGTGGTGGCACGCTTGCGGAGTCCCAGGGTGTCTCCACGCGGCGATCCTTCCTGGTGAGCCGATGCTATCGTGCAAGTTTCGCAGCGCTGCGGGTGGCTATGTCGGCTAAGACAACATGAAGAAGCGTTCCAACTTCCTGTTCGGCGACCTCGGGTGCGATTCCTGATTCGGACAGTTGAACGAGAATTGTCTTGGCGGTGCTGCGCCAGAAGGCATTCGCGTCCTCCCCGTTCTTGGATTCCAGGACCCGGGCGATCCCTTCGACCAATTTCCGCCGCCGATGCAGCGGAAACGCGCTTATGTTTGAATCACCCATCGGTCACCTCATCCCTTCAGTCTCGCGAATAGCATTGGCGGGTTAAAAAATTTGGTTAACAGCGCTGCAGTGGTCGGGCTCGGTGGATTGTGCCGCATAAAGCCACTGGTCGCGGCGGCATGGGCGAGTTCGAGTTCCTGTTCAAGGACCCATTGGCGATGATGAGCCGCGAAGGATCGCGCAGGGAGTGATTTGGGCAGGCAGGATCTTGGACTTGATCAGAACCAGGCAAGCCGCCATATTCCGATCCGGCTGCCAATTTCAGGTGGCCCATTCCATGACGAGGCCGATCCGGCCGAATCGACGCTCATTTATTTGATTTGCTGGGAGCGCCAGGTCGGGAGGAAATCTCCCGATTGTAGCGGGCATCCTGTTCTTTTTGGAGGTGTCTATGAAGGATTCGCGCATTCCCGAGACAGTCTTAACGGCTATGTCAGAGGGGACCCACATCATCCGCGCTTATCGTGAGCACCTTGGATATTCGATCGAGGACCTGGCGGTGGCGTGCGGGCTAGCCGCTGAGGAAATTCAAAACATCGAGTCGGGTCTGAGGTACAATAAGGGCTATCGGGATCGGATCGCGAGATCGCTGTCCCTACCTGTGGGAATTCTTGAGGCGGAGTCGGACATATTGGACGCTGCGTGATCAATGGGTAATCCGCAAGTGAGTCGAATATCCGTTTCCTTGTGAGTGTAGTCTGCGACTGATAGTCGAAGCATTGAACCATGCGCTTCCGACCAGATGGATGGAATGTTGGAGGGTGCTGCCGACATGCTTGATTCCCTCTCTGAGATGGTTGGCCGAGAATAGGCCCAAAGGACTGCGGGCTTTTGACCGGCCCCTAAAGTCACCTTTGCCTATCCTGCCGGCCTGTCGTCCGGCCTTTTTCTTTTTTGTCCCATCGTTCGGTGGCCTGCGGCACATGGGTTATGGTTGCGCATTCGCACAGTCCCGCTCGACAAGCATTATGACCAGTCAGGATCATAAAATGGCAAATCCTCCACGCCGACCCACAAATCCGATGGCAGCCGCCGAAGCCGCCTTCAAGCCGATCAAGAAGCCGGCGGTGCCGGTTCGCGAAACGGCGGCTGCTCCAAATGTCAGAGAGCTTGTCTCGATTAGGATCGATAGGGCCGTGCTGGACCATTTCCAGGAAGATGGGCCGGGCTGGCAGGATCGGATCAACGACACCTTGCGGCGCGCTATCTCCAAAAAACCGACCAATGCGGATGACAAACGATCAAACGACTACTGATCGGCATGGCGCCGATAGCGGCGACGCAGATGGATTTGAAACGGAAGCGTAAAGCGTAAGCGATTGCGCACCTTTTGGACAACCAACAACGCGTATCCTGGAATTTTTGCATCGGGCCGCGGCCGAACCCTCTATGCTCTGTGGGCGGAGACCCGAATGGCATTTCGATTCCTACACACGGCCGATATTCACCTCGATTCGCCGCTGCGTTCGCTGGCGCTGCGAAACCCTGATCTTGCCGAACTCGTCGGAGACGCCAGTCGCCAGGCGTTTGTCGGAATCGTGGATCTCTGCCTTGCCGAGCGTGTCGATGCGCTCGTCATTGCCGGCGATCTTTACGATGGCGAACAGACGTCGATGAAAACGGCGCGGTTCCTCGCCTCGCAGATGACACGCCTCCACCAGGCCGGCATCAGGGTTTTCAAGATCCGCGGAAATCACGACGCCATGTCGAGGATTTCGAAACAGCTCGTCTTTCCCGACACTGTGACGATCTTCGGCGGCCGTCCCCAGTCTCTGCTGCAAACAGCTGGCGGGCTGGACGTCATGTTCCACGGATTGAGCTTCGCGAACCCCAAGGCGCCTGAAAGCCTGCTCCCCAAGTATCCGGCCGCCCGGGAAGGGGCGGTCAATGTGGGCATCATGCATACCAGCCTTGCTGGATCACCCGGCCACGACGTCTACGCCCCCTGCAGCGTTGCTGATTTGCACGACCATGGTTTTGACTATTGGGCGCTTGGGCACATCCACGCGCGCCAAGTCCATCCTGGAGCGAGCACGGTGGTGATGCCGGGAATGCCGCAGGGCAGGGACATCAACGAGGCCGGAGAGAAATCCGTCACTCTGGTCACGATACGGGACGACCGGTCCGTCGAGATCGAGGAAAAGCTGACCAGCATCGCGCAGTTCGAACGGGCGAGCGTCGACCTGACCGGCACGGTGGAATGGCCCGAGGTCGTGGGCCGCGTCCGATCCGCGCTCGAAGACATTCGGGCTTCCGTCAGGTCCCGCCACGCTGTGGTCCGTCTTGGGCTGACGGGGGCGACGCCCTTGTCCTGGGCGCTGATCCGCGACAGGGACCTGCTGCTGGCCGAAGCCGAGCAGGCGGCGGAGCAGACGGGCGACACATGGGTCGAAAAGCTTGAGCTTGACCTCGCACCACCGACGACGGACACAGCCGATGGCATCGCTGATCCAATATTCGAACTCGCGCAATCCATGCATGCCGATGCCAAGTCAGAGGCCTTCCGCGCCGAGGCGAGGGCGCTTGTCCAGAAGATGATTGCCGATCTGCCGCCGGACGGGCGCGACTTCGCCGGACGGGACGAAGCTGGGCTGGAACTGTTCCTCGACAGGGTGCTTGCCAGCGGTGCCGACCTGGTCACGGCCCGCCTCAAGGCAGGTGGGGCGCAATGAGGCTCCGGCGCCTTGACCTCATTCGCTATGGAAAGTTCACCGATGGGACGATCGACTTCGGCCGAAGGCCGCAGGCCGGTCCCGACTTCCATATTGTGTTCGGGCTGAACGAGGCGGGCAAGTCGACTGCACTTTCCGGTTACCTGGACCTGCTGTTCGGTATCGAGGAACGCAGCCGCTACAATTTCCTGCACGAGTACAGCGCGATGCGTATCGGCGGGGTTCTCGAACTCGCCGGCACGGAGCACACATTCACGCGCACGAAACAGCGCACCAACTCGCTGCTGAACGCGATGGACCAACCGGTGAGCGAGGTGGCGATAACGGCGCATCTCGCAGGTCTGTCGCGTGACGCATACGAGACCATGTTCTCGCTGGACGACGAGACACTGGAAGCAGGCGGAAAATCGATCCTGGAGTCTCGTGGCGACCTGGGCAAGCTCCTGTTCACGGCCAGCGCCGGTCTTGGGCATGCGAGCGACACATTAAGCGCGCTCGAGGCAGAAGCAGACGGGCTCTATCGCAAGCAGGCGCACGGGACCGAACTTGCGCTGCTCAAGAAGCGCCTTGCTCAAGTCACGCAGGGACGCGATCGACACCTTGGCCTCGACCTATGAGAGCCTTGAGGCCGAATGTCTCGACGCGGCGGAAAAGTATGGCCGCAGTATCGCCGAACGGTCGTTGCTGTCGGCTCGGCTCGACACGATTGCCACGTATCTTCGCGCGATCCCGATCCTCGCCGACATCCGGCGCAAGGCGGCCCAGCTTGCCGAGTTGCCTGACATCGCGTCACCACTGCGAACCTGGACAGGCGGCGTCACCGAACTGATCGATGACGACGCCAGCCTGAGAACGCGGCTGTCCGGGAACATCGACGACGCCGAGCGCGTGACAACGAGAATCGCCTCAGTCGATGTGGACGAGGCGATCCTGGCAATCTCCGAGCGGATTCGGGCGCTCGCGGACCGTAAGGTGCGCTATGTCTCCGCAGGGCTGGACCTGCCAAGTCGCAGGACCGAGCTGCAAATACTCGACAAAGCCGTGGGGACTTGCCTTGCCGCGCTTGGAAGGTCGTCCGAGGCAAATCCGGCTGCGCTGCTTTTGCCTGCTGCCACCGTTGGCGCTGTCCGCGCCATGCTCGAGGAGCGATCGGGAATCGCCACCACCGTGCGCGTTGACCGCAACGAAGCCGCGGCGGCGCTCGATGCACTTCAGGCGGCACGCGAGCGGGTTGGGCAAGAGAGGGCTGTACCCGAACCTGCCAGGGCAAGGCTGGCCTCGGCCTTGTCGAAGGCGCGAGGCAGCGGGCACCTAACGGACATGAAAATGGCTCGCGAGGCGGAGGACGCGAGCACGGTTCGATGGGAGGCGGCAATCGCTCGCCTGCATCCCTGGTCTGGAGATGCCGGGGCACTGGCCAGGGTGCCGGTCCCGAGTGCTGGGCAGGTTGGTGCATGGAAGGTGCGGGCAGCCGGGTTGGGAAAGAGCAGGGCTGTCCTTTGCGAACGTCTCGCCGAACACCAGGAGAGTCACGACCTGCTCTCGGCTCGCCTGGATGCGCTTCGTGCCTCGGTCGATGTAACCGACGATGAAGCGGCTTCTGCCATTCGCCGCGCCCGGGATGAGGTGTGGGCCAAGCATCGAGGTGAGCTCAGCGGCGAAACGGCGGACGATTTCGAGGCTCTTTTGGCTCGCGACGACAGTGTTGGAGCGGTTCGGCTGGCCAACGCGCGGGAGCTCGCCGAGATCCGCACAACAATCCGCAGCCTCGCTGAAACAACAGCCGCCATCACACGTATCCGCCACCAGCTTGCACAGATCGACCTCGACGATCAGGCTGTACTCTCCGAACTTCGTGCGGTGGCCAGCGAGCTGCTGGCAGAGTGCCTGGAATTCTCGCCCGAGCGTCTGATCGAAATCATCGAAGATCGTGCCTCTGCCCGCAGTGATGCGCTCGCGGCCTGGGAGGACATCGAGCTGGCACGCAAGAAAGCCCGCCGCGCGGCCGCCGAGGGAGAGAGGGTACAGTTGGAGTTGATCCGGGCGCTGGCGAGCGTCGGGGTAGACTCGGAACCCGGCGACAGCGTGGAGACAACCATGGCCATGGCAGAACTGTTCCTCGACAGGCAGCTCAAGGTCGATGCGGAGCGTGCCGAGGCGCTTAAGACCGTGAGCGCGAAAGAGGAGGACCTGGCCGCCAGACGGCGGGCTTTAGACGTGGCGGAAAGGCGCGAGGAAGAATGGTTAGCCGGCATTGTCGAGGCGCTTGCCGGCACCTGGCTTGAGAGCGGCATATCGGCGCCCGGCGTCGGCAACGTGCTCGATCAATTGGCTGAGCTGTCGAAAAGCATCCAGGAGCGGGATGCCATGCAGCTCCGCATCGAGAAAATGGAGGCAGACAGAGAAAATTTCTTTGTCGAGGTCACCGCTGCCGCGGCTGAAGCGGGTGAGCCCGCGAACGGCGACGAACCGGAGCAGTTGGCCATTCGGCTGGCTGAGCGTCTGGAACGCGCCGATCGCGCCAGAGAGATGAAGGCAAACCTCATCAATGACCTGCAGCGCCTGCAGGACGCTCGTGACAGTCTCAATCTGGAGATAGCGGCGCATGAGCGACGCAAAAGTGAGGTCTTGGTCGCTTTCGGCGTCACCACCTTGTCGGAAGTCGTGGAACGCGACGAGTTGCTACGGGAAAGGGATCGTCTGCGCGCTGCCGTTGCCGAGCTTGAGGAGCAGTTGTCGGCTGAGCTGGCGGCGGAACGCTTCGACCAGGCGCGTTCCACGCTGGATTGTGTCGAGGTCGATAGCCTCCTGGTCGAGAAGGCTGAAAATGAGCAGCGGCTTCGGGATCTCGATGAAGCGATACAACAGCAGCTTATTCGCCAGACCCGGGCGGCCGACAAGCTGGACGCAATCGGTGGCGACAGCGCGGTTGCGCGGATAGATGCCGAGCGCCGCACCGTCTTGCTGGAAATCGAAGAAAAGGCTGTCCGCTACATCGAGCTGAAACTGGGCGTCATGGCCGCCGGGAACGCTCTGCGCGTGTACCGCGAGCGCCATCGCTCCGGGATGATGAAGCGGGCATCTGACGCATTCGCACTCATCACGCGCGGTCAGTATTCGGGGCTTGCCACCCAACCTGTGAAGGGCGGGGAAGTCCTCATCGCTTTGCAGCGAGACGGTCAGTCCAAGGTCGCCGACGCGCTCTCAAAAGGTGCGCGTTTTCAGCTCTACCTGGCGCTGCGACATGCCGGATACTACGAGTTCGCCCAGTTTCGACCCTCGGTGCCATTCATTGCCGACGACATCATGGAGACCTTCGACCATTTCCGATCCGAGGAGGTTTTCAGGTTGTTTGGCGAGATGGCAAGCGCTGGCCAGGTGATTTATCTGACGCATCACCAGCATCTATGCGAGATCGCGAAGGCTGTTGTTCCCGGCGTAACGATCCACGAGCTCGCATAGTTGCCTGCTGTCGCGTGGCATGAGTTGATGCCCCTGCTACCAAGACGACTTCCGTAGGCCGAACCTTGGATGACCGCTTCGCGCCCGATTGCAGCCGTTCCGCTGATCCGCACAATCCTCAAAGCAGACGTGGATTGTTTCAATGCGGACAAGTGAAACTTGTTCGTACGAGATCTCTTGGTTGTGCAAAATCGCGGACGTGCCGCGGAGACCGCTTGCCACGGCATTAATGCGATCAGCCTTGGGGTCGGTTCAACGCAACAATGTCCTCGACGTCGCGGCGGGTGCGCGCGAAGCGCTTGAGCACAAGCGGGTCGTGTCCCGGAACGATGTGAGCAGGCGAACTGGCGAGCTGTTTCATACGCTCGACCCCGAAGATCACATCGCTCAGCCGATCGAAGACGGGAAACGGCTTTTCGCGTTCCATGTTGGCGTAAAAATGGGCTGCATCGGACGCGATCACGACCGCCCCGTTGTCGGTTTCCACCCGCACCACCTGCAATCCGCGCGAGTGGCCGCCAACCTTATGGAGCGTGATGCCGGGCGCGATCTGCGATTCCGGATCGTGGAAGCAAACCTTTCCGGCAAAGACGCGCCGCACCATAGTGGTGACATCTTCGGCCTCGAAGGGATGGCGCATGGCATGGTGGCACATGCAGCGGCCGGTCGCGAACTCCATCTCTGCATCCTGGAGGTGGAAGGTCGCTTTTGGGAACAAATGATGGTTCCCGCAATGATCGTAATGCATGTGGGAGATGATAACGTCGCTGACATCCGCATGGTCGATGCCGATTGCCGCAAGACCTTCATCAACGGGCCTGACGACACTGCGTCCCCGTTTGTCGCCGGTCGGCTTGTCGAAGCCGGTGTCGACGATGAAGGTGCGCTTTTCCCCGACAATCGCCCAGACGAAGTAGTCGAGCGGCATTGGAACATCATGCGTGTCGCCGCCCAGGAAATTCTCGCCCGACCGGCGCTCGAAATGGCCGTAGCGAACGGCATGGATTTCATAGCGTGCGGCGTCAACCATGCTCAGCTTGCCTTGGCGACATCGGTGGGCTCGGCCGAGCCGACCTCCACATGCGCCCATGTCTCGACGGTCTTGACCATGCAAGTGAAATCGGAGTCGGGTCCGTAGATTTGGTTCGTCACGCTCAGCAACTGGCGCACGGCGCTGCCTACCACCATCGGCACGCCCATTGCCTCCGCCTCGTCCACACACAGGCGCACATCCTTGAACGACAGGCCGGTCGCGAAGCCGAAATCGAAGGTGCGCGGCAGCACGGATTTCGGGAACTTGTCCTCGGTGGCACTGTTGCGGCCGCTGGAGGCATTGATGACGTCGATCATGACCTTCGGATCGAGGCCCGCCTTGACGCCCATCACCACTGCCTCGGAGGAGACAGCAAGTGCCGCCGCCGCAAGCAGGTTATTGGCAAGCTTCATGGTCTGGGCGGAGCCCTGAACTTCGCCCATGAAGAATATCCGGCCGAAATTTTCGATCACCGGCCTCACCGTATCGAAGGCAGCCTTCGGCCCCGACACCATGACGGCGAGTGTGCCATTGCGCGCGCCTTTTAATCCTCCGCTGACGGGCGCGTCGATCATGGCGATGTTCTTGGCTGAAAGGCCTTCGGCAACCTTGGCGGCCGTCCGCGGACCCGTCGTCGAGATGTCGATGAAGATGCGAACCGCCTTGCCCTCGGCGATACCGCTTTCGCCGAGCACGACCTTTTCCAGGATCTGCGGGCTGGGCAGGCTGGCAAAGACGATCTCCGCAACATCGGCAACATCTCGCGCACCGGCGGCGGCTTTCGCGCCCGCATTGGTCAACTCCGCAACGGCTTTGCTGTCGACGTCGTAGACAGTCACTTCGTAGCCGGCCTTGATGAGACGGGTCGCCATCGGCGTGCCCATTTTTCCGATGCCAACAAAGCCGATTTTCAGGGTCGACATGATCGCTCTCTCCTTCGTCGGGGCCTATTGCCCATGGTGCTTGGTCTCGATCTCTTGGATTGCATTCCGTCAGGTCGTTTCCACCGTGGGCATTTCGAGCGCCTGGCTTGTGCGCGGCACCAGAAGTTCCGCTATGTCCACGACCTTCAATCTGTCGGCCACGCCGAGCGCATCGATCGCGGCGGTGTACATCACCTTGTCCTTCGGGCAGGCGACGACGAAATAGGCGACGTCGCCCAGGCGCAGCGCTTCACGGATGCGGTTCTCGCTCGGCCGCTCGGTCACGCCGTCGTCGCCTTGCCAGATGCGGCCGCCGCCGGCGCCGCAACAAAAGGAATTCTCGCGGCAGCGCGGCATGTCGTGAAGCGTGTAGCCGGCGGCGCGGATCAGCTCGCGCGGCGCATCGAAGCCGCCATTGTAGCGTCCAAGATAGCAGGGATCGTGATAGGTGACCCTGGCGCCGTCGGCGACATGCAGGTCGAGTTTTCCAGCCGCGATGAGTTCCGTCAGCAGCGCCGTATAGTGCAGCACCTCGAACGCCGCGCCGAAATGCTGATAGTCGTTCTTCAGCGCATTCAGGCTATGCGGATCGGTGGTCATGATCCGGTTGAAGCTGCACGCCTTGATCTCATCGATGTTGGACTGAGCGAGCGTCTCGAACAGACCTTCTTCGCCGGCACGCCGCACATCGTTGCCGCTGTTGCGCTCGGCATCGAAGAGAATGCCGAAATCGACGCCAGCCGCGGTCAGTAGTTCGGCAACTTTGCGGGTGATTTCCTGAACGCGCGGATCGTAGGACGCGTAGTCTCCGACGAACCACAGAACGTCGACGGGTTCCTTGCGCGCGTCCTTGACCGGAAAGCCGAGCTCCCTGGTCCAGCGGGCCCGCATCTTGGAAGGCTTGCCCATGGAATTGCCGAGACGGGTCAGGTTCGATAGCGCCTCCTGCAGACCGGGGCCGACACGGCCTTCGTCGACCAGATGACGGCGCATGTCGATGATCTTGGGCAGATGCTCGATCTCGACCGGGCATGCTTCCATGCAGGCCCGGCAGGTGGTGCAGGCCCACAGCGTCTCCTCGGAAATCACGCCGCCGACCAGCGGGGCCGCCGATGGTCCCGCGGCAAGCGCATCGCGCATGTCTGTGATCAGCAACTTCGGGCTGAGCGGCAGACCGGCCGCATAGGCTGGACAGACCGATTGGCAACGGCCGCATTCGGTGCAGGACAGAAGGTCGAGCTGCTGTTTCCAGTCGAACTGTCCCAGGCTGTCGATGCCTGGAGCCTCACGCGCTTCCGGGACCGCGGGCGCCAGGCCGCGCGGTTCCAGGCTGCGGAAGTAGATGTTGGGCGCGGCAAGAAACATGTGCCGGTGCTTCGAACCGGGGATATAGACAAGGAACGCCAGAATGGCGCCTATGTGAATCCAGTAGAACAGCTCTTCGCCCGCATGTGCCGACATGCCGGCACGATCGAGCAGTCCTGCCAGCGCCGACGCGACCGGCCGCCACGAGCCGTCGGCGCCACCGACTATGCGTGCCGCCGCCTCAAGCAACAGGGACGCCACGATCAGGACGATCAACACATAGATGATTGCCGCATCACTGCCGCTCGAGCCGTCGAAACGGGCAGGCCGCAGCACGTAACGCTGATAGAGTGCAAGTCCGACGCCGACCAGCATCAGCACCGAAAAGATATCCTGCAGAGCGGCAATCCAGGTTTCGCCACCGATAGGCGCAAGTGAGAACCCGGGAAACAGCCGCGAGCCGAAGGCATCGATCGTGGCGGTGAACAGCACGAAGAACGAAATGAAGATGATTGCGTGAAGCACGCCGGAAAGCGGCTTGCGGAGCATTTTCCGGTGCATGCCGATGGCGACCATCACGCCCTGGAGACGCAGCATCGGGCGGTCGAAGCGGGCCGCTGCCGGTGCATTGGCAAGAGCAACCGCGTAACGGCGCGAGCGCCAGGCCGTCAACGCGAGTGCTGTGATGACCAGGATCCAGAGTGGCAGGGTCGACGCCATCTCAACGGCCAGAGCCGGCCCGCAGCCTGTCGCTCAGATTGGCGACGAGATCGAACAGGTCACAGGTCGCGCCGTAATGCGCGACATTGAAGATGGGGGCCTTCGGATCGGTGTTGACGGCAATGATGAGGTCGGCCTGCGACATGCCCTCGAGATGTTCGGGCGCACCGGACACGCCGAGCGCCAGATAGAGTTTCGGCTTCACCTTCTGGCCGGATTTGCCGACCTGGCGCAGCTTAGGCAGCCAGCCATTGTCGACGACAGGACGGCTGCCGGCGATCTCCGCCCCCAGCATCGTCGCCAGATTGCGGGCAAGGTCGATGCTTGCCTCGTCGCCGATGCCGCGGCCCACGCACACGATCCTCTCGGCTGTCGTCAGATCGACGTCGGCATAATCCGGCACGTCGATGGCCACCATCTTCACCTTGCCGCTGGTGAGCGCGGGGTCGGCATCGATCGTCTGCACGCTCACGGCGGCGATCGGGCCTGGCGCTGCCTCCGCGAAGGCCCCCGGGTTGATCATCAGAATGGCGGGCAGCTGCACTTCGCATTCGGTGAGTATCTTGCCGCCATACATCTGCGCGACGATCGTCAGGCTTTCACCATGCCGCTTGATTTCATTGACATAGGAGATGAGCGGCCAGCCGGTTCGCGCCGCGATGTCGGCTGCCACGTCCAGTCCATTTGCCGAATAGGGAACCAGGACCAGACCAGGGCTCTCGGCAGTGATGACGTCGCGTAGAAGTCGAGCATAAGTCTCGGCGGGAATAACATCCGATTTTGTGGCGCGGGCCACTATTAGGCGATCGGCGGCACCGAAGGAAGCGGAAGCGCCTTCCGCGTCACGGCCGGCGAAAAAGGCGACGACCTCGTCCCCGGCCTGACCGAGCGATCGCGCCGCGGCGATCATTTCAAGTGAGAAGGCTTCGATCTTGCTGGAGCGGCCTTCCGTGCAGGCAATCAATTTCATGGCTTAGTTCCTTGCCAGGCCTTTGGCTGTCAGGATGGTGACGAGGCGATCGGCGACGGTCTCCGCATTGCCGCCGAGGTTCTCGCCGGAGCCGCCCTGGACTGGCAGACGCAATGTGATGATCTCGGCGGAACGCTCGAAGCCTGACGATTCGGGCGTGGCGCGGCCGATGGGCGTCTTAGATGCCTCGCGGAGCTTGCTGCCGGAGACGTAGCGCGGTGCCTTGGACGCCGTTTGGACGCCCAGAACCGCCGGCATGGCCAGCTCGTAGGTCACGGCGACACCAGCGCCGCGCTCTTGCGTGACCCGAAGCACGGTGCCGTTCGCAACGATACGGTTGGTGCCAGAAACATGCGGCCAGTCGAGCAGCGCGCCGACATAGGGTGCGAGCTGGCCGAAAATGTCCTCCGTCGATTGAACGCCGCACAGGACAAGGTCGGCGGATTTTACCCGCGCCATCGACGCAATGGACGCCGCGATATCGCGCGAGGAGATCATGGCATCCTCTTCGGATTGAAGGGCGACGACCTCGTCGGCGCCGCGCGCCGCAGCCATTTGCAGCACCCGGCTGGCGCCTTCGCCGACGGCGACCGCAGTCACCTTCGCGCCGACGGCCTCCTTGATCAGGATTGCTTCCTCGAGGGCGTGATCGTCGAAATCGTTGAGTTGGAAATCCAGCCATTCCCGATCGATGCTGCGCCCGTCTTCGCCAAGCTGAAGTTCGCCCGCGGAATCCGGGATCATGCGCAAGACAACAAGAATATTCACGGCCTCTCCTCCGACGGAACGCACCTCAAGCGCCCGGCACCGGCTGCTACATAAGTCGCATTCTTCGCTGCTCCCAATGGGCAAAAAGGTAATAGCAGTTATTACAAGACGGCAGATTGACGATCGTGGGTAATCGACGGCTAATTTGCGTCAAATCGCTTTCAATCGAATTTTCCTGAATTGGAGGTTGTCAGGAAATAGTCGGGCGATTTGCCCGGGATATAAACATCTATTGTGTGTTTATACTGTCTCGTGTGCACGAATACGAGGAGAATTTTAAGCGCTCTGTCGAGCGTTCAGGAGGAGGAACCAATGTCAATAAAGAGCATATTAGACCACAGGATCTCGCGTAAGAGCTTTATCCGAGGCATGCCGGCCGTGGCGGCAGCCATGGCCGCCGCGCCGGCCATCCAGCTCGCCCAGACCAGCGCAGCCGTCGCTTCGGAGCCGGAAACGAAACCCGGCTACTATGGCGCGCCGCGCACCTGGATGTGGAATCCTAATGCCAATACCATGGTCGACACATCGAAGTGGAAGAAGGACGGTCCCTATACGATCGGCTTCTCCAATGCCTCAATTTCGAATGCCTGGCGCGTCGCCTTCCAGCACGGCGTCCTCTGGTCCGCCGGCCAGCACCGCGACGAGATCGCTCATCTCCTGGTCACCGATGCCAATGACGATCCTTCCAAGCAGATCGCCGACATCCAGGATCTGATCAGCCAGGGCGTTGACATCCTGCTTATCGCGGCTTCGACCGAAGACGCGCTCGATTCCGTGGTCGGCCGCGCCACGGAGCAGGGCATTCCCGTCGTCATGGTCGACCGCAAGGTCAAGACGGCCGCAAATTACATCACCTACGTCACCGCGTCCGATTGGGCGCTTGGCCGTCTCGAGGCTCAGTGGCTGTGCGAGACGCTCGGCGGCAAGGGCAATATTGTCATGCTGCCAGGCATTGCCGGTTCCAGCGTGGCGGAAATCCGCATCAAGGCGAACGAGGAAGTGTTCTCGAAATTCCCTAATATCAAGGTGCTCGAGAAGCAGTATTGCGACTGGAACCCGGCCACCGGCAAGTCGGTGATGGCGGCGCTGATCCAGAAGCACGGCAAGAACATCAACGGGGTCCTGGCCGACAGCGCGCTTCAGGGCTATGGCGCGATCGAGGCGTTTCTTGATGCCGGCTACAAGGACGGCGAATTTCCGCCGATGACCGGCGGCGACGTCGCCCGGATGTATCAGCTGGCCAACCAGCACAACATCAAGATGGTCGGCATTGACTATCCGACATCGATGGGCATCACCGGCATCGAGACGGCGCTCGACGTGCTCAAGGGTATTTCGGTCCCGGACAAGGTCGAGGTCAGCTTCCAGGTCGTCACGTCGCCGGGCGCCGATACGGTCTCGGTCAAGGGCGATAGGCATCTGCTCGATCACGTCAGCATGGACGATCCGGGCGATCTGTCGCCAAGCAACGGGCTGCCCGCCGGCTATAATCCGAGCACATTCAATCCCGACTATCCGAAGTAGCCTCCCAAGCGACCCGGTGCGCGCCAAGCTTGGCGCGCACCGGACGTGAATTGAACAGTTCGAGCGCCGGATATGTCAGCGTCTGTAATTGAGCTCAACCAGATCGAGAAGGACTATCCTGGAGTCAAACCCCTGGACAAGGTTGATTTCGCCGTCCAGCCAGGCGAGATCCACGCGCTTCTGGGCGAGAACGGCGCGGGCAAGTCGACGCTGATCCGCGTCATGGGCGGCGTGACCAAACCCAATTCCGGCACCATCACCTATCTCGGCAAGCCGGTTTCCTGGCAGTCGCCGAAGGAAGCGCGCGCGGCGGGCATCCACGTGATCCACCAGGAGCTCGCGCTTTTTCCCGAGCTTTCGGTTGCCGAAAACATTCTGGTCGATGCTCAGCCCCGTGGGCTGCTGGGGCTCATTTCGAACCGCGCCCGCCATGCCCGTGCGGCTGAAATCCTCGCACAGCTCGGCGTCGATATTCCAACCCACGCCAAGATCGACGAATTGCCGCTTGCCGATCAGCAAATGGTCGAGATCGCGAAAGCCCTGGTCGGCGAGGTGCGGCTGCTCATTCTGGACGAGCCGACGGCGGTCATCGCTGGCCGCGAGGTCGATCTTTTGTTCGAGAATATGCGCAGACTGCGCAACGAAGGCGTCGGCATCGTCTATGTCTCCCATCGGCTCGAAGAGATCTTCGAGATCGCCGACAGGGTGACGATCCTCAAGGACGGCCAGCTCGTCGGCACGAGCCCGGTAAGCGCGCTGACGCGTGAAGAGATGATCACCAGAATGGTCGGTCGCCGGCTCAGCCAGATCTATCCGTCGCGGCGTACCGCACCGGCGGACGGACCGGATGTACTCACCGTTCGCAATTTAAGGGCTGGTCCGCGCGTCCGCGACGTCAGCCTTAACGTCAAGGTTGGCGAAATCGTCGGCGTGGCCGGCATGGTCGGCTCGGGACGCACGGAGGTCGCCGAGGCCATCTTCGGCACGCGCGCCGTCGAGAGCGGCGTGATCGAATTCGATGGCAAGCCATTCGAGAGAAAGCTTCCGAAGGGTTCGATCGGCCATGGGCTCGGTTTTCTGACCGAGAGCCGCAAGGACGACGGCCTGTTTCTCGGCCTGCCGATCTCCGCCAACATCGTGGCACCCGATCTCGATGCCATAACGAAACGCGGGCTGATCGACCGTAAGCAAGAACGTGCGGTGGCCACGCGGCAGATCCAGGATTTTTCGGTCGCGACACCGTCGCCTGACGTGAAGATCGGCAATCTCTCGGGCGGCAATCAGCAGAAGGTGCTGTTCAGCCGCTGGTCGCGGATCGCCAGCAGGCTGCTCATCCTCGACGAACCGACGCGCGGCGTCGATATCGGGGCCAAGGTGGAGATCTACCGAATCGTGCGCCGGCTGGCGGATTCGGGCGTCGGCGTGTTGATGATCAGCTCGGAACTGCCCGAAATCGTCGGGCTCTCCGACAGGGTCTTCGTGATGGCGCAGGGCCATATCGTCGGCGAAATCAAGGGCGATGCGCTTGGCGAGGAGCCGATCATGGATCTCGCCGTGCGATCCGTCGGGGACCGCAAGGCGGACATGGATCAGCATGCGGAGCCGGTTGGATGAGCGCGATCGTCATGGATCTTCGCCGCAACCGGCTGATGCTTTCCTATCTGATCGTGGCTGTGCTGCTGGTGCTGCTTGCCGTCGCTGGCGGCTTGCTGTCGGACCGGTTCCTGACCTGGCGCAACATCGGCAATCTGCTCCAGCAGCTCATTGTGCTCGGCACGGTCAGCCTTGGCCAGACTTTCGTCGTGCTGATGGGCGGCATCGATCTGGCGATCGGTTCGCTGGTCGGTGCGCTCACCGTCTTTCTGGCGAACTTCCTGGAATGGCGCCCTGATCTGGTCTGGCTTGCACTGCCGCTCGCATTGGTCGCCGCCACCGCTGTCGGCGCGCTCAACGGGTTGCTGACGATCGTGCTGCGCGTCCATCCCCTGATCGTCACGCTCGGCATGTCCTCGATCATCTTCGGCGCAACGCTGATGTACCGCAAGGAGCCCGGCGGCTCCGTACCGCGCGCCTTCGCGGATATTGCCTATGCAAAGGTCGGCGGCATTCCGTTCAGCGCCCTCGTGCTGGTCGTGATCTTCGCGCTCGCCGGGCTTTCGCTGCAGCGGACGCGCACGGGCCGCAGCATCTACTTCGTCGGCGGCGATCGGGAAGCGGCGCGGCTGAACGGCCTGCCCGTCGATCGCATCGTGGTGCTCGCCTATGCGCTGTCGGGCCTGTGCGCCGGGATAGCGGCGATTTTCCTGACCGCGCGAACCGGTGTCGGCGACCCACGCATCGGCGTCGCGCTGACGCTGCAGTCGGTGACGCCGGTCGTAGTCGGGGGCACCATCCTGGCCGGGGGCAGGGGTGGCGTGCTTGGCACGTTCCTTGGCGTGCTGCTCGTCACCATGCTGAACAGCCTGCTGAATTTCGTGAATGTCTCGTCCTACTACCAGTGGGTCATTCAGGGTCTCATCATCATCATCGCGGTAGGCATTCACAGCGCGAGGCGGAAATAGCGATGACGCCTCTCGATACCCCGATGCAGCGATCGCAAAGCATTTCCATGTCGTCCGTCTTCGAGCGCTACGGACTGGTGATCTTCCTGGTCGCGCTGATGGTCGTTGCGGCTGTCGCTTCACCGACCTTTCTGCGGCCGGCCAACATGGTCAATGTGCTGACGATCGCCGCACCGCTTGGCATGGTCGTCGTCGGCCAGACCTTTGTCATCCTGGTGCGCGGACTGGATCTTTCCGTGGCCTCATTGATGGCGACGGTGGCCGTGCTGGCGACCGCCTTCAAAGCCACGACCAACGAGGCGATCCCGTTGATCTTCATCGCTGCGATTGCCCTGTCGGCCGTGGTCGGCCTGATCAATGGCTGGCTGGTGGCCAAGCGCAATGTCAGCCCGTTTCTCGCGACGCTGGCAATGATGATCATCCTACAAGGCGCACGCTTCGCCTACACTGGCGGCGCGCCGATCAGCACGCTGCCGCCCGGCATGGGCTTTCTGGCCTCCGGACGCATCCTTGGCATTCCCGTCAATCTGATCACGCTGGCATTCCTGGCGACTGCCTTCGGCATCGTGCTGCACCGGTCGCGCCTCGGCCGGGAAATATTCATGGTGGGCAGCAATCCGAAAGCCGCGTTCCTCAATGGAGTCGCGCCCGACCGCGTCGTGATCCTCTGCTACGTCATATGCTCAGTCTGCGCCGGCATAGGCGGGCTCTTCCTGCTCGGCTATGTCGGCACCGTGTCGAACTGGGTCGGGCAAGGCTACGAACTGGATTCGATCGTCGCGGCGGTGATGGGCGGGGTCGCGCTTTCCGGCGGCCGCGGCAATGTCTTTGCCGCGCTGCTCGGTGTGGCCGTGCTGGTCGTGATCAACAACCTGGTGCTGCTGCTCGGTTTTCCGATCGAGATGCAGCTCATCATCAAAGGCATCATCATCATCGGCGCCGCGGCCTTTTACCGGACACGGCTCGCCTGAGCGTCATGCGGTTGATGGACCTCGAGGGAGGAAGAGAATGACGGTTGAAATTCTAGCGCAACGCAATGCACGGCCGGGACGCGACGAAGAAGTGGATGTGGTGATCGTCGGCGCCGGCCCGTCCGGCTCGGTCGCAGCACTTCATCTGGCGCGCGCCGGCATTTCCGTGGTCGTGCTGGAACAGGGCGAGTGGCCGAACTATGACGACTACACCGGCGCCCGCCCGGAACACGAGCTGGTCAGCACCAAGCTCTGGCATCCCAATCCGAATGTTCGCGACAACCCGAACGACTACCCCGTCGATACGTCCACGACGGATATAAATCCGCTGATGTTCGCCGGCGTCGGCGGCAGCGCCACGCTCTATGGCGCGCAGTGGATGCATTTCCTGCCGTCCGATTTCCGGGTACGCTCGATGGACGGCGTGGCCGAGGACTGGCCCTTCAGCTATGAGGACCTCTTGCCCTATCAGCTCGAGATTGAGCGCGAAGTGGGGGTCTCAGGCCTATCCGGCGATCCGGCCTTTCCGCCGCGCGGCGCCTATCCCTTTCCGGCGCTGCCGATGGGGTCCGTCGGCCTGCGCGGCGCGCTCGGCATGGAGAAGATGGGCTGGCACTGGTGGCCGGGAAGCAATGCAATCCCGTCGGAGAAGTTCGGTGAGCTCAATCCATGCGTGCGCCGTGGCACCTGCCTTACCGGCTGCCCCGAGGGGGCGAAGTCGACGACCGACCGCTCGCATTGGCCCTTGGCGTTGAAGGCCGGCGCGCGGCTGATCACCCGTGCACGGGTGAAGGAGGTCGAGACCAACGACCAGGGGCTCGCCACCGGCGTCGTCTATATCGACGCCAATGGGCGCGAGCGGCGCCAGCGCGCCAAGGTCGTCATCCTGTGCGCCAATGGCGTCGGCACGCCGCGGCTGCTGCTGATGTCGGGTGGCTCCAGGAATCCGGACGGGCTCGCCAATTCCTCGGGCATGGTCGGCAAGCGGTTGATGATGCATCCCTTCGCAAGCGTGCTCGCCTCCTACGAGGATCCGCTTGATTCCTGGCGTGGCCCCTTCGGTCAGCAGGTCTATTCGCTGGAATTCTACGAGACGGACGAAAGCCGCGGCTTCGTGCGCGGCTCAAAATGGAACTGCATGCCGTCGGGCGGACCGGTCGGCGTGTCCGGTGCGACCGGCTCGAAGGTCTATGTCGCCGAGGAAGGCCGCTTCCAGGATTTCTGGGGCGCCAAACTGCATGAGAACGTTGCCCGCCGCTTCGGCCATTCGCTGATCTGGGGAATCGTCGGCGAAGACCTGCCGGAGGAGAGCAACCAAGTGGTGCTGTCGAAGGATCTGGTGGATTCCGATGGCCTGCCGGCACCGCAGATCGTCTACAAGGTCAACGAGAATTCCAACCGGCTGTTGCAGTTCAATATCGACCGTTGCCTGGAATCAGTGCGTGCCGCCGGGGCCATCGAGACGCTGGTTTCGACACCGGTGCGCGAATCCGGCTGGCACCTGATCGGCACAACCGTCATGGGCGACGACCCCAAGCGCTCCGTCGTCGATCAATGGGGCGCCTGCCATGACGTGCCGAACCTCTATGTCATGGACGCCTCGACCTTCCCGACCTCGGGCGCCACCAATCCGACGGCGACCATCATGGCCGTTGCGTTGCGCAATACGCAGCGCATGATTGCCGAGCGCCGCAATCAGAAGGTGGCCTGAAATGGCGAAGGAACAAGTCTTTTTCGCGCTCGCCGATTTTCTGATCCCGGCGCATGGCAAGATGCCGAAATTCAGCGATGTCTGCACGTACGCGGACGTCGAGAAATCCCTCGATTTCCGCATCGATCTCAAGGAGGCCTTTGCCCGTGCCATCGCCATAGATCCGTCCACCGGCGCGGAGGCACATCTGGAAAAAATCAACAGGCAAGACGGCGAAGCCTTCTCCGCGATCACCACCATTGCCATCGCCACCTATTACATGAACCCCCGCGTGCGTGAACTGATCGGCTATCCCGGGCAGGAAAATGTCCAGTATGATTCCAAGGCAACGCAGATCTATCTGACCAATGGTTCGCTCGGTCATGTGATTGCGCGTGGCCGCAAATATCGGCCGACCCCCGGCCTCTGACCTCCACCAAACAGGAAAGGACTACCCAAATGGGCAAGGACGTATTCGACAAGGGTTTTGAGATCCGCAAATCGGTTCTGGGCGCGGAGTTCGTCGAGAAATCCTTTGCCAGCGCCGATGATTTCAATCGACCGATGCAGGAACTGGTGACGGAGTATTGCTGGGGCGCCGTATGGGGCCGCGATACGCTCGACAAGAAGACGCGCAGCATGCTGAATCTTGCCATGCTGGCTGCGCTCAACCGGCCACACGAGCTGAAAATGCATGTGAAGGGCGCGCTTCGCAACGGCGTCACCAAGGATGAGATCCGCGAGGTGCTGCTGCAGGTAGCGATCTATGCCGGCGTGCCGGCAGGGGTCGATGCCTTCCGGCTCGCCCGCGAGGCCATGCAGGAAGCCCAGGCATGACGACGCGCCCGCCGCTCGCCGCGGAAAAACTTTCGATGCTGGTCGGCGGGCGCTTGGTCGCCTCGGCATCGGGTGATCGTTTCGAATCCTTCGATCCCTTCACCGGCAAGGCCTGGGCGCTGGTTCCGCGCGCCGGGGTTGCCGATGTCGACGCGGCCGTTCAGGCCGCCGTCGACGCCTTCCGCGGCGAATGGCGCAAAATGAGCCCGAGCGCGCGCGGACAGATCATGGCGCGCTTTGCCGATCTGGTCGCCGAGGAAGCCGAAAATCTGGCCATTCTCGAAACCCGCGACAATGGCAAGCTGATCAATGAAATGCGGATGCAGTGCAAATATATTCCGCAATGGTTCCGCTTCTTTGGCGGCCTTGCCGACAAGATCGAGGGGCGTGTTATCCCGATCGACAAGCCGGGCGTGTTCAACTACACGCGCCAGGAACCGCTCGGGGTCGTAGCCGCGATCACGCCGTGGAATTCGCCGCTGATGTTGGCGACCTGGAAGCTGGCTCCAGCACTTGCCGCCGGCAACACGATCGTCTGGAAGCCATCGGAATTCTCCTCTGTCTCGGCGCTGTTCTTCGGCCAGCTCTTCGAAAAAGCCGGCTTTCCCAAGGGCGTCGTCAACATCATAACCGGCTTCGGCAACGAGATCGGCGACCGGCTGGTCACGCATCCCGATGTCGCGAAAGTGGCCTTCACCGGCGGCGACGCCACCGGCCGCCGCGTCTATCAATCGGCCGCAGGTGGGCTGAAGAAGGTGACGCTGGAGCTCGGCGGTAAATCCGCCAACATCGTCTTCGCCGACGCCAAGATGGAAGCGGCCATACCCGGCCTCGTTTCCGGCATCTTCGCAGCGACGGGGCAGACCTGCATCGCCGGCTCGCGCGCGCTCGTGCAGCGCTCCGTCTATGACCAGGTGACGGAAAAACTGGTCGAGTTCGCAAGGACCGCGAAGATTGGCGATCCGCTCGATCCCGAAACGCAGGTCGGTCCGATCACGACGCTGCCGCAGCGTAAGAAGGTGCTCGACTATATCGGCATCGCCAATGGCGAGGGTGCAACGCAATTGCTGGGCGGCAAGGTGCCCGAGGACGAGTCGATCGCCGACGGCTGGTTCGTCGAGCCGACGATCTTCGGCAACGTCAAGCAGTCCATGCGCATCGCGCAGGAAGAAGTCTTCGGACCGGTGCTCTCGATCATTCCGTTCGAGGATGAGGACGAGGCGGTGGCGATCGCCAATGACAGCATTTACGGCCTTGCGGCCGGTCTGTGGACGCAGGATCTCGGCCGCGCGATCCGCCTGCCTGAACGGCTCGAAGCCGGCAGCATATGGGTCAACATGTATCGTGCGACCAGCTATCTCTCGCCCTTCGGCGGCTACAAGCAGTCGGGCTTCGGGCGGGAGAACGGCCACACCGCCATCTACGAATATCTCCAGGAAAAAAGTGTCTGGATCGACGGCGGGAATTCCATTCCGGCGCCGTTCGTTCAGCGCTGATCGGACACGACCTTCGAGGAGAAAGCCATGGCCATACGTTTCGACGCCGTGCCGCAACTCGATCCCGAGGTGGCCAAGTTCGTGGGCGGTAGGCACGCGATGTTGGTCGGCAATGAATGGCTGCCGGCAAATTCTGGAAAGACGCTCGACGTGGTCGATCCGTCGAACGGCCAGGTCATCGCTGCGGTGCCGGCGGGCGACAGGGCCGACGTCGATCTCGCGGTCAAGGCGGCGCGCAAGGCGCTCGACGGTCCATGGTCGAAAATGGTGCCGGCCCAGCGCGCCAAGCTGATCTGGAAGCTGGCCGATCTCATCGACGCCAATCTCGACATGCTGGCGACACTCAACTCCTACGAAAGCGGCAAGCCGATCGGCGATTCCAGGAATGGCGAGGTGCCGTTTACCGCCGAGACCTTCCGCTACTACGCCGGTTGGGCGACCAAGATCAACGGCGAGGCCATGACCATCAATGCGCCGGGCGACTGGCATGCCTACACGCGCCGCGAACCGGCCGGCGTGGTCGGCCAGATCATTCCATGGAACTTTCCGCTCGCCATGCTGGCCTGGAAGGTGGCGCCGGCATTGGCGGCCGGCTGCACGATCATCCTGAAACCGGCAGAGCAGACGCCGCTCGGCGCGCTCTATTTCGGCAGGCTGGTCCAGGAAGCCGGATTCCCGGAAGGCGTGGTCAACATTTTGACAGGTTTTGGCGAGGCCGTTGGCGCTCCGATGTCGGCCCATCCGGATATCGACAAGATCGCTTTCACCGGTTCGACCGAAGTCGGCCGGCTGATCGCGCGCGCGGCGACAGGCAATCTCAAGAAGGTCAGTCTCGAACTCGGCGGCAAGGCGCCGACCATCGTGCTTGCCGATGCCGATATCGAAATGGCGGTGGCAGGCGCTTCCAGCGCCGCGTTCTTCAATGCCGGCCAGAGTTGCGGTGCGGGAACGCGCTTCTTCGTTCACAAGAAGATTTACGACAAGGTGATGTCCGGCGTCGCCGAGCGTGCCGAGAGGCTGAAGCTCGGCGCCGGGCTTGACCCCTCGACCGAACTTGGCCCCGTCGTCTCGCAGCAGCAGATGGAACGCATCACGCGGCTGATCTGGGAAGGCAGATCCGACGGCGCCGAGATCGTCACCGGCGGTGCACGCGCCGGCGAGGTGGGCTATTTCGTCAAGCCAACCCTAATTGCCAACACGCGGCCTGACATGTCGGTCATCCGCGAAGAAATATTCGGGCCCGTGGCCTGTGCGATGCCCTTCGACGATGAGGACCTAGATCAACTCGCCAGGGACGCCAACGACACGGAATATGGCTTGGCCGCCTCGATCTGGACCAACAATCTCGGTGCCGCGCACCGGTTGGCCGCGAAGATCAAGTCGGGCACGGTCTGGATCAACTGCCACAACTTCAACGACGTCACCATGCCTTTCGGCGGTTTCAAGCAATCCGGCTGGGGGCGCGAACTCGGCGAGCAGGCGCTCCAACTCTACACCGAGACCAAGACCGTCGCCATCCGCCTGCCGTAAGCGAGACCGTCGATGTCCTGTTATGAGATCATCGATGCGAGGTTCGGCGATCTGATCGATCCTGTCGCTTTCCTCGAAACCATCCATACGGGGAATCGCTGGACGGAGGGGCCGGTCTATTTCGCCGACCACCGGTCGCTGGTGTGGAGCGACATTCCCAATGACCGCATGCTGCGCTGGGATGAAGAAACTGGCGCAGTGTCTCTCTTTCGCGGCAACATCGCCAATCCGAACGGCAATACGCGCGACCGGGAAGGGCGGCTCGTCACCTGCATGCAGGGCGAGCGCCAGGTTGTGCGCACCGAATGGGATGGCTCGGTCACGGTGCTGGCCGATGCGTTCGACGGCAAGCGGCTGAACTCGCCGAACGACGTGGTGGTGAAGTCGGACGGCAGCATCTGGTTCACCGATCCGAATTACGGGATCATCTCCGACTATGTTGGTCGCAGGAGCCTTCAGGAACAGCCGGGCTGCCGCGTCTATCGGATCGAGCCGCTATCGGGAAAGGTCACCGTCGTCGCCGACGATTTCTTCATGCCGAACGGGCTTGCGTTCTCGGCAGACGAAAAACAGCTCTATATTTCGGACTCCGGATTTCTCACTGACCGCAATGCGCCTCACCACGTCAGGTTGTTTGACGTGGAGGGCGAAAAACTGATAAATTCCCGCGTGTTCGCCGAGATTTCTCCGGGCATACCGGATGGCTTCCGCATCGATGTCGTGGGCAATCTCTGGATCAGCGCCTGGGACGGCGTCCAGTGCCATACAGCGGATGGCGAGCTGATCGGAAAGATTCAAGTGCCTGAAATGGTTGCGAATGTGGCGTTCGGCGGGCCGCGCAACAATCGGCTGTTCATCACGGCGACGACTTCGGTCTATGCAGTCTTCCTGAATGTCCGAGGCCTGAGATTTCCATTCGGGAAGTAAGAAGACACCACGGAAAATTCCTGAAAGCTTTGCCGCAGCGGATGGCCAGATGGGTGAGAGTTGGACACGAAGCAGCTACAGGTATTCATCGCCGTTGGTGCGGCGGGCAGCTTCTCGAAGGCCGCGCTCGACCTCAACGTCACCCAGCCGATGGTCACGCGCCATATTCGTGGGCTTGAGGAGGAGCTCGGCGTCGAGCTGTTCTATCGCAACGGCCGCGGTGTGGTGCTGACCGAGGCGGGCGTGCTTCTGAAGGCCCATGCCGACGAGATCGTCGAGCGGATGCGGCTGGCGCAGAATGCGGTGTCCAACCTCAAATCCTCGCCGAAGGGGAAGTTGGTGCTTGCCGTGCCGCCCTCGGTCGGTACCGTGCTGACGGTGCCGCTGGTCAAGAAGATCAAGAACGAGTTTCCCAATGTCGCGCTGCAGGTGATCGAAGGCTTCAGCGGTCATATCCTGGAATGGCTGATTGCCGGCCGCATCGATGCCGCCGTACTTTACAATTCGCCGAACCATCCTTCCGTGCTGACCGAACCGCTGGCCGATGACGAACTGTACCTGATCGGACCGGCCTTGCACGAGCGCGTGCTGCCGCGCGGTCCGGTTGGCCTCAACATCTTCGCCGAACTGCCGATGATCCTGCCCAGCCGCCCGCACGGGCTGCGGCGGCTTATCGACAACACATTGGCTGAGCATGGCATCTATCCGCGCGTCGAGATGGAGCTTGAGGCCATGCCTTCGACTCTGCTCCTGGTGGAGGAGGGAGCCGGCTACACGGTTCTGCCCTATGCGTCGGTCCATCTCCTCGTTGAGGCTGGCCGCCTCGAGGTCTGGCCATTCGACCCGCCGATTACCCGACAGCTGATCCTCGCGACCTCCTCGCACCGACCGATGTCCTCGAACTTTCGCCCACTCTTCCGTGCGGTGCGCACGGAGCTGCGGGACATCATTTCCACCCACATCTGGAAGCCATTGGCGCCATCTTGAACAACCGATGGGCTCGGACTTGCGTCACCCTCGGTCGATCGGCGATGGTGCAGATAGGAGCCTCGACGGCAACGGCGACGTTCGGTTAGCATTGTTCGTCGATTCGATGGCTGCGTGAGCCTGACGTATTCAGCGGGTCCATGTGTCTCTTGCGATGTTTAGCATAGAGATGTCTGCTTTTTTACCGATTTGTCCGCAGACCGGACCGGCCGCTTCCGGCCCATTCCTGACATAGTCGCCACTGCTCAGAAAATCACTTGCTCAGCCGGCTTCCACCGTAGGGATACTCACTTGAGCGTTTGACCCTGAGTTCTTCGTTCGCTAGCGGGAGCCTCGCGCGGCGTCACAACCATACGCGTCATCGCCTCCAACCTTCGGCGACAGCGCCCGCCAGTGCCGGGGCGATTCGCGGCTCACGTCTCCCTTTTGCGCCGAGCTTGTTCTATGGCTGCCCGAGAGGCTGCGCCTCCCCCGCCTCGCATTCCGGCAGCCGCACAGGTTTGGCGAGTTTTGCCAGCGACCCGGTCTTGGCGCACGCCGGGAAGCCGGCTAGCGGCATTGTCTCGATGAAACGACCGCGCTCCGTCTTGCTCAAGCTGAATTCATTGACCATGCCCTCGACGGTCAGGTCCGGATACCGTTTGAGGGTTTCCCGGACCGAAGCATTCGCCTCATCGATTCGACCCAGAGCCGCAAAGGAGCTGCTACGCACCACCCAACCCCCTTTGCCGTAGTTATCGGGCGTCTTGCGCTCCAGCATCTTCAAGGCGTCCTCATAGCGACCAGCCATAAAATAGGCAGTGGAGTAGAAAGCAGTTGCCCACATCGGGTAATTCGGGTCGAGCCGTATAACTTGGTCGACCAACTGAGCGCCGCGTTCGGGTTCGTCGAAGCCTGCCGCAAAGCCGGAATAGAATGTCAGGATTTCGGCCGAACCCGGAGCGAGGCGGAGGGCCGTGTCCAGCTCGACCTTGGCGCGGGCGTTGTCGCCCTTGTCTTTGAGGCTCATGCCAAAAACGGCGTGTGCCTCGGCGTCGCTCGGATCGAGCCGCACCGCGCGTTCGGCTACATCGGCAGCCGCCTTGATCTCGCTCTCGGGATTGATACCGAAGCCAGCCAATATGTTATGAGCATGATAAAGTTCCACCCAGGCGCGGGCGAACCCCGGGTCCAGCTCGACAGCGAGGTTGAGCAGCCTGATGGCCTCCTCCTCATCCGCTACAGTAATCTTTTCAATCCTTTCGGTTCCGAGCAGATAGTAATCATAGACAGTCAAGTTGTCCGGCCGTTTACGCTTCGCTGCAGCCCGCCCCGCGCCTTGAATCAGCCCCACGCCGTTGCCGAGGCGGTTGGTGACCTGCTCGGCGATCTCGGTTTGAACGGCGAATACGTCTTCAGCAGGCCGGTCCCATCGCTCCGACCACAGATGGTTGCCGGTTTTTGCATCGATCAGCTGCGCGGTGATCCGCAGCCGACCGCCCAGGCGCTGGATCGAGCCTTCCAGCACATAGCCGACGTCGAGCGCACTCGCGACCTGGCGGACATCCAGCGACTTGCCTTTGTACGCTTGCGTCGAATTGCGTGCCACGACGTCGAGTTCGGGAAACTGCGCGAGATCGGTGATGATGTCTTCGGTGAGGCCATCGGCCAAACGCCCGGTGGCCTCGTCGCCGCCATAATTATTGAAGGGCAGCACCGCGATCGACGGCTTGGCCCCCAGTGGCGCAGGCTGAAAGACCCACCATGTCCCTCCACCCGCCAGAGCCAGCACCACGATGGCCGCCGCAGCCGTCCTGGCCCAGCGCGGCATCATTCCGAGAAGCGGGCGGCGCACCGGCTTGCCATCGAGCCTCAGCCGGTACATCCGCACGGGGCGATTGATATTCTTGACTTGCTGCTCGCCAGCGAAATCGAGGGGCCAATCAAGCTTGCCCTGCAGATGGTCAAAGGCCGTGCCCGATACGATCACGCCGCCCGGGTCAGCGAGTTGCTGCAACCGAGCGGCGATATTGACGCCGTCGCCATACACATCGCCATCCACGAGCGCCACATCGCCAAGATTTATCCCGATGCGGAACACAATCCGCTCATGCTCCGGCAGTCCACCATTGCGAACGGCCACAGCTTTTTGAATTTCGGCTGCGCAGATTACCGCATCGACCACGCTGTCGAAGACGACAAGTGCGCCATCTCCTAATAGTTTGACAATTCGACCCTGGTGCCGAGCGATCGCCGTATCGGTTACGTCGGCCCGGATAGCTCTCAGGCGTCCGATGGTGCCAGCTTCGTCAATTTCGATCGCCGTTGAATAGCCGACCATATCCGCTGCAAGGATCGCCAGCAGTTTCCGGTTCAATGGAGGGACGATCATCATCCGGCCCCGGACCCAACATGGCTAAAATTGTACACCTATCGCGGCGCCCTGACGAGCCCGCCCGGCCAAAGCCAGGAGGTCGTCCATTAGCCCCGGTGGTCCGAAAGGTCGCTTCTGGCGCACAGCGGTCAGACGAGGCTGGACGCAAGGGCCGGCTATCTTGTCCAGTCATCTTGAAAGCTGACAGTCCGGTTCCGGCCCCTTCCAGGCATTCACAATGCCGGCCGATCGCCGATCTGACCGCCAGAGGCTGTTGACGTCGAAAACACATAAGCCGCTAGATGTTCCCCTTTTGTGCTTCCAAAAGTCGCATAAACAGGCAGTGTGGAACTCGAACATTCCGGCTCATTGTTTTTGCGGGTTCCGCTCGTGGAAGAGCTGGGTGGAGCAGAACCGTCGGCGTTTCATGAATGCGGATTTCCGCATCACCTAGCTCGATTTGATCCGTGACCGCCGGATATCGTCGATGCGGGAGTACACTCGCGCGCATGATTTCGACGAACGCGGCGATCTTTTTATCCGCATTGAGAAACCTTGCATTTGACGGATGCAGGTGGTGTTACGCTTGCGGAGACCGGGTATCTCCACGCGGCAATCCTTCATATTGACCGGCGGTCTGTATGCCCATTTCAGGAACACCGGCTCGATGATTCCCAGCACGCTCCAAGCACCCGACTTCCCGGCAAACGTTCGCGACCTCGAAGATGAAGCGCTGCTGGATATCGTGCAACGGCAAACGGCCCGGTACTTCTGGGAAGGCGCACATCCCGTCAGTGGTCTTGCCCGAGATCGACAGAAGACCACCGGTGCTCCGGCCAACGATCTCGCAGCCATTGGCGGCTCTGGCTTCGGCATCATGGCAATCATCGTTGCTGTTGAACGCGGTTGGATCGATCGCGCGGCGGCATTATGCCGATTGCATCGAATGCTGGATTTCCTGGAAAGCTCGCCGCGCTACCACGGCGTGTTCCCGCATTTCATCAATGGCCGTACCGGTGCGATAATTCCATTCCGTCGCAAGGATGACGGCGCTGATCTGGTCGAAACCACTTTCCTGTTTCAAGGTCTGATCTGCGCCCGCGAGTATTTCGCCGGGATGGCAACCGAGGAAGCACGCCTTCGCCATAGCGTGAACGCGCTGTTGTCACAGGCCGAGTGGAACTGGTTCACACGCGGGGCCCGGCAACTGATGTGGCACTGGAGCCCGAACCACGGCTGGGCGATGGACAGCCCGATCAGAGGTTGGAACGAATGCATGCTCACCTTCGTGCTGGCGGCGGGATCAACTCGCCACCCCATTGATCCGGGCATCTATCACGAAGGCTTTGCTGGCGGATCCGACTTTCGAAACGGGCGCGATCATGACGGGATCGTCCTGCCATTGGGAATGGATTCTGGTGGTCCGCTCTTCTTTTCGCAATATTCCTTCTGCGGGCTCGATCCACGAGGCCTAAGCGACCGCTACGCCGACTACTGGCAACAGAACCTCCGTCATACGCAGATCAATTATCGGCATTGCGTCCGCAATCCCCATAACCATCTGGGATACGGCCCTGACTGCTGGGGTCTGACCGCGAGCCATGGGCCGCGAGGATACATCGCAAGTGCACCTGACAGGGACTTTGGCGTAATCGCCCCGTCCGCTGCCCTGTCGAGTTTCCCTTATGCTCCGGGGGAAGCGATGCGCGCACTGCGCGGTTTCCTGACCAAGCCTCGAAACCGCATATGGGACCGCTTCGGCTTTGTCGACGCGTTTTGCGAACCTCGCAACTGGTACTCCCGGACATATCTAGCGATCAATCAGGGGCCAATCATCGCGATGATCGAGAACCATCGTACAGGGCTTTTGTGGAGACTGTTCATGGGCGCGCCGGAAGTGCGCAAGGGCTTGGGAAGGCTGGGCTTCACCAGCCGGCACCTCGACACATCAACGTCTGCTCAGGGGCCACGAGCTGCCGCGGGTATGGCCACACTGGGTTGCACCTAGCGCCGCAGGGTGGTTTCTTCCCTGAGTGATCTGCTGGCAGGTCGGAGCAGTTCGCGAAGCGCGTCCCGCCGCGTCGTAGCTACTGCTCAGGATCGGGAAATGTCAGCGACTTGGTCTCGAGAAAGTCTAAGCGCGGACTCCAAGCGCTATCATGTATTCCCGAAAACGATGGAATAGATAGCGGCACCAATAAATAACGCAGTCGACATTCTCATGAATAGCTGAAATGAAAAATACTCTCTCATCGCGGCCTCCTTTGTTTCTATTAATTTTTCTCGGCCAGGATTTGACCATATCACATAAGGATACGATCTGGTAATTTATATGTTCCAGCGCTGCAGGGAAACAACGGCCGATGAAGAGCCAAGAAATTCTAGCCGACACCACCCGTCTCGGCCCGGTTCATCTGCGCGTCGTCGACATTCCAGCCGCCTTACCGGTCTGGCGTGACGTGGTCGGCCTCTCGACCCTGACCAGGGACGGCGGGATCGCCGAACTCGGCGTCGACGGCAAGAGCCTTATTGTGCTGCACGCCGGGGCTACAAACGTCCTGCCGTCAAAGTCCCGCGATTTTTTTCATGTCGCCACCCATGTCACGACACGCAAGGAATTGGCCCGAGTCGCCGCCCGGCTGCGGGCCTCCGGCCTGAGGCACAGCGCCCAGGATCACCTAATCTCGGAATCCCTTTACGTTTCCGACCCTTCCGGCAATGGGATCGAGATCTGCTTCGACACGGCCGGGCGCTTCGCGTCTAGGGAAGCGATGGCTGGCGGCGGTGTTTCGCTTGTCGCCAAGGACGGCACAAGGCATTCCGGGCTGGAACCTCTGGATATCGATCGATTGCTGCAGGAGCTCGACCCGGCGGACCGTGTCAAAGTTCCGCTGGCGGCGGACACCTTCATCGGTCACACTGCGCGTGCGGTCGCCCGAAACGCTGATGGCGTTCTACCTCGGCGTGCTTGGCTTCAGGCCACATATCCAGTCCGCAACGTTTGGCCTGTTCGACTGCGGCACCGAGGAACGTCCGCACATGGTGGCATTCAACATCTGGGCCCGCGACGAGCTGAAGGAGCCACCGCTCGGCGCGGCAGGTCTGGAGCATTTTACCGTCGTGCTTCCCAGCCGGGGAGACATCGCGGCCGTCGCGCGACGTCTCGGCGAGGCGCACGTGCCCTCGCTGCAAACGGAGGGGGCGCTGGACCTCTCCGACCCTGAGGGAAACCGCCTGCGGATGGTGCTCGCAAGCGATTGGTCTGACGGGTGTAGGTCTGAACCGGGGGGCACAATGGCGATGAAGGTAATCGGAACGGGCTTTGGCCGGACAGGAACGGATTCGATGCGCGAGGCGCTGACGATCCTTGGCTTCGGCCCCTGTCACCACATGTTCGAAGTCATGGCCAATGAAGACCAGAAGCGGCTTTGGCGTGCGCTGGCGAAGGGCGCGGCACCAGACTGGAACCAGCTGTTTGCGGGCTACGCGTCCTGCATCGACTGGCCCTCGGCGCACTATTGGCGTGATCTGATTGAGTTCTATCCGGACGCCCGGGTCATCTTGACATACCGATCGCCGGAAAGCTGGTGGAAAAGCTTCGAGAAAACGATCCTGGCAGGCATCAGCCAGAGCAAGGATCAGGAGTCGCTGGGCCTTACCTTGATCTCCAGGCAGGTCTTCGGCGGCCTGCCGCACGATCGCGCCAATGCCATAGCCGTCTACGAAGCCAATGTAAGGGCGGTCATTGCGACAGTGCCGCCGGGTCGGCTGCTGGTCCACAATCTGGGAGATGGGTGGACGCCGCTCTGTCGGCATCTCGGTGTCCCAGTACCGGACCAGTCCTATCCCAATCGCAACAACACCAGGGACTTTCAGTCGGCCCTTGCACAGAACTAGTCTGACCGTATGCAATGGGTCAGGTCACGACGATACTCGCGACGACGGTCAGAACCCGAGTTGGGGTAGCGTCAATTTCTGACCTACAGGCGACCGCCGTCCCATCAATTTTCAACGACGGCTTTGCGCCCCACGTCGGCTGTAGAGATCAGTTTCGTCTAGTGCTGAAAGCAGACGGCAACGGCACCGGTGGCCGGAATTGCACCGGAACGGACGCCTATGCGAGTCGCGCCGCTTACCGGTCCGTTCAGGCCAATCCCGCACATAGCATCACTTACGTGCAATTGGCCGCTGCCCTTGCCAAACTCGGCCGGCTGGAAGAAGCGAGGGCAGCTGCCGCGCGGGTGCTCGAACTGCATCCAAGGTTCAGTTATAGCCGCCAGTTTGCGGGCGTGAATTGTGCTCCAGCGCTCGTGGAGTGCCTTGGTGATGCGCTGCGTACTGCTGGACTGCCAGAGTAGTGCCATAGAATCGGTCAGACCGGGAGCCGGGACAACCGTGCTGATGTCGCGGTACCAGCGGTATCGGCGCGACTAGCCGCCTTACCTGGATGGAACCACCATCGCCCTTGGGAGACGGCTGATCCGGTGGAATGACCAAAGGAGGAAAGGGCAAAGGAGGAGTGCGGCAGCGCCGAAATCGAGCGCGATGGTTGCTGTACCGGCCCAAGTCGCAAGTTTGCCGCCGATCGCCGGGGCGGCCAACATGCCGGCATAGTAGACCGTGTAGAACACTCCCATCCCGATCGATCGCGTTCTTTGATCGAGCACCCGTGCGGGCAAGCTCATAATCGCGCCGGCAGGCAGGCCGCATACGACCCCCATGGTAATGATGAGGGGAAGCACTGGTCCGCTTCGCGACAGAACGAGCATTAGGAGTGCAAAACCGACACAGCCCGCGGTGAGGACCGCGTCGCCGCGTTTGCTGCGATCGGCCAGCAAGCCACCCAGGGGGACCGAAAGGGTGGCCAGCCAAAGCACCAGGCTGGTCGCCGATCCCGCCTCCGGGCTGGACCAGCCGCGCTCGACAAGCATTGAGGGGCCGAAGCTGAAGACCATTGCGAAGCCGACATTGTAGAGACACCAGATCAGGCCGGCAGTGATGAGGGCGAAGGTGGTCCCGGCAGAAATGCCGCGGCGTTCGATCCCACCGGCGGGCGATACCTCCGGGGTGCGATAGATGAAGGTCATCAAGCCGATGCCGACGATGACCAGGACCGAAACGGCAATGCCCACCGAGGTCACCCCGAATGTCATTCCGATTGCCGGCAGCAGCATGAGAGCGATGGCGATGCCCGCTGGCCACGAGTTGATGTAGATGGCCATGGCGGTTGCGATTTCCCGTCCGGCAAACCAATCGGCGACCATCTTGGTCATCAGGACATTCAGGAGGACACCGCCAGTGCCGCTTATCAATCGGCCGCCGATCTGCAGGCTCCAGGACGCCGACGCCGTCATCAGCATTTCACCCTCCAGCATCATCAGGAGCCCAGCGAGAACGGTCGCCTTATCGCCATAGCGCTGGCCGATGGTCGCGCCAGGCAGGGCCAATGCGACTCCCGGTGCAAGATAGAGGCCGATTAGAATGCCGATGTCGGCCAGGCTCGCACCGACGCTATCGCTGATAAGAGGCGCGACGGCGGCGACGCTCTGAAACTGAAACGCCATTGCGGTGCGGGCGACAAACAGAACAGCAAGGATCGTCCAGCGACTGCGCACGGTTCCCCCACGGATTTTCGAATTATCCAGGACTGATATTTTGATTCAATCGGAAGAAATTGGTCGGGTCGTATTGCTTCTTGATGGCGACGAGGCGCGCATAATTGGCGCCGTAGGCATCACGCACGCGGTCGTCACCCTCATCACCGAGATTGTTGGCATAGACTCCGCTGGTTGAGAATGGTCTGACCGCATTCCACAGGTCGCGCGCCCAGCGGATATTTGCCTCGTCATCGGCCGGATCGTCCCAGATGGCGATCGGGAAGCAGTCAAGGGCCGCATCGCGGTTGGCATAGGGCGAGTGCGACGCGGGCACGCGAGCGATCGCGCCGCCGACCTGCTGGAAAACCAGCAGGGAAGTGATTGGGAGCCCTCGCGTAACTGTCGAGCAGCGCCTCGATCGCACCATCGCTGATCTCGCGCATGAACTGCGCTTTCCAGTAATAGCGTCGCCCGCGTGGAAAGAGGCTGTCGCCCGCCGATTGAATCTGAAGGTAAGGAATGGCTTTAAGGCGACTTTCGGTGGGGGATCCGAATTTCATCAGCGGCGCGATGGCTGGTTCGCCCGCTTCGGGCGACCCGACATAGCAAGCCGAGATGCTGAAGGCCCGCTCGCCCGAGGGCAGCGTGACGAGCGCGGCATCGACGCTCACCCCGTCCGGGGCGTCGCGGGAGAATTCATCGTAAAACCGCATGGCCTCGCGCGCGTGACTGTAGGCGTGCAGCACGGTGCCCACGAGAAGCGCCGGGCCGAGCGGGTGCAGCCGGTATTCGAACGCCGTCACAATGCCGAAATTGCCGCCGCCGCCTCGCAAGGCCCAGAACAGGTCGGGATGCTCGCTGGCCCTTGTCCGCAACAGCCGTCCCTCGGCGGTGACGATTTCAGCCGCGATCAAATTGTCGCAGCTCAGTCCGTGCTTTCGCCCGAGCTTGCCGAAGCCACCACCCAGCGTGAGGCCGGCAATACCGGTGTCGCCGTTCACGCCCATGGTCGTCGCGAGGCCGTGCGCCTGTGTGGCTGCGTCGAACTCGCCCGAGGGTCAGGCCGGCTTCGGCCCTGGCGATGCGGCGCTCGGGATCAACGACGATTATCTTCATGCGGCCTAGGGTCAGGACCTATTAATCTGGCATCAACTGCCAAGAGCCATCGCTTTCGGAATAGGCCTCGAACGGCAACTTCCCGCCATTATGAGATTAGACCAAGGTCTCAAAAGCGCCAATTGCAGACATCGGAACCAAAACGTGAGCCTAAACCACGGCAAAAATTAGCTGCATTGGCAGGCCGCGACGACCTTCGAAGCACGCTTCCTAAGGAGGTTTGGCTCTCACCAAATACCCGGGAGAAGCCGCCATCGGACCCGCGCGGCGTAATCCGAATAGCCCGCAAGCTCCGCGCGAAGAATTCGGTCCTCCGTGATGGTGCGGTAGAGCAGAAACGGCAGGGTAAAGAGCACAACGAGCGCAGCCGCAAGCCACGATCCGAGCGCGGGTCCGCTTGCCGCTATGATCAGAAATCCAGCGGTGTAACCAGGGTGGCGGACGAAGGCATAAGGCCCCGTGCTGACGACGTGCTGGCCGCGGTCGGCCTGGATGCGAATGACTGAGGAGAAAAACCGGTTCACACGCATAGCCCATAGTGCAAGGGCGTAGCCGGCCGCGACCGTGAACAGGCAAACGCCCTGAAGCCAATCGGGCACGTTGTCGCTCCAATGGAAACGGCCACGGTCAAGCCCCGCAACGATCCAATGCATGAACAGAACGAGCGAAAAGACCCTCAGCGAGAGCGGCGGCTTCTTGCCACCCGGCCGCATGCGTTCGCGCAGGAGGTCCGGATCGAGCGCCGCGAACGAAACGATCATGACGACAGCGAAGATTGCGAGATAGGCCCAAAAGCCCGGGACAGCGATCGTGCCGGCCGCTGAGAACAATGCGGCGGCCGCGGCGACCACAAACAAACCTGCCTTGAAGTAAGCCGAGACGGGCATCCGCTACCTGCCACCTCAAAGGAGACGCGAAGTACGGTGTCCAGTTTACCCCGATGTCTGGCTTGGGCCAACAGGGGACGGTGGCATTTGCCACTTGCGGCGGCATCGACGGATTGATTCAACGGTTGCGCGAGGAGGCGCTGCCATGAGTGATTTGATGCTGTTGTCTGAGGCGCAGACGCGCCGCATTAAGCCATACTTTCCATTGTCGCACGGTATTCCGCGAGTGGACGACCGCCGGATCATCAGTGGTATTGTCTTCGTTATTCGGAACGGATTGCGCTGGCGCGACGCGCCTAAAGAATATGGTCCCCACAAGACGATTTATAATCGCTTCATCCGATGGAGCAGGCTTGGTGTGTTCAGTCGAATCTTAGCCGAACTCGCAGCCAGACGCGGCAAGCCGGAACAATTGATGATCGATGCTACCCATTGAAAGCACATCGGACGGCAGCCAGCCTGTTAAAAAAGGGGGATGTTCCTACACGTATCGGGCGGACCAAAGGTGGTTTGAATTCGAAACTACACGCGGTGTGCGATAGCCAGGGCCGACCTTTGATCATGTTGCTAAGCGAAGGCCAGATGAGCGATTTCAGAGGGGCCGCTCTTATGCTCAAAGCCTTGCCACAAGGCCAAAGCAATGCTTGCAGACAAGGGATACGACGCCGACTGGTTTCGAAAGGCGCTGGCTGATCGCAGAATCACCGCCTGCATTCCGTCAAAGGCCAACAGAAAGGTCCCAATCCCGCACGATGTTGTGCTCTACAAGCAACGTCACAAATCGAAAACATGTTCAGAAAACTCAAAGACTGGCGTCGTATTCACACTCGATACGACCGCTGCGCCCACACCTTTTCTCAAGCATATGCATAGCAGCGGCCGTGATCTTCTGGCTCTGATCAGTGAGTCCTGACCCTAAGTCATAGTGCGCTTGTTATTGTGCAGTGCAGCAACGATATTGCTGCCTGTGCGTTGTGCGCAGCGCTGCCGCCATTTTTGGCGGCCGGAACAAAGGATACTAATTTGCGAAAAATCTCCGACACGATCACCTGCTTTGCGGCATTCCGCGCCGGGCAGAGTTTTCAAAGCCACGGCCAAGGCCGCGATCGGTTATCGGATCTGGCGGATTTCGGCTCCAATCCGGGCGCCTTGCGGGCGAGGATCTACGTTCCGGATGCTTTGCCTGAAGCGGCGCCTCTTGTCGTGGTGCTGCATGGCTGCATGCAGACCGCAGCCGGGTACGACCATGGTTCCGGCTGGTCGCAACTGGCCGACCAGGAAGGTTTTGCCCTGCTGTTTCCCGAGCAGCAACGCGCCAACAATCCCAACCTCTGCTTCAACTGGTTCGTGCCCAGCGATACAAAGCGGAACGGCGGAGAGGCCCTTTCGATCCGCCAGATGATTGAGGCGGTTGTCGCTGAAGATGGCCTCGACCGTAAGCGTATCTTTATCACCGGCCTCTCCGCCGGAGGCGCCATGACATCGGTGATGCTGGCTTGCTACCCGGAGGTCTTCGTCGGTGGCGCGATCATCGCCGGCCTGCCGTATGGGAGCGCAAAGACTATCCCGGAAGCCTTCGACCGCATGCGCGGTCATGGCGCGCCCTCGGAAAGGCAATTGCAGAAGGCCCTGCGCGGTGCCTCGCCGCACAAAGGTCCTTGGCCATCTATATCGGTCTGGCACGGCTCCACCGATCAAACCGTAGCATCCTCCAATGCTGATGCCATCGTCGGACAATGGCGAGCCATTCACGGGCTCGATGCACGTTCAGTCCGATCAGAAATTGTGCATGGTTATTCACGGCGTGTCTGGTGCAATGCCCAAGGGCAGGAAATCATTGAGGAATATCGCATCGCCGGAATGGGCCACGGTACGCCGCTTGATACGGCCGGTGACGCGGCGCTGGGCGCTGAGGGACCGTTCATGCTCGACATCGGCATCTCGTCCACCTCGCATATTGCGCGCTTCTGGGGCATAGCGAAGTCAGGTAGGAACCGGGCGGCGAAAACCAGGCCGGTGAAAGCCAACGGCGAGACTCGCTCTGCCCGTCTCTCAACTACTTTGTCGATGCCCGAAATCGAGACTCCCAAAATGCCACACCCTGCGCCACGCGCTGCGAGGGGAAATGGTCTACCTTCTCAGGAGCCCAACTCCGCCGCAGAGATCCGAAAGGTTATAGAGGATGCCCTGCGATCGGCTGGCTTGATGCGGAATGTCTGAACCCAGGCTCCTGGTGACCGACCTGAGGTCTCTGGCGCGCCCGGATGCAGTGCGCTTGAGCGCTGCATTCGGCTTGACGGCAGCCGAGGCCAGGCGGGCCGCGCGCCTCGCGTCGGGGGATGGCATCAATGTGGCGGCAATTGCTCTCGGCATCGGCCGCGAAACCGCGCGCACCGAGCTCAGAGCGGTATTCGGCAAGACCAACACACACCGCCAGGCGGAACTCCCCGCGCTCGTCACCCGCCTTCGGCTGTCCCGCATGATGACCGATTGGTAGGAGCGTAACTCCGATCGGACGCGTCCGCCCTCGATGCTGGCGAGCAGAACGCTCGACAAACGGGTGGCAGCCTACCCCAACTTCCGCATTTGGCGCGCATGGTCGGTTGGTGTGTTCAGACTTCAGATTGCCTGATTAGGCTCGGGAAGGTCCGGCCGGGGTGGGATGTTGCCACTCGTCGATGGGAACTACCATGGAGCGCCACCTGCTGACGTTTGCGCCGAACGCAGCCAATGTCACGAGTCGAGTCCGAAGCGATCTATAGATCGGGGCACAGGGGAACGGCAACTTGGAAGCCAATTTTGTTATTGTTGCGTCTCAGGTCCCCACAAAGCGTCAGGAGATTCCGCCGAATTGTTCGTCCGTTCAAACTTGGAGCATACCGATTTCTTCGTCCCCTGTGCGACGTCCGCCCATCCGGCGAGTCGCTGAACGTCGGCGACGGTCTGCTTCGCCTCTTGCCCGACCGGCCCGTCGCCGATCCGGATGGGTGTCGGGGGGTGCTAGTCGATCTGTGGCCCATGGCCTATCGCTTTAAGAAGGGGCATCACGTCAGAGTGCAGGTTTCCAGCGGCGCCGCGATTTGCGCGAAATCTGGGAACGGGGGAGCCGCTCGGAACGGCGACCACGATGATGCTGGCTGAGCAGAGCATCTTCCGCGACCCGGCTCATCCGTCGGCCGTCATTTTGCCCATGAAGCCAAATCATTCTGTTGACCGTGGCGAACTCGCCCATCAAAGGTCGCACATTGAATCATGATGAGATCTGGTGGAGGTGTCCGGTGAGGTTCCATCGCCAAATGTCAGGTCCCTCTCGTGAAGCCGTCGGCGCTCCAGCGTTCACTGCCTACGCCGTGATGCACGAAGAAGAGGCCGCCCGGGTCGTATTTGTCCTTCACGGCGAGGAGCCTTGCGTAGTTCGCGCCCCAAAAAGATTCCCGCCACGCCTCGTCGAAGAAATCGCTTTCCGACACATAGGAGCCGACGGCCGGCAGTTTACGCGCCTCGGTCATTGCGTTGTCGATCGCGGCTGCATGCCGGCGGGCGGTCGGCACGTCGGGCTCGTGACCGGGAATGCCGGGGTAGGTCGGCGGCCCTTCGGCGCCGCTGATGGCCAGCGCGAAGGCGTCGAGCACCGCCGGGTTCGTCGCCATGTCGTGGGCCGCCTCGATCGCCTCCACAGAGGCGCCGGCCAGGCCCTTGTTGAAGTGCAAGGAGATGCCCCAATGCCGGGTCGCCGCGAACAGAGCATCGGCGAGATGGCCCTGCTGGCCCGGTTGCAGGAGGGAGGACGGAAGCCAGGCGGACTGATAACCGTGCAGGACCTGTCCCGCTTCCCCCAGGTTGCCTGCCCAGAACAGGTTGGCTTTTGGCGCGCCGGGGCGATCGTCGGCAATCACCAATCCGGGAAGTTGCGTGAGAAACGCGGGGTCCCAGAAATTTCGGGCCGGCACCGCCATGATCATCGGCACCGAGTCGAGGCTGAAAATCCTGCGGAGCGCCTTCCAGCCAGCTCAAGAACGGCCGCCAGACCGTCTCCGCCTGCAGCTGGTCGAGCCCTTGGAACACCATTGCGATATCGAGAACGTTGCCCGGCCGGAGGCGGATCTGCTCGCCCCAATGCGGATTGAACAGCGCCGCGCCGTAGAATTCCAGGATCTGGCCGATCAGCCGGCGGAAGGCGGCGTCCGATGCCGCCTTGATCGTCGCGAACACCGCACCGAAGAACTCTGGCAGTTCGTGTGTGCGCAGCGTAAGCCGCGTTACCACGCCGAGGCTGCCGCCACCGCCGCCCTTGATTTCCCAGAATAGGTCAGGGTTCGTACAGGCGTTGGCGATCCTCACTTCGCCATCGGCGGTAACGATCTCTGCCTCCAGCAGGCTCGCCGCGGCCATCCCGTAGGCCTTCGAGAAACTGCCGAAGCCGCCGCTCAGGATCAGGCCCGCAACGCCCACCGTCAGGCAGCCGCCGCCCTGGACGTAGCGGCCCGCCTTCGTCGTGACGGCGTCGTAGACGTGACCCCAGATCGCGCCTGCCTCGACGGTGACGGCCGGCTGCGGCGGCTGTTGCCCGGCACATCCCGTGGCGACGAACGCATCATGCAAGGCGACGGCGTTCATTTTGCGTGTCCAGATCACCAGGGAATCGGGGGCACTGGAGGTGCCCTGATAGCTATGCCCGCCGCCCTTCACGACCAGCCGCAAATTGTTCTCGCGGGCGAAATTGACCGCCGCCACGACGTCGCTGGTCGTTCGGGCGGCCACCGCATAGGCGCTCGGCTGAGACGTCCAGCCATCGACCCAGCCGAGGGTCTGCGTCAGCCCGACCTCGTCGCCGAGGTAATAGGGATTCTTCAGTTCCTTGAAGACATCGGCGCAGCGGGGGCTCGACGGCGCTTCCATGCACGCGGCGAGCGGTGAGCGAACCTTTACGAGTTGGCCCTCGACCTCCTGGTTAAGCCGGTCCCAACTTGCCTGGGACGGCCATTCCCATGACGACCCAATTGCCAGGGATGAGATATTCGGACCGGTGCTTTCGGTCATTGCCTTCGATGATGAAGAGGAAGCTATCCGTATTGCCAATGACAGCCCGTA
>NZ_JAMYLO010000028.1:0-70901 GCF_040318075.1 Mesorhizobium sp. M1328 | reverse complement strand
GCGCTAGGCCGCGCGCCTGGTCCATGGTCAAGCGGCCATGATCGCCGGCATCGGATGGATTGCATGGAACGGAACGCAAAGCCGGTTCCAGGTGTTGATCATGCCGAGCGCAACCGACAGCTTGACCAACTCTTCCTCCGAGAAATGCTTGAGCGTCCGTGCATAGAGTTCGTCCGACACACCGTTGTCGGCGATCCTGGTCAGCGCATCGGTCCAGGCGAAGGCTGCGCGTTCGCGCTCTGAAAACAGCGGCGATTCCTTCCAGGCGGAGACGAGATAGATCCGCTGCTCGCTTTCGCCTTCGCGGCGCGCTTCGCGGCTGTGCATCTCGACGCAATACGAGCAGCCGTTGATCTGCGACGCCCTGAGCTTGATCAGATGCAACAGGCTTTTTTCGAGCCCGCATTCGTCGACTGCCTTGTTGAGCGCCGACACCGCCTTCATGATCTCCGGCGCCGCGCCGAAAAATTGCAGCCTCTGTTTCATCGTCTGTAGCCTTTCATGCTTGCTTGGTTGAACTTGATTTCTGCGGCCGCTGGTGGCGCTCGACGAAGGCACAGTTGGCGGCGACCGAACGGGGATCGGCATCGGTCGTGTATTCTGCCACGATGTCGGACAGCCGGGCGTCGGCGAGCGCGGCGCGATAGGCACGCTCGGCCTTCAGCATGGCCACGTTGATGCCGCAAGGTTTGACATAGACCGAGGCATCGAGCTTCGCCGGGCCGCGCTGGCGGATTTCGGCGCAGCGGAATGCCGGTTCGCGCCCTTCGACGGCCAGCACGATATCGAGCAGCGTTATGCGTTCCGCCGGCCGCGCCAGCCGGTAGCCGCCGGACGGCCCCGGCACCGATTCCAGAATGCCCGACGCCGTCAGCGCGTTGAGATGCTTTAGGAGATAGCTCGGCGACAGCCCGAACGCTTCGGACATGGCCGCACCCGGCAAGGTCGCGGCGCCATCAACACCGGCAAGCATCGCGGCGCAATGAATGGCCGCTTCGACGCCTTCGCCCAGCTTCATTTCGCTCTCCTGTTCATGGATATAGATTATCGTGGATAGTTTTTATCCGCAATAGGAAAATTAAAAAGCGGCGCCCGTGAACGCCGCTTTTTTTCGCAATGCTATTCCGCCGCCACCTTGGCCATCGGATTGTTCGGATGCGTCGTCCAGTTGGCATAGATCGGCGACACCGGCTTGCCGGTGCGCTGATCCATCACACCGACCGCCAAAGGCTCCATGGTGATGCAGTTCTCGACCGGACAGACATTGACGCAGAGATTGCAGCCGACGCATTCGGCCTCGATCACCTCGAAATGCCTGACGCCGTCCACCATGCTGGTGATCGCCTGGTGCGCGGTGTCCTCGCAGGCGATGTGGCAGCGGCCGCATTTGATGCAGGCGTCCTGGTCGATATGCGCCTTGGCGATGTAGTTGAGGTTGAGATACTGCCAGTCGGTGACGTTGGGCGTGGCGCGGCCGATGATGTCGTCGAGCGTGGCATGGCCCTTCTCGTCCATCCAGTTTTCCAGGCCGGCCATCATCTCCTGCACGATCTTGAAGCCATAGGTCATCGCCGCCGTGCACACCTGCACATTGCCGGCGCCGAGCGCCATGAATTCGGCGGCGTCACGCCATGTGGTGATGCCGCCGATACCGGAGATCGGCAGGCCCTTCGTTTCAGGGTCGCGCGCGATCTCGGCCACCATGTTCATGGCGATCGGCTTCACCGCCGGACCGCAATAGCCGCCATGCGAACCCTTGCCGTCGATCGTCGGCTCCGGTGCGAAATTGTCGAGATTGACGCCGGTGATCGAATTGATGGTGTTGATCAGCGACACCGCATCGGTGCCGCCGGCAAGAGCGGCGCGTGCCGGCTTGCGTATGTCGGTGATGTTGGGCGTCAGCTTGGTAATCACCGGCATGCGGGTGTTGGCCTTGCACCAGCGCACCACCATTTCGATGTATTCCGGCACCTGGCCGACCGCCGCACCCATGCCTCGTTCCGACATGCCATGCGGGCAGCCGAAATTGAGCTCGATGCCGTCGGCGCCGGTCTCCTCGACCACCGGCAGGATCGCCTTCCACGCGTGCTCCTCGCAAGGCACCATCAGCGAGACGACAATCGCCCGGTCCGGCCAATCCTTCTTGACCTGCTTGATCTCGCGCAGGTTGACCTGCAGGTCGCGGTCTGTGATCAGCTCGATGTTGTTGAGGCCGAGCAGACGACGGTCGGCGCCCCAGATCGCGCCGTAGCGCGGACCGTTGACGTTGACCACCGGCGGCCCCTCTTCGCCGAGCGTCTTCCAGACAACGCCGCCCCAGCCGGCCTTGAAGGCGCGTATGACATTGTAGGCCTTGTCGGTCGGCGGCGCCGAGGCCAGCCAGAACGGGTTCGGCGACTTGATACCGACGAAATTGTTGCGGATGTCTGCCATGCTCATGCCCTCCCGTTCGAGGTCAGTGCCCGATGAATGCTTTCCGCCGCGTCGCGGCCTTGCGCGACGGCCGAGACTGTCAGGTCGTCGCCGCCAAAGATGCAGTCGCCGCCGGCCCAGACGTTTGGCAGCGACGTGCGGCCTTCGGCGTCGACCTTGATGCGGCCGGCTTCCAGCGCGATCTCCGCACCGCTGCCGTTGAGCGCAGCCGGGACAAAGCTCTGGCCGATTGCCTTGAACACCTGGTCGGCGGTCAGCGTCAGCCGCTCGCCGGTGCCGACGAGCCGGTCGCCGTCCATCGCGGTGTATTCGAGCTCGATCGCCGACACCTTGCCGCCGTCGGCAATGACCCGCTTCGGCTGCAACCAGTGCCGGATGATGACGCCGTTGGCGGCAGCCAGATCCTGCTCGAATTCGGAGGCGTTCATGTGCTCGGGGCCGCGCCGATAGCAGATCGTCACCTCTTCGGCTCCGAGCAGCTTCGATTGCACCGCCGCGTCGATCGCCGTCATGCCGCCGCCGATGACGACAACACGCCGGCCGACTGGCAGGCTGGCCAGATCACTGGCCTGACGAAGCTCCGCAATGAACTCGACAGCATTGGTGACGCCTTGCGCCTCCTCGCCATCCGCTCGCAAGGCATTGACGCCGGCAAGCCCCATGCCGAGGAACACCGCATCGTAATTCCTGGTCAGGTCCGACAGCTGGTAATCACGGCCGAGCGCCTTGCCGTTCTGGATGTCGATGCCGCCGATCGACGTGACATAGTCGACTTCGGCCTGGGCGAAATTGTCGACGCTCTTATAGGCCGCGATACCGTACTCATTGAGGCCGCCGGGCTTCGGCCGGGCTTCCAGGATGGTCACGTCATGGCCGTAGCGGGCGAGCCGATGCGCGGCTGCAAGCCCGGCCGGTCCGGCGCCGACCACGGCGACCGTTTTGCCGGTCGGTTCGGAGCGCTTGTAGAACTGCTTGCTTTCGGCCATGGCGACATCGGTGGCATAGCGCTGAAGGCGGCCAATCTGCACCGGCTTGCCTTCTGCCACCTCGCGCACGCAGACCTCTTCGCACAGCGTCTCGGTCGGGCAGACGCGGGCACACATGCCACCCAAAATATTCTGGTCGAAAATCGTCTTGGCTGAGCCGATCGGATTGCCGGTCGAAATCTGGCGGATGAACAGCGGGATGTCGATCGAGGTCGGGCATGCATTCATGCACGGCGCGTCATAGCAGAAATAGCAGCGATCGGACTCGACCAGTGCCTCGTGATGATCGAGCGGTGGATGCAGGTCGGCAAAATTATCGGCATATTGCTCCGGCGAGAGCCGCCCGCCGGCAATGCCTTGCTTGAACTGGCCTTCTGGCATCATCAGTTCCCCATGTTCTTGTTTTGGGGAAGGCTAGCACGTTTTATTTTTTTATCAATTGGTCAATTTTCGGCGCAAGCAACTGAAAAGCTTCAACAAACATGACAATAATAGTCATGTTTTCCAAACGGCCATGCGTCACGAAGCAGGTACGGAACCGCGTTCAGGACCGCCGACCCAGAAGCCCAGCGCCCTGACTGTGCCTTGGGCCGTATGCACGGGAAGCCACCTGACCGAACCGATGCTCTCGCGGTCGTCGATCTCGCGCCGCAACAGCCTTTCGACCTGCAGCGGTTTTTTCGCCTTCCGGCAAGCGGTAGATGACGCCGTTGCATCGCCCGCCCCGCTCGAGCGCCATCATCAGCCCGGGCTGCTCGACGCTGCCGCGCCAGCGGACCATGTCGAGACAGAAGGACCGGTGCCAGCCAAACGTGGTAGCGCGTTGTCGTTCGACGGACTCGAAGGCCGGCTTCCAGATCAGCGAACCATAAGCGAACACCCATAAGGGGGCCTTGTCTGCTTCGCCTGAGAGACGCAAGGCAAGAGCCCGGAAATCTTCGTCGGTCAGCTGCGTCCAGCTGCGGTCGGGGCCGAGATCGGTCTCTTCCCGATGGCACAGTGCGACAAGTTCGGAAGTGAGCGACATCCGGCGCATGGATCAACAACCCCTCGTTGACTGCAAGCAAAATCGAAAACCGCAGGGCGCGCAACCCGGTAACATTTCCAATTTGCCGTCATCTTTTTTGGTTGGCTGTCGGATTTTCGTCGTGAAGATCGTCTTAGAATAGATCGCGCATGATCGATGTACAAACCGCAAGGAGCACGACAATGCCACAGTCCCCGATGCCCTTCTTCTGGTACGAGCTGATGACCACCGATCTCGACGCCGCCGAGGCGTTTTACACCTCCGTGGTGGGCTGGCGGGGGCAGCCATTCGAAGGGGCCCCGGGCATGCCGCGCTATATCGTGATGAATGTCGGCGAGCGCGGCGTCGGCGGGCTGATGACGCTGCCCGAGGACGCGCGCAAGATGGGCATGCCGCCGGCCTGGATCGGTTATATCCTCACCAGGGATGTCGATGCCGCAACGGCCTCCCTCAAGAAGGCTGGTGGCGCGGTTCACCGCGAGCCCGACGACATTCCTGGCGTCGGCCGCTTTGCCGTCGTTGCCGATCCGCAAGGCGCGATGTTCAACTTCCTGCAGCCCAGCGGCCCCGACCAGCCGCCGCTACCGTTGGCGACACCCGGCAACATCGGCTGGCATGAGCTCTATACGTCAGACTGGAAGGCGGCGTCCGATTTCTATTCCAGCCAGTTCGGCTGGGAGAAGGGCGACGCCATGGATATGGGTCCGATGGGCGTCTACCAGCTCTTTGCCTTCGGCGGCGAGCCCGTTGGCGGTATGATGAACAAGCCCGAGCAGATCCCGGTCCCGGTCTGGCAGTTCTATTTCAACGTGCCCGGCATCGACGCGGCAGCCAAGCGTGTCACCGACAATGGCGGCAAGATCCTGATGGGTCCGATGGAGGTCCCCGGCGGCAGCTGGATCGTGCAGTGCACGGACCCGCAAGGCGCCCATTTCGCGCTAATGGCACCGGTGCGGTAGCAACGTCGCGTCGCGATTGGCGAAACCGGCAGCAAAAACCGATCTCCCCCCTCGAGGGGGGAGATGTCCGGCAGGACAGAGAGGGGCGCTGTCCCTCCAACCTTACGCTCTTTGAGAACTATTCCGGCGTCAGCACGGAAACTTTGAGATCGGGCTTCTTGGCGCCGCTGAGCTGGATGGTCGCCGGGCCGGCGGCTAGCTTGAAGCGCACGCTCTTGCGGATCCCCGGACAGGTTTTTATGCCACTGAAAGCCGCCGACTTCACCGCTTTACCGTCCTGAACGACATCGATCCAGGCCTCATCAGACAGGCTGATCTGGAGCTCTCCCTCCGGGGGCACGGCCACGCTCGCCGTCGCGCCGAATGTACCGGCTGCCGGCGCGCGTTCCGGCGGAACGGTGAAGCTGATCGTGCCGACCGGCGCCAACGCCACATCTGCAGCCTCGCCGACCGAAAGGTCAGCGCCGGACTGCGCGGCGGGCGCCGCCGCAAACAGGGCCTCCTCGCGCGTCACCGGCCATTTGAAAGCAGCACAGCCGGCGTCGTCGGCCATGGCGACGCTGGTGCCTGCAAGGATGGCGAATAGGCTGACGACGACTTTTCTCATGGCAAACGGAACCCACATGGTTTGGAGTGTCTGGATCTCAGTACAACTATAGCGGTTTAAATACAACCCTGGAGAGAAAAATATTGAAAGACGAGGAACATTTCCATCACTGATTGTTGATGGCGGGGCCATGCGAAGTGAATGGTCCCCTGCCGGGCGATAATCTATGGCCGGTTCGGGGGTAAAATGGAGTCTTAGATGAAGCTTTTCGACGGCCTTGCCAGATATCAGCCGCAGGCTCTGGCCGCATTGCGCATCATGACGGCACTGCAATTCATCGAACATGGTACGCAAAAGCTGTTCAATTTTCCCGCCGGCGACCATGCCGGTACATTGACCGGGCTGACGCTGACCGCTGGCCTCCTCGAATTCGTGCGCTTGGGCTCTTCGCCCGGCCGGTCGCCTTCCTCCTGGCTGGCGAGATGGCGATCGCCTATTTCATGGCGCACATGCCGCGCGACTTCTTCCCCATCAACAATGGCGGCGATTCGGCGATCTCGTTCTGCTTCATTTTCCTCTATCTGGTGTTTGCCGGTCCGGGTGCCCTGGCCCTCGACAACCGGCGCAACAGCTGAGGCGTCGGCGCGTCTTCACCCGCGCATCCGCTCGAAATTGGCGTCGAATAGCGGCGCCGATTGCATGCGCGCTGCATGACGTTTGCCCAGGACCTCGATCTCGAAACCGTCGGCCTCATCGGCGATCTCCTTCGGTACATAGCCCATGGCGACAGATTTCTTGGAATGATGTGCGTAGCCGCCCGACGTGACCCAACCGCGCACGGCACCGCCATGCCAGATTGGCTCGTCGCCGATGACGTCGGCATCGACAGTATCGACGACAAAGGCCCGCAGCCGCAGTCTGCCGCCTTGCTTGCGCTCGGCCAGCGCCGCCTGCTTGCCGATGAAATCGGCCTGCTTGCCGTAGGCGACGAAGCGGTCGAGCCCGGCTTCCAACGGCCCGTAGATCGGCCGGTATTCGCGCGCCCATGAGCCGTAATTCTTCTCAAGCCGCAGCGCATTGAGCGCGCGCGAGCCGAACAGGCCGATGCCGAATTCCTCCCCCGCGGCCATCAAGGCTTGCAATGCCGCACGCTGATATTCCGGAGCGACCCAGATTTCGTAGCCGAGATCGCCGGTGTAGCTGACGCGCCCGACCAGGCATGGCGCCATGCCGATGTCCATCCTGCTGATGGCCATGAACGGAAAGGCCGCATTCGACACGTCCGACCGTGTAACCTTTGCCAGCACGTCGCGCGCGCTCGGCCCGGCGATCGACAAGCCGGTGAGCTTTGCCCCGAGCGCCTCGATGCTGACAGAGCCGTCCTTCGGCAGATGCGCTTCGAACCAGCGCATGTGGTACTGCTCGGCGACGCCGGAGCCGGCCAGGAACCAATCGTTATTTTCAGAATTTGGACCGCCGAGATTGGCCAGCGTGAAATCGCCAATCAGCCTGCCGTCTTCCTTCAGCATCGGCGCCAGCGTCATGCGGCCGGGCCTTGGCAGCTTGCAGGCAAGCAGACGATCAAGCCAAGCCGCCGCCCCCTCGCCCGTCACCTTGTACTTGGCGAAGCTCGAAATCTCCGACAGGCCAACGCCTTCTCGAACGGTCTTGACCTCATTTGCGACATGCTCGAAATCGCTCGAGCGCCGCCAGGAGAATTCGTCCTTGACGCCTTCGGGCGCGTACCACAGCGGCACCTCCAGCCCATAGGCGACCCCCCATTGCGCGCCCTTGGCCGACAACAAATCGTAGACCGGCGTCGTCTTGAGCGGCCGTCCAGCCGACAGCTCCTCGTTCGGGAAGCGGATCGAAAACCGCCGCGAATAGTTTTCGCGCACCTTGGCGTTGGTATAGGCCATCGTCGCCCAGTCGCCGTAGCGCGACACATCCATCGCCCAGATATCGGCGCCGGGATCGCCTTCGATCATCCAGTTCGACAGCGCCAGCCCGACGCCGCCGCCCTGCGAGAACCCCGCCATGACACCACAGGCCACCCAGAACCCCGGCAGGCCGCGCACCGGCCCGATCAGCGGATTGCCGTCCGGCGCGAAGGTGAAGGGCCCGTTGATGATCTGCTTGATGCCGGTGTTCTGGAAGGCCGGGAAATGCCGGAAGCCGACCTCCAGCGACGGTGCGATGCGGTCGATGTCGGGTTCGAGCAGCTCGTGGCCGAAATTCCATGGCGTCTGGAACTCGGACCACGGCTTGTTGGCCTTTTCGTAGGTGCCCATCAGCATGCCGCCGCGCTCTTGGCGCAGATAGAGCTCGCCGTCGAAATCGACGGCATGGATGATCTCTGTGCCGGTCTTTTGGTTCCAGGCAGCGACTTCCGGCATGTCCTCGGTGATCAGGTACATGTGCTCCATCGCCAGCACCGGCAGCTCCAGCCCGACCATGCGGCCGACCTCGCGCGCCCACAGGCCGCCGGCGTTGACGACATGCTCGGCCACCACCTCACCCTTGTTGGTAATGACACGCCACAGGCCGTCGGCGCGCCGCACAATATCCTCGACCTTGGTGAAACGCTCGACCTCGGCACCAAGCTTCCTCGCCGCCTTGGCGTAGGCGTGGGTAACGCCGGACGGGTCGAGATGACCGTCCTCCTTGTTGCGAACGGCGCCGACGAACTGCTTGGGGTCGAGCAGCGGCATCAGCTCGGCCGCCTCATCAGGCGATATCTCCTCGAGCTCGATGCCGAGATAGCGGCCCTTGGCGACGACGCCGCGCAGCCAGTCGAGCCGCGCCTCGGTCGCCGCCAGCAAGACGCCGCCAGTCAGATGCACGCCGGTCGCCTGGCCGGACAGTTCCTCGATCTCCTTGTAGAGCGAGATTGTGTATTTCTGCAGCTTGGCGACATTGGGGTCGCCATTGATGGTGTGCATGCCGCCGGCCGCGTGCCAGGTCGAACCGGAGGTCAGCTCGTCGCGCTCCAGAAGCACGATGTCGGTCCAGCCGTGACGGGCCAGATGGAACAGCACGGAGCACCCGACGACGCCACCGCCGATGACCACGACCTTTGCATGCGATTTCATGGGATTCTCGTCATTTCAAAGAGTTGGTTGGGTTTCATGATTCTGTAGGAGAAGAGAATGAATCTGAACAAGAAGAGCAGCGCTTAAGGCTCGCTTTGCCCGATCGCTTCCTTGCGCTTGGCCACGTACGCCTCAAGCGCCTCGCGCCTGGAGATTTCCATCACCGGCTCGACATAGTCCTCCAGCGCCTTCTTCCACAGCCTCGTCGCCCGCGCCGTGGCATCGAGCCCGCCGGCCTCCTGCCAGGCCTCGAAATTCTGCCAGTTGGACAGCATCGGCTGGTAGAAGGCCGTGGCGTAGCGCTCCAGCGTGTGCGGCTCGCCGAAGAAGTGGCCGCCGGTCGGAACCGCACCCAGAGCCTCGACGGCAAGCTCGGCCTCGTTGACTTCGATCGGGCGCAAAAACTCCATCATGTGCTGGATCATCTCGACGTCGATGATGAACTTTTCGAACGACGCTGTCAGTCCGCCCTCCTGCCAGCCGGCGGCATGGTAGACGAGATTGCCGTGGCCGAGCACCGCGCCCCACAGCGCCATCAGCGTCTCATAGGCGCCTTGCGCGTCGGCGGCATTGGAAGCCGAGCCCGGTGTCGTGCGGTAAGGCAGCTTGTAGCGCCGCGCCAACTGTCCGGACGCTATATTCGCCTTGGTGTTTTCAGGCGTGCCAAAAGCCGGCGCTCCCGATTTCATATCGACATTGGAGGTGAAGGCGCCATACATCACCGGCGCGCCGGGGCGGACGAGCTGCGTCAGCACCACGCCGAACAGCGCCTCGGCATTCTGCTGGGCGAGCGCGCCGGCAAGCGTCACCGGGCTCATCGCCCCCATCAGCGTGAACGGCGTCACCGCGACGGACTGGCCGAATTCGGCCATCGTCATCAGCCCCTCGGCCATCATCTCGTCGAAGCGGCGCGGCGAGTTGACCGAAATGATCGTGGTGACGCCGGGATCGTCGCGCATCTCGTCAAGCGTCAGTCCGCGCGCGATTGCCATCATTTCGATGCCGTCGAGCGCCCTGCCGCGGCCGATGGCCGAGACGTGAAAGCTTTTGTCGGTTAGTGTCAGATTGGCGAAATAGGTGTCGAGTTGACGGGAATTCGCCGGCAGTTCTATCGGCGCGCAGACCTGGTTGCCGAGCATGTGGATGCAGTTGAAGTGCTGCGCCAGCCGGACGAGATCGGAATAATCGCGCAAATTGCCGGCACGGCGGCCGCGCTCCATGTCGTGCACATTCGGCGGCCCGGCGACGAGCGTGAAGTTGATTGTATTGCCGCCGAGGTGGACGGCATGGGCGGGATTGCGCGGCGTCAGCGTATAGCTGGACTGTGTCGTCCTCAGCGCTTCCTCGATCATGCCGCGATCGATGCGGACGTTCATCGAGGCATGATCGACCTTGGCCCCGGCCTTCTCGAACAGCGACAGCGCCCGCTGGCTCATCACCTCGATGCCGAAATTCTCCAGGATATGCATCGACGCCTGGTGGATCGCCTCGATCTGGTCGGCCGAGAGCATCGCCATCGGCGGATACGGATTTGTAACCCGCCTGAGCGGCAGTTGCGGGATGGCGGTCGGTCCCCTGTTGCTGGTTCGCTCGGCGCCGCGCTTGCGTCTTGGTTCGCTCATGCGGCGCATCAAAGCGCCGGCACGAAGATCGAGCTGTCAAGAATCCGCCACCTGCGGGCGTGATTTTAGCCAAGGCGCCATTGCGGGAATTTCACGTCGGTAAAAGCGACAACAAACGTCGGAATGTTCATACTTCCTCAGCGCCTGCCAAAGCGACCGACGAGCCGTTAAGAAACGCCGCAAGATTCCTTTTATGTTTTCGGCCTAATGCTCTTCCAATGCGTAGGTCGAGTTTTAGTAAAATTGTAGCGATTGCCGTGCCGCTGACACTTTCGGCCTGCGCGACGCCGCCGAACCACATCAACGATGTCTGTGCCGTTTTCGACCAGAATGACGGCTGGTTCGACAATTGGCAGGCGGCGGCACAACGCGCCGAGCAGAAATACGGTGTGCCGGTTCCCGTGCTGATGGCGACGGTGCGCAAGGAATCCGGCTTCAAGAGCAATGCCAGGCCGCCGCGCACCAAGCTGCTGGGTTTCATTCCCTGGAAACATATCTCCAGCGCCACCGGCTTCTCGCAGGCGCTCGACGGGACCTGGGCGCAATACCAGAACGAGACCGGCAGCTGGGCGGCGCGCCGCACCAGGTTTGCCGATGCCGTCGATTTTGTCGGCTGGTATCATTCCAAGACCGCCGACACACTCGGCGTCGCCCGCAACGACACCTACAATGTGTATCTCGCCTACTATCTCGGCTGGAACGCCTATAAGCGCGGCAATCGCGGCGACGCCGACGTGCAGCGCTATGCGCATGCCACCGAACAGATGGCGCAGGACTACGCCGCGCAGTTACGGCAATGCACGCCCTAGCGTATTAACGGCTCTCAGCCGCCCTTGGGTTTGCGCGGCTTGCGCGAGGCGTCCTCGGCCTGGCGGCCGTCGCCGACAATCGGCGGCATGATTGGTGCCACCGGGCTGCCGGCAGAGCTTGAGGTGCCGCCGGTCTCTGAAACCTCGTCGCGAACCTCGTGACTTCGGGCTTTGGCGACCGCTTCGGCATTCTCCGCTGCCTGACCCTCGGCATCGGCTTCAACGCTGCCAGTCTTTCCATGCGGGCGCTTGGGCGGATCTCCGGCAAAGCCTGGGCCAACACCGTGGTTTGCATCCTCGGGCACGCCCTCATTCGCGGCGTGCTCCTTGTCGAATTTGATCACCGGCTCCATTTTCGCCAGCACGTCGTCGGACAGCCAGCACAGGCTCATATGGCCGTCGCCGAGATTTTTGACTGGCGGCACCTTGGTTTCGCAAAGATTGTCCGGCACCAGTTTCTTGTAGCCGCAGCGCGTCTGGAACGGGCAGCCAGAGGGCGGGTTCATCGCCGACGGAATGTCGCCTTCGAGCACGATGTGCCTTTTCACCACGCTGGTATCGGCAATCGGAATCGCCGACAGCAGCGCCTCGGTGTAGGGGTGATAGGGCGGCGAAAAGATCTGGTCGGTCGTGCCTTGCTCGACGATATAGCCGAGATACATGACGACGACGCGGTCGGCGATGTAGCGCACCACCGACAGATCGTGGCTGATGAACAGCATCGTCGTCTTGTTCTTGCGCTGTATGTCCATCAAGAGCTCGGTCACCGCCGCCTGGACCGACACATCCAGCGCCGAGACCGGCTCGTCGGCCACCACCACCTTGGCGTCGCCGGCAAAGGCACGCGCCACGCCGATGCGCTGTTTCTGGCCACCTGAAAGCTGGCGCGGCTTGCGCGTCTCGAACGCCCTTGGCAGCTTCACCAGGTCGAGCAACTCCAGCATCCGCTTGCGGCGGTCGGCCACCGTGTTGCCGACATTGAACTTTTCCAGCGTACGGATGATCTGCGAACCGACCGAATGGCTAGGATTGAGTGTGTCGAACGGATTTTGAAACACCATCTGGATCGACGATACCGTGTCGACGGAACGCTTCTCGATCCCGGTCGACTGGATCTCCTTATTGCCGAGCTTCACGCGGCCAGAGCTTGCCGTTTCGAGGCCGAGCAGCACCTTGGCCAGGGTCGATTTTCCGCAGCCGGATTCGCCGACGATAGCGACGGTCTCGGATTCGCGCGCCATGAACGAGATCGTCTCGTTGGCCTTGACGACGCGGCCCTCGCTCGAGCCGAACACTTCGCTGCCGCCGACCTTGTAGTACTTCCGGAGGTCTTCGATCTGGAGCACCGGCGCACCGGGCACCACCCGCTCGTTGACCTTCTTGGCGCCGGGCGGCAGCGCCTCCCAGTCGATTTCGTTGAAGCGCACGCAGCGCGAGAAATGCCCGTCATGGCCGTCGACCGCGATCATCGGAATTTCGGCGGCGTTGCAGACGCCCTCGACGAAATGGTGGCAGCGCGGGCCGAAATTGCAGCCCTTCGGCCGCTCGTGCGGTAGCGGCAACTGACCCGGGATGGATATCAGCGGCCGCGAATTCTTGTCGGCGCCCGGCAACGGGATCGAGCGGAACAGGCCTTGCGTGTAGGGATGGCGCATCCGGTCGAAGACGTCCTTGATCTTGCCCGTCTCCACCGCTTCGCCCGAATACATCACCGTGATGCGGTCGCAGGTCTCCAGGATCAGGCCGAGATTGTGCGACACGAAGATCATCGAGGTGCCGAACTTCTCGCCCAGCCCCTTGACCAGGTCGACGATACCGGCCTCAACTGTCACGTCCAGAGCCGTCGTCGGCTCGTCGAGCAGAAGCAGCGCCGGTTTCGACAGCAGCGCCATGGCAATGACGATGCGCTGCTGCTGGCCGCCGGAAAGCTGGTGCGGGTAGGAACGCATCATGCGCTCGGGATCCGGCAACTTCACCGCGCGCACCATTTCCAAAGCGCGTTTATAAGCTTCGTCCTTCGACACCTTGTCGTGGATCAGCGGCACTTCCATCAGCTGCTGGCCGACCTTCATCGCCGGGTTCAGACTGGCCATTGGCTCCTGGTAGATCATGGCGATCTTGTTGCCGCGGATGGCGCGCAGTTCCTCGTCGGACAGTTCTCCCATGTCCTTGCCCTGGAACTTGATCTTTCCGCCGACGATCTTTCCGATGTTGGAGAGGTCACGCATGATGCCGAGCGACACGGTCGACTTGCCGCAGCCGGATTCGCCAACGATGCCCATCGCCTCGCCGGGCATGACCGTGCAGGAAAAATCCATGACGGCCGGGATCTCGCCCTTGCGGGTGAAGAAGGAGATCGACAGGTTCTCGATCTCGATGATCGGCCCATTGGTCGGCCCATTGGTCGGCTTGGCGGGATTTCGAACTGCCTCATTCATGGGTCGCTCCAATCCTTGTTCTTCAGGCATGTCGGGCCGAACCCGGCATCGATCTTTCCCGGTATCAATCTTTCATCGACTGTTCGCGCAACGAATCCGCCAGGAGGTTGAGGCCGAGCACGAACGACATCAATGCGATCGTCGGCGGCAGCGCCGGGTGGATGAACGAGCGCAGCAGCCGGCTGGCATCCTTGATCGCCGTGCCCCAGTCCGGGCTTTCCGGCGCCAGCCCCAGCCCGAAATAGCCGAGCGTGCCGAGCAGGATCGTAGTGTAGCCGATGCGCAGGCAGGCGTCGACGATCAGCGGCCCGCGCGCGTTGGGCAATATCTCCCACAGCATGATGTACCAGGGCGATTCACCGCGCGTCTGCGCCGCCGCAACATAGTCGCGCGTTTTGATATCCATGACCAGACCGCGCACGATGCGGAACACGCCCGGGCTGGAGGCGAACACCACCGCCACGAAGATGTTGAGCTGGTTGGGATCGATGTGGATGATCTTGAACGGATCGGCATCGAAGACAAGGCCGGCATAGATCCAGCCGCCAACGACCAACGTCAGGCCAAGCAGGATATAGAGGCGGTCGGGGCGGTTCTTGTAGCGCGTCCAGAACAGCACACTGAAGAAGATGATCGGAAACAGGAAGAACAGCCCTGCCATCGCGTAGGGGATCGGCGTGTCCATGATGCCCGGCGTCACCAGCAGGTAGAACAGCAGGATCACCGGGAAGGCCAGCACAAGGTTTGCGAGGAAGGACAGCACCGTATCGATCTTGCCGCCATAATAGCCGGCCGGAAGGCCGAGCGTAATGCCGACCATCAGTGCAAAACCGGTGGCCGCCGGCGCGATGATCAGCACGATCTGGCTGCCATAGACCATTCGGGAGAACACGTCACGGGCGAGCTTGTCGCCGCCGAAGAGATAGGCGAGCCCCGATTGCGGATCGATTGCCCCAGGCAGCGCGTCCTTCATGATCGGCACCTGGGCGAGCGGATCGAAGGGCGCGACCGTCGATGCGAAGATCGCCGTGAACAGCCAGAACAGGCAGATGCCGACGCCGACGATGCCGACGCCGCTGTCGAAAAGCTGGCCGTAAAGGCCAAGCTTCTTCTTGTAGCCGAAGCTCGCCCCCATCACCAGGGCGAGAGCGATCCAGACCGGCCAGAAGCGGGTAAGCACGCCGAGTACGACGTTGAAGGCGCTGAGATATTCGACCTGCATCCGCTGGTCTCCTATTGAACTCTGATGCGCGGATTGAGGAACGCGTAGCCGACATCGGAGATGAGCTGTGTGATCAGGACGATAAACACCGAGACCAGCGAGCAGCCGAGCAGAAGATCGATGTCGTTGTTGCCGGCGGCCTCGACCAGCGTGTAGCCGAACCCCTGGTAGCGGAACATCACCTCGACGATGACGACGCCGGTGAGCAGCCAGGGAAACTGCAGCATGATGACGGTGAACGGTGCGATCAGCGCGTTGCGCAGAGCGTGCTTTATCACCACGCTGCCGAAGGAGAGGCCCTTCAGCCGGGCGGTTCGGATATATTGCTGTGTCATCACCTCCACCATCGAGGCGCGGGTCATGCGGGCGATGTAGCCGATGCCGTAGATCGCCAGCGTCATCACCGGCAAGGTGAAATTGTAGAAGGTGATGCCCTGGCTGGCCGAGGCCGCCGAACCGTTCAGCACGCCGAGCCAGGAGGCGAAGATGACGGTGAAGATGACGCCCGAAACATATTCGGGCGTCGCCGTCGAGGCGATCGAAGCCACCGACAACGTGCGGTCGGTGCGGGAGCCCTCGCGCATGCCGGCAAGAATGCCGATCAGGAGCGAGACGGGCACCATAACCGCAAGCACGCAGAGCATCAGTATGCCGGTCGCGCTGAGCGCCGGAAAGAGCTTTGAGGCGACCGTCGTCTTGAACTTGGTCGAGCAGCCGAAATCGCCCTGCAGGATGCCGGAGAATGTCGGCACGACCGGATCGTTGCAGAAGGAGAAACGCTGTGCGGGCTTGCCGGTCGCCGGGTCGGTCACCGGCTGCTTGGGCATGACGCCCAGCCATTGGCCGTAGCGGATAAAGAAATTCTGCCGATAGCCATGGTTGACCAGCCAAGCTTCAAGCTGCTCGGCCGAGGTGTGCATTTCGGTCTGGCTGATCGCCAGCTTTTTCAGATTGGGCCCGAGATTGACCAGGAAGAAGACGATCATCGTCAGACACAGCATCGTCAATGCCATGGTGCCGAGACGCCTGATAACGAAAGAAAGCATGGCGGTCCCCTGCCGGTCGGGTTGGGGGTTGGAACCGGTTTGCAAGCCGTGCCCTGCCGCCAGCGGCAGAACAAGCCTTCAGACCAGTCCCAGATGCAACACCCTTTTTATTGCAGACCCCGACCGAAGAGTCCGCAACTTTTTGCTGCGCCGACTTCCGGTCCAAGGACCATGCAAAGAGCGACGGAAAGGGGCGAGACGCCCCTTTCCGGATCGTCCGGTCAGGCCTGGTCGAGCCAGACCTTGCCGTAGTCGCGCTCGAAGGTCGGGTGCATCTTGTAGTTCTGCACCGCCTTGACCGAATGGCTGTAGAGCTTGCGCCAATAAGGCTGGATGATAATGCCGGAATCCTGCAGGATCTGCTCGATATCCTTCATCATTTCCTTGCGCTTGGCTGCGTCGGCAACCGCGAGCGCAGCGTTGAGCTTGGCATCCCACTCCGGGTTCGACCAGGCCGTCTCGTTCCAGGCTTCACCTGTACGATAGCCGATCGCCAGAACCTGGACGCCGAGCGGCCGCATGTTCCAGTTGGTCATCGACAGCGGATACTTCGTCCAGTCGTTCCAGAAGGTCGAACCCGGCAGCACCGTACGCTTCACCTTGATGCCGGCGTCGCGCATCTGCGCGGCGATCGCATCGCCTGTGTTCTTGTGCCAGTCCTCGTCGACCGTGATCAGCTCGTGCTCGAAATCGGCTTGGCCGGCTTCCGCCATCAGCGCCTTTGCCTTGGCCGGGTCACGAGCAACCTTCGGCAACTCGTAGTATTCCGGATGGATCGGGGCGACATGGTGGTTTTCGGCAACCGTGCCGGCATTACCGTAGCCGAGCTGGAGGACGACAGCGTTGTCGACTGCGAGCTGCAGGGCGTTGCGAACCTTCTGGTCGCCGTAAGGCTTGTTGGTCACATTGGTGCGGCAGACGATCGTCGAGGCGGTGACAACCTCGGACTTCGCCAAGTCCATGCCGTCGAGGATCGACACATAGTCGGCCGAGGTTTCGAAATTGGTGTGCACTTCGCCAGCTTCGAAAGCGCTGACCATCGCCGCCGGATCGGTGCCGTAGTCGATGAACTCGATGCCGTCCAGGAACACCTCGCCATCCCACCACTTGTTGTCCTCACGACGCTTGTAGACCACTTTCTGGCCGACATCGTAGGAGACCAACTCGAACGGGCCGGTTCCGATCGGGCAGGCTTTGAAATCGCCGCCCTTCTCGTCGAAGGTCTTGTGGACGATAAGGCCGGGATAGTCGCACACGTTCGGAATGAGGGCGATATCCGGCTTGCTGAGCGTCAGCTTGATCGTGTGGTCATCGACCTTGGTCACCGCGCTCTCATCCAGCTTGTCGTCCTTGACCAGCGAACCGAGGCGACCGGGCATGGAATTGCCTTCGGCCTTCTTGTCGGCCCAACGCTTGAGGTTGAAGATGACGTCGTCTGCGGTGAACGGATCGCCGTTGTTCCAGGTGACGCCTTTGCGCACATGCAGCGTGTATTCGGTAGCGTCGTCATTCACGTCCCAGCTCTCCAGCAGATAGGGGCGGAATGTGTATTCGGTGGTATATTTGACCAGCGGCTCGAGCGCCTGACGCTCGGCATTGGCGATTTCCGACCAGTCGGACTTGCGCGGATCCTTCGGATCCTTGATCCATTGCGCGACCTTCAATACGCCGCCTTTCTTGCCCTGGACCTCTTCCGCCTTGGCCGGCGTCGGGTCTGCAAGGCCAAGCATGCCATAGGCCATCGCCGTCGACGCGCCGAAGACGCTGGCGAGAGCCAGAAATTCGCGACGATCCATCTTGCCTGCCTTGGCGTCTTCGGCCATGGCCAGGATGTGATCGGGAACGCGGTCGCCGTTACTCTTGTAGATCGTCATGAATAACTCCCATTGTTGGCTTTCTGCCTTTTAACATTCCGCATTCGCGCCATGATGTCAAAGACGGCACGGATTGGGAACATGCCAAGGAATGTGCAACTTTGAAAGCAGGGCGGTTCGCGCGATAACGACAGTCTTGGCGCAAATTTGCTACTGCGCCAGGGATTTCGTCCGAAATCTCAACGGGCGATTAAACTGGGACATTCGCGGCTGCGTCGCGCGTTCTTCGGACAAGCAACCGTTCTGCGCGAACGGCTGGTTTCAATATTCCCGTTCGTAGAAAACACCGCCTTTGGCTTCGCCGGCGTCGGTTGCCTCGCCACGCAGCTTGACGCCGCGCCCCACGTCGAGATCGACGGTTGCCTTGCCCGAGCCTGGCCTGTCGCCCTTCTGGATCGTCACATAGGTGCGGTCGTTGAGATACTTGCCCGCCGAGACGGCGGTGCCGCCCTGTTCGTCGGTGATTACGTCGAGATCGTCGACGCCGATCGCGCTGCGCAGGTTCTGCAGCAGGGAGGTCGAGCCGCCAACGCCGGCCAATTGTCCGGCAGCCTCGGCAAGCTGCGCGATCTGCAGCGGCGACAGGTTCGACATCGAACGGCCGAAGATCAGCTGCGCCAGCACCTCGTCCTCCGGCAGCGCCGGTACCGAGGAGAAGGTGAATTTCGGGTTGGTCGCCTCGCCCGACACCACGATGGTCACGGTGGCGCTGGTCGTCTTCGATTGCGCCGTGAGGTTGAGGTAGGGCACCAGAGAGCCGGAAAAGCCGACCGTGCCTTCCGTGAAGGTCAGCCGCTTGGCAAGGATCGTCAGCCGTCCGCGCCGCAACGTGAAGGTGCCGACCGCCTGGGGTGACGATGCCGGGCCGGTCAGCCGCAGCGAACCGCCGAGCTCGGCGTCGAGGCCCCTGCCCTGGATGAAGATCTGGCTCGGCGCATTGACCGTGACGTCGAGGTTGAGGCCGCTGCCGCCGCCACCGCTGCTTGCAGCGGCAGGGCGCAACGCCTTGTCCTGCGCACGCACGGCGGCAGGCGCATTCTTGTGCTTGACGTTGAGCTCGGCCAGCGAACCGGGCAGCTTTTCGGGTACAGTGATGACGGTCTTGGCCAGGTTGACGGTACCGGAAATCACCGGCGCGGAGGTGAGCGGTCCCTTGACGGTCAGGTCGCCGCCAAGATTGGCGGTGACCACCTTGCCGTCGGTATAGCGGCCGTCAACGAGCTTGACCGACAGATCGGCCGGAAAACCCTTAGCCGGATCGATGCCGACGGTGCCGCTTGCCGAAAGGCTGCCGCGCGTCGACAGCGTGCCGGTCAGGCGATTGATCCTTGCCACGCCGCCACCGATGGCGACATCGGCAGTGATGTCGTTGATCGCAAGCCCCGAGCGCGCGTCGAGCAGTCGGGCGCCTGACGTGCGAACCGTGCCTGAGATCACCGGCGACGTCGCCGGGCCGCGCACCTGCACATCGACGTCGGCCGTGCCGCTCAGAGACAGGCCTTGTGCGGCGAGGGTCCTGGTGAGGAAGGCGAACGGCACCTTGCCGGAAAAGTTGAGATCAAGGGTGGGCGCGCCTGATGTCGTCATCGTGCCGCCGCCCTTGAGGCCGAGGCCAGCGGCATCGCTCATGTTGGCGTCGAACGTCAGTCTGTTACCCGAATATGTACCTGAGGATGAAACACCCATGCCGCCGAAACCTGCACCACGGGTCTGCGAGGTCTGAACGCCTGCGGCCTCGATCTTGAAGGCAACGGCCGGATTGGCCGGCGCGCCCGTCACCTTCACAGTGCCCGAGATGGAACCGGCGGCATCGAGGCCCGGCGAAAAACTGTTGGCTATCGAGATCGGTACGCGCGCCAGCGTCGCGTTGAGGTCGAGCGCTTGCCCAGCCTTGCCCATGACCGTCGCCGTGCCGCCGCCGAGATTGAGCACCAGCCTGTCGAGGCTGGTCACTCCATTGGCGATGTTGATGGTCGAGGCCTGGGCGATGGCCGCCTTGATGCCGCGGATGGTCGCCTCCCCGGTGGCAAGTTCGACCGTCGTCGTGCCCTTGACCGCCTTGACCCGGCCGGCGGCCTTCAGGGGAATATCCTTGACGGAGGCGCCACCGGAGAAGCCGGTCCATTCGCCGTCGCGCTTGAGATCGACGTCGACGCCCCGAATAACCGTGCCGCCGGAGGTCACGTTGTCGGCACGGATTTTGCCCGAGATCACCGGTGCCGCCAGATAGTTGGCGATCAGCGCATCGATCGTCACGGCCTTGGCCGAGACATCGCCGCGCGAGATCGAGCCGGTCGTCGCCTTGACGGCGACTTGCGGCACGGTGCCCGCCTTGGAGAAGGCGATCGTGCCGCGCACATCGCCATTGGCCTTTTCCAGTGCCAGGGCCGCAAGCGGACCGATATCGGGCAGGTCGAGCGCCACGGTGCCGGCCGGTACGAAGGCATCGTCGAGCGCCAGGTCGCCGGAGATACGGTTCTTGCCGAGCGACAGCAAAAGCCCGTTGATGGCGCGTTTGCCGTCCGATGTCGCCAGCACGGCACTGCCCTGCAGCGGTTGGCCCCCGATATTTCCGATGAGTTGCACATTCGCAGCCGGGTTGGCGGCATCAGCCTTGCCGGTGGCAGTGAGCTTCAAGCCAGTGATCTCGCGCGCCGCGACCGAAAGCCTGTCGCTGTTGACAGTCAGCGACAGATCCGGCGCGGTGCTGGCGCCTTGCGCATTCAGCGCGAAAGAAATGGCGCCTTTGGCGTCCTTGGATAGCAGCGAGACGTCGCCTAGCGCGCCTTTGACGTCGGCGTTGAGCTTGTTGTCGGCAAGGCTCGCCTGCCCGTCTGCCGTCAGCGAACCGGACGACAGCCTGACGGCGTTGGCGGTGACATTGCCGTTGGCGTCCCGCTTCAGCGCGGCACTGAATTGCGTTCGCTCGGCGAGCACGCCACGCACCGCCACCGGCAGCGCCCCCGACGCGGCATCCGCCCTGATATTGAGGTCGATGTCACCGTCGGCCAGCGAGACCCGCCCGTTGAAGCCGCTGTTCAACGCGTCGCTGATCACAGTGCCGCTATCGATGATGACAGCGTCGGCGGCAAGGCTGCCGGCCAGTTTGGCAGTGACCTTGCCGGCGATCAGCGGCGCGATGGTCGGATTGTCGAGGCCGATTTTTTCGGCAGTCACGGTGCCGGAGATCGGCCCGCTCCGGGCTTTCACGTCGAAGCGATCGGAGTGCAGCGCAAGCGTGATGCCCTCGACCTTAGCGAGATTGGTGGCGGCCGATGGCAGCGTTGCGGAAATGTCGAGCTTCGGCTGGGTGCCCTGCCCGGCCGCCGTTAGCGATATCGCCTGCAGCTCAAGCTTGATCGGGCTCGCCTTGCTGCCGAGCGACAGCGGCAGGTTCGGGCCGGTCGAGGTGAGATCGAGCGAGAAATCGCTGGCGCCGTTCGGATTGATGGTGCCGGCTGCCTTGCCGGAGATTTTCTCGCCGGCAAGCGTCGCCTGCTCGATGGCCAGGCCGCTGACCGACGAGAAACGGCCTGCCGCATCGAGATCGAGCGGCCCGAGCCCAGCCTGCCGGGTCTGGCTGGTTTCGGCGCCGCTGAGCCGGGCGTTGAAGCGGATGTCGGGGGCAGCCGACGATCCCGTGACCTGCGCGGTGCCGCTGAGCGCGCCCACGGCATCGAGACCCGGTGAAAAATCATTGGCAAGCGCTGCCGGCACCGCCGACAAGGTGGCAGCGAGATCGAGTGTCTGGCCAGCCGTACCCGACACGGCAATCGAACCACCGCCGACACCGAGCGCCAGTTTCTCTATGCTCACCCTGCCATTGGCGATTGTCAGCGCCGATGGCTGCGCGATAGCTGCCTTGATGCCGCGGATGGTCGCCTCGCCCGAGGCAAGCTCGATGCTGGTGGTGCCGTTCGCAACCCTGACCCGCCCGGATGCGCTGGCCGGAATTCCGGCGACCGTGGCGCCGCCGCTAAAGCCGGTCCAGTCGCCATCGCGCTTCAGGTCGACATCGATGCCGCTCATCACCGTAGTTCCGGAGGTGATCGTGTCGGCCTTGATCTTGCCGGAGATTGCCGGGGCTTTGAGATAATTGGCGACCAGCGCGTTGACGGCGATTGTCTTCGCCGCCAGTTCGCCGCGCGAGATCGCGGTGCTCGTCGCATCGATCGCGACCGTCGGCGCTCCGTTGTCGTTCGCAAAGCGGATGGTGCCGCGCACGTCGCCGGCTACCGACTGGTCTGCGAGTGTGGCCAGCGGAGCAATATCGGCGGCATCGAGGGTCAACGTGCCGAGCGGCAACAGGTTGTCGTCGAGCCCGAGGTCGCCGGAGACCTTGTTGTCGGCCAGTGAGACGGCAAGTCCATTGATGGAGCGCTTGCCGTCGGTGGTGACCAGCGATGCCTTGAGGTCCAGCGGCTGGTCGTCGACCGAGCCGGTCAGCGAGACATCGGCGGCGGGACTGGCGATATCGGCTTTGCCGCTCGCGCTCAGCTTGATCTGCTTCACCGCATGGCCGGACGCCGTCAGGCTGTCGCTGTTGGCCGAAACCGAGAAATCCGGTGCGCTGCGCGCGCCGCTTGCGGTCAGCGCGAAACCGACGGCGCCGCCGACCTTGGCGCCGACCAGCGGCGACAGCACCGACACGTCGCCCAGCGTGCCCTTGATATCGGCCCGGATATCGGTGCCTTGCGCACTGGCGGTGCCGCTGGCGCTAAGCGTGCCTGAGGTGAGTTGCAATGCGTTCGCGGCGAACGCACCGTCCGGGTCGCGTGTCGCGGTTGCGGAAAACTGCACCCGCTGGCCGAGAACCGAGCTGATCTGCGGCGGTAGCGCCGTCGAAGCCGCGTCGGCATTCATCTTGAGCGTCATCGACAGATCGGCAAGCGCCACTGTGGCCGTTACGGACGCATTGAGCGCGTCGCTGCGTAGCGTGCCTTCGTCGACGACAATCTGTTCCTTGCTGACCGAGCCGGCGAGACCGGCGCTGACCCTGCCCGTTACCAGCGGCGCCAAAGTCGCGACGTCGGTGTTCAGGCCGGCCGCCGTCAGCTTGATGGTGACGGGCCCGCTACGGTTCTGGATGTCGAAACCATCGGAATGCACTTGCCCGATCAGGTCGTCCACCCGCGTGCCGCCCGCCACCACCGAGACCAGCGACGCGCCGATGTCCACCATCGGCGCCTTGCCATCGCCGAAAGCGCGGGCCGTGGCATCCTTGATCGCCACGGTTATCGGCTGTGCCTCGCTGCCGAGGCTGAGCACGATCGGCGTCCCTTTCGCCGCGAGTTTCACAGAAAGATCGCTGGCGCCGTTCGGATCGACAATGCCGGCGGCGGTAGCGTGCATGGCGCCGCTGTCGATATTGGCGCGCTCGACATCGACGCCGCCGGCCGCGGTCGCTGTGCCGGCGAGGTCGAAGCTGGTCTTGCCGGCAAACAGCGGTTTCAGAGTTTCGGGCAGGAAGCGCTCGAATTCGCCATCGCCATTGGCCTCGACATAATGACCCTTGTCGGTGAGCTGATGGCGACCGGTAAGCTGGGTGACGATCCGGCCGTCGACAACGAAGGTCCCGATGCCATTCCAGTTGGCGAGCGGTCCGGTGCCGGAAACGACAATGTTGACCGGCGGCGCGCCCGGCAGGTTGAGCAGGTTGGCGATGATGCCGCCGGCCGGCTCGGATGCTTTAAGGTCGAGGTCGAGCTTGTTGTCGGCCGGCGCGAAATGGGCTTTGGCGTCGACCGTGCCTTGCTTGCCGTCGTGGCGAACGATGTTGAGGTTGGTCTCGATCGCCAATGGCGAGGCATCCGCCTTGAGCGCTCCCTTGGCTGTAAGTTCGGCGACCCCGCTGCCGGCCAGAGCCTGCCCGAGCGCGATTTCGGGAAGGTCGAGCTGCTTGACGTCGATGGAAACCGGCAGCGTCGTCGCTCCGCTTTGGCTCGGCTGTGTGCTGGCCACCGGCAGCCTTGCCAACTCGATACGCTCGGCGCCAATGCGATCGGCGCTGAAGCTCTTCGACAGAAGTGCCAGCGGCGACCAGTCGACAGCCACCTTGCGCGCCACCATCCAGGCGCCTTCGCGATCCTCCAGAACGACATGATCGACCCTGAGCGCGCCCGACCAGATGCCGTCGATGCCGACGACAGTGACCTTGCGATCACCGGTCGAGGCCATAGTCGAGATGATGCCGGCAAGGTTTTCGCGGCCGCCCTCGGTTTTGGTCAGCACGACGAGCGCCCCCACCGCCGCTGCCACGATGATGAGCAGCGTGTAGAAAAGGATACGGAGGATGCGCCTGAATATTGCCATCAGAATGCCTGGCCGATGCCGGCATAAATGCCGAAATGAGGATCGTCGGGGCCGCGGTTGAGCGGCACTGCCGCGTCGATGCGCAGCGGCCCGAACGCCGTCAGATAGCGCAAGCCTACACCCGCGCCGACCTTCATGTCCGAAAAATCGGGGACCTGCCTGGTCGACACCGTGCCGGCATCGACGAACGGCACGAGGCCGATCTTGTCGGTGACCGCGATGCGCATCTCGACCGAGGTCTCGAAGAAGGAAAGCCCGCCGATCGGCTCGCCGTTGCTGTCCTTCGGGCCGATGCCTTGATAGGCATAGCCGCGCACCGAGCCACCGCCGCCGGAGTAGAAGCGGCGGTCGGCCGGAACATCTTGAAGACCGGCGCCGATGATCGAGCCGATGGCGACACGTTCGGCGAAAACGAATTTCGAGGCCGAATCGAGCGACTGGTAGGCCGACCCCTCGCCCTTCAGCTTGACAAAGGCAGCCCCGCTCAAAATGTCGTAGCTCGGCTCGGCATAGGCCAGCACCCTGAAGCCCCGGGTCGGATTGAGCTTGTTGTCGCGATTGTCGTAGACATATTGCAGTGGAATGCTGGCGATCAGATACGTGTGCTTGCCGAAAGCGTCGTGGATTCTCGAATAATCAAGCGCGACTTGCGCGGAAACCGTCTGCTTCTTGTCGAGTTCGTAGGATAGGCCGGTGCTGCCCTTGACCGAGAAATGGTCGTAGGCGTCGGGGTGCTCCAGCACGGTATTGACGCTGGCAATGAATTTCGACGCCGGCCCTACCACGCCCGGCTTTTCGAACATGACGCCGGCATTGTAATTGAGCTGGGTCAAGTCGTTGCTGCCGATGCCGCTGATCTTGCCGTCGATGCGCAGCTTTTCGGCGCGGCCAAACAGATTGCGGTGCCCCCAATAGCCTTCGAGGCCCAGCCCTTCGGTATTTGAGAAGCTGCCGCCAATGCCGAAATAGCGCGGCTTGCGTTCGCTTACCTGGACACCGATCGGGATGTTGCCGTCGGCGTCGAGGGCGTCGGCTTCCTTCACCGTCACGCTGTTGAAGACCTCGAGCCCGAGCAGCCGGTCGCGTGCATCGTCGATCTCATCGGGCGAATATTGGCGGCCGCGCTTCAGGCCGGTCATATATTCGGTGAAGTCGCGGTCGACCTTTTCTGCGCCCTCGACAGTGGTGTCGCCATAGCCGGCGACCGGGCCGGCCGCGACGGTAAGCGTCACGTCGAGCGTCGAACCGGCGTGCTCGGCGACGATCTCGCGGCCCGTCACCTTGGCCAGCGGCCTGCCTTCTTGCTTGAGTGCCCGCACGATCGCCGCCTCGGCTTTGAGCACGGCGCCCGAACTGGCGTCACCGCCGGCGATCAGACCGAAATCGGCACTTGCCAGCCCCGCTGCATCGCCTTTCAGCCTGATGTTGCCAAGCGTGAATTTCGGCCCGGCTGCTATGCTTATCACCACCGGAATCGGCTGCGGGCCGGAAAACTCGGCATCGGGCGGCAGATCGTCGAGCGGCTTGCCCTGAATAGTGATGGTGACGACACCCTCGTAGCGGGCGTCCGCGTAGAGCGCGGCAACAAGTTGCTCACGGTCGCTGCGCGCCTTGGCCAAAAGACCCAGCGAACCTGATACCGGGTGTTCCTCGTCGGCTTTCAGCGCCGAGGCGTTTTCGAGCTTCTCGGCGAGATCCTTGTCGGCGTCCGGCGCCTCGATCGTCACCGCATAGCGCAGCGGGTCGACGATGTCGGCATCTTCGTCTTTGGATCCCCACAGTTTGATGCCGAAAATCTCGAAGGCGGCAGCGCTTCCGGTTTCGGCAACAAGTGCCGTCGAGCACAACAATGCGAAAAGCAGGGCGCGCGAAAGCGCGCGCCGTGGCGCGGTTCCTCCCGACATCTGCCTTTCATACGCCGGCATTACGCTCCTAGCCTAGTTCGCAAACCTAAAATTGGAATGAAGTTCTGAAGCACTCGTAAAGGGGCCACAATCCAATTGCTGAAATAGACAGGGCTTGGAACTCACACCTTCTGCGTCGCCGCAAGAAAGCGTGATCCCCTGTCCTATGGAGCTACTACCGGTCACCGGCCGGAAAGCAAACCGTTGGCAGGCGGATCCTGCCGCGTCCTGATGTTGACAAGCGCGATTGAAGCTTGAACATTTCTGGACGTAAGCACTTGTCTGGAGGGGTTTATGGCAATGCGCGCGGCTCGTGGTCTATCGATTCTTTTCCTTCTGTTTTTCGCCTGGAGCGGGGTCGCGCAAGCGGCCGAAGCCCGGCGGGTGGTGACATCGGACAATTCCGACTATTTTGGTTTCGATCTCAGATCCGACCAGAATGTCAGCCTCGACCAGTGCAAGACCACCTGCCTCGGCGACCCGGCCTGCCGCGCCTTCACCTACAACCTCAAGGCCAAATGGTGCTTCCTTAAATCCGATTACAATTCATTGAAACCCTTCGGCGGCGCCGTCGCCGGCAAGGTCGTCAACATCGATGGCGATCCCGACATCGGCGCGCCACCCGAGCTCGCCTTCTTCCCCAACTGGATGGCCGACCAGGCCCAGCAATACCGCAACAAGCTCACTGGCCCGACCTACACCAAGCCGACCGAGGGGCTGACGGCGCTGAGGGCGGCCGCCGAACAGTCGGCGCTGACGGGCGATCATCGCTCGGCCATGCACAAATACGAGGCGGCGGTTTCGGTGTTACCTGATGATGGCCAGCTCTGGCTCGAGCTGGCGCGCGAAACGCTTGCCGTCCATCCGACCGCCAACAGTTCGGAGCCGTCGACGCTGCCGGCGAACGCCACTTCCGCCGCCTTCAACGCCTACAAATTGCTGCGTACCACCAAGACGCGCGCCGACGTGCTGGCGCTGCTCGGGGACGGCCTTGATCGCCGCGATCTCTACAGGCCGGCCCTGCAGGCCTACGAGGCGAGCCTCGCTTTGGTCAATTCGCCGGCAGTCAGGGCCGCCTATCAGGATCTCAAGGCCCGCAAGGGCTTCCGCGTCATCGATCATACCGTCGATGCCGACACCAGCGCGCCACGCATCTGCGCGCAGTTCTCCGAGGAGCTGGTCAAGACCGGCGTCGACTACTCGCAATTCGTTACCGTCGACAACGCCGCTCCCAAGGGCGTCGAAGCCAAGGACAAGCAGATCTGCGTCGAAGGGCTCGAGCACGGCCAACATTATGACGTGACCTTCCGCGCCGGCCTGCCGGCCGCCATTGGCGAGGTCACCGCGGCACCGGTGGTTTTGTCGATCTATGTGCAGGACCGCGCGCCTTCGGCTCGCTTCACCGGCGACAGCTTCGTGCTGCCCGCCGGCGCACGCCGCGGCATACCGGTCGTCACCGTCAACATGAATGCCGCCGAAATGAAGCTCTTCCGCATCGGCGACCGCTCGCTGGCCCAGCTTCTGTCGGGATATCAGTTCCTGCGCCAACTTGACGGCTACGACATTTCGAACATCTCCGAACAGATGGGCGAGCCGGTCTGGCAAGGCCAGCTCGAAATCGCCAACGACCTCAACAAGGAAGTCACCACCTCCTTCCCCATCGACGAGGCGTTGCCGAAGCGCAAGCCCGGCGTCTATGTGCTGACCGCACAAGCCGTCAACGATCGCAGCGACGACTATGATTCGCACGCCACGCAGTGGTTCGTCGTCTCCGATATCGGCCTGTCGACCTATACCGGACAGGATGGGCTGAACGTCTTTGCGCGTTCGCTCGCAACCGCCAAGCCGATTGCCGGCGCCGAGCTGACGCTGCTGGCCAGGAACAACGAAGTCCTTGGCACCGCGACTACCGACGCGGAAGGGCGGGCGGTGTTTAATCCCGGCCTGACGCGCGGCGACAGCGGCATGGCGCCGGCCGTGCTGATGGCCAAACAGGGCGGCGACGATTTCGTCTTCCTCGATATGGGCCGCGCCGGCTTCGACCTGTCCGACCGTGGCGTCGCCGGACGGCCGGCGCCTGGCGCGCTCGACGTCTATGCCTGGACCGAGCGCGGCATCTACCGCGCCGGCGAGGACGTCCATGTCGCGGCTCTTGCCCGCGACAGTGCCGCCAAGGCGGTCGAGAACCTGCCGCTGACCTTCATCTTCTCGCGGCCCGACGGCGTCGAGGACCGCCGCATCGTCAGCGACGGCGCATCGGCCGGCGGTCACGCGGTCGACCTGCCGCTGGAACCCAACGCCATGCGCGGCACCTGGACGGTGGCGATCCATACCGATCCCAAGCAGGCGGCGGTCGCCAGCCAGATGTTCCTGGTCGAGGACTTCGTACCGGATCGCATCGAGTTCGACCTGTCCTCCGACAAGCAGGAGATCGCCCAGGGCGAGACCGCCAACATTACCGTCGACGGCCGCTTTCTCTATGGCGCGCCGGCCGCGGGCCTGGCGCTCGAAGGCGAATTGACGCTGTCGACCGGCCGCGACTGGGACCGCTTCAAGGGCTATTCCTTCGGTCTGGCTGACGAACAGTCGGCAGAACCGACGGTGACGCCCTTCACCGGCCTGCCGGTGGTCGGCGAGGACGGCAAGGCGACCTTCCCGGTTTCCGTCGATCAATTGCCGTCGACCACCAAGCTGGTCGATGCAAAGGTCACGGTCAGGATGCGCGAAACCGGCGGCCGTGCGATCGAGCGCTCGCTGAACATCGGCATCCGCCCGCAGGGCCACATGATCGGCATCCGCCCGGATTTCGACGACGACGAGGTGCCGCAGGGCGGCACGGCCAAGTTCAGCCTGATCGCCGTCGACCCAGACGGCAAGCGTGAGGCGCTGAAGGGCGCGCAGTGGTCGCTGGTCAAGGTCGAGCGCAGCTACCAGTGGTACCGCTCGAGCAACTCCTGGAACTATGAGCCGGTCACCTTCACCAAGGCGGTGGCCAACGACCAGGTCGACCTGAGCGCCGATGGCGAGGCTACCATGTCGCTGCCGGTCGACTGGGGCCGCTACCGGCTCGAGATCGAGACAGCCGATCCGGAAGGCCCGGCCACGAGCTACGAGTTCGACGCCGGCTGGTATGTCAGTTCCACCACCACCGAAACGCCCGACGGGCTCGAGATCGCCCTCGACAAGGATACCTATGCGGCGGGTGAAGTGGCCAAGCTCAAAGTGTCGCCGCACTTTGCCGGCGAGCTGCTCGTCACCATCGGCGCCGACAAGCTCCTGAAGACCGTAACCGCCAGCGTGCCGGCAGGCGGCAGCACCGTCGACATCCCGGTCGGCGACGACTGGGGCGCCGGCGCCTACGTCACGGCAACGCTGTTCAGGCCGGGCGATGCGCAAGAGACACGCATGCCGGCCCGCGCCATCGGCGTCAAATGGCTGAAGCTCGATCCCGGCTCGCGTAAGCTTGCCGTCACCTTGGCGCCGCCGGACAAGACCATGCCGCGCCAGCAGCTGTCGATCCCGGTCGCCGTCGCCGGCGTGCAGCCCGGCACCAACGCCTATGTCATGGTCGCGGCCGTCGACGTCGGCATCCTCAACCTGACCAACTACAAGGTACCGGATCCGGAGAACTGGTTCTTCGGGCAGCGCATGCTCGGTCTTGAGGTTCGCGACATCTATGGCCGGCTGATCGACGGCTCGCTGGGCACGACCGGCAAGCTGCGCACCGGCGGCGACGGCGCCAACATGCAGTCCCAAGGCAGTCCGCCGACCGAAAAGCTGGTCGCCTTCTTCTCCGGCCCGGTTCAGCTCGATGCCGACGGCAAGGCGCGGATCGACTTCGACATTCCGCAGTTCAACGGCACCGTGCGCGTCATGGCCGTCGCCTGGACCAAGGAGGCGGTCGGCCATGCCCAGTCCGATGTCATCGTGCGCGATCCGGTGGTGATCACCGCCGGCCTGCCGCGCTTCCTGGCGCCCGGCGATTCCGCCGTCATGCGGCTCGACGTCGCCGACACCGACGGCCCCGCTGGCGACTACAAGCTGACCATCGACACGACGGGCGACCTGTCTACCGGCAGTGCCGCCTTGCCTGAAAAGCTGACGCTGGCCAAAGGCAAGCGGCAGACACTGACCGTGCCGTTGATTGCGCAGACCGCGGGCAACGCCTCAATCACCGTCAAGCTTGCGCATGCCGACGGCACCGCCGTCGAGCAGACGCTCTATGTTCCGGTGCGCCCGGCGCAACTGCCGGTGACCACCCGCATGGTCGTCGACCTCAAGGGCAATGGCGGCGCGCTGCGCGTCGACAAGGAACTGCTGGCGGCAAGCCTGCTCGATGGCGCTTCGGTCAGCGTCGGCGTTTCGCAGGCGGCTGCCTTCGATGTGCCGTCACTGCTGATGACGCTCGACCGCTATCCTTATGGTTGCGCCGAACAGACCACCAGCCGCGCCATGCCGCTTCTCTACGTCAACGAGATGGCTTCCGGTATCGGCATGGCCAGCGACCCCGATCTGCATGGCCGCGTCCAGGACGCCATCTACAAGGTGCTGAGCTACCAGGCCTCGGCCGGCAGCTTCGGCCTATGGGGTCCGGGTTCCGGCGATCTGTGGCTCGACGCCTATGTCACCGATTTCCTGACCCGGGCGCGCGAGCAGAAGTACGACGTACCGGCCCTGGCAATGAACCAGGCGCTGAGTAATCTGCAGAACGCGATCGGCTACGATCAGGACGTCCAGGATCGCGGCAGCGAGATCGCCTATGCGCTCTATGTGCTTGCCCGCAACAAGAAGGCTTCGGTCGGCGATCTGCGTTATTATGCCGACACCCAGCTCGAAGCCTTTACCAGCCCGATGGCCGTCGCCCAATTGGCGGCGTCTCTCGCGCTCTACGGTGACACGCAGCGCTCGGAGGCAACCTTCCAGGCCGCGCTGCAACTGGCCAAGTCGACGCCCGAATATGACTATTACCGGTCCGACTATGGCTCGCCACTGCGTGACGGCGCGGCGATCCTGGCGCTTGCCGCGGAAAGCAAGCCGGTGCCGACCATTGTGCCGGCGCTGATCCAACTGGTGACCAGGGAACGCGCCGACGCCAGGTGGACCAGCACGCAGGACGAGTCCTGGATGCTGCTGGCGGCCCGCGCGCTGAAGGCCGGCAATGAATCGATCGCGCTGACCGTCAACGGCGCACCGCACGCCGGCGGTTATTCGGACCAGATCGCCGGCAGCGACCTGGCCGACAGTCCGCTGACCATCGTTAATACCGGCAGAAATCCGCTGCAGGCGGTCGTCACCACTGTGGCCTCGCCGATCCAGCCTCTGCCGGCCGGCGGCAACGGCTTTACCATCGGCCGTACCTACTACAAGCTCGACGGCACAGGGGCCAACGTGACGGAGGTCAAGCAGAACGAACGCTATGTCGTCGTGCTCAAGGTTTACGAGCAGAACACTTGGCCTTCGCGGCTGCTGATCACCGACCTGTTGCCGGCCGGCTTCGAGATCGACAATCCGGGCCTGGTCTCCAGCGCCCAATTGACGAACTTCTCCTGGCTGGCGCAGACCGATGCCGCCCATCTCGAATTCCGCGACGACCGTTTCGTCGCGGCGTTCAATCCGAACGACGGCGACGGCGACCGCAATATCACGCTCGCCTACGTCGTGCGCGCAGTGACGCCGGGCACCTACGCCCACCCGGCAGCAACGATCGAGGACATGTACCGGCCGCAATATTCGGCCCGCACCGCCACCGGCATGATGGAGGTCAAGGCGCCGTAACGATGGAGAGGGACGCAAACTGGTTGGTTGTAGCTAACGACGTGATGCAGCGCCGCCCCTCACCCTTACCCTCTCCCCGTGAAGGACGGGGAGAGGGGGTCGCCAGCGTTGCGGACAAGCCCCTTCTCCCCGTCCTTCACGGGGAGAAGGTGCCGGCAGGCGGATGAGGGGCGGCGCCATGCTCTCCAGAAAATTCCTGCGCCGAGCGGCCATCACGGGCATTTCCTTCGCCGGTCTCGCTGCAATCACCGCCGCCGCCCTCTGGCAGCTCGACCGCGCTTTTCCGCCGCCGCTGCCAGCTGCGCTGACGGTCTCGACCGAGGTGCATGACCGAGACGGCCAGCTGCTGCGCGCCTTCGCTACGCCGGATGGCTATTGGCGGCTCGCTACCAGCCTGGACCAGGTCGACAAGCAGTTCGTCGACATGCTGGTCACTTATGAGGACAAGCGCTTCTGGGATCATCAAGGCGTCGACGTGCTGGCACTGGCGCGTGCCGCCGGCCAGTTCGCGACCAGCGGCCATATCGTCTCCGGCGGTTCGACGCTATCGATGCAGCTCGCCCGGCTGATCGAACCGCGCGACAGCCGCAGCCTCGGCTCGAAGATCAAGCAGATGCTGCGCGCCGTCCAGATCGAACGGCGGCTTTCCAAGCGCGAGATCCTCGAACGCTATCTGACGCTGGCGCCCTATGGCGGCAATCTCGAAGGTGTGCGCGCCGCTTCGCTTGCCTATTTCGGCAAGGAGCCGAAACGGCTGACGGTCTCGGAGGCGGCCCTGCTCGTCGCTTTGCCGCAATTGCCGGAAAAGCGGCGCCCTGACCGCAACCTCGACGTCGCCCATGCGGCCCGCGACCGCGTGCTGACCCGCATGGTCTCGGCAGGCCTGCTCGGCGAACGCGAGGCCGCGCGAGCGGCGCTCGACGATGTGTCGGGGCTGCGGCGCACCTTGCCGGCACTCGCCGCCCATGCGGCCTATGCAATGCTGTCCAAGGCCATCCCCGGCCAGAAGCTGCAACTGACGATCCGCAAGAGTGTCCAGGAAGGGCTGGAGCAGGTGGCCAAGGACGCCGCCGCCAGGCTCGGCCCTCGCCTCTCGGTGGCCATGGTACTGGCCGATGCCCGTACCGGCGATATCCTTGGTGAGGTCGGCTCTGCCGATTTCTTCGATGCCAGCCGTTCGGGCTGGATCGACATGACCAAGGTCGTTCGCTCGCCTGGCTCGACGCTGAAGCCGTTCATCTACGGCCTCGCCTTCGAACAAGGCCTGGTGGCGCAGGAGACGCTGATCGAGGACAGCCCCGCCGATTTCTCCGGGTATCGGCCGAAAAACTTCGACATGGGCTATCAGGGCGATGTCAGCATCAGGCAGGCGTTGCAATTGTCGCTCAACGTCCCGGCGATCCGCGTGCTCGACGCGGTTGGCCCGGCCCGGCTGATGGCGCGCTTTCGCCAGGCCGATGTGACCCCTATCTTGCCCATCAACGAAGCGCCCGGCCTGGCGATCGGCCTCGGCGGCGTCGGGGTGACCCTGCGCGACCTGGTTCAACTGTATGCCGGCCTTGCCAATGGCGGCAAGGCACACACGCTGCATGACGGCACCGAGCCGGCGAACGCCGAACGCTCGACCACCACCATCCTCGACGGGCAGGCGAATTGGCAGATCACCGACATCCTGTCAGGCGTCAAGCCGCCCCAGGGTGCCGCCCAACGCGGCATCGCCTACAAGACCGGCACCTCCTACGGCTATCGCGACGCCTGGTCGGTCGGCTTCGACGGCCGCTACGTGCTCGGCGTCTGGGTCGGCCGCCCGGATGCCGGCGCGGTGCCTGGCCTGTCCGGCTACGTCTCGGCCGCGCCCATCCTGTTCGAAGGCTTTGTCCGTTCCGGTTTGGCCGCAGTGCCGCTGCCAAGCCAGCCGGCCGGTGTCCGGCGGCCAAAGCGCGAGGAGCTACCGGTGACGCTGACGCGCTTCGGCGCCGGCACCGATGGGCTGGTGCAGGCGACGCCGACCGAACCTGCGCCAACCATCATCTTTCCGCCCGACGGCGCCCGCGTCGATCTCGGCACTTCCTCGGCCGATGCCTCGCCGCTGGTGCTCAAGCTGCAGGGCGGCCGCGCACCATTCCGCTGGCTGGCCAACGGCAAGCCGCTGGTCGGCATTGACAGGCGGCGCACCGCGACCTGGCAGCCGGACGGCGCCGGCTATTCGACCCTGACCGTGATCGACGCGGCGGGACGCGCGGCCAGTGTGAAGGTTTTCGTCGAGTGAAAGTTTCCCTTGAATAGATTCTGGCAGGTGATTCAGGGGATTGGGTTTTACGTCTTGCTTTCGGCCGCCGGTATTTCCTCGGCCTCTGCTGACACCCTCCCCGCCGGCTTTGTTCGGCTGGCCGACATCGATCCCAGTATCCGGCAGGATATCCGCTATGCCGGCCTCGAAAATTTCCTGCATCGCAAGGTAAGCGGCTACGATGCGCCGGCATGTGTCCTCACCAGGCAAGCGGCGCAAGCGCTTTCGGGAGTGCAGAAAGCGATTGCTGCCGAAGGGCTGACGTTGGTCGTGTTCGACTGCTATCGCCCTGCGCGGGCTGTCTCCGACATGGGTGAATGGACAAAAACGGGCGGACCACCGGACCCGCAATGGTACCCAAAGGTCAAGCGCAAGGATCTCATCGCCAAGGGTTATATCGGCGAACTGTCCACCCATTCGCGCGGATCGACGGTTGATGTCGCGATCGCGCGAGCCGACCGCAAGAGCGCTCCGAAACCGGCCTGCGGCGCGACGAATGCCGACACGCTCGACTTCGGCACCGGTTTCGACTGTTTCGATCCGGCGAGCGAAACGGCTCATAGGCCGCTCGCCAGTGAAGCGGCGGCAAACCGCAAAAAACTTGTCGAGGCGATGCGCGCCGGCGGCTTCAAGAATTACGCCCGCGAATGGTGGCACTTCACGCTGGAAAACGAGCCGTTTCCAAGAGAGCGCTTCAACTTTCCCGTTACCGCCGAATAGCCGGCCGAAACCTTCGGACGCGACGCAGCCATTGCCGAAGAGCTAGCCGTCTCTAGATAATCGCGTCGGGAGCGCGATCATGGTCCATGCGGGGAAAATAGTTTCTCGCATCGCCGAAAGTAGGCGAAAAATTGCTTCAATAGGCCAAAAAAGGCAACATTGAATGCATCTAAATTCTATCAATTCGGTAGATTTGGCGCGAGTTCAACGGAGGCGGAAATGACCAAACCTCATTTCAGGAAACTGCTCGGCGCACTGGTCGCCACGTCTGTCCAGTTCGGCACGCTCGGTTTCGCGTTTGCCGACACCACCATTCTCAACGTGTCCTATGATCCGACGCGAGAGCTCTACAAGCAATTCGACGAGGCCTTCATTGCCCACTGGAAGGCCGAGACAGGCGAGACGGTCACCGTCCAGCAGTCGCATGGCGGATCCGGCGCGCAGGCGCGCGCCGTGATCGACGGGCTCGATGCCGACGTGGTGACGCTGGCGCTCGAAGGCGATATCAACGCCATTGTCTCGAAAGCGAAGAGGATCAATCCCGACTGGCGGACGAAATTCGAAAACAATTCGGCGCCCTACACCTCGACCATCATCTTCCTCGTCCGCAAGGGAAACCCCAAGGGCATCCATGACTGGGGCGATCTGGTCAAGGACGACGTCCAGGTGATCACGCCGAATCCCAAGACCTCCGGTGGCGCGCGCTGGAACTATCTCGCCGCCTGGGCCTACGCCAGCGCCAAGGATGGCGGCGACGAGGCCAAGACCAAGGAATTCGTCGGCAATCTCTACGCGCATGTCCCGGTTCTCGACACGGGTGCGCGCGGCGCCACCGTGACATTCGCGCAAAAAGGGCTGGGCGACGTGCTGCTCGCCTGGGAAAACGAGGCCTATCTGGCGCTCGACGAGTTCGGCGCCGACAATTTCGATATCGTCTACCCGCCGACCTCGATCCTGGCCGAGCCGCCGGTCGCCGTGGTCGACGCCAATGTCGACGCCAAAGGCACGCGGAAAGTTGCCGAAGCCTATCTGAGCTATCTCTATTCCAAGGAAGGCCAGACGATCATCGCCAAGAACCATTATCGCCCTTCGAAGCCCGACCTGGTACCGGCGGAGGACCTGGCCAAGCTGCCTGAGATCAAGCTGATCACCATCGACGACCCGCTTTTTGGCGGCTGGAAGAAGGCACAGCCTTATCATTTCGGCGATGGTGGTATATTCGACCAGATCTACAAGCCGGCCCAGTAGCATTTAGATCAGGACGACATGACCACAGCACCCGCCAAGGCGGGGTGGCGATTCAGGCAGCCGAGCGTCATTCCGGGTTTCGGATTGACGCTCGGCTTCTCGCTTGCCTACCTCACCCTCATCATCCTCATTCCCCTGTCCGGGCTGATCTGGCGCTCGGCGGCGCTCGGCTGGACCGACTTCTGGGCGATCGTCACCGATCGCCGCACCATCAACGCGCTTGAAATAAGCTTCGGCACCGCCTTCATTGCCGCCGCCGTCAACGTCGTCTTCGGCACGATCGTGGCCTGGGTGCTGGTGCGCTACAGCTTTCCCGGCCGCCGCATCGTCGATGCCATGGTCGACCTGCCCTTCGCGCTGCCGACGGCGGTCGCCGGCATCGCGCTGACAACGCTTTACGCACCGAACGGCTGGATCGGAAGCCTGCTGACGCCGCTCGGCATCAAGGTCGCCTACACGCCGCTCGGCATCGTCATCGCGCTGGTCTTCATCGGCCTGCCCTTCGTCGTACGCACCGTGCAGCCGATCATGGAGGAGATCGACAAGGAGGTAGAGGAAGTGGCCGCCACGCTCGGCGCCAATCGCTTCCAGATCATCAGCCGCGTTCTGCTACCCGGACTGGCGCCTGCCATCGTCACCGGTTTCGCGCTGGCCTTCGCGCGCGGTGTCGGCGAGTACGGTTCCGTCATCTTTATCGCCGGCAACCTGCCCTTCAAATCCGAGATCGCACCACTTCTGATCGTCATCCGGCTGGAGGAATATAATTACGCGGCGGCGACCGCGATCGCGGCGATCATGCTGGCGCTGTCCTTCGTCATGCTGCTGGTCATCAACCTGGTGCAGACCTGGAGCCGCAAGCGCTATGGCTGACCCGGAGATCAAATCCTACGCGCCGCACCACGAGAGCCAGTCGCCGGCGGTGACTGAAAGCCCCACGGCGAGAACCGTGCTGATGATCGTGACCTTTGCCTTCCTCGGCATTTTCCTGCTCCTGCCGCTGATCATCGTCTTCAAGGAAGCTTTCGCCAAAGGTATCGAGGCTTACACACAGGCGCTGGGCGAACCGGACACGCGCTCGGCGATCCGCCTGACGCTTCTGGTCGCGGCGATCTCGGTGCCGCTCAACATCGTCTTCGGTATTTCCGCCGCCTGGGCGATCGCCAAGTTCGAGTTCAAGGGCAAGGCGTTTCTGACCACACTGATCGACCTGCCGTTTTCGGTCTCGCCGGTCATTTCCGGCCTGGTCTATGTGCTTCTGTTCGGGGCGCAAGGCCTGCTCGGCGCCTGGCTCAAGGCGCATGGCATTGTCATCCTGTTTGCCGTGCCGGGCATCGTGCTGGCCACGATCTTCGTCACCTTCCCCTTCGTCGCCCGCGAATTGATCCCGCTGATGCAGGAACAGGGCAATGGCGACGAGGAGGCAGCCCTGTCGCTCGGGGCCAATGGCTGGCAGGCGTTCTGGTACGTGACGTTGCCCAACGTCAAATGGGGATTGCTCTACGGCGTGCTGTTGTGCAATGCCCGCGCGATGGGCGAGTTCGGCGCGGTCTCGGTGGTGTCGGGCCACATACGCGGGCTGACGAACACCATGCCACTGCATGTCGAAATCCTTTATAACGAGTACAATGCCGCCGCCGCCTTTGCCGTCGCTTCGCTGCTTGCCGGCCTGGCGCTCGTCACGCTGGTCTTGAAAACACTTCTCGAGATGCGCTACGGCGCCGAGATCGCCGCGACGCGCGGACACTGACAAAATGCATGTCGCCCAAAAGTGGGAACCGGTTTTGGGATAACGACATGCATCAACCACAAAAGGGATTTGCATGGAAGTTCGCGTTGCCAACGTGCGCAAGGAGTTTGAGCGGTTTCCGGCCCTCCACGACGTTTCGCTTGACATCAGGTCCGGTGAGTTGATCGCGTTGCTGGGGCCATCCGGTTCCGGCAAGACGACGCTGCTCAGGCTGATTGCCGGGTTGGAGCGGCCGACCCGCGGAAAGATCTTCTTCGGCGAAGAGGATGCTTCGCAAAAGTCGATCCAGGAGCGCAATGTCGGCTTCGTCTTCCAGCACTACGCGCTGTTTCGCCATATGACGGTCGCCGACAATATCGGCTTCGGACTCAAGGTCCGGCACGGGCCGTCACGCCCGTCGGCGAAGGAAATCCGCCGCCGCGCCTCGGAACTCCTCAACCTCGTTCAGCTTTCCGGTCTGGAAAAACGCTATCCGGCGCAACTTTCGGGCGGCCAGCGCCAGCGCGTGGCGCTAGCCCGCGCCATGGCGATCGAGCCAGCCGTGCTTTTGCTCGACGAGCCGTTCGGCGCGCTCGACGCGCAGGTGCGCCGCGAGCTGCGCCGCTGGCTGCGTGACATCCACGACGCCACCGGCCATACCACGGTCTTCGTCACCCATGACCAGGAAGAGGCGCTGGAGCTTGCCGACCGCGTCGTGGTGATGAGCCAGGGCCGCATCGAGCAGGTCGGCACCGCCGACGAAATCTACGACACGCCGAACTCGCCCTTCGTCTACGGCTTCATCGGCGAATCGAGCTCGCTTCCGGTCAAGGTCGAGGACGGCCAGGTCTGGATCGCCGACCGGCCGATCGGGCTTTCCGCGCCACACGCACCGCAAGGCGAAGCGACGCTGTTCTTCCGCCCACACGACGTCGATCTTGTGGAAGAATGCAACGGCTGCATCGCCGGCACGGTCGCCGCCAGCCGCCGCGTCGCCGGCACCAGGCGGGTCGAGCTCGAAATCGGCGGCGAACGACAGCGGGTCGAGATCGAATTGCCCGTCGACCATCCGGCGGCGCAGAAAAGTCGAGTGGCTTTTCGGCCGCGGCGCTGGAAGCTTTTTCCGGCTGCTTAGCTACAAGGCAATTGTGGATCCGTACTGCGGTCGCGCTTTCATGCAGAGCGACATTGCCTTCAACGCGCCTTTAGCGAAAGCACCAGGGTCATCGGATTCTTCGGGGAAGCCGAAAAGCCGTAGTGCTCATAGAAAGCTTTCGCTTCAGCCGATATGGCATGAACAAAAATGCCGCGAATCCCGAGGATCGTCGCGGCGTGACCGGTGCGCAGAACGGCGTCTTGCAACAGCGCTGAGCCTAGTCCCTTCCCTTGCCAGCTTGCGTCCACGGCGAGACGCCCGAGTACGACCATCGGAACAGGGTCTGGCATATTGCGGCGAATGGCGCCTGGAGCTTCCGCAAGATCAAGCCCACCCGAGGAGAGACAGTAGTAGCCGACAACGCGCACGCCTTCCGTCACGACATACGCACGCGAGGCGCCGCTGATCTGGTTGATCCGCGCCCTGCGACGAAGCCATTGATCCAGGTTCTCGGTCCCGCATTGGAAAAGTTCGAGATCGTGGCTGTCGGCAAGGGGCGTGGGCGCCGAAAGCATCAGTCCTGCCAGGGCTTGGGCGCATTCATCAGGCGTGCAAAACCTTCACCACTCGGTGGCGCATCAAGAATGCCGAGGTAATGCTGGTAACTCTCGGGATCGACCTTGATCAGCGCTTGGTCGAGCAGCGTGTCTTCGGCCGCGCGGTAGGCGGCATCGATCATAAACTCGGAACGGGTTTTCCCGCGCATTTTCGCGGCGCGATCAATCAGAACACGCACATCCTCTCGGATGCGGAGATTGACAGGCTTGGCATGGGTCTCTGGTGTAGTCTTTGTCATGAGGGCTCCTCTCTCCTACCTGTAGCACATTCGCATACACAATGTGTATCTATTTCGCAGCCTGACCAGAGAAGTGTGGAAACGACCGGGGGCGGCAGAACGCGTCGAAATGCGGCCGCTTGGAAGAAAATTCCAGTAATGGGCCATTTCAGCAATACTTTTCTCGCAGCCAGGCCATAGATCCGACCGGCATGCCTCGTCGCGTCGAGCACTGCCCGACTATTCTTCGGCATTCCATTCGATGTACGGTGTTTCAAGGAGCCCTGTTTTTATGAAGCGATTTTTGCTTGGCGTCGCCACGTTGGCCGGCCTGTTCCTCGCATCCTCCCAAGCCTGGTCGGCCGACAAATTGCTGAACGCTTCTTACGATGTCGGCCGCGAACTGTTTGCACAGGTCAACAAGGCGTTCGTCGCCGCGCACCCAGGCGTCACCATCGATCAGTCGCATGCCGGGACGTCTGCGCAGGCACGCGCCATTGCCGAAGGCCTCGGCGCCGACGTGGTCACGTTCAACCAGGTCATCGACATCGACTTCCTGGTCAAGAAGGGCCTCATCTCCGCCGACTGGCAGAAGGACTTTCCGGACAACGCCTCGCCCTTCTATTCGCTGCCGTCCTTCCTGGTGCGCGCCGGCAATCCGAAGCACATCAAGGATTGGAACGATCTCGTGCGCGACGACGTCCAGGTGATCTTCCCCAATCCGAAAACATCGGGCAATGCGCGCTACACCTACCTCGCGGCCACCGCCTACGCCAAGGAAGCCTTCAAGGGCGACGATGCCAAGGTGAAGGAGTTTGTGACAAAGCTGTTTAACAACGTGCCGGTCTTCGACAGCGGCGGACGCGCTGCGACCACCACTTTCGTGCAGCGCGAGATCGGCGACGTGTTGATCACCTTCGAGTCGGAAACGCGCGGCGTCCGCAAGGAATATGGCGACGACAAATTCGAGCAGGTGACGCCTTCGGTCAGCCTGTTGGCGGAATTTCCGGTGGCGATCGTCGACACGGTCGCCGACGAGCATGGCACACGCGATCTCGCCAAGACCTATCTCGACTTCCTCTATACGCCGGAGGGCCAGGACATCGCCGCCCGCAACGGCCTGCGGGCCCGCGACCCGGCGGTCGCCGCCAAATACAAGGCTGAGTTTCCCGATGTCCGCCTGCTGACGGTGGAGGACGTCTTCGGCGGCTGGGCCAAGGTCCAGGCCGAGCATTTTGCAGCGGGCGGCCTGCTCGACCAGACTTACGGCAGTCGCTGACGTCGCCAACCTCGCGAACTGATTGAAAGCCGGCGTTTGCCGGCTTTCTTCATTTGCCCGCCGAAATTGCAGCTTCCGCCCGTTCCGACCGCCCGCCCGCCAAAACGTTACGAAGAATCAACGCGTTTGCGCGCAATATGTCGTCGGACGGCCTGTCTGCGCGAACGGCATCGCGCGGCCAAACCGTCATTATTTGCACACAAACAGCCGCCAGATGCGGGTGGTTGGGGCTTTATGGGTTGACTCGGGCATGCTTACCAAAAAAGGCAAATACGGCCTCAAGGCCCTCGTGCATCTGTCAGGCCTGCCAGTCGGCCAGCTCGCATTCGTCAACGACATTGCGGTCGCCAACAACATCCCCAAGAAGTTTCTGGATGCCATCCTGGGCGAGTTGCGCAACGCCGGCTTCGTCCAGAGCCGCAAGGGCAAGGAAGGCGGTTACCGCCTCGCCCGGCCGGCTTCCGAGATCAAGATCGGCCATGTCGTGCGCGTCCTCGACGGGCCGCTGGCGCCGATCCCTTGCGCCAGCCGCACGCAATACCAGCGCTGTGAGGATTGCGACGAGGCGACCTGCCAGGTCCGGCATATGATGCTGGAGGTCCGTCAGGCGATCGCCGAGGTGCTGGACAACCGCAGCCTCGCGGCCATGCGCGACGCCGACAATGACGATTTCCCGGTCGAACTGACGTCGCAAATCTAGCGCGCGAGCAGGCTCAAGGCGGTCGCGACGGTGTCGGCGACCGGACGCGTGCCATCCAAGGTTATCGCCGCCTCGTCCGCCGCTGGCGCCTCAAGCGTGGCGAACTGGCTGTCGACCAGGCTTGCCGGCATGAAATGACCCTTGCGATTGCCGACGCGCCGCATCGCCGTTGCCGGGTCGATCTCCAAATAGACGAAAACGATATCCGGGCAAAAGCCGCGCAGGCGATCGCGATAGCTGCGCTTCAGCGCCGAGCAGGCGGCGACTACACCTTGTCTGCTTGCGACCGACGCGGCCATGCGCTGGCCGATCGCGTCGAGCCAGCCCTCGCGCAGCGCATCGGTAAGCGGCTGTCCGCTCGCCATGCGCGCGACGTTTTCGGGCGGATGCAGCCTGTCGCCTTCGATAAAGAGGGCGCCTAGTGCCGCTGCAAGCGCTTCGCCGACGACCGACTTGCCGCAGCCGGCAACGCCCATCACCACGATGGCGGGTGTCGCTCGTCCAGTGCTCGCCGGCTTATATGCCACGTCTTTCCCGGTCATGCAGGTCAGCGGCTTGCCGGCGCGCGGCCATAGAGCAGCAGCATGGCGACGATAACGACGCCGTAGATGATCTGCCGTCCCGCCTCCGGCATCTGCATGACGGAAAGAATGGATTGCAAAAGCGTGATCAGGATTACCCCGGCGACGGTGCCGAGATAGGAGCCGCGCCCGCCGAGGATCGAGGTGCCGCCGAGCACCACGGCGGCGATCGACGGCAGCAGATAGGCATCGCCCATCGATTGTGCCGCCTTGGAGGCATAGCCGGCCAACAGCACGCCGCCGAAGGCCGAGAGCCCGCCCGAAACCGCAAAGGCGATCATCACTACGCGCCTTGTATCGATGCCGGAAAGATAGGCGGCACGCTCTCGGTTACCGATGCCGTAGACGGTGCGGCCGAAGCCGGTGCGGGTTAGCACGAACACCATTGCGGCGCCGATCAGCGCCCAGATGAGAACTGCGTTCGGCACGCCAGGAACGGCAAACCCCGTCGCCAGATAGCGCATCGCACCGGTCGCCGAATCCTGCGGCGAGAAACCGCCCGTGTAGACCACCATCAGCCCCTGCGCGACGGCGTTGGTGGCAAGCGTGATGATCATCGAGGGAATGCGCAGATAGGCGACGCCGATGCCGTTGACGATGCCGATCAGAACACCGCAGAAGATGCCGAATGGAATGGCAAGCGCCACACCGACCGGCCCATAAGCGGCCGCGGCGCAGGCCATCATCGCGCCGGCCGCCACCGACCAGGGTACCGACAGGTCGATCTGGCCGAGCAGGATGACCAGCATCATGCCGGTGGCGATGACGCCGAGAAACGACGCCACCTTGAGCTGCTGCAGCAAGTATTCAGGCGACAGGAAGCTGCGCGAATAGAGGCTGCCGAGGAACAGCAGCAGCGCGATACAGGCGAACGCCGTGAGCACCGCCGGATCGGCGCGGCGGAGGAATTTCGGCATGCGGCCGGCGAGGCCGCTCACAGTCGTTTCGCTCACAGGAACCACTCCAGCCGGTTGCGGACCCGAAACAGGGCGAAGGCGCCGAGGCTGACCGCGATCAGCAGGATGACGCCCTGGAACAGGGGCTGCCAGAGCGGATCGAAATCGAAGACGAACAGCAGGTCGCCGATGGTGCGGAAAGCAAGCGCGCCGAAGATCGCGCCGATGGCGCTGCCCTTGCCGCCGAACAGCGACACGCCGCCGAGCACGACGGCGGCAATCGAAAACAGCGTATAGGCGTTGCCGCTGGCGTAGGCCGCATCGCCCGTATAGGTGAAGAACGTCAGGAACAGTCCGCCGATCGCGGCAAGCAGCCCGGCAAGCGCATAGGCGACGAACTTTCCGCGCCGGATCGGCACGCCGGACATGTAGGCCGCCATCTCCGAGGACCCGGCTGCATAGGCGGCACGGCCGAGCACCGATCGGCTGAACGGCACCCAGACCACGAGCACGACCGCCAGCAGCGTCACCAGGCTCGCCGGCACAATACCAAACAGGCGCCCGGTCAGCGCATCGGCGAGCCCTTCATTGACCGAGCCGCCCGGAAACGGCCGCAGCAGCAGCGCGATGCCGAAATAGACCGCGCCGGTGGCGATGGTGGCGACGATCGGCTGCAGGCGTCCATAGATGACGATGGCGCCGTTGATTGCCCCGCACAGCAGCCCGGTGCCGAGCACGGCGATGACGCCGAAGGCGGTCTCGATGCCGGTGCCGACGACCAGCCACGACGCCAGGCAGTTGGTCAGCGTGAAGATCATGCCGACCGAAAGATCGATGCCGGCGGTGATCACCACCAGCGTCTGCGCCATGGCGACGAAGGCGAGCAGCACGCCCTTGTTCGAGGCCGTCTGTACGACATTGGCGGTGAAGCCCGCTGGATGGTTCGAGGTGTAGATGACGAACATGACGATGAAGATGCCGAACGCCAGGAGCGTTCCGCGCTGTTCGGCAAGCCAGTAGCGCCAATCCTTCACGCGTCCGCTCCTTGCCTTGGCATCTCTTCGTGAATGTTGAGCGCGCTGGCGATCAAGGCCCGCTCGGTGATTTCGGCGCCGACCAGTTCACGCTTGACCGCGCCGTCATAGAGCACCAGCACCCGGTCGCAGCAGCCGATCAGCTCGTCATAGTCGGTCGAATAGAACAGGATCGCCGCACCCTGGTCGGCAAGCTTGCGCATCAACTGGTAAAGCTCCTGCTTCGTGCCGACATCGATGCCGCGCGTCGGATCGTTGAGCAGGATGATGCGCGGCTGCCGCATCAGCCATTTGGCGATGACGACCTTCTGCTGGTTGCCGCCGGATAGCGCGCCGACCGGAATGTCGAGGCCGGCCGTCTTGATCGCCAGGAGACCGACCATGTCGTCGATCAGCCGCTGCTCGGCGGCGCGATCGATGATGCCGGCCCTGGACAGCCGGTCGAGGGCGGCGAAGGAGAGATTTTCGCGCACCGTCATCGGCAGCATCAACCCTTCCGTCTTACGATCCTCCGGGATCAGCGCCATGCCGATCCGGTCGTCACGCGCCGCGGCCGGGCTGGCGATCGCCACCGGTCTGCCGTCGATCAGGATCTGGCCTGACAGGCCGCGCAGCACACCGAAGAAGGCGAGCAGCAATTCGCGCTGGCCCTGGCCATCGAGGCCGCCGAGGCCGACCACCTCGCCCGCCCCGACCGACAGCGAGACATCGTGCAGCCGATCCGTCCAGGACAGGCTGCGCGCCTCGAGAACCGGCGTGGCTGCAGCAGCCGCCCGCGCGGGCTTGGGCGGAAAGATGTGGCTGTATTCGCGCCCGATCATCAGTTCGACGACCTCGTTGTCACTCTTGGTGCCGGCCGCGTAGCTGGCGACATTGCGGCCATTGCGGAACACCGTGCACTGGTCGGCCAGTTCGGCGATCTCGTTCATGCGGTGCGATATGTAGAGCAGCGCCAGCCCTTCCGAACGCAGCCGCTTCAACACGGCGAAAACTCTGGCGACGTCAGCCGCGGTCAGCGCCGAGGTCGCCTCGTCGAGGATCAGGATGCGTGGCTTGCGCGCCAGTGCCTTGGCGATCTCGACCATCTGCCTTCTCGAAAGAGGAAGATCCTTGACCAGCGCCAGCGGATGGATATCGGAGGCGCCGGCGCGAGCAAGGGCCTCTTCGGCGATGCGGCGCTGCGCCTTGCGGTCGATCATGCCGAAGCGTTTCGGCGGATCGGAAATGACGATGTTGTCGGCAACGCTGAGTTCGGGGACGAGCGACAGTTCCTGGAAGATGCAGACAATGCCGGCCTGGTTGGCGGCGGCCGGCGAAGCGAAGCTCACTTCGTTTCCGTCCAGCATCATGCGGCCCTCGTCGGGCGCGACGACGCCCGCCATGACCTTGATCAGCGTCGATTTGCCGGCGCCGTTCTCGCCGAGAATGGCGTGGATGCTGCCTGGAGTGACCGACAGTTCGGCCTTCTCCAGCGCCCGCACGCCGCCATAACGCTTGGATATGCCTTCCATGCGGAAGAGCGGAACCGCACCGTCCATCGGCCCTCCCCAGGCGCTTGGCAATCAGGATGTCGAGCGCCGACGCCGCGGGATTTCCCGCGGCGTCGGGCTGTTGGAGTTTACTGGTTTTCCTTGCTCTGGCCCATGATTTCCTGCGCCGTGAAATTGATGCCGCAGGTCGGGAAGGAATTGCCGACGAAGAAATTGTCGGACTGGTCGGGGAAGAAATCCTGGCCTGCCTTGAAGTTCGGATCCTCGACGATCGCCAGCGGCAGCTTGACCGCCTGCGGCACGATTTGGCCTTCAAGTGCTGCAATCGCCGTCTTGATGGCAACCGCCACCTGAGCCGGGCCGGTGCCGGCCGACGAGCATTTCAGGCCGTCAGCGGCGAATTTGGCGCAGAATTTGCGGAAGCCATTCTCCGTCTCGCCGCCGAACGGCACGAACGGATGCTTGGCATCGATCATCGCCTGCACGATGCCGGTATCGCCGCCCTGTCCGGTAATGCCGTCGAAGGGACCGTTGGTGGCAATGGCATCGGCCGTAGCCTTTTGCGCAACGCCGTCATCCCATTTGCCGACGACCTCGGTGACATCCCATTTCTTGCCGGAAGCGTCGAGAACCTCGTGGATCCCGTTGTGGCGGTCGGTGTCGACGGACGTGCCGGCTACGCCGCGCACTTCCAGCACCTTGCCGCCGTTCGGCACGTGCTTGACCAGCCAGTTGCCCCACAATTCGCCAAGGCCTTTCTGGTCGACATTGACGTTGATGGCATCCTTGGTGTCGAGGATGTTGTCGAAGGCGACCAGCACCACGCCGGCTTCCTTGGCCCGCTTGATGACAGGGCCGAATGCGGTCGGGTTCTGGGCGTTGACGACAATCGCGTCATAGCCGGAATCGATGAAATTGTTGATTGCCGAAATCTGCGCCGGCACGTCCTCCCCGGTCGAGACCACCTTGAATTCCTTGAGCTTGGCCGCGACATCCGGCTGCGCTGCATAGGCCTTCGCCGTCTGCACCATCTGGATGCGCCACGTATTGGCGATGTAGCCGTTGGCCAGAGCGATGCGGTACGGGCCGTCTTTCTTGGGGAACTTGAAGAACTGCGTATCGGCCGACCAGGGCGCGAAGCACTCAGGCTCGGCCGATGGCCCCTTGACGATTTCAGGATCGGCGATTGCCGACGAGCTCAACATGACAAAAGCAGTGGCGGCAACGATACCGCCAACGAGTGACTTGATCATCGATATTCCTCCCAGTTGCAGTTTTGTTTGTTCTTACGCCGATGAATTTGCGCATTACCGGCCCGGCACCTCCCGCCGTACCCGTTGCGCGTTCAGGTGGCCGAACGCCGACCCGATCCCCTCCTTTGTTGCCCGGCTAGTCCCGCAAAAACTATCATATTATACATAATAAACAAGCGTGAGCTGTCGCTTATGTATAATAAACAGCCTCCCATCTTCGGGGCGAAGTACCGCCCGGCGGTAAGTGGTAGCGCTACCATGACGTTGTGTAAAGCACCATTGCGTTGAAGCACGCTTCAGCGCGCCGTGCTTTCACGTCGCTTGAGTTCGAAGCCAAGGTCGACGACCCGCTGCTCCGGCCTGTTGCCCTCGATAGCCGCAAGCGCCATGGCGACCGCCCGCCGGCCGATCTCGTAACGGTAGGTCCGAACGCTGGTGACCGACGGAAAGGCCACCTCCATCATGTCCAGATCATTGAAGCCGACGATGCCGATCGTCTTCGGCACGGCGATCGAAGCGCGATGGCATTCGAACAGCACGCCGAGGGCGATATCGTCATTGTTGCAGAACACCGCGTCGAGGCTCGGCAACTTGGCCAGCGCGTCGCGGAACAATTCGCGGCCGAGGGTGACGCTGGAGGGCACCGGCGTCGTGGTGGTAAGCCGCGCGTCGAACAGGCCGGCCGCCTCCATCGCCGCGCGATAGCCGGCAAGCCGCCGCTGCGAACGCGGATCCATGCGCGCGCCGATGAAGCCGATCCGGCGATAGCCTGCCTCGATCAGATGTTCCGCAGCCGCCTTGCCGCCCTGGAAATGTGAGAACCCGACCATCATGTCGACCGGATCGGGCCCGGTCTCCATCACCTGCACCACCGGACAGCCTGCCGCTTCCAGCAGTTTTCGCGACGCCGGCGTCTGGTCGATGCCGGCCACGATCAGCGCCGCCGGGCGTTGCGGCCCAAACACCTGCAGCAGCCGCTCTTCCTCGAGGCCGGAATAGTGGGTGTTTCCGAGCTGGATGCGGAAGGGGCCGTTCGACAGGCTGTCGTAGATGCCGCGCACCACTTCGGCAAAGACGTTGTTGGTAAGCGACGGCACCAGGACGCCAAAGACCTCGGCGCGCGCCGAAGCCAGCGCCCGCGCATTCGGGTCGGGCACATAGCCGAGCTCATTCACGGCGGACTCGATCTGGCGGCGCAGATCTTCCGAGACACGCCCCGGCTCGCGCAAGGCGCGCGAGACGGTAATGGCGCCGACGCCGGCCTTGCGCGCGACATCGGCGATGGTCGGGCGGCCGCCGCCGCGGCGCGAGCGCGGCTTGATCACCGTACTGGTCCCGACACCGGGCAACCGCCCAGACGCGACCGTGAAACGATGTTCAGCGTTTTTGCCACTGCTGCCATGCCAACCTGGCCCGTTGCCACACCTTGTCTGGCGTCGCGCAGCCTTCGGCTATTGTCAAGCGACGGCCGGGAGAGACTGTACCCGTACCGCCGTGCTTCAGGCCGTCACGGCAGCGCTGCTCCGGGCCTTCCACAGCAGCAGCACCATGGCCGAAATGTTCAGCAGGTTCCAGGCGATGCCGTTGAGGAACGCGGCGGCATAGGAACCGGTCAAATCGTAGATCCAGCCCGACATCCAGCCACCGATCGCCATGCCGAAGATGGTCGCCATCATGACGATGCCGACGCGCTGGCCAGCCTCCTTGGCTGGCATATATTCGCGCACGATGATCGCATAACAGGGGACGATGCCGCCTTGCGACAGGCCGAAGACCAGCGAGACGACATAGAGCGAGGCAAGCCCGTCGAACGGGATATAGAACAACAGCGACAGGCATTGCAGCACCGAGCCGATCAGCAGGGTTTTCACGCCACCGATGCGATCGGCAAGGAAGCCCGAGCCTAGCCGGCTGACGACGCCCGCCGCCAGCATGATCGACAGCATATCGGCGCCATGTGCCACACCGTAGCCGAGATCCATGCAGTAGGCGACGATATGGACTTGCGGCATCGACATCGCCACGCAGCAGCCGAGCCCGGCGACGATGAGCAGCGCCTGCAAGGCCGCCGGCGACAGTGAGATCGGCTGGACCACGCGGCTGCCCGGCGATCCCGGAGCCGCCTGGGGCGGTGCGCCGCGCCGGAGCAGCAGGATCAAGGGCACCATGGTGACCAGGCAGACGACGCCGATCGCGGCATAGGTGAAGCGCCAGCCTTCGGTCTGCATGACATAGGGCATCGCCGTCGGCCAGATCGCTCCGCCGAGATAGTTGCCGGATGCGGCAGCCGTCACCGCGACGCCGCGGCGCCGGTTGAACCAGTGCGAGATATCGGCGATCAAAGGGCCGAAGATCGCCGACGAGCCGACGCCGATCAACAGGCCCTGGACGAGGGTGAACTGCAGGATCGAACTGGTCAGCGACGCCAGCAGGAAACCGGCGCCAAGTGTAATCGCGGCAATCAGCGCCGGAACCCAGTACCCAATGCGGTCGATGGCGCGGCCGAACAGCACATTGCCGGCGGCAAAGCCGACCATGGTCGCGGTGTAGGGCATCGAGGCAGCGGCGCGATCGACGCCGAATTCTGCCTGCACGGCAGGCAGCACCACGACCACCGCCCACATGCCGACCCCGCCGATCGTTGCCAGCAGCATCGAGATGCCCAGCCGTATCCAGGCATAGGCACTGTCGATGCCGGAACTTCCTGCCTGGCTTGAGACGATTGGGGTCAAGAGCGTTTCCTGTCCGCAGTTCTTGAATCGGCGGTTCTGACCACTATCGGCGCATTCGCATAGCCGAGCAGCGCCACGACAGGCAAATCCGTGGCTCCAGGGATTCGGGCCGAAGTGGAACAGCGGTGCGCCATAAGGCGTTTTCCCGGCAACGACCTAGTGGAAGGAGTTTGCCATGACCGCGCAACGGAAATGGTCCGCCGACGTCACCGAGCATAGCGACGCGCTGGACCTCGAGGAACACATCTTCGAATCCCACGATCCAAGGAAAATCGCCGCCTCGTTGAAGCGATCGGCCGAGCACAGCGATCGACGCAAGGCAGGGCCGTTTCAATCCGCCATGTCGATGCTGAATTTCTACATCAACCGAGCCGGCAAGAACCTGCCGGCGGCGCAAAAGAAAGTGCTGGAGGACGCAAAGGACGAACTGCGCGTCCTTTTTGGCCGCCCAAAGGAAGACTAGAATCGGTCACCATTGATTGGTTCTGCCAAATGCGGCTGAACTGGACCTAGTGACGGGTCCTCTTTGCCGCCAGTCTGCAGGCTCGGCTTGTATTCCCAAGCCTGCAAAAGTCTGGCGCCATGACGGTCAAGATCGGCATCAATCCCATCACCTGGAGCAATGACGATGTTCCCGCACTTGGCGGCGATACGCCCCTAGAGACCTGCCTGTCGGAAACCGCACAGGCCGGCTATCGCGGCACCGAGCTCGGCGGGAAATTTCCGCGCCAGGCTGAAGTGCTTGGCCCGATCCTGTCCTCCTATGGCCTGGAACTCGTCTCCGGCTGGTATGATGGCCGCATTCTCGACCGTACAGTCGACGAGGAATTCGCGGCGATCACCCCACATCTGCAGCTGTTGCGCGACCTTGGCGCCAAGATCGTCGTCTACGCCGACACCTCGCGCGGTCGCCATGACGGCATTTTTGCGCCGATCTCCGAGCGTCCGCGCCTCGCCGACAGCGACTGGCCGTCCTATGGCGAGAAACTGACCGCCCTCGCCGACCGCATGGTCGCATTCGGGGTCGGCATGGCCTTCCACCACCACATGGGCACCATCGTCGAGACGGACGATGAAGTCGACAGGCTGATGGCGGCGACGGGCCGAAGCGTCGGCCTTTTGTTCGATACGGGCCACTGCCTGTTTTCGGGCGGCGACCCGCAATCGCTGTTGCAACGGCATCTCGACCGTATCGTGCATTTCCATTGCAAGGACGTTCGCAGGCCGGTGCTGGAAAGGGCACGCCGCGAGGACATGAGCTTCATGGCGGCGGTAATGGATGGCATTTTTACCGTGCCCGGCGACGGCTCGGTCGATTTCCTGTCATTGCTGAAACCCCTCGCGGCGCGCGGCTATGAAGGCTGGATCGTTGTCGAGGCCGAGCAGGATCCGGCCAAGGCGCATCCGCTGACCTATGCCAGCAAAGGCTATTTCTCGCTGCTTGCCACCGCCCGCGAGGCCGGCTTCGAAGTGGCGACGCGGCAGGCAGACTGACCGGCCCGCATTGCGAGCCGGAGGAACATAATGGGCGCGCGCCTCGATGGGGTTAGCGACGCGAAAGCGCCCGGCGATCCGCGCCGTCTTGCTCCCTGCGCGGCGCGGATCGCAGAATCCCTGCTCTGGATTTCAAACCCCGACTTTCAAGCTTGAGGCCGGCCGGAAGCCGTGCCTTGATGCAACCGAGGAGGAGCGACATGGCTTTCGAAGCTGCGCTTGGCATGGAACGGCTTTGCACCATCCGGGAGATCGCCGAGAAGGCAGAACTTGGCGCCGCCACCGTGCATCGCGCGCTGAAGAACAGTCGCGAGATCCGCCCCGAAACAAAGCAGCTAGTGCTCGACACCGTCTGCCGGCTCAACGAGGAAAAGATCGCCCGCGCCGCCCGGTTCGTCGGGGGATAGTGCCTTGGCCGACCACATGCGCCTTTCCCTCGACATCATGTCGGTCGACCGCGCTTCGGAAGAACCGATGCATCGTCAGATCTACGGCGCCTTGCGACGCTTCATCCTTGACGGCCAAATCCCGCAGAACACGCTGCTGCCGTCGACGCGCTCGCTGGCCGAGGATCTGAAGGTCGGGCGCAACACGGTCATCGCCGCCTATGACCAGCTCCTTGCCGAAGGTTTTATCGAGGCGCGCGCCGGATCGGGCACCTGGGTGGCGCCGATCCAGCAGAACCGCCCTTTGGCATCCCTGCGCGCCGGACTGGCAGCGCCGCAAAAGCTGTCGCGGCGCGGCCAGACCATCGTCAACGGCCCGCAACCGCCGCGCAATGCCGGCGTTATCAATTTCCATCCGGGCGTGCCCGAAACGGCGTCGTTTCCGTTCACCATCTGGTCAAGTCTTCTGGTGCGCAATGCACGCAGCCGCGACGAGAGCCTGCTTGGTTATCTCTCCTTTGCCGGCCACCCCGGCCTGCGTCAGGCCATTGCCTCGACCATCGGCCTGTCGCGCGGCATCAGCTGCACCGCCGACCAGGTGATCATCGTCACCGGTGCGCAAGCAGCGCTCGATCTCGTCTCGCGCGTGCTGATGGACGAAGGCGACCATGTCTGGATGGAAGAGCCCGGCTATCTCGGCGCCAAGAGCGCCTTTCTCGCCAGCGGCGCCAAATTAGCACCGTTGAAGGTCGACAGGCGCGGCTGGCATCTTGCCGATCCGGAGCTGCCGCCGCCGCGGCTGATCTATGTGACGCCATCCTGCCAATGGCCGTTCGGCACCATCATGCGCATCGAGGAGCGGTTGCAGCTGCTCGACATCGCCGAACGCAACGGCGCCTGGATCGTCGAGGATGACTATGACGGCGAATACCGGTTTCGCGGCCGGCCGGTGCCGGCGCTACGCGGGCTCGATCATGCCGATCGCGTCGTGTATATCGGCAGCTTCGGCAAGACGCTGATCCCGGCGCTGCGCATCGGCTATCTGATCGTGCCGCGCGAATTGTCGGTGCCGTTCGACCGGGCGGTGAGCATCACCGGCCAGTTCGCGCCGCTGATCCTGCAGGCAACGGTCAACGACTTCATCACGCAGGGCTATTTCGCCACGCACCTCAAGCGCATGCGCCGGCTCTATGCGCGCCGGCAGGCGAACTTCGTCAAGCTGTGCCAGGAGCATCTGGCCGAATGGCTGACCGTCACGGAAAACGATTCCGGCATGCAGCTGCTGGCGAGCTTCCTCAGGCCCTATAAGGACAGTGACGTGGTCGCCGCCGCCCTCAAGGAGGGGCTCGACGTCCAGGGCATCTCGATCAACTACCATTCCACAGAACCCGAGCACGGCCTGCTGCTCGGCTATGCGGCGATGGACGAACGCCAGATCCTGCGCGCAGTGCTGGCGCTGCGCGCCGCGTTCCTAAGGTTGGATAGAAGCTAGGGCAAGCTTCGCCATCCGGGCTTTCCGGCGCCGGCGCATGTTGCCTGGGAAGACCGGGAATTCCTTGGAACCCGGCTAGGGACGCCGATGCAGCCAAGGCAGCGCCCGCTTCGCTCTCTCGGTGCGACGAGATCGCCCCCATGGATCAGCCACGCGCGCGCTTTACCCTACTGCTTGATCTCGGGTTCAACGAGCTTCGCCAGATTTCGCAGCGACTCCTGCCAGCCGAGATAGCAGGCCTCAACTGGGATGACGTCTGGAATACCGGCCTGCGTGATATTCACTTCGGTGCCGACCGATACTTTCTTCAATGTCACGGTCACCTCGATCTCGCCGGGCAGGTTGGGGCCGTCGAACCGGTCGGTGTAGCGCAGTTGCTCATTGGGCACGAGCTCGACATATTCGCCGCCGAACGAGTGGCTGTCGCCGGTGGTGAAGTTGCGGAAGGACATTTTGAACGTACCGCCGACTTTCGCCTCGAAGTGATGAACCGTGCAGGTGAAGCCATTCGGCGGAAGCCATTTCGCAAGTGCATCCGCTTCGAGGAACGCGCGGTAGACTTTCTCCGGGGTTGTTGTCAGAACGCGGTGCAGCCGTACGGTGCCGGGCATATCGTTAATCCTCCGTGTTGGTGATCGATGCCCCCTAGGACGAGCGGAGCCCGGCCTATCCGACACGGGCCTGCGGATTTTTTGACGACCGGTTATGCCGGCCGGAATCCTCGCCCGGCTGCCGGACATGGAACTCGGCCGCAGGGTAGCAAACCGCGTCGGAACTGGTCTAGTTCACACTGTCGAACTTCTGCAGATCAACCGGTGCCGCCTTGCGCAATTCGACATCATCGAGCGAAGCATTCTCCAGCGCCACCCGCGCCGCCGCGTCGATGTTGTGGATCATGTCCTGAATATCGGTATCGCTGTGCGCCGGGTTCATGGCGACCATCACGGTGCGGTTGAGGATGTCGAGCGAGCGCTTGCCGAGGTCGTCGGAATAATCCAGCCGCAGGCCCTGGTTCTCGGGCAGTGCGTAAGGATTGAGCGCCGGATGATGCGCGCCTTCATGCATCAGCACCTGGTCCCACTGGGTGAAATTGTGGCGGCCGGTCTTACCGGCAACGACACTGGGAATGGTCTTCGAAAACGTCTGCGCCGCCTGCTCGCTCGGCAGCAGATACATCACCTGAGCGGCGCAATCGTCGTCCGGGCTGTTCATCGGCGACGGCGTCAGACCAAGATTGCCGAGGTGGCGGGTGCCGGCCAGCACCTTCTTCTTCTCGGCCCGCATCGCCTCGATGATGCCGTCCAGCCGGTCGAGCTGGACGTTGAGCATCGCCCCCATCAGTTCGGAAGCACGCGCGCCGATGCCGGCGAAGGGTTTGATGCTGTCGCTCCTGCCCTGCCAGTAGAAATGGCAAGGGTCGATGGCGCAGCGCGCCCGCTCCGCTACTTTCGGGTCGCTGGTGGCGATGCCGCCGCCCTCGCCCGATGTCATATTCTTGAAGTAGTTGAAGGAATAGGCGCCGGCATGGCCGATCGAGCCGAGCTTGCGGCCCTCATAGCCGCCGCCGATTCCCTGGCAGACATCCTCCAGCACCAGCAAACCGCGCTTGGCCGCAATGTCCATGATTGCATTCATGTTGCAGGCGGCGCCCCACATATGCACCGGGATCACCGCCCTGGTGCGCGGCCCGATGGCATCGCGCAAGGCGATGGGATCGATGGTCAGGCTCTCGTCGATGTCGATGATGACGGGAATGGCCCCGACCGAAAGCACCGCGGTCGCGGTCGCCATATAGGTGTGCGCAGGCACCAGCACTTCGTCCCCCGGGCCGATGCCGAGGCCGATCAGGCCGGCGGCGAGCCCATAGGTGCCGCTGGCGGCAAGCGCGAAATGCTCGACGCCGAGGTGCTGCGCATAGCGGGCCTCGAAGCGGTCGCATTCGCTGTCCTTGCCGTAACGAAACAGCGCGCCCGAGCGGATCACCCTGGCAATGGCTTCGATTTCCTCTTCGCCGGCGGTGTACATGACAGGCCTCCAAGTTACTTGGTAGTTTGGGTCACTTGATAATGTGGTCGCTTGATGGTGTGGACAGCTGTAGGCTTGTCGGCACAGTTTGAAAGAACCACTCCGCCGCTATTCGACCAAGCCATCTGCGCCCGGAAGACGGTTCCTATGACTGGTTTTGAACCCTGATTGGGGAAATCGGCAGCTAAGTGTCTCAGCCGGCAGGCAAATTGTACCCATCCGAATTCGCCAAAGTGGCCCTGTCGGAAAGGCAGGTTTCGGCGTTCCATTCCGGCCAGTTGGGCAAACGGTTGGTTCCATGAAATACGGGACACACTTTGGAAGACCCCCGAAGCCGATATGCCGGCGGGAAGGCGGCCATTCGTGAACGCCGCCGGCTCCAGCAAGCGGATCGTGCTCCACGAGGACGATGTCGGCATGTGCCACGGCGCCAACAGCGCCTTCCTCGAATTGAGCGGGCTGGGTGTCTGCAGTTCCGGCGCGGTGATGGTGCCGTGCCCCTGGTTCCTCGAAATGGCCGAGAGCGCCGCCGCCAACCCTGGCCTTGACCTTGGCGTCCACCTGACGCTGAACAGCGAGAAACAGCATTACAAATGGCGGCCGTTGACCGCGCGATCGCGGGCGGCCGGCCTGACCGACGAGTTCGGCTTCTTGTGGCCCGATGTGGCGACCACGCGCCGCAAGGCGGTGCCGCAGGCGGTCGAGGCCGAGCTTCGCGCCCAGATCGACACCGCCTATCGCGCTGGCATCGACGTCACCCACCTCGACGCCCATATGGGCGCGGCATTGTCGCCGGAATTTTGCGACATCTACATCAAGCTCGGGCTCGAATATCAGCTGCCCGTGTTGTTGACCAAGACCCTGTCCGCCTATTCCCCCAACGACAATCTGGTCGGCGTCACCGAGGAGGCGTTCCAGCGTGGCGTGGCGCTGGCCCGTGCCGGCGGCTTTGCCATTTTCGACGCCGCCATCCAGACGACCTGGGGCCGGCCGCGTTCCAGGCCGATCGAGCCCGCTTACAAAGCGCTCATCGAGGGTGTGCGCGAGGGCCTGACCTTCTTTTGCCTGCATTGCAACGCGCCAGGTGAACTCGAGCTGATCGAGCCGCGCTCCGCCTATATCCGCACCGAAGAGTACGAGCTGTTCCGCGACCAGGGCTTTCGCGACTGGCTCGCCGCGCAGCCGATCGAAGTCATCGGCATGAAGCCGTTGCGCGAGGAGCTTCGCGCAACACTCCCGGCCGGGCGAGCATCAACAACGGCCCGCGGCAGCAACGCGGGCGAACAGCGATTGGCGTCGGCAAAGGCCCGCAAAGCGGCCACCCGATCCGCGACGTGAGCCGATCGTCGCGGCCGGAAAACGGCGCCAGAGGGATTGGAACTGCAACGACAAATGGGAGAATAAGATGAAAACTCTTCTGAAAGTGGCATTGGGCGCCTTCGTCTCGGCGGGCCTGATGACAGGCATCGCGCATGCCGCGGGCCTCAAGGATCCGAAGGACGTCCGCATCACCTTCGTGGTGCATGGGTCGGCGTCCGATCCCTATTGGTCGGTGGTCAAGCGCGGCGTCGATGATGCGGCCGCCCTCACCGGCGCCAAGGTGGAATATTACGCGCCGCAGGTCTTCGACGTGGTCGAGCAGGCCCGGCTTCTCGACGCCGCCATCGCCACCAAGCCGGACGGCATCGCCGTCTCCATCGCCGACGCCAATGCACTCGGCAAATCGGTCAAATCCGGGCTTGCCGCCAATATTCCCATGGTGGTTCTGGATTCCGGCGAAAAGGAAGGCGCCGAGCTCGGCACGACGCTCTATGTCGGCACCGTTTCCGAATATGATTCCGGCAAGAAGGCCGGCGAGCGGCTGGCCAAGGAAGGCACGCTCAAGGTCGTCTGCATCAACCACGAGGTCGGCAATGTCAGCCTCGACCAGCGCTGCCAAGGCCTCAATGACGGGCTGAAGCCCTCCGGCGGCGGCACCGAGGTTCTGGCCGTGGCGCCGGATCCCGCCGATATCCAGCGCCGCACCGAAGCCTATCTGTCGGCGCATCCCGATACGCAGGCCGTCTTTGCGCTTGGTGCCACCGCCGCCAATCCGCTGATCCCGATGTTCCGCGACAAGGAACTGTTCGGCAAGCTCAAGCTCTACACTTTCGACATCAGCCCGGAGGTCCTCGACTCGGTCGTCGCCGGCGAAATGGGCTTCGGCATGGACGCCCAGCAATATCTCATGGGCTATCTGCCGGTGATCTATCTGGTCGAGCAGGCGACGCACGGCTTCTGGCCGCAGAACAACGCCTATACCGGACCGCTGTTCATCGACTCGCCCGAAAAAGCCAAGGCGATCCTGGCCCTCGCCAAAGAGGGCATTCGCTAGCAAGTTCCGACGGAACGGGAGAATGCGCCAAGCGCTCTCCCGATCCGTTCGAAGATTGCGAATTGAGCGATTGGGGAGCCTAATGACGATCGTGGAAGACAACGCAGCACCTCCAGCCGAACTGAAGGCGACCGACCGCTTCGGCATGACGTCGAAGCGGGCCGCCGGCGCCGACGAACGGCTGGCCAGCACCGGCAAGCTGACCCAGTGGCTGCGCCGGCCGGAGGCTGGTGCCGCCGGCGGGCTGCTTGCGACGATCATCATCTTTGCGCTGCTGCCGGGCGCGGCGAACCTCTATTCGCTGCAGGGGTCGATGACCTTCCTGACGCTGTCGGCGGAGCTCGGCATCGTCGCCACCGCGGCGGCACTTCTCATCATCGCCGGCGAGTTCGATCTCTCGGTCGGCTCCATGGTCGGCTTCGCCGGCGTCGTCATCGGGCTGACGGTGAAGTACTGGGGTCTGCCGCTATGGGGCGGCATTGCCTGTGCCTTCGCCGTTGCCATCCTCACCGGCTATCTCAACGGCCTGATCGTGGTGAAGACGCGCCTGCCCTCCTTCATCGTCACCCTCGCCACGCTCTATATCCTGCGCGGACTGTCGATCGGCATCACCCGCGCCGTCACCGGCCGCACGCAGATCCCCTACATACTCGAAGGCGCACCGGACCCGGCGACGGCCGGCATTTTCAACGGCCATCTGCTCACCGGCCTGTTCCGCTGGATGGGCGCGCAAGGCTGGATCGCCACCCGCAGCGACGGCATTCCCTTCGTCGCCGGCATTCCGATGTCGATCGTCTGGTGGCTCGGCCTGACGGCGCTGGCCGGCTACGTGCTCACCCAGACGAAATACGGCAACTGGATCTTCGCCACCGGCGGCGACCTGATCGCAGCCCGCAACGTCGGTGTGCCGGTAGATCGTGTCAAGATCAGCCTGTTCATCTACACCGCCTGCGCGGCGACCCTGCTTGCCACCATCCAGGTGATGGAGGCGGGCTCCGCCGACACCACGCGCGGCCTGCTCAAGGAATTCGAGGCGATCATCGCCGCCGTCATCGGCGGCGTGCTGCTCACCGGCGGCTACGGCACCGTCTACGGCGTGTTGTTCGGCGCGCTGATCTTCGGGCTGGTGCAGATGGGCATCTTCTACACCGGCATCGACACCGACTGGTTCAAAGTCTTCCTCGGCATCGTCATCCTGATGGCCGTGCTGGTCAACAACTACATCAGGCTGAAGGCGCTCGGCCGCGGAGGTGGCAAATGACTGCGCCAGCAATGGAACTGCGCGGCGTCAGCGTCAATTTCGGTTCGGTGCGCGCCCTCCAGGACATCGACATCAAGGTCTATCCGGGCGAGGTCCACTGCCTGCTCGGCGACAACGGCGCCGGCAAGTCGACGCTGATCAAGGTTCTGTCCGGCGTCTACCGGCCGAGCAAGGGCGAAATCCTGGTCGACGGCAAGCCGGTCACCTTCCGCAGCCCGCGCGACGCGCAGGAGCTCGGCGTGGCAACGGTGTTCCAGGACCTCGGCATGATCTCGCTGATGTCGATCACCCGTAACTTCTTTCTCGGCCGCGAGCCGACCAAAAGCAGCCTGCCCTTCTCGCGCATCGATAAGGAACGCGCCAACACCATCGCCAGGCAGGCGATGGCCGATATCGGCATCGACGTGCGCGACCCGACGCAGGCCGTCGGCACGCTGTCGGGCGGCGAGCGCCAGTCGGTGGCAATCGCCCGCGCCGTGCATTTTGGCGCGCGCGTGCTGATCCTCGACGAGCCGACCTCCGCACTCGGCGTCCACCAGGCGGCGATGGTGCTGAAGTTCATCATCGAAGCGCGCATGCGGGGTCTGGCCGTGATCTTCATCAGCCACAACATCCACCATGCCTATCCGGTCGGCGACACCTTCACGCTGCTCAACCGCGGTCGCAATCGCGGCACCTATGCCAAGTCGGAAATCTCGCGCGACGAGGTCATCTCGATCATGTCGGGCGGCGAGGATCTGAAAGCGGTCGAGGCGGAGATTGCCGGCCTGCTCGCCCAGATCGACAACCGGCCGCCTGCGGCGCCTTGAGCTGACATCAGGACATTGCGGGGAATGATTGCATGAGCAGGTTACGCGTCGGGGTCGTCGGCGCCGGCATGGTCTCGCAAGTCGAGCATATCCCCAATCTGCTGCGCCTCGGCGAATTGTTCGAGCTGGTCGGGGTCGCCGATCCCTCCAGGATTTCGCGGCAGTTCGTCACCGACACCCATGGCATTGCCAATTTCGAAACGATCGACCAGCTCTTCGACCAGCGCCTCGACGCGGTGGTGATCGGCTCGCCGGACCCGCTGCATCACGAACAGGTGCTGGCGGCGCTGGCGCGCGGCCTGCATGTCTTTTGCGAAAAGCCGCTCTGCTATTCGCTGGCGGAAATCGCCGAGATCGTCGCCGCGCGCGACGCCGCCAGGAAGATTGTTCAGGTCGGCTATATGAAGCGCTTCGATCCGAGCTACCGGCTGGCGCTCGCTTCGCTGCCGGGCACATCAAGCACGCTGCGCTCGGTCTCGGTGGAAGTGAACGATCCCGACGCCTGGCCGTTCATTGCCCATCAGCCCTACAGGCGCGGCACCGATATCCCCGAGGACATGATCGCCGCCGTCGCCGCCAAGCAGAAGCGCCAGGTCGAATACGCCATCGGTGTTCCCGTGACCAAGCTCGCTTTCCGTGGATTTACCGGCGCTTACAGCTCGGCTTTGATTCACGACGTCAACGCCGTCCACGGCCTGCTCGACGCGCTCGGCGTGCCGGACGGCGAGGTCGTCGGCGCGCAGATCTTTGCCAATGGCGACGGCGGCCAGGGCGCCGTCAAGCTTTTGGACGGGCAGGCGCTGTGGACCATGACCCATCTCACCGTACCCAAGCTCGCCGACTACAAGGAGCGGATCACGCTGTTCTTCGACGATGCCAGCCTGGAGCTCGAATTCCCCTCGCCCTGGCTCAACCATCATCCGACGCGGCTGACGGTGACGACCTCGCACGGTCACATACTGTCGAAGAAAGATTTGCGCGCCGGCTACGCAGAAGCCTTCGTCGAGGAGATGCGTGGCTTCTGGGCGGCGATCGTCAATGGCGACCCCGTCGTCAACCCGCCCGAACACGCCGCCCGCGACCAACAGCTGCTCCTCGGCCTGACCCGGCGGCATCTCGCGACCGCACCCTTCGACTGAGTGCCTGTAGCCGAACGGCGGCTACCTGGACTTGATGACGCTGTCGGTATTGGCCAGCAGCTTGCGCACCGCATTGCGCGCCGCGTCCGGCCGCTGCAGGCGGATGCTCTTCTCGATTGCCTCATGCAGCCTCTGCGCATGCTGCAAATCGTCGAGTTCCCGCGTCGTAAAAGCGAACAGATGATCGAACGCCGATTCGATCAGCACGCCGAGCGGCACCAGCAGGTCGTTGCCCGAGGCGCGCAGGATGGCGAGATGAAACCGCGTGTCGGCGCGCGTGCGCTCCTGCAGGTTGGTTGCCTCGCCCATCTCGCGACAGGCCTGGCTGATCTCGGCCATCTGCTCGTCGGTGCGCCGCATCGCGGCGAAGGCGCTGGCCTCCGGCTCGATGATGTGGCGGAATTCCTGCACCGTCCTGAGGAACACCTCGCGGTCCGGCGAGGTCGCATACCAGGCCAGCACGTCGCGATCGAGCAGGTTCCAGCGCTCCTTCGGCTCGACCCAGCTGCCGATTTTGGGACGTGACGACAAAAGACTCTTCGCCATCAGCATTTTGATGGCTTCGCGTACCGCCGAGCGGCTGACGTCGAAGGTCTCCGACCATTTGGCTTCGTTGGGCAGGATGGTTCCCGGCGGATAGTCGCCGCGCACGATCCTCAGCCCGATTTCGTTGGCCAGCGAGGCGTGCACGCTCGATCCCGGCATGCGTGCCGCATCGGCCCGGCGAACACCGCTCGTGCGTTCGGCGAACGCCTCGGCCGCTGTCTTTCCCTTATTCGGCTTCGCGTCCCGCATGGCTCCACAAAGTCCGGATTTGGAGGCGTGTCAAGGAGATGAAATCGACGGCAATATCTCAGTTTGGTTTTCCGCCTCGGTCCCCTCGCCGACATCGCGCTTTGCCGAACGCTCACGCCGGAGCGGCACGAACGGCTTCTGTTTGTCCCGACTGAATTCCTCGATCAGGAAATCAAGGAAGACGCGGATTTTCGGGGCAAGATGCTGGCGTGCCGGATAGACCGCGTAGAGCGTGGTTTCGACCTTTTCCCAGTCATCCAGAGCCGATTGCAGCCGGCCTGCTGTCAGATCGCTCTCGACATAGGGATAGGGGATCAGGCTGACGCCGAAACCGGCGCGCAGCGCATCGCGCACGGCAAGGCTTGACGACACCGAATATCGTCCCTCGATGGCGATCCGCTCGCTGCGGCCGTCCTTGCGGAACTCCCATATGTCCGCATGCCCCGAGAGGCTGAACCGGATGCAATTGGCCGCCTTCAAATCGGCAGGCGTTTTGGGCCGGCCATGCTTCTCGAAATAGGACGGAGCTGCGCAAAGCACGTGCGGCATGACCGCAAGCTTTCTCGCGACCAGGCTGGAATCCTCGAGATTGTCGCTGCCGCGAATGGCTAGGTCAAATCCCTCCCGCACGATATCGACGCGCCTGTCATCAAGATGCAGGTCGAGTTTCAAATCGGGATAGCGCGATAGAAACGCGGGAATGCCAGCCGAAAGCCGCGTCAACGTGACGGTCATCGGCGCGCTGACCCGCAACGTCCCGCTCGGCGCCGTCTTGATGGGACCCAGGACCTGGTCGGCCCTGGCCAGCGCATCGAGCCCCTGCGTGACATGCTCCAGATAGATCCTGCCCTCTTCGGTAAGCGCCATGCGCCGCGTCGTCCGGTTGATGAGCCGCACGTCCAGATGCGCCTCCAGCTCGGCGATGTTCTTGCTGATCGCCGGAGGCGAGAGGCCGAGCCGCCGTCCGGCTTCGGCAAAGCTGTTCAGTTCCGCCACGTGGCGGAAAACCTGCAACGCCGTCAGGCGATCCATCGCACCATTCTCTTCCAGTAAACAATGTCTTTCGATTGTCACATATTATCGCTCGTTGGTAAATTCTCTATCTGCTTCCCGAACGGCTTACTCAATTTCGGAATGACATGATGACCAACCCTACAATCTCCCTTATCGAGCGGCGCATGTCGGCCAATCGGTTCGATCCCTCGCACGCATTGATGGATACCGAGGTCGAGGAGCTGGCACGCCTCGCAACGCGCGCGCCAACCGCCTACAACCTTCAGAATTGGCGGTTCATCGCCGTGCGGACGCCGGAAGCAAAGGCGCGGTTGCGCAGCGTGGCCCACGGCCAGGCCAAGGTGCAGGAAGCAGCGGTCACCTTCATCGTCTGCGGCGTACTGCCCGACCACGCCGCCCTCAATGCAAGGCTGCTTCCTTTCGTCGAAGCCGGCTTCATGCCGGCGGATATGGCTTCGGGCTGGCAGGAAGGCGCCCGCGCACAATATGCCGATCCTCGGGCGGCCCGCGACGAAGCGGTGCGCTCGGCAACGCTTGGCGCTGCAACGCTGATTTTTGCAGCCGAAGCGCTGGGGCTCGTCGCTGGTCCGATGGGAGGCTTCGATGCCGAAAGCGTGGCCCGCGAGTTTGGCCTTGGGCGCAATGAAGTGCCGGTGATGCTCATCGCGATCGGCCGCGCCGCGCCCGGAAACTGGCCGCAAAAGCCGCGCCGCCCTCTTGCCGAAGTACTGGAAATCTTATGAAAACGCGCCGTTTCGATCTGTTGCTTACAGCCATTGCACCGGCGATATGGGGCAGCACCTATATCGTCACCACACAGTTCGTGCCGAATTTTTCCCCGATGACGGTCGCAATGCTGCGAGCCCTGCCCGCCGGATTGCTGCTGCTGGCGATCGTTCGGCAACTTCCGGCGGGCATCTGGTGGCTGCGCAGTTTCGTGCTCGGAGCCCTCAACATCTCGATCTTCCTGAGCCTGTTGTTTGTCGCCGCCTACCGGCTTCCGGGCGGGGTCGCGGCGACCGTGCTGTCGGTCCAGCCGTTGATGGTGATTTTCCTTGCCTCTGCCCTGCTTGGCAGCCCTGTCCGCCGGCTGTCGATCCTCGCCGCCCTTGTCGGGATCGCAGGTGTCGCGTTGCTGGTGCTGACCCCGAACGCGACGCTCGATGCGGTCGGCGTTGCCGCCGGCGTCGCCGGGGCGGCCTCCATGGCCTTCGGAAGCGTATTGTCGCGTAAGTGGCAACCGCCAGTATCGCTGCTTACCTTCACGGCATGGCAGCTGACCGCTGGCGGTCTGCTTCTCGTTCCGGTGGCGCTGCTTTTCGAGCCTTCCATCCCGCTCCCGACCGGGGCCAACCTGCTTGGACTGGCGTGGCTCGGGCTGATCGGCGCGGCGCTGACCTATGTCCTCTGGTTCCGGGGCATTGCGCGGCTGGAATCTTCGGTGGTGTCGTCGCTGCTTTTCCTCAGCCCGGTGACCGCCGTGCTGCTTGGATGGGTACTCCTGGACCAGACGCTGACCTTGCCTCAAATCGCCGGCGTCGTTTTCGTCATCGGCAGCATCTGGCTGGCTCAACGCCCTAGTCGCAACGAATCATGAGCCTGGGCGGTAGTGGGTCAGTTTGAAACCAACCGCCAGATCGTCCAATAGTAGACTGCCACATGCGCCGCTTCGAATGCTGCCAGTGTAGCTGCAAAGGCTCCGACCAAAGCGACGGAAGGATGCCGATCGAGCCATGACGGTGGCTGGTCGCCATCGCTCTCTTTAAGAGCTACGAAAATCGGTCTCCAGGTAGCGATGGCGCGAAGCCCCGTCCAGACAGCGGCCCAGATCAAAACAAATTCAAGGGGGAAGCCCAGAGCGGCGAAATAAATCGGACCGATTACAGACACCAATGGAACAAGAATGTTCATTTAGGGGGGCGCTTCTTGTAAGGGCCACGCTTCATCGGCTTTTCTGCCTCTTTCGCTTCGACTAACGCAACGATGTCGCAAATCTCCCATAGCTTGCCGGTTACGCCAGCGGCCATTGCCGGGGTCATGCGAAGCGAAGCATGGATGCGGACGAAGTTGTAATACATGAAGTGCAGAGCCACGGCGTTGGCCTTCCGGGTAATGGTGCGGATAGCTTGGCCCTCGACCAGCAGGTGAAGGATTTTGGAACGGTCGCGGTGCGAGGTTGTTCATGCCTTCACTCTGGCAGAGTGAGGCTTTAGTCAAGCGCTAGGCCGTCAACTCATAATCGCGAAATGACCGAGGTTGTGGAATTAGTCTCCTAGTTCCGTTGAGGAACAAGGCCATCAAGTCCCTCTGAAATCCGTTCAAGGGCTGCGACTAGCGACCCATTTTCGAATGGCTCGATCAAAGCTCCGTCCATGAACCGGTCGTCGGCGTGATTTTCTTGTAAACGCCAGTAGACCTCCCTGACGTCCATCGAAGCGAGATCGTTGGGGTCAAGTGGGAGCCAACGAGCCCGCCCAGTTCGCTTCTTTTCTAGAAACGGCTTCAACCATCTCATGTCGAACGTAAAGGCGTTGTATAGGGCAAAAAGATCCTGCTCTACGTCATTGTAGAGACGGTTTTGTTCATCAAAGAATTCTGCCCGTGTCAGGGATCGCAGCTTATCGACCATTAGCGCAATACGAGTACGCCACTCCGCTGTGTCCATGTCTTACAACTCCTTCGACATCAAACTCGTCGCAATCCGCATCTGGCTACGCGGTAATGAGTCTACGTCTTAGGGTCACTTTCCCTGGCCCGCCAACTTGTTTCGGCGGATCGTTCGGCACTATGGTCAAGCGGCGGAGGATCTGCCGATGCCACAACGCCCTTATGATGAGCGCCTACTCCGTCAGGCGTTCGAGATCGCGCGCAAGGCCCGCGATGCCGGCGAACATCCCTTTGGTTCGCTCCTCGCCGACAAGGACGGCAATGTGTTGCGCGAGCAGCCCAACGCTTACAAAGCCGGCGGGGGCGACCGCACCGCTCATGCCGAAAGGCTGCTGGCCTCGTGGGCGGGGATGAATATCAGTCTCGAACAGCTGGCCTCCTGCACACTCTACACTTCGGCCGAACCTTGCGCGATGTGCTCCGGGACAATCTATTGGGCGGGCATCGGACGGGTCGTCTTTGGGCAGAGCGAACACGACCTCAAGGAGTTGACGGGCGCACATGTCGAGAATCCCACACTCGACCTGCCCTGCAGGATCGTCTTCGAAGCTGGGCAGCGTCCGACTGAAGTCGTCGGCCCGCTGCTTGCCGATGAAGCGGCGCAACTCCAGGCCGAATTCTGGAAAGACAAGTAGGGTTCAGGACTCGTTGATGCAGAGGCAGAGGCGACTGCTGACGTGGACTACGACCTAGGACGTAGACTCATGCCGTTTAGCACCCGCCGATCATCGACGCGCGGCATCCCTCGCGGCTTGTTGGGCAACAGCGGCTCGATCACGCGCCATCCGAAGTCGGTCAGATCATATCGGCTCATGCAGAGCGTGAATCAGATTCCTCCGCAATATGAAAGTCCCGGTCGGAAAACGACCCCATTGCGGACCTACGCCCAACAAGGATATGTTGCCGCCGCGCGCGTAGGCATCCCGCTTCACCATCGCGCATGTTCCATGAAAGCAAAGAATAGATTCGACTCGCTCATGCACGCGGTCTGTGCTGGTCATGGGTATTGTGGAGGAATGCACGGCGACAAGTTCATGCATGTCACCGATTTTATTCCTCAATCCGGTGATGTTACAGCGGACCAATTCGTGGAATGGGTATTTCTAGCTGAATATGAGAATGAAAGTGAACGAATGTCTCCCAGGTGGGATCGGCATCGCCAGAGGATACGAGACTTTTTCGTTGAGCATATGGGATCAGACGTCGTCGATGCCAGCCAACTAAAATGGGGCGTGAAGGGCTAAGCCAACCCCTTTGCTCTGCTTCCCACCCATCGCGGTTATACCGCATTTATGAGTTCACGTGCCTAGAGGCCGGTGAGCAATTTCTTAAGCAGAGCGTTAAGAGTTTCCTGCTCCGCCAGCGTCAGCACGGAGATTAATTGCTCTTCCAGCGCCACCATTGGACCGATCAAATCGTCTATCGCGCGCTTGCCGCCAGTCGTCAGCGCAATTTGCTTGCCGCGCCGGTCGTTGGGATCGGGGCGTCGTTCAACCAGCCCGGCGCGCTCCAGCCGGTCCAGGCGGCTCGTCATGCCGCCCGAGGAGATCATTGCCGATTCGTAGAGCTGAGTAGGTGAGAGCATATAGGGTTCACCGGCGCGCCTGAGCGGCGTGAGCACATCGAACTCACCTACATTCAGGCCTGCTTCTTTGAGCAACGGGTTCATGTGATCGCGGATAACCCGCGCGGCGGCATCGAGCAGGCGACCTACCGTTTCAACAGGCAACAAGGGAAGATCGGGGCGCTCGCGAGCCCATTCCTTAGCTGCGGCCTCGGCGCGATCCATGTCAAATATTCCCTTGCCAAAATGTATCTTGCAATCAAGATACATTGCATCTACTAACATTGCAGCAAGATAATAGCGCAGCGCGCATCCCTGGAGAAAGCGAAATCGATGCCCAAAATGATTTTCGTGAACCTGCCTGTCCGTGACCTGTCAGCGTCGACGGCGTTCTACGTGGCGCTAGGCGGCACTGTGAACCCACAGTTTTCGGGCGAGAAATCCACCTCGCTCATGTTCTCGGACACGATCGGGGTGATGCTGCTGACCCATGACCACTACCGCGAATTCACTACACGCCCAATCGGCGACGCACGGCGCGACAGCCAGGCAATGATCGTCCTCACTGTCGATAACCGCGACGCCGTCGATTCAACACTAACCAGCGCGGTTGCGGCGGGCGGTCGCGCCGATCCCAACCCGGCACAGGATCTTGGCTTCATGTACAACCGCCACATTGAAGACCCAGATGGCTACGTTTGGGAAATCGTGTGGATGAACCAGACGGCGAACGCCTGAACGTAGGGTGTGGGCGCATCGGTCGTAGCGGGTCCTGAGCCTAGCCTCATGACGAGAAATTCGGTGCTGCCCAGTGCCGGTTTCGCGTCAGGTACGCCCGTCAGGTCGTCTTGACATATTTCCGCCAGCTGTGCTCCGGCCGGAAGCCGAGTATGTCCCGTGCCTTGCGGTTGGAGAGCAGCGTCTCGTATTCGCCAAGTTCGCCCTTAACCGGCACATCGGGGTAAAACCGCTTCAGGAGTTCGGCTGTCGGCAGGTCGGACGAGGTGTCGTCATTGGCGGCGTTGAACACCTGATAGCCGAGCCCGTCCTTCTCGATGGCGCGCAGCGTGATCTGGCCGAGGTCGCGCGCGTCGATATAGCTCCAGGCGATGCGCTTGCGGAAACCCGGATCGGCGAACCATTTCGGAAACAGCGAGTATTCATGCGGCTCGATGACGTTGCCGATGCGCAGGGCGTAAATGTCGGTGCCATCGCGTTGTGCAAACGCCCGCGCGGTCTTCTCGTTGACGACCTTGGACAGCGCGTAGCTGTCCATCGGATCGACGTCGTACTCCTCGTCGAGCGGGAAATGCGTCGGATCGCGCGGTTCGTTGGCGAAGACCAGGCCGTAGGTCGTCTCGCTGGAGGCGATCACCACCTTGCGGATGCCGAGCTTCACCGCAGCCTCGATCACGTTGTAGGTGCCGAGCGCGTTGATGCGGAACACCTCATTGTCGGGCGTGATCATGATGCGCGGGATCGCCGCGAAATGCACCACGGCATCGACCGGCTGCGTGCGCAGCGACGGGTCGAATTCATGCAGGCCCATATAGCTCGACAGCGCATTGAACACCTGCCCGCTATCGGTGATGTCGGTGATCAGCGTGCGCACCTTGGGATTGTCGAGCGGCTTGGTGTCGATGTTGAGCACCTGGCAGCCCTGCTCGACCAGATACTGCACGACGTGGCGCCCGGCCTTGCCGCTGCCGCCGGTGAACATGATCCGCTTCGTCATTTTGCTCTCCCTGGAATTCATGTGTATTGTCAGACAATATCGAACTCTGCAATCGCCTGCCATGGCATGCGGCAAAAACCCGCTTCAACAATTCGCCGGCAAGGTGCAGCGCCGTCATCCATCATTGCAAAATAGGACGAAACGACATGAACACGACCGCCGCGAGCGAAAAGATCGGCTTCATCGGGCTTGGCCTGATGGGGCACGGCATAGCGAAGAACATCGTCGACAAGGGCTATCCGCTGACGTTTCTCGGCCGCAAGAACCGCACGCCGGCGGAAGACCTGCTCGGCCGGGGCGCCAGGGAAGCGGCGACCTCGCGCGACGTCGCGGCGGCATCCGATATCGTGTTCATATGCGTCACCGGCTCGCGCGAGGTCGAAGCCATCATCCGCGGCCCCGGCGGCCTCAAGGAAGGCCTGAAGCAGGGATCGGTTGTCGTCGACTGCTCGACCTCGGATCCTGTCTCGACGGTGGCGCTGGCCGCCGAGCTCAAGGCGCTCGGCGTCGATTATGTCGATGCCCCGCTCAGCCGCACCCCGAAGGAGGCCTGGGAAGGCACGCTCGACGCCATGGTCGGCGCGCCCGACGCGGTCTTTGCCCGGCTGAAGCCGGTGCTCGAAACCTGGGCCGGGCGCATCGTCCACATCGGCGACACCGGTGACGGCCATCGCATGAAGCTGCTCAACAACTTCATTTCGCTCGGCTACGCCGCGATCTATTCCGAAGCGCTGGCGTTGGCGCAGAAGGTCGGCATCTCGCCGCCGCGCTTCGACAGCGTCATCCGCAACGGCCGCATGGATTGCGGCTTCTACCAGACCTTCATGCGCTGGACGCTGGAAGGCGACCGCGAAGCGCACAAATTCACCATAGCCAACGCCTTCAAGGACCTTACTTATCTGGAATCGATGGCGGGTGCTGCCGGCATCGCCAACCCGCTCGGCAACGCCACCAAGAACGCCTTCGCCGGTGCCTTCGCGGCCGGCCCCGCCGACCAGTATGTGCCGATGCTGGCCACGCATATCGGCAAGGTCAACGGCGTCGACCTCATGCCGACCAGGGATGGCAAGAAGCAGACGATCTGAGAACGTTGGGATTAACGTCTGGGAGTGTCGCAAAACACCAACATTCGACTGCCGCAGGCTAGTTCGTTTGCACAGAGGATTTGGTTCTTCGATTGAGCCCGAAAGGAACTGTAGACGTTCGCTGCCGACCAGCTACAGCCGCCAATCTCCAACGCTGGCGATTAGCCACATGCCACCACACCTTCGTCATCCCAGGGCGGAGCAGGAGCGAAGCGACGTCGCGCAGACCCTGGGATCCATGCCGTGACATCCGCCGAAGAATGCAGCGGCTCAGAGCGGCGCTTGCATCCGCCATTGCGCTCGTTGCCGTTCCACCATGACCGCGAGCCAGAAGCTGCTGAAGCACTGGCTCCACCAATGGGAGACCGAATTGATCGAGACGACCAGTCCCAGAGTGCTTCGAGCTTTTTCGTAGGACAGGGGTGGCAGCGTTTGGTTCTGGTCCGCTGGAGCACTGCCGCAAGGTAAACGGCATGGATCCCAGGGTCTGCGCCGCGTCGCTTCGCTCCTTGCTCCGCCCAGGGATGACGAAGGGAGGATTTCGGCTAATCTCCTAAATTTGCGATTTGCCACCGACAGGAATGATCGACCTTCGTTGCCGGTTGACCCGACTTACACGCTATTGGCCGAGAAACGATCGAATTAGCGCCTAGACCGGCCGATAACGTCATCTGTATTCGCGAGAAGTCTGTGCACCGCAGCACGCACAACTTCCGATCGGAAGACGCCAGAAACAAAAAACCCGCCTCGGGAGGCGGGTCGTTGGAGCCAATTAGCACCATACCCAAGTTACTAGCATAGCTGCCGGCACAAAGCAAGAACAAAATACGCCGCGGCGGTAAAAAATCCACAGCCCGGTGCAATCATCACCGTCGTGACCGCCCGATAACATCGTCGGTGTTGGCGAGAAGCCTGTGCACCGCGGCACGGGCTGCGGCCGGCCGCTGCAGGCGGATGTTCTTCTCGATCGCCTCATGCAGCCTCTGCGCATGCTGCTGGTCGCTGGTTTCGCGCGTGACGAAAACAAACAGGTGATCGAACGCCGATTCGATCAGCACGCCGAGCGGCACCAGCAGGTCGTTGCCCGAGGCGCGCAGGATGGCGAGATGAAACCGCGTGTCGGCGCGCGTGCGCT
>NZ_JAMYLO010000027.1:0-74685 GCF_040318075.1 Mesorhizobium sp. M1328 | reverse complement strand
AGCGCCTGCAAGACAGGTTCAATCAACATCCGCACGTAGGCGACATACGCGGTCGAGGTATGTTGATGACGCTCGAGCTTGTCAAGGACCGCGAGACAAAAGCTCCTTTTGCAGCCTCGCATGACTTAAGTTCACGGATCTATCAGAACGCCCAAGTTAGAGGGCTAATTACACATGCACTGTGTGGTACAATTGACGGCTATGCCGGGGACCACGTTGTCATTTGCCCCCCCTTGATCGCGAACAGCGAGCATATCGAAACAATCGTGGGATTGCTGGGCGAGGCCATCGACGCGGCCCTTGCGGAGGTCCACGAAAACGCGGCGTAGGATCCAATTGGGTAAACCGCCGCCACCACTAAGCGTCGCGTGACGACACGCGACGCGAACAACATCGAGATCGGGGCAGGGGCGCTGGCTCGCTGGGGTGTCACGTGCAACAATCGGACAGCTGAGGCCGTTATTCCCAATGTTGCGCTTAGCATCTGCGAACACCTGACGCAGTTTGCCCAATCATCGTTCGGTCAGTAAGTGTTGCTCCGGTCACACAAATTGGACGTGTCCATTGCTGAGGGATAATCGTGGCAAATGTTTCACCTACCGAGCGAACTCTTGATATCATCGAACTGCTCGCGGATCACCCAGAGGGGCTCGCAATTAGTGACATTGCGCGGCGTCTCAAGCTTCCCAAAAGCATCGCTCATAGACTCCTTTCGATTCTCGTTGATCGGGACTTCGCGATCCAAGAGGCGGTCACACAGCATTATCGTCTGGCGATCCGGACCGCCGCGTTGGGCCTTCGTTTCTTTGGCAACATCGGCCTCAATGAGGTTTGTCAGCCTATCCTCAACAGGTTGGCGCAGCGAACTGGCGAGTTTGTTCGTGTTTGCGCGGAAGAAGACGGGGAGCTTGTTTGGATCGCGAGTGCTCAGGGAACTTCGGAAGGCCTTCGTTACGACCCGACGATGGAAGCTGGACCGGCACTCCACGCAACAGCCAATGGTCGCGCCTGGTTATCTACTCTCGATGATGCAGAGGCCCAAGCACACGTCCGTCGGCGAGGGTTTATTCTCCCGCGCAACTATGCGCGCTCCGGCGTTACGAATGAGCAGGAGCTCTTGGATGAACTTCAGCGGGTGCGGAAATATGGCTACGCGGTATCTGCCGATGAAAGTGTTGTCGGTATCACCGCGCTTGCAGTTCCTATTCCTGATCGAGAGGGTGGGCCCGCGCTGGGCTGTGTTAGCGTTGCCGGGCCGTCAGTGCGGATGCCTTCATCTCGCTTGGAGGCAGTCGCACCAGATCTGCTGGCAGCCGCAAGGGAACTGGGTGAAACCTGGCCTATGCCGCATCGAAGCTGGCGAGCGTCCGCAGCCCCGATGTAGGTAATGGCATTTGTCGCCGCGCTCCGCTGCGCCGGGCTGATCAGCGCGCTACGACTGTTCCGTGTTTCGGTAGCATAAAGCAGCAGCAAACTCCGGCGCCCGGACCATCGCACAAACCCGTGGCTCGCCGCGCTTGTGGGCGAGCAAAGCCCCGAACCTGCGCATTTCGCAAAAGTCGGACGGGGATGGGGCCACGGTGGGAAACTCCCGTCGCTAGACGTTATGACCGTGGTCTGAGCGGCGGCCCGCCCTTAGTCTTTGCAGCTGTTAAGCAAACGGGGGTTGCTCGGGGAGTGCCCGAGCCGAGCCCCAAGCGAAGAAAGGACGGGCCATGAAGCAAGATAGCGTTTTTTACGTCGGTGTCGACGTGTCGAAGGCGAAGCACGCCATTGCGGTTGCCGAGGGTGGCCGCAATGGGGAGGTCCGGTATTTCGGCGAGATCGAAGCGAGGCCGGCGGCGGTCGAGCGCTTCGTGCGCAAGCTGGAGAAAAAGCATCCTCGCCTGCATTTCTGTTACGAAGCCGGCCCGACCGGCTACGGGCTCTACCGGCAGATCGCCGAGCTCGGTCAGCGCTGCGATGTCGTTGCGCCCTCGCTGATCCCCAAGCGACCGGGCGAGCGCGTCAAGACGAACCGGCGCGATGCGGTCAGTCTGGCGCGGCTGCTGCGGGCGGAGAATTGAAGGGAATCTGGGTTCCAGACGCGGTGCATGAAGCGGTGCGCGATCTAGTGCGGGTGCGCTCCGCGGCGAGCGAGGATCTGCGCAAGAAGCGCCAGCAGCTTCTGTCGTTCCTGCTGCGCCATGGCCGGGTCTTTACCGGACGCAAGAACTGGACCCGGAGCCATGCCCGCTGGCTGGCGGCGCAAAAGTTCGACCATCCGGCCCAGCAGATCGTGTTCCAGGACCAGGTCGACGTGGTCACCGATGCGCAGGACCGGCTGGAGCGGCTGGATGCGCAACTGGCCGAGCTGGTGCCGAGCTGGTCGATGGCGCCGGTGGTGGCGGCCTATCAGGCGCTGCGTGGTGTGTCCTTCATCGTCGCCGTCACTTTCGTCAGCGAAGTCGGCGATGTCCGCCGGTTCGACACTCCGCGGCAGCTGATGGCCTTTCTCGGCCTGGTGCCCTCGGAGCGCTCGACCGGTGACACGGTAAAGCGCGGCGGCCTGACGTTGGCCGGCAATCGCCGCGCCCGCCGCGTCCTGATCGAAGGCGCCTGGGCCTACCGCTATCCCGCCAGGGTGACGGGGCCTATTCGCGTCAGGCTCGAGGGTCTGCCGAAGACGGTGCGCGAGATCGCCTGGAGGGCGCAGACGCGGCTTTGCGCCCGCTACCGGCGCCTGACGGCTGCGGGCAAGAACAAACCCATCGTCGTTGCGGCGATCGCGCGCGAGATGGCGGCGTTCCTGTGGGCCATCGGCCACCAGGTCGAACCGGTGCGTTGAGATGCAGTGCGCTTCTTCATCGAAGATCAGGATCCCGACAAGCGCGCCCCCGGCGCGGGCGCCGCCGGATTGAAGGCTCTGCCCGCGCCGGATCTCCCGGCGGAAAAACCGGGCAGCACGGTGACGGGATGTGGCCACGGTGGGGAACTCCCGTCCTAACTATGTGGCTGGGCATCAGCCCAACGCCCGATACTAGACAGGGATAGCCCAGGACGGATTACGGAAGTGCGGTAACCAACCCGCGGATAAGAGCTGGATCAACCGTCGTCTCAAGGCCCCATCCCGTCTCCGTGCTGCCCTCATCAATGGCAAACAAAACCTGTGGCAAAAGGCATAGGGCGAAAAAGGTCATCCATCATTCTTGACCACGGTCATAAGAGTTATGTGGCCGAGCCGATGCGCCCGACGCCCAACCTCTAGACCGAGGACAGCCCCGAGACGAAACACCGAAGGCCGGTACTCAACCCGCGGATGAGAGTCTGATCAACCGTCGTCTCTGAGTTACACCCCCAGCCCTGTGCAGCTTCAGCCCATCCGACTGCTTCGCAAACCTGCCAAGCAGGCGAGCCTTCTTGCCTTAAAGCTTGACAGGGAACATGAGAGACTAGCCTAGGAGCGCTCTCGCCCTCTCCAAGTCTACAGTTGTATCGACACCTAGCGGTTCCGTCTGAATGACATTGACGTCTATACGCATGCCGTATTCAATAGCCCTTAATTGTTCGAGGCCCTCACGTTGCTCCAGAACGCCGCAGGGTAGACTGACATATTTGGCAAGAGCCTCCCGTCGGTAGGTGTACATTCCGATATGGTGATAGTGCTCTCCCGTACCGTATGGAATAACCATACGGCTGAAGTAGACCGCTCGCCCAATGCTATCGCCGGGTATCATGGCCAATGCGATTTTTACGACCTGTGGTGCGTGGAGTTCGGCGGGGTCGTCGATCACCGTGGCCAGCGTCGCGATTTCGCATTCTGTATCACGGACCAAGGGTGCCAGTGTGGCCTTGATAGCCGCAGGATCGATGGTTGGCAAATCCCCTTGGAGAACGACGACCGTATCGTATTCTTCTTCGGGGTCAACCTCGCACAGAGCTGCGTACGCGCGATCCGAGCCTGACGGGAGGGCCGAATCTGTCAAAACCGGTCGACCCCCGAATTCTCTGACGGCATTGACGATCTCCTGATCCCCGCAGGCGACGACCAGCGGTCCTATGCCTGCTTCTATACCTCTCCGCCAGACATGGGCAATCATTGGTTGCCCATTGATATCGCTCAGCGCCTTGCCGGGAAGCCTGGAGGAGCCGAGTCTTGTCGGTATGATCACAATCGGGCGCAAGAATCTTCCCCATCTTATCGCTTTTAGGTAACTTTGGATCCCGTACGAATTTGCGCCGACCACTTCACAGCCTGTCGAGCCATACTCGACTGAAGGCCTCGCCGAGTACTCGTGCCATCACCCACCTCATTGATTGTGGGACGTTGCGTCAAGGTCCACCGCCACGGCCAGGGCGCAAAAGGGGGACTCAAAGCCAGGCCATAGGCCGCTCCAAGGGCGGCATGACCACCAAGATTCTTGCGCTCACCGATGCGCTCGGCAATCTCGTGCGCTTCATTCTCCTGCGTGGCCATCGCTTCGATACGGTGGGTGTCGCGCCGCTCATCGACGGCCTCTCCTTCGGCGGGCTGATCGCCGACAAGGCCTTTGACAGCAACACCATCATCGCCGATCTGAACGAGCGCGGCGCCAAGATCGTCATCTCGCAGCATCAGAGGCGCGCCTTGCCGCTGCCCCTCGACCTCGAACTCTACAAATGGCGTCATCTCATCGAGAACTTCTTCTGCAAACTCAAGGAGTTCAAACGCATCGCAATGCGAGCTGACAAAACCGACCAGAGCTTCAACGCAATCATCCATCTCGCAGCCGCCGTCATAAACTCACGATGAATCTCAACAGGCCCTAGTAAGTGGACCTTCCGCCAGACATATCAAAGACGGCCCCGGTTGAAAAAGAGCATTGATCGCCCGCCAACCACGCTGTCATTGCGGCGACCTCGTGCGCAGAACAAAACCGGCCCATAGGGATACGATCGAGAAGATCCGCGCGGCGTTCGATCGAGATTTCATTAAACATCCCCGTGTCTACTACAGACGGCGTAATGCAGTTCACCAGAACACCAGTGGTGGCGAGCTCCTTTCCGAGAGTTTTTGTAAAGGCTATTACCCCGGCCTTTGACGCGGCATAGGGGCCAGCGAGTGACGTGCCCTCCTTTCCTTGCGCGGAGGCTATGTTAATGATCCGGCCGTACCCTGCCGTGATCATGCCTACTGCTACGGCCTTACAGCAGATGAACGTGCTCGTTAGATTTGCTTCGATAACTAGGCGCCATGCGTCAACCTCGATGTCAACTGCATTGGCGACAGGTCCGAGCACCCCGGCCGAGTTGACCAAAATCTGAATGGTGCCGAAAGCTTCACGTACGCGTGCAAGAGAGACTTGCACACTTTCGAGATGAGTTACGTCACAGTGGATCGACAACAAATCTCCTCCACTCACGTGCTCTCTGTCTGTCACGTCCAAGATAGCGACCAGCGAGCCCTCACTTGCAAGGCGTTTCGCTATAGCCAGACCGATCCCCCCATTTCCTCCGCTTACGACAGCCACTCGTCCTGCCAAGCTACCCGACATCTATACCTCCTTGCAAGATCAAACAAGTGAACTCCTACCTTCATAAATAATCAACATTCCGTTACAAATATTAACTACACTGCCTTCGCCAAAAGAGTTAATGGGGAACAATCCCAAAGACCATTGTGACGGCTGTATATGAGAATCGTGCTTTCTAGACACGGGAACACCTTTTCCTCCGGTGAAACGGCTATATGGGTTGGAGGCGAAGCCGATCCTCCTCTTGTTGCCGAAGGTAAGCGTCAGGCGCGGCAACTCGGAAAGGCTCTCCGAATTGCCGGCCGCATCCCGGTCGCAACATTCTGCGGGCCTTCCAAACGAACCCGTACGTATTCTGATATCGCTCTGGCCGCCTGCGGCGTCAGGCACGCACCGGTTGAAGATTCGAGACTGAATGAAATTGATTACGGCAGTTGGAACGGACTCTCGAACGAGGAGGTAATCCGGCGTTTTGGCGCCGATGAATTCTATAACTGGTATCAGCGCAGCATCTGGCCCATGTCGAAGAACTGGAAAACGCGACGGGGAGGCTATCTGAAAGCGATCGGCTGTTTTCTTGATGACCTTGAACGCGCTTATGGCTCCGACAAAACCGTTCTCGTAGTGGCTGCTCACGGGCCGATCAAGTGCATCGGGCGTGCTCTCGGACAAGAACAGCCGAATTTTTTCGGCACCCAATGGGTGCGCGTCGACACCGGTAATGTTTGCGAACTGGACATAAATCATGGCGTTCCGCGCCCGATTCTCTGGAATAAGCATCCTCGCTGCATTTGCCCAGCGGTGGATGTGAGAGAGCCTAAGTAGGGTCCCTGAGCCGGCTTTTGTTTGAGGGTCTCTTCTCGGAGACGGGTGCCGAAATGTCATTGCCATATTAGTAGCTTGCGTTTTCTGGGTACGAGTCCCGTCGTGCAAGCACCCTGCCGAGATTTCCACCTGGATGAACTCGCGCAAAGTCATTCCGGGTGAAACCGCGCCGCTCTTCTAGGATAACCGCTAAAGCGTCTCCGATCGCCATCATGGCAGTGGTGCTAGCCGTCGGCGCTAACCTTAATATGCCGACCTCCTCAACCGGCCCCATATCGAGCACATGGTGGGCCATCTCAGCCAGCGCGGAACTCCCGTTTGCGGTTATCAAGGCGATCCGAATCGGCAGGGTCTTAAATGCGCGGACCATTTGGATTAGTTCGTCAGTTTGGCCCGACTTTGACAAAGCAAGAAACACGTCGCCCGAGCAAACTCTTCCAAGGCTGCCATGCAAAGCGTCGAGTGGATCCAGCGCGATTGAGCGCGTACCGGTCGAAACGAGTGTTGCCGAGATCTTTTCCCCTACAAGGCCTGATTTGCCAACGCCCGAAACGACAACGAGAGCCGAGCTTGAAACGATGTAATCTGCCAATAGGCAAATCTGTTCATCGAGACGAGCAGCGACGGTCATAAGCGTTTTCGCTTCCTGCAGGATAGCATCCCGTGCCCGCTCGAGCATTGGCAATCTACTTGCAGCAAGGTCGGGCGCGTTTGATCGATCCTCGCACTTGAGGTGTTCGGCGTCGAGATCAGGCATAGTCAAGCCGTCCTGTATTTGTGAGAACGTGAGATAGCCATCATAGCCACAAAATCGTAGATGCCATGTTGTGATTTGCAAAGAAATGTTTCACTTTCAATAAAGCTCCTATTGCAGGATGGCCATCTAACCAAAACCGGGCTATGACGCAGAAGTCTAGCTCACCGGCGCCGTTATGGCGTTGCATCTTATCAGCAAGGATCTATCCGATTGTCGAGCGCCGTCAACCTGGAACGAGGCCTCACGCTGCTGGAAATCCTTGCAGAAGCGCCTGAAGGACTTTCCCTGGGCGAAATTAGCGAACTCGCCAGGTTGCCCAAAGGTGCAAGCCATCGGGTGCTCTCCTCGTTAACTGCGTGCGGATTTGCCACGCAGGTTAAGAACCGGAACTATCGTTTGACAATGAAGATGGCCGCCTTGGGATTTCGAACACTGGGAGACAGTGGGGGCTTGGAACATTGCCAAGCTTTGCTCAACAAAGTAGCTGGGGAATTTGAAGAATTGGTCGGCATGACACTGGTGGACAACGGGCGTCTCGTCTGGATTGCAAAGGCACAAGGTGCCCGTGGTAGCCTCGTGGTCGCTCCCGGTATGGGTCGTGATGTTGCCCTGCACGCTACGGCAACCGGAAAGGTTTGGCTATCATCATTGCCGACCGACGATGCGGTTGCAGTTGTCCTTCGAGACGGCTTCGGAACGCCTCAGGAGCACGGACCTAACGTGCTGCAATCCGTCGAAAGCTTACTCAGGGAGTTGCATACGACTAAACAACGAGGTTATGGATTCGTGTGGGAGGAAGCTGAGCCGGGCATCGCTGTAGTAGCTGTCGGGATTCCGGCGGCGATCGAACAGGAAACGCCTCTGTTGGGCACTATCAGTGTAGCCGGGCCGATCGCTCGAGTGACGCGAGATCGATTGCTCGCTTTTGTTCCGGCACTTAGAAAAACATCCCTAAAACTCCTCGAGGCCGGAACCGTACTTCGGCTTTGGCGCCGCGACGCTACGCGCCCACCCAGAACGGTGCTGAATAACATCTGTTTTGAGCAGCAGGAGAACCCGAATTAAATCAAACAGGGAGCCTTTGCCCAGTATCGCTCGTCCAATTGCATGCCTCGCTCTCGTCGAGCCATTCGCCGCGATCGGACTAGCCAACGGTTGTCATGATCTCCCTTAAGACGGACTGCCAATCGTAAGCACCGAGGGTGGTGTGGAAGGAAACCGGCAAGCCAGCCCTTTTTCTGGGCGAGCCCGTTGCTGGCGTTCCACATCGCGACTTTCGTATGGCGTTGGCTAGCTCGAACTGAGAAGGCGTACAAAGCTGAGGCATACACTGCTTTGTCCGACCGTCCGGGTCGACGCGTCAGGCGATCAAGGTTGCCCATATGTAATAAATTTCGGAGCTCTCTTATGAATACCGTCCCCGTAGGCAAAGTTGAGTTCGCAAACACAAAACCGGCTGTATTAATCGGTGGGGTAAATGTTTTGGAAAGTCGCGACTTGGCGTTGAGTGTTGCAGAAACGATGAAACGGCAGACTCTGCAGCATGAAATCTCGTATGTCTTCAAGGCATCTTTTGACAAAGCGAATCGCTCCAGCCATAAATCGTATCGAGGACCCGGAATGGAGGAAGGGTTGAGAATACTGCAGGATGTGCGCGATAGGCTTGATGTTCCCGTCCTGACTGATGTCCACCGTCCAGAACAGGCGCCGGTGGTGGCCGAAGTTTGCGATATGTTGCAACTGCCGGCCTTTCTGGCGCGGCAGACTGATCTTGTGGCAGCTTTAGCTAAGACTGGGAAAGCTGTAAACGTTAAGAAACCGCAGTTCATGAGCCCGGTTCAGACTAAACATGTCGTGAGAAAGTTCTGTGAACTCGGTAATAGTAAGGTAATTATCTGCGAACGCGGAACTTGTTTCGGTTATGACAATCTGGTTGTAGATATGCTTGGCATCTCCACGATGAGAAACGTAAACGAGGGCGTGCCAATCATATTGGATGTTACGCATTCACTGCAATTCCGCAAACCCGGAGCCACAACTTCTGGTGGACGGCGCAATCAGCTATTTGAATTGGCACGCGCCGGATTGGGGGTGGGCTTGGCAGGTATTTTCTTGGAGGCCCACCCTGATCCCGAAAACGCACTGTGTGACGGGCCGAGCGCCATGCCGCTCGAAAAGCTTCCATCATTTCTGTTACAAATGAAGGCCTTGGACGAGTTGGTTAAGTCTTTTACGACCGCCGAATCTTTGCATTCGTTACCTGCCCCACCTAGTTGCGGGTAGCCGCGGGTTGTGCCGTCGGGCTGCATTTGTCGTATTTAGTGACGCTGTTACCAGCTTGCAGTCGATCGGCTCGCGACCGGCCGGCCGATCCTCCTCGAGGGTATTGCGCTTGGCGCCGCTCTTTGCCAAGTATAGTGCGGTCAACCCGCATCCGCATCCTCTCCCGTTGAAGACAGATTTTCTGTGACCCAGCGTCCCGTCTCATTATTGCTTTCGTCCCAGAACACATCTTCATGGATGTCGAGATCCCGAGAAAGTCGAGTGGCGGAGGGGAGTCGCACCCCTCCGACCGGGTCACCGGAGGCAGTCACCCGCCTCCGGTTCCCACAGAACGTAGCGTGCGGATCCGCGTGATCAGCTTCATCAGGCGCTGGCTGAAGGCAGGCGTCCTTGAGGACGGAGCTATCCACCCGAGCGATGAAGGAACTCCACAAGGTGGTTCGATCAGCGTTTTGCTGAGAAACGTCTATCTGCACTATGTGCTCGACCTCTAGTTCGAACGCGTGGTGAAGGTCCAGCTCAAGGGGGAAGCCCGGCTCGCGCTCAGAGTGGCCGGCTACCACGAGTTCGCCCAATTCGAACCCCTGTTCCCTTCATCGCCGACGACATTATGGAGAGGTTCGACGGCTTCCGTGCGGAGGAAGCCTTCCGGCTATTCGCCGAGATGGCGAAAGTGGGTCAGGTAATCTACCTGACGCATCACCAGCGTCTTTGCGATATCGCTGGGCGGGTTTGTCCCAATGCGCGCATACACGAGTTGGCGCCGCCGCTCGCTCTGGAAAGCTGTGCGGCATGAAACTCGGAGCCGAGTAACAAAACGAGCTGTCTGCCGGCGCACGGACGTATCGACTGTACCGCATGCCACGTTGACGGACGCGTGGTCTTCGACCGCACAGCGCGGGAGGAGGGCGATTGGAGGATCACTGCGAATCCCCTGGCATGGGGCAACACGAGTCCAGCCGTGATCGTGTTGGGGTTCTCCAAGGGCCTCACGCAGGGGGGCGCGCTGGAGCGTGTTCATCATGATCAAATCGCAACGCGTATGGGTCGAGAAAATCCTGGCTCACGTGATCGGCAATCAACCGATCTACCTCCCGTTCCATGGCTTTGGGGTCCTCGCGTTGAACCAGCCCGGCGGAGGCGAAGCCGAAGCGTCGATCCTATCTTTCGGGCAAAAGCCTCAGAACGATGCATACTTCGCGCACCTCCTTCGGTAGAGCGTGCCGATGCCGACGCCGGCCTGGCGCGCGATCTCCTCCAGCGAGGCATCGACGCCATGTGCCGCAAAGGCCACCGCTGCGACCTCGACCAGCGCATCGCGGTTGCGCTGCGCATCGGCGCGCAGCGGTTTTGTCGCTGCGGCTTCGGCCCTATCTCCAAGCGTGACGGGAGGCTGCGAGGCCAATTTTTTTCTCCAAGATCGATCCGGGCTTGAACCGGGCAGAGGAGGGTCCGGCGAGCCCCGTTAATATAGTCATGGGATCGAGTATGTCATGTCCATCGAGCCCGCAAGTCTGCTCCCGGCCGCGGCCGACTGCCAATGCAGATTGGCAAAATGCCATGGCATCTTCTGGTGTTGCGACAAACAGGACTGCCGCCGTCGCGTCTGCAACTGGAAATAACGGAAGGGTATTTATCCAGAACAGCCGAAACGCCTTGAACGCCCTGGCGGAAATTCGAAATATCGGGGTCGGTTTGGCACTCGACGATTTCGGATCCGGCTATTCAAGTTTCGGCTACCTTGCCGATTTCAACCTGGATCAGTTGAAGATCGACCGATCATTCTTGAGCGGTCTGGAATCGTCGAAGAAAAAACAGAACATTGTTCGAGGCATCATCGCGCTCGCCAATTTAAGAAAATCTGCTGACAAACCACCTGATCGCAAGGCAAGGCCAGAGAAAGATACGGAGAAGTTCAGGCTGAGCCTTTCTGCCTAGCCGGTGTCCGGCCTCAATGATGGCGGGAAACGAGGGCGGACAAAGCCTGCTGGTGGCGTCGGCGCTGGCGCCGCTGACGCAGCGGTTGCGCTTTCTTGTTGCCGTCCGTCCCGGGCTGCAGTCGCCGACGCTCGCGGCGCGGATGACCTCGACGCTCGACCGCATTTCGGGCGGGCGCCTGCTCATCAACGTCGTCACCGGCGGCGACCCGGTCGAGAGCAAGGGCGACGGCATCTTCCTCAGCCATGACGAGCGCTATGAGGTGACGCGGGAATTCCTCGATATCTACAAGGCCGTTCTGCGGGGCGAGACGGTTGTCTTCGAAGGCAGGCATTTCCGCATTGAGGACGGCCGGCTGCTGTTCCCGCCGGTGCAGACGCCGCATCCGCCGCTCTATTTCGGCGGCTCGTCGGAGGCGGCCAACGCGGTCGCTGCCGAGCAGATTGACAAATATTTGACCTGGGGCGAACCGCCCGCAGACGTCGCGGCCAAGGTTGACCATGTGCGCGGCCTTGCCGAGAAAGCCGGACGCGCGGTGAGCTTCGGCATCAGGCTGCATGTCATCGTCCGCGAGACCAACGACGAGGCCTGGGCCGATGCCGACCGGCTGATCAGCCGTCTCGACGACAGGACGATCGCCGAGGCGCAGAAGGTTTTCGCGCGCATGGATTCGGTCGGCCAGTCGCGCATGAGCCGGCTGCATGGCGGCCGTCGCGACAAGCTCGAAATCAGCCCCAACCTGTGGGCCGGCGTCGGCTTGGTGCGCGGCGGCGCCGGCACTGCTTTGGTCGGCGACGCGGCGACCGTGGCGGAGCGGATCGACGAATACCGGCGCATCGGCATCGATACTTTCATCCTGTCCGGCTACCCGCATCTGGAGGAAGCCTATCGCTTCGGCGAACTGGTGCTGCCGCTGTTGCCGCTCGATCATGAGATCTCGACACGGCCGACGGCCGTCAACATGGGGCCGTTCGGCGAAACGGTGGCCGGCGACCATCGCCCGTCGGCGCTGCGTGCGAGTCAGTCTTGAGCGCCAGCGAGCCGGTAATAGCGATTGTCGGCGGCGGCTTTTCAGGCGCGGCGACCGCCTTTCACCTGGCGCGGCTGCTGCCGGCCGGCGCAGCCGATATCGTGGTCGTCGAACCCCGCGAGGGGCTCGGTCATGGTCTGGCTTATTCGACGGCCGATCCGGCGCATCGCATCAATGTGGCGGCGTCGAGGATGACCCTGATCTCCGGTCACGACAGCCACTTTGCCGATTGGCTGGAGCGGACCGGCGCCGTTCTGAATGACGCCGAGGCGATCACTGCCAACGGCGCGGCCTATCCACAGCGTCGTATTTTCGGCCGTTATGTCGAATCCCACCTTCAGCCATTTTTGCAAAGCAAGACGATTCGGCACGTCAGATCCGCCGTCGCGTCGGTCGAGCGTAACGGCGACGGATATCGCCTGATCCTTGCCGACGGCGGAACGCTCGCGGCCGATGCATTGGTTGTCGCAACGACTCATCCGCCGCCGGCCTTGCCGCCAGCTTTGCGCGCTATGGCCGGCGCCGCCGGTCTGGTCGCCAATCCCTATGACCTCGAACGACTGGAAGCGATCGAGCGCGACCACCATGTCCTGGTCGTCGGCACCGGGCTGACCTCGGCGGACGTCATCGCCACTCTCGACCGCAGGGGGCATCGCGGCAGCATCACAGCACTTTCGCGCCATGGCTACCGCTCGCGCAGCCATGCAGCCTCGAGTGGCGATCGGCGATTTCACGACCCTGCCTTCACGCAGCGCGGCGGCACTGTTCAGGCGCATCGGGCCGCGATCCTTGATGCCAAGCGTCAGGGCGAAGAACTGGCACCCGGTGCTCGATGCCGTCCGGCGTCAGGGACAGGCCATCTGGCAGGCCTTGCCGCTAGCCGAGCAGCGCCGCGTGGTGCGTCATCTTCGTGCGCTGTGGGATGTGCATCGCTTCCGTATCGCGCCACAGATCGCGGCCGTGCTCGATCGCCGCGTTGCCGAGGGCAGGCTTGTCTATCGCGCCGCATCGATTGTCGGTGCCGAACAGGTCGACGGATGCATTCGCGTCTGGCAGCGGCTGCGTGGCCTAACCGGCCTCGTTGTCGAGGCTTTCGACAGTGTGATCGTGACGACCGGACCGGCGCACGCCGATATCTTGCAGACCAACACGGCGATTGCGGCGCTCGAGCGGATGCGATTGGTCCGGCTCGACCCGACTGGTCTCGGTTTGGAGACCGACAGCCAAGGCCGTGCGGTCGGCACATCCGGGCGCCAGACCGACAGCATTTTCGTCAGCGGGCCACTGGCGCGCGGCAGCGTTGGCGAATTGATGGGAATTCCCGAAGTCACCGCGCATGCCGAGCGCATCGCCGTCGAAATTCTCCAATGGTTGGGGGACCAAACGGCGTTGCGTCGCAAGGCGTCGTGACGCTGCAAACACATGAGGCTGTCCAGATGACACTGACCGAACGCGTTCCCCTGGTGGAAACCCGGATTCCCCTGAAATTTGCGATGCGACACCTGGCCGGAGCTGTCTCCGTGGTCACCGCAGGCGTTGGCGACGAACGGACGGGCGCAACCGTTACCACCGCCCATTCCCTATCGGTCGAACCAGAGGTGATGGTTGTCAGCATCAACCTGAACTCGTCTACCTGGGCAGCCATCAGCCGGCATCGGCATTTCTGCGTGAATGTGCTGCGTGCCGACCAGATCGCGATTGCCGACCGCTTTGCCGGGCGCGGTGGCCTGAAGGGGTCGGCGCGCTACGAGGGCGCTCGCTGGTCCAGCCTTGCAAGCGGCGCACTGGCACTCGACGAGGCGCTTGCCGCGGTCGACTGCACGGTTGAGGACACTATTATTCGCCACCGCCACGCGCTGATCCTCGGCAGCGTCCGGCATGTAGTGAGCGGAGAGCCCGGCCCGGCGCTGATCTATCATCACGGCGCATACGGATCGTCGTGAGCTTGTTGGGTTCGGCTCCTATCAAACAGCTTGATTAAGCTAAACCGCGCGGAGCGATGTAAAGCGCCATCAGCCTGGCATCGGGCCACGGCGCGCCATCGCGCGAAGTGCAAGGTCGAAACCTTCGTCCACCAAGTTCACGATCCGGCCACTCAAGTCATATCCAGGCAGACGTCGGGATAGCGGGGCAGGAAGAACTGGATCGGCATGCGCGACACCTTGCCATCCGGGCGGTCTGCGTCCTCGACCCTTTGGTCAGCGAGTGCGTTGAACGGACCTACGACAGCGGCGGGCCAGACCAAGAGGGTGTCACGCACCCTGTCGTGTCGCCTCCGAAACTCGTTTACCCGAAGCTCGCTCGATCCGGCGGTCGAGCCAACCGAAATCTTCCAATTTGAACTGAGTTCCCCGCAGCCCCGGCTGCCATACCGCTCTTGTGGCGGACGATGTGATCACGTCTGCTGCTGAGGGCAAAGCGTTGGTTTCCCGCTAAACAACGCCAAGGGAGAGCAAAACGCGAACACAAAGGTGCGCTGAACTTCTTATTTCGGTGGGAGCGACATGGCATTGGCCCGCCGATGAAGCGTTACGGATAGACGCCATACCGCCTCAGATAGAGCAGCAAGTCCGGTGTAAGCACAAGGTCTACAAGTTGCTCCTTGGCGAACCATCCAATATCTGCGGCATCGTCGCCAGCGATCGCCTCGCCGCTGATCCTCTCGGCAAGGAAATCATGAATCTCATAACGCCGCTGTCGCCATCCGGCACCTTGAGTTGTCCGACCTCCCGCACAACGCGGATAGCCAATCCTGTCTCCTCGGCGACTTCACGTATGACGGCTTGTTCCAGGGTTTCTCCGGCTTCCACGCAGCCGCCGGGTAGCGTCCAGCACCCCTTATCGGGCTGATGAGCGCGCTGGACCAGCAGGAGGCGTCCTTCTTCATCGAGGACTACGGCGCTCGCTGCCACTCTTTTGCGGATCATCTTGATCTCCTCTTCGATATCGAAGGCAATTTGAGCGTTACTACAAAACTGACCTGGAGCGCCGCCGCTCCACCAGAGCGGCAAATATCGCGGCCAACAATGCAAGCAATGCGGCGACGAACATCACGCTTATAAGCATTTCAACCGCGACCGCGCCTTCCAAGAACAGGCCTGCGATCGAAACGATCAACGCTCCGCCTCCAATAGACATGGCTGCGGCCAGCCCGGCTGCGGTGCCAGCCAGACCGTCGCGCACCGACATCGCGCCCATGTTCGCGGCGGGTAAGGTCAACCCGTTGCCGATGCCGATGAACATGCAAGAGCCGAAGAATGCGAGCGCGTGCGTCCCGAGATGCGAGGATGAGGCCACCCAACAGTCCAGCGCAAGTCAGCAGGCGAGCCGATATCAAGAGCGCGCCTCGTGGTACTCGGGCCCCAACACGACCGGTCAGGTAGCTTCCGCAAATGACGCCGGCAGGAACCATGCCCATATAGAGGCCAAGCACTGCGCTTGATCCGCCAATGGCGAGAGGCGCGCCAGCTAGGAATATGTAGAGCGTTCCGGTCGAAAACCCCATGCAAAGGACATACGCCCAAAAGCGGATCGAAACTAAGTTGCCAGTATGAACTGAGATAATGTCCCGGTCGGCCTGGACGACAGTGATGCAGTTTCTTTCAGCTCCCGCATCGAAAGAAACAGGACGGCTACGCCAAGGGCCGCGAGAACGCCGAAGATCGCTCGCCAGCCGAACAGTTCGTCTATGGTTCCGCCTAAGATCGGGCCGAGCATCGGCGCGATTGCCCAGGCCATCGCCGCATAACCCATTCTGCTCGCGCCTTCATGGTCGCCGGAAATTTCCTTGATCGCCACAAGCGCCACTGAAAAGCAGGCGGCGATTGCCGCTTGCGCTGCACGGAAGACGAGAAAGACCGTTATACTGGGGGCAAGCACGCACCCAATCGAGGCGACGATGAAGAGGGCGATCGAAACCAGCGCAACTGGTCTGCGCCCAAAGCGATCCGAGATAGCGCCGGAGACAAATTCGACGAGGGCAGTGACGATAGCATAGCCTGCGACAGCGAGGTTGATCAGTGCGGGGTCTGCTTGGAATTCGCCCGCGATCTTTGGCAGTGATGGCGAGATGATGTTCACCGGAAGCACCGAGAGCGCCGAGAGCGCGACCAAAATGGGAAAGCGTGATGAGGAGGTCTTTGAGGCGGAGTATCTCCCGGTCGTTTGCGGCGTTGAATATAGAGAGCGCTCGTCATTGGTCATCATGTCCTTCGGCGGTAGGAATTCGGTAGACTGGCGGGGATGCCGCAACGCGGGCATAAAAAAAGGCCCGTCAGGAGCCTGTTTACCGCGCATGGGTGCTTTCGCCGGGCGGCTACGCCACCCTGCCCATGCGCCTCCCTACCACGACAACAACCATTTGAATGTTCATGGCGATATTGCTAGCCGAGACCTAGCTTGTGGTCAACTTCCGCAAATCCATCCGAATAACGAAGTTGACGTTAAGCGGCTCGGCCGACCCCCAATCGGCGCATTTCAAAAACGATGGAGCGGCCGAGGCAGCGCTGCTTTGCGGCTTCAGCTGGTGACGTTCCAGCACCGACGAGTTTTATCGCCGCATGGACCTTCTTCATGTCGAGTGGCTGGCGGCCAGGTGGCATTGCTGGAACCCGACACGATCCGAGGCAGGATCGGCGGCCGCCGCAAGACGCTCAATCCAAAGAAACGGCTGGAAATCGCCGAGAGCGCCTTGTCCGGACGCAAGTCAGCCGCTGAAATGGCGCGGCTCTACGAAGTCAGCCAGCCGACGGTATCGAGAATTATCGCCGAGCACAGACGAAAAGTGGGAAAAGGCCATGCCCAACAGCCACGACCTCAAGGGTCTGATGAAGTTCCTCTCCCGCGACGAATGGCGCGATTGTTTCGAAGATGTTCTCGACGATCATTTCGGGCCGATTCTCGACGCCAGCAACATGGACTTCGATGATCTGGCCGAGATGCTCGGCGATCATTGGGCAATGACGCTTTGGGGCTGCGCCTTCGAGGATTTCCTCACTCAGGATTTCGACGTCGAGGGCGGCAATATCGTCGACGAGTATCTGAAGCGGCGCGGTTGGAAGGAAGGCGCCCAGGCGAAAACCTATATGAAGGCGCTCCGGACGTCGGTGATGAGCCTCTACGAAGTCAGCGACATCGTGTCGGGCAAATCGCTGATGGCTCGCGATCTCATCCGCGGCGGAGATCCTGTCCTGGTCAGCGAGGGCACGGCCACGAAGACATTGCAGCAATGGGATCGGGTTGCAGCCAGGATCGTTCCCGTCACGGGCAAAAACATCATTGGCGGAGGATTGCTGCCGTTCACGCCGGAAGCTTCCGACGCGCTGTTCGATGGTTTGCGGGCGATCTTTGGCAAGGCGCGTTCCAAAAAACTTCCCGTACCAACAAACGAAGAACTTCAACAGGCCGCGCCGGTATTTACCCTCTCATGGCTGTTTGACACCCTGGACCGGAGGATGCGGATGGAGCAGACCACCTTCGAGAATGGCGACGGTGACGCAATCGTCTTCCACGATGTCCGCTTTCCGTTGGCATCCGGGGTCACCCAGAAAGACGTTGCCGCCCGGCTGAAGACAATCCCGGCTCTCCGGCAGGAGAACGCGAAATTCTGGAACTTGCTTGGCGACATCCCGAAGGGAAGGCTCAAGGCCGGCAAATCTGGGAACCTCGCATGGGACACTACCATGGAGGACGGCGCGCGGGTTCTCGGAAATGTCGAAATGAAGGGTCGCACCTTGCATCTGTCGACGAATTCCGCCGCCCGAGCCGAAAAAGGAACGGCGCTGATGCAGGGGGCGCTGAACGATCTGGTTGGAAGGCCGCTCACCGAAATCCGTACCGTCGAGCAAATGATGGCCGAAAGGCCGGTCCCTGACAAGGATACGGCTGGTCCGGAGCTGCCACCCGAGATCGCCACAAAAGTCGTTCATGAGTTTTTGGACAAGCAGTATCGCGAAACCCTCGATCAGCCCGTCGGAATGCTGGGTAATATTTCCCCGCGCGAGGCCATCAAAACCGCCAAGGGTCGCGAGAAGGCCGCCGAATGGCTCAAATATCTTGAAAACCGTTCTTCAAGCCAGCCTGACCCCAACGATCCCATGGCGACCTATGATTTCCGGTGGATCTGGGCCGAACTCGGTATCGAAAATCTTCGCCGATAATCGCTACCGCATATCTGCGTCCCTATAATGTACTGGAGCCGTCCAGGTTGTTGAGCAGCTTTTCGCCTCGAAGAGCCGCGTTGCGATATTGGCGGAAAGCGGAAAGGGGAGGGGAGATCGTCGTGCTCGCCACTGACTTGGCACAGCCCTCCACACAAAGGGCATGTGAAACGCCACCCCAGCAACTGGCTTCACAAAATCGGCCTCGGATCCTCGCGGTCAGACACGCAATTCGGGCAGGTCTGCAACGGTCGCGTAACGATCAGCCGGCATGACATTTTGGGGGGATGTTGGCGAAGGTCATGCCGCGCACCACTTCCGGTTCCGTGGCGAGCATGCTCACCAAATGATGCACCTGGGTGTCGGTCAGGTCATCTATAGCCAGCGGCCGTCTACAAGGTGCGTCTCAAATGCTCTGAAACCGTTTTGCCGCGCCTCGACTGCGTGGAGACCAACCAGGGTTCGAAATCCCGCTCGCGGATAACGGTGCCTCTGCCGGCGTGAAAATTGTGGCGCATCAGATCCGACCAAAATGGCATCTGATCGGCCTCAATGAAAAACGCCGAACGAAACGCTTGGTTCGCGTAGCGGAGGCGATCGAAACTGTCATACGCCGCCGCCATTACGGCGTATCGTACAGATGGGAAAGCTTCTTAAAATCTCATCTATGCCCAATTTTTAGAGGGCCGAGCTTAAGAGGGCCATCCGGCGCTCGCGGCCCGCTGCATCGGGTTGAGTAGGTCCCGATGCGCGCGGCCTCACCCTTCGCCAGAACAAGTGATGCTAGGTCGGCTATTACAGGTGACGGCAAGCTGGCCGCCGAGACTTCAGGTGGTGGCGAGTGTTTTGCGCAGCAGAAGATCCAGGGATAAGATCTCGGAGGTCGGATCGTCCTCCCACAACTTCGCGAAATCGCGATCATCGGGCGGTCTGTGCATGAGGACCTGGCGCCCAGGGTTGGCTTCGCGAACGCGTTCGGCCGCGCTAAGGCCGGGCTTGTCTGGATCGGCGAAGACGACGACCCGCTTTACGCTCGCGGGCATCTGAAGGAAAGGCAGGCGGGGCGCTCCCAGTGAGCACCATACGGGCAGGCCGTAGCGCAGCATTGCGGCATGGCCGGTCTCGTAACCTTCGGCAATGCCAAGGATGTCGGCCGCTGGGGCGAGCCGCAAGGCAAAGCCCCGGCTGGGGCCGATGATGCGGCGCGGCTCGTCCAGCGCCGCCTTTTCTGGCCGTGTCGGGTGCAAGAGGGTGAGCTGCACCGAACAGATCGAACGGTCTGGGGCCTGCAGAGCAGCCACCAGCGCTGGAAAGCACCTCTTTCCCAATCGATAATCCGGCAGAAAGCGCAAAGTTGGCAACGTCGCCGGCAGACGGCGAGAGGCAAGATAAGCTTCGCCGTGCGTGCCGGCGAGCGCAATCGCTCCCGACCAGAGCGCGAGCGCGTCCGCTGCCGTGGTTTTGGGCGCAGCCGGACGAACACGACGCAGAGGCTCGGCCGCGCGCTTCGACAAATCCAGGTCCGCAATGGCGGTCTCAACGTCGACGGGATCGCAGCCCGCAAAGCAGTGGAGCATAAGACGATAATCCCCGTCACGAACAGAGAGGGAGGGATGGCGGTCGACTTTCCCTTGCCCGTGACTTGGTACTGGGCAACGGCACAAGTAGCTCCCGCGCGCCGGGAATCCTCCCAAGGCGCGATATACCTGGGCAGCGCTTGGCCATGACACCTTTGTCATGGGCCTGATAATGCCGCCAAGCCGCTATCGGATCAATATAATGATTTAATAGCGCGTCGAATATCCCCGGCGAAATAGCCGGGGCGCTTCACGCGTTCTGCCGCTTGGAATAGATTCGCGAACAGCGGTACGTCGTGCTCCAACCTCTTCGCAAGGTTGCGGCACCGCTGGCGCCTGCCTCGGGGCTCCGGCGCCGAATGGGCTTCTGGCTGACCAGTTCCCAGCAGACGGCATAACCGCGCTCGTGCGACCAATGGCGCATAACATTCTCGGGGCACGGTTTGCGCGCCGAACGAGGACAGCGGCGAGAACCTTCGGGCCGGGCGGCTGGATACCCCCCGATCAACGTGTAAGGGAGGGGAAGGAAGGCGAGGGGGTTTTCCTCGCGCCGCCCGCCGCGCTGGGCATCCGGCATCTGGGACAAGAGAGCAAGGGCCAGGACTTAGCTGTCGTGACCGCAGGATCGCCTCGGCCAGGTGGCCCAAGCCTGCATCGCTGAGAGCGCCATTCGCAAACCTCGAGATTGGCGACCAGGAGCCGTTGCATCAGGTAACTACGAGGACCACTTGCGCGCGAACACAGCATAGTGGTGTCTGCGCAGGAACGCTTTATCACTGCGCGAGGGCGCGCGAACCCGACCTTCGGACGATCGGCACATTGGCGGCGTCCCTGGGCGTCTCGGTATGGGCCTTTTGGGAATTCGGGACGCCGCCGTGCGCAAGCGTTGAAGCATTTGGGGCTACGGTATCAGGAGATCGCAGACCTGACGGAACAGGAGGATCGGCTGTGCGTGTGATTGAGCAGATCCTGGCACGGTAGGACCTGTTAAAGTTTGAAGCGGCCAAGGCGCTGATCATTGAGGCGGTACTGCCAAACCAGGTTCGGATCCTTAGGGTTGACGCCGGACGTCGACCAGGCGGAGCGCTCGAACTTTGCAGCGTCATGCAAAGGAAGATCGTCATCACAGCGCGACGGCTGTAACGACGAGCGAAGGCGATAACGTCCGATACTGTGAGTTAGAAATTCGATGACACAGACGGCGGCGAGGGACAGGATCAAGAAAGCAGTGGAAAAGCTGAGCATGCGAAGGCCGGCTTCCTCATCGGGCAGGGCGAAGAAAGCGAGCACGCCGCCGGCGAAAATTGCGAACGCGAACTTCATGAGCATGACACAGAGCGTCCTATTTCGATGTAGATCATTATAATATCACAGATCAAGAGTTATTGTAATGATCAACGGAGATGGGATGGCCCCTCATGGATCAAGCGTTTTTCGAAGGCTGGGGGCATGGTGCCGCCTTTGGCGGTATCGGCTTCAGAGTGCGACGTGTCACCCGGCGCCTTTTCCAGCTCGAACAGGGATAGAGATTGGATCCTCGCCGGCTCCGGGGGGCCAAGCCTGGCGGCCCGTTTTGAGCGTAATCGGCAACAAAAATGAACTGCGCAGGCGCGCCTAAGATCGTTAATAGCCGGGAAATCATCCACGCTCTTGAAACAGCGGCGTCGAGGTTTCGCTTCTGGTCGATCTGAACCAGGTCATTCGAAAATGGTATGGGGCAACGATTGCAGGGCCTGCCTGCCGCAGGGGCAGAGAACAGGGTTGTCCCTCCGGGTGAGGTGTTACACGACAAATTCATAAATCGGATGGCCGGGCCATCCAAACTGGATCATTTAATTATTCATTTTCAACAGGGCATGCAGATCGAAATGCTATCGTGCTCTGGAACGATTTAGCGGCGGCCAAAAGCTGTACGCCGTCACTTTGCGGGAGTATGGGGAGGATGCGGCGACACTTTAATAGGGCAATGAGTCATCGTTTCGGCTAACACCCTGAGCGCTAGACATTTTACAAAAAATGGCCGTCATATTTCGCCGATAAGCAGGAGTGCAACCGTGCCGATATTTAAAAACAAGACAGAAGACAGCGATGGTTGGCTTTCGATCCTGCTCGCCCTGCGACTTCGCCAAATCGAGAACGAGTATCCGGACTATGCGAGTTTTGCCGACGCTACGGGGCTATCGCGCGGCACGCTCTACCAGTTGCGGACGGGGAAGGGGAACCCGACATTCGTCACTCTTGAGCGGCTGGCACGGCACCTGAAGGTGCCGGTGTGGACGCTCATTGGGCGTACTGGTGACGACGACAGCGTGAAGCGCGACATCGAGACGTTCGGCTTCAACTTCAACGAGATTGCGCGGCATATTGAGGCCACGCGTGCTGTGAAGCGCTCGATGACGGAGTTCAGTGGTGTACATTCTTTGAAAGAAGCAGCCATCCCCGCTGGGGCAACTTCCGAGAAGAAGCGGCTACCTCCGGTCAAAAAGGGACGCAGGACAAGCCAGTAGCATACAAGAAAAGCGGACGCTGCTAAACAATCAGCGTAGATTCGTTTGCTACGATACGCTGAAATTATGCTTTATATTTCTTTGACTGGCATTAGAGAATCCGCCAGCGTCGATGCAATGGCATCATTTTGCTGAAGGGTTCACGATGCAAGCGAATCTCTGGCAAGTCGCAGGAGACAATGCGCTCTATAAGGAAGCGGCGGCGTTCGTCGATTGCCGCCCGAAACCATGGGTGGAAGAGGTTTCCGAATTTCTGCGGAAGAAAGGCAAGCCCGAGACGATCACGTTGGTGATCGGACAGTTCATCGTGGCGGCCCTGTTCGAAGGACGACACGCGGATCTGCTGTACTGGTCGCTGGTTGCGTCCGAAGTGAACTGCGGTGGGATGGAGCAATGGCCTGATGATGTGCGCCAGGAGCTGGCGAGCCATCTGAAACGGGGATTTGGAAAGCTCTCGTCGCGCAATCTCTCCCATTGAAGGCGGCTGGCCGACGGCGTGGCCCTCAATGGGGAGACGGGGTCACACCTGACCAGAGGCAACGTTGATGTCGCTGCCGGCGGGACCGGGAGCGGATGAAGCGAGTTTTGTGTCATCACCGTTGGGCGTCTGAAAGTCGCCTGGTCCCATTTGGCAGACCGCTTGCGCGCCGCATCCCTGAGGAATGGATTGGCCGGCCGAATTGAGGCCGGCATAGCGGCGGTTTACGTCGTTCGTCCAGTTACGGCGCTGGCTTTCAGTGCTGCCGTTGTAACGATCGGCGAGGCAGCGAATACTTGACGTGCCGCCGCACGATTTGACGGCATCGCGAAGCGTCATTACGCCGCCTTCAATGTTTTCGGACAAGATGCCCCGATCCATTCCGTAGGCACGGCCGGTCGCCCCCGTAAGCTGCATCGGTCCAAGAACGCCACTGAAGGAGCCGGCACATGCTGACATCGCGCCTTCGTGAGCGGACACGGCAAGAGCAAGCTTGGGATCAACGCCATACTTGTTGGCGGCGTCTACAATCATATTGGCGATGTTCGGGCTGCGCTCCATCATCACTTGCGTGGACGGATAGCTCGGCAGACCCGCTCCGTTCTTACAAAGCGAACGCAAGGTCGTGTTGTCATTGAGGTCGCAAGAATTTGTATCCTGGTCAAAGGAATTCGCTTGTGCACCAGGCGCTTGTCCGACGACCAGGAGCGCGGAGAGGAGTATTGGGAAGGGACGCAGCATCTTACTTCCCCGGGCAGAAATTATAGATGGTGCCATTGATGGAGAGCGCGTCGCTGGATGGGCGCGTAATCTTCATCGGCGTGATGACCGGGGAGCTGCTGCCACGCTCTGTACATGAGGCTTGGAACGCATCGCCTGCATGACGGGTGCCTGCTATCTTGCAGGTGCTTGCGCCTACGGTGATTGCGTCGCCGTCAAACTCGGCAAGTTCGAGAACGCCGACGCCTTGGTCGAGATCGGCACATGTGTGTGTAGACGCTACATATGATCCCTGCGGAGCCTTGAGCGGATCAAGCGCTTGCGCGATTGCCGGCGAGATCAAGACAGCTAGAGTCGTGAAGATTGTCGGGCTGGCCATGGCAGATCTCCTGAACGTCATCCCGCCGCGGCCGCCGGCAGGAGCCGCGGTCAAGGCCGCGCATCGCGCGCCGTGAGGGAAGCCTTGATCCGGTGGCGATGGCCGGTGGCAGGCTGGCGTACTGAATAAGGTCAGGTTTTCCATGTCGATCATGGTTGCGCTCCTTCCGAATATCGAGGCTCCCGGAAACACACCGGGCATCGCGGCTTCCCCTAGGGTTGCGGGACAGGGACCCGGAATTGGCATTCCGGGGCGATTTCACCTTGGAATACGATGCCGGCGCGAATGCTTTTGGCCTGAACATCATATGCACCCATTGCACCATTCCGAGCGAGGTCGGGGCGGACGTTATTCGGTTGCGCGCCATATTCGATGAAACAGCCGGCGCCAGCGTCAGCGACCGTGGATCGGCCATTCTGGTAGATCGCCAAGCGCATGGGGCATCGTTTCAGCGTGGCATTGCCGACAGGATCGGTGCGGATCGGCGAGCAGCCGGTGAGCGTGTGCAGGACCGAGAGGACGACGGTTTTGGTCGGGCTGCGCACCACGATGTGACTCTCGGAAGCCGGCGCGTTGGCGACCGCAAAGCGCGTATCGCCTTTGGCCATGTAGGCGTCGTTGTTCTTCTTCAGCCGGTCGGCCCATAGGGAGGCGTAGGGCACAGCTTCCGAGTTCGGGAGCTCGAGATCAGCGTAGGCGACGGCACGCCAGGCGTTCGGATCATGCGTGAGTGACTGAGCCGAAGCGTGGGGCGCCAATGTAAGGGCAGTCGCGACTGCGACAAATGTCAGGCGTTCGTGCATTCCTTGCCTCGCTTTTGTGCATTATGATTAAATCAATGTCTCAGTGATTGTCGAGCGTGATATTTGAATGAACCAAGAAGCTCGCCTATCGGGGCTGGATGAATTGCGTGGTCTGGCGATCGGGCTGGTGGTGCTGTCGCATGTCGGGCCGGTCTTCGGAGAGGGCGGGACGAGCGCCGCTCTGCTGTTTGCGCCGGCATGGAGCGTCGGGGTCGACTTGTTCTTTGTGATTTCCGGCCTGCTGGTGGAACGCTCATTGCGAAGCCTGCGGCTCGAGCTCGGAGCGCTCGAGGCGGCCTCCGCTTTCTATGTCAGGCGTGCTATGCGGATCGTGCCGCTAGCCTGGTGCGTCGGCGCCTTCCTCTCGATCGGGTTGATCATCCCGGGAAGCGGCGTTGAGCCTGCAGACGCAAAGGCGGCATTTGCCTTCATCTCGAATGCGCATTGGGCGCCCTGTTTCGGTGGCGCTACAGGATGCGGGAACGCCTTTGCGTTTGGGCCATTCTGGTCGGTCGCCGCCGAGATGCAATTTTATCTACTGGCTCCGCTCCTGGTGTTCTTGCTACCGCGACGGGCGCTCGTCGCGCTGGCCGGACTCGTTCTCGTGGTCGGGACGTTCACGCTGCGGCCATGGGGCGGGACGCTTTGGACGTTCCGCATCGATGCAATCGCGGTCGGGCTGGCGATCGGAGCAACCATGGGCAAAAGCGCATGGCCACGACTGGCGGAACACCTGCGGGCGATCGGTAACATGGAAGCGGGGTTCTGGATGACGGCCGGGGCCTTCATGCTGTCGATCTTGCCGCCGGCGACACATGGCGTGGCGACTGCCGCACTGGCGCTGATGTGCGGGTGGATCGTGACAAGGGCGACCTTGCGGAATGGTTCTGTGAACTGGCCGGGGCGGATGCTGCGCCACCTAGGAGACATCTCCTATGCCCTCTATCTGATCCATCTGCCGGTGCTGGCAATGTTCAATTGGTCCCTTGGCCAATTCCTGGGCGCTCCGGCGACGGCAACGCTCTCGATCGTGATTGCGATCGGGCTGTCTCATGTGCTGACAGCGGCGATCGAAGATCCGCTCCGCCAGCTCGGCCGCCAATGGTCAAATCGAACAGTCCGGGAGGTGTCGCCGTGACAGAAGAAAATCGTCAGTGGTCGCTTGGTGGTGAAGATGCCGATAAAATTCCGCGAGGAGCGAGGGCGCTGGCGGAGCAGCTATTGACCGAGACCGACGGCGATGCCCTGGCAGCGCTCGTCGCGGCATGCTGCGTCATTGGAGCCATGCGCTCGGCGGTATCGAGGGGTATGGTGCGCAACGGATCGCCGTCAGGGGTAGATATCGCGCAAGTGCTGGAGGTGTTCGTGCGATGCGAGCCCCCAGCAGAAGAGCAGAACCTAACCGGTAGATGACCTCGACCGTGAAGTAGCTACGGTGTTGGGAGGCTGTGCAGCGTACCGCTCGATCCCCCGGAATCCTGAATGCACGATACCCGCGGGCCGTCGGCTTCTGTGCGCATCTGGCCTGCCGACACGCGCGGTAGTGTGACGGCCGCCGCTTAGTAGCGGTTGCCGAACCAGCCCTTGCTCTTGGGTGGCGAGGGTTCCTGATAAGCCCACGGGACGGATTTGTAGGACGGCCTCGGGTCTTGGACGCGCCAAGCCTTCTGCCAGTAGTAGAAATTGAGGGGTACTCGGGCGAGCACGCGACCATCGGCAGACAGGAGGTCGGAAGCGCAGGCGACGACGGGGCCGTCGTAATATTGCACGCGGCCGGTATAGCCATTGAGCGCTCCTGGCCGGCAGGCAAAGACGCGAACGCCTGCAGCGATCGTGTCCGGGGCTTCCGCAGGGACGGAGATCGTCTTGATGCCTTCCTTCGTGATGAGCGTGCGCACGGGCACAGAGCTCCAATGCGAGCGGCGCAAGGCGTTATTCGCCTGAGCTTCGGTTGGGTAGCCGGTACGCTGGGTAATGATCGGCGGGAAGCGGCCCCAGTCAGGCGCATATTCCTGCCGGCTGCGACTGACCCGATCGGGCTTCCAATAGGCGTCCGTAGCCGAAACGTGTCCACGCGGGACCGAATGTGCAGCATCCGGCACTCGCCCGGCGCAACCGGCGAGCAAGGCCGCGGATGCGACGATGGGGAGGATGTGACGAAAAGTACGCATATCGTGCTCGAGGGTCATGGGTTTCGCAGGTGAGGATTTCCGGTAGAGCCAAGGCATCGGGAAGGGGCTGGCCGAAATGCCGCGATGGGTTTTGCGAGCCTCGCGCCCGATCTGGGCGTAGAGGGGGATGCGACGATCGGGATCATCGGGGAGGGTGACGGCTACGCCTGCTTTCAGCCTCTCGCCGGCGACGTCGGCCATTTCGCTGGTTGCACAACGCCCGGACGATAGCCTCGTCTTTCCGGATCGGCGAGCAGACAACCCATTTTTTCAAGGTGGCGGTTACGAGCCATGCCATGGCGACAAGGCCACGTCTGCTTTCCCAGCGTCGCGGTCTGGCCCAGGTCGCAGCCGTCGACGCCGCGATAGGTGCACGAAAAGTTGATTGCTGGTTCCCATGAATCACTCCTCTTCAGATTCATTGAATCAATAAACTATCTTGCAAATCGCCGTGCAAGTGTCTCTGACTCATATCCAGCGAGGGGAGGAGGGTGCTCGTATCCGGATCGGTGCACGATGGGCCGGGTAGGGGCCTCGGTGTCGAGTTGGCGCGGGGCGGTCTGACTTTCTGGATTTCGGCAAGGGCTGGTACCATCAGGCAATTGATACTCTGAATGCGCGCTATGCAGCGGCATCCGACTGGACGAACTCAGCGGCTTCGTGGGTAGCCTTGCCTGATGTCGCTGCGAGCCTCTCGAAGCCGCTGTTCGAGCGCTAAATAGCGAGACGTAATCGCATTCAGCTTTGTGAAGAACTGCTTGCTCTGCGCAGGGTTGCCCGGCAGAGGTGGAGGGGACAAAGCAAAGAGAGCATCCCTATCAGCGTCTAATTGTTCCAGCTCCGAACAGAAACGGCAAACCTCGTGGTCGGTCGTTCCGGAACTCCGATGTGATGCACGGCGCGAGGCACGCGTAGGGTTAGTCCGCCGACCCACATCGTTTGACGAAAGTACGATCGTATCCAAGGCGTTTCCTCCACGCCGGTTGTGGCCATGCAATCTGGAATAAAGGGGGTTGCAACCTAAGTATACTGGCGGTTTCGCCTGTCACTTTTGACAGGTCGCGAGACGCTGGAATCCAGCGAGGAGCAACCTAGTTAAATAGCCCGCGCGAATGGCTTGGAGAGGCACGTCGATAGCAAGGAGGTAAGCTGGGTATGGCGCAATTTGACTCAAATTTTGATGACATGACTGAGGGTATTCGAGCAGTTGCCTCTCCTGCGGACGCAACGGACCTTCTGAACACAATTGTCGAAAGTTACGGCCTGGAGACGGCGGCCTTTCTTACCGTCAGGCCGGTTTATGAGGAACCGAGTAAGCCGTTCTACGTGACCACCTATTCGCCTGACTGGGTGAAACGCTACATCGAGAAGGATTTTTTCGAAATCGATCCCGTGCTTCCCTGCGGGCTGCGTGCTGTGACATTGGTTGATTGGAAGGAGATCGACCTATCGGACAAGGCTGTGCGGACATTCTTCGGTGAAGCGAGGGAACATGGGGCCGGAAAGCATGGCGTCACGTTCCCAGTTAGGGGTGTCGACGGCGACCGCGGCATTCTGAGCGTGACGAGCAACGAGAACGCAGCGGCGTGGCAGGCGTTTCTCAAATCCGAGGTTCGCGACTTCCAGCATCTCGCCGGCGAATTTCACAATGCTATCGGTCGAATCCAAGGAAGGCCACGCCATCAGACGGTATGCTCCGATAGAGAGATCGAATGCCTGAAATGGTACGCGAGGGGAGAGAAGGTCAAACGGACGGCAGAGATACTGTTGCTATCCCCTCGCACGGTCCGATTTCATCTTGATCTGGCACGGGCCAAGCTGGGTGCCAAAAGTTTGGCGCATGCGGTTGCGATCGCGGCCGAGCGTGGCCTTTTCCTCCAAAGACGGTTCTGATCGCTAGCCAAGCGGCGCGGGAAGGGCCGCCGGCAATGGTTGCCGCCGGCAATATTCGTGCTGTGGCGTGAAGCTGGGATTATAGAATGATAATGACTAGATCATGGGGAAAGAAGGGGGTCGGCGCTCTGGACAACCTCATCCGGAAAGGCGCCGCTACCCTCTGAGGGTAGAACGCTGGCCAAACCAAGCGCCCTATTCGCAAACCATACGGTACCGCTTGCCGGGCTCGCTGACGTTCTTGCAGACAAGCAGCTTGTGCGGCTCGGAAGAGGAGAGCGGAGGACTTGCGACCCGCGATGCACGTCTGTTTGATGTCTTGAGACTTGCCGTACGGCGCGGTTCGAGCCGTTCCGGCTCCTGTGGCGCAACCGGAAACACGCTGGTTTCGATCTGTGGCTGCTGCAGGGGTGGCGGCTCTTTGTCAAAGAATCGCCTCGCATCAAGCGATCGCGGAATAACCACCGTACCATCATCGCTGCGCGCGCAGCCGCTGCCCAACAGTAAAGCCAGCCCCAGGAAAAAAGGCAGTATCCGTCCAAACATAAGCACAACCCTTGGCGGGCATTTACCCCGGCTTGCGGGTCCCCGACAACCGGCGCAATGGGCACGAAGAAAGGGCGGCATTCCTTGCCGCCCTTTCTTCGAAATTGTCGAGATGCGAGGACCTTTAAAAGCCCATGCCGCCCATGCCGCCCATGCCGCCGCCGGGCATACCACCCGGCATGCCGCCACCAGCCGACTCCTTCTTCGGAGCCTCCGCGATCATGGCTTCGGTGGTGACCAGCAGGCCAGCGACCGAGGCCGCGTCCTGCAGAGCCGTGCGCACAACCTTGACCGGATCGACGATGCCCATGGCGATCATGTCGCCATAGTCGCCGGTCTGGGCGTTGTAACCGAAGGTCGCGCCCTGGTTCTCAAGGATCTTGCCGGCAACGATCGATGCTTCCGCACCGGCGTTGGACGCGATCTGGCGGGCCGGAGCCTGCAGCGCGCGACGCACGATGGCGATGCCGGCGGTCTGGTCGGAGTTAGCGCCGGTGACGGTGATGGCCAGCGAAGCGCGCAGCAGGGCGACGCCGCCGCCGGGAACGATGCCTTCTTCGACGGCCGCACGGGTCGCGTTGAGGGCGTCATCGACGCGGTCCTTCTTTTCCTTGACTTCGACTTCCGTCGCACCGCCGACGCGGATCACGGCAACGCCGCCCGCCAGCTTGGCGAGACGTTCCTGCAGCTTCTCCTTGTCGTAGTCCGAGGTGGTCTCCTCGATCTGCTGCTTGATCTGGGCAACGCGGCCCTGGATCTCGTCCTTCTTGCCGGCGCCGTCGACGATGGTGGTGTTCTCCTTGGAGATCGACACCTTCTTGGCGCGGCCGAGCATGTTGAGGCCGACATTCTCGAGCTTGATGCCGAGGTCTTCGGAGATGACCTGGCCACCGGTGAGAATGGCGATGTCTTCCAGCATGGCCTTTCGGCGATCACCGAAGCCCGGCGCCTTGACGGCGGCGATCTTCAGGCCGCCACGCAGCTTGTTGACGACCAGCGTGGCCAGAGCCTCGCCTTCCACGTCTTCCGAGATGATGACCAGCGGCTTCGAGGTCTGCACGACAGCCTCGAGGATCGGCAGCATGGCCTGCAGGTTGGAGAGCTTCTTCTCGTGGAGAAGAATGTAGGCGTCTTCCAGATCCGCCACCATCTTGTCGGCGTTGGTGACGAAGTAGGGCGAGAGATAGCCGCGGTCGAACTGCATGCCTTCGACGACTTCGAGTTCGGTCTCAGCAGTCTTGGCTTCCTCGACCGTGATGACGCCCTCGTTGCCGACCTTCTGCATCGCTTCGGCGATCATCGAGCCGACCGAAGCATCGCCGTTGCCGGCGATGGTGCCGACCTGGGCAACCTCTTCCGAGGTCTTGATCTTCTTGGCGTTCTTGATCAGCGTCGCAACGACGTCGGTCACCGCGAGGTCGATGCCGCGCTTCAGGTCCATCGGGTTCATGCCGGCGGCAACCGCCTTGTGGCCTTCCTGGACGATCGACTGCGCCAGAACGGTCGCGGTCGTGGTGCCGTCGCCGGCGATGTCGTTGGTCTTCGAAGCAACTTCTCGGACCATCTGCGCGCCCATGTTTTCGAACTTGTCCTCAAGCTCGATTTCCTTGGCGACGGTGACGCCGTCCTTGGTGATGCGCGGTGCGCCGAACGACTTGTCGATGACGACGTTGCGGCCCTTGGGGCCGAGCGTGACCTTCACTGCGTCGGCGAGGATGTTGACGCCGCGCAGCATGCGCTCACGGGCATCGCGGGAAAATTTTACGTCTTTGGCAGCCATTTTTTACTCCTGGGCACTTCGCCCGAAATTCAGATTGGATGGTGCGGATGAAGGCGGCGGCGTGTCAGCCGATGACGCCCATGATGTCGGCTTCCTTCATGATCAGAAGGTCTTCGCCGTTGAGCTTGACTTCGGTGCCCGACCACTTGCCGAACAGGATGCGGTCGCCGGCCTTGACGTCCAGCGGGACGAGCTTGCCGACCTCGTCACGGGCGCCGGAACCGACGGCGATGATCTCGCCTTCCTGCGGCTTTTCCTTCGCCGTATCGGGGATGATGATCCCGCCGGCGGTCTTCGCTTCGGACTCGACGCGGCGAACGACCACGCGGTCATGCAGCGGCCGGAAATTCGACTTTGCCATTTTTGGATTTCCCTGGTGCGGATGTTGAACGGTTCTCCGTTGCCGGAGCGTGGTTAGCACTCACCAGAAGCGAGTGCTAACGCGGCAATGAGATAGGCCGTAGGCTCCTGCTAGTCAAGACGGAAGAGGGACGGGCGAAGAGCAAACGAGCGTGGAAGCACCGAGCCTTTTACGTGAACGACGTCGGAGATCGGACGCGGATGCTCCGCCTCCCTCGTCAGTCCACAAGGCTGGTCGCGACCAATCATCACTGCGTGTTCGAATTCATCCAATAACACAGGAAGGAGGGCCAGGACTATCTCCCAGACGGCTTTCTGGTGGCTTTCTGGCGAAGAGCCTGGGTGAGGAATTGCCCGCGGCGCCCGGCAGACGCATCTATGTGAGCGAGGACATGCGGGATGTGACCGCCGAAATGCTCAAGAGCGTCTCGGACAAGCTGAACCAGTTTGCCCGCTATGAGCGGCTCGCCACGAACAAAAAGGGCCTGATCGCCGCATGTGAAGGACAGCCCAATCGCCGTTGCGACGTAGGGGCCTGTTATGGCGGCGCCTCCTACTATCTCCTGCAGAAGCTCGAAATTGAGGACGTGCGCCTCGTCTATGCGCCCGCGCTCGGCATCAGCAACTTCGGCGGCCAAACGCTGCTGAAGGCGCCAAGATGGACATTCTGCTGAATTTTACCTGCGGCGCTGTTTCATGGACGCGCGCTTGGGCCCCCCATTTTCTATTGCCCGCCTCGGCTCATGCGGCGCGGGCTTCTTGGCGTTTTGGGAGGATTTGTTCACCATGGTTCATAGTGGCGGCGCAACCGTCCGGCGAGCGCCTCACCTGAGGCTACATGGCGGCCGTGGAGATTGCCTCAGAAGCGGCGCCCAATCGGAAACCTTAGCACCTCCGCGTTTTGGCGTGGCTGCTTGAACTCTTCGACGGCAACCGCCTCAATCAACAAGTCCAAGGCTTCGCGTCCCCTTCGACTCATCGGGTCATCGCCACAAAGGTAGTCATACGCTCGATCTAAATGCACTCGGGCGGCGGAAAAATTGCTTGTCATAGGACCCTCTCTAACCACCCGCATTGCCGTCTACGAGGTGAAGGTCGCGCAATCGTCAATAACTACAGACAAATTTGAATTAAATCGGGGATGATCGGGGGAGTGGCGAGGATTTCCCCCCACGGTGACTGAACCGGTCGACTTCGACGCCGAGGTCTCGGCATTCCTCGCGCGCGGCGTCGCATGCCTCCGAGATGCCGGCCATCATCACGCGCGCGGAGGCCAAAGTCCCCTGACATGATGCCGCCGTCCAGCCCGCCGGCGATCACTCGCTGGCGCTCGGTCGGATCATAAATGCCGAGCACACCCCGTTCCGAGATCACCTCTGACCGGCGTCATTCGATGCGGACGCGCGGAACCGGCCCCGATTTTGGCGGCGTAGAGCCAGTGGCGGCCGCCAGGTCCCAGGCCGGGTGGCTCCAAATCGCGCTAGGTCGTGTGGATCAGGTTTGTCCACACCACTTAGCTATACGGGGGGGCGATAATGCCATCGAAGAAGAAATGGCGCAGGTGTGGGGTATCGATCGTCAGAGCACCCAATCCCGCCCGCAACGCGGTTCGCAGCCATCTCGACCGATTGGTGGACTCCTGACTGCGGGATCTAAGGAGCTTTTCTTAGCCTATAGCTAAATGGAAAGGCGCCGATCCCCTCGATTGAGCAAACCTCGGCCCAACCTATTGGACTCCAGAGCGAAAAGAGGCGTGCGGCTCGAGCGACTTGCGAGGAAAAGGAAATGGCGCCTCGGCATGACTGACTCCGACTGCCTGAGCGCCGGCATCGCCTTTCAGTGCGCGCAAGGGGAGCGTTCCGGTGGCCAGTGCTGCCTTGCTGGAAGGGAGCAGGTGGGCTGTTCTAGCAACACGGTTGAGTGCCCGGGGTGCCAACGATGAACAAATGCGCAGGAACGTTCGATCCGGCGCCATCGGCAGGCCTGAGACCCTACAACCTGTGCAAGTGCACAGGTAGCGAAGGTGAGCGCATTCAAGCACGTTTGAGTGTCGGCGCAATTTCCATGCCGACCAACAACGGAGATTTCTGCGATGACCAACAACATTCGACTAATGAAAGCGAGCGAGATTCCCGCCTTCGTCGACAAGATGATCGAGGCTGGCTGCGACATCTGCGCGATCGGTGAGTTAGGCTATTCGGCAGGTGATGTTGACCGGAAGGTGCCCTGGCGCAAGGTAAGAAGAATCGTAGAAGAGTTTGGCGATCGTGATCACCTGCTACCGGAGATCGTTGCCTATCTTCGCTCGATTGGCCGGTACATAGAACTCTCGTCGTCGACAAACGAGGGCCGGAGACCGCACAAAACAGGCACTCGAAGTTGGAACGTATAAAGGACGGGTCGGATACGATTGTCGAATCCGGCTCCTTCCCCGACAATGACGAGCTGGACTTCGGGACCGGTATCGACGCCAACGAGCTGTGGTTTGCCCAACAGGGCAATAACCTCGTCTTCTCGTACTGGGCACCACGGACAAGGGTCGGTCAATGACTGTTCGCCGGGCAATGTCGTCGAAACTATCAAGTCCGGCGACGGCAAGGTGCTTAGCCATTCCGACGTGGCAACTCTGGGTCGCGGCCATGGCTGGTGTCGATCCGGCAACGTCGCACAGGGAATTCGGCATCCAACCAAAGATGCGCGGTTTGGCGACGCCTGAGCAGGTTGGAACCATCCCTGCCGCTATGCAGCAGTCCTGGTGGCTGATGAAAACAAGTCCAAGATGCCCGGTGGTGCGCTTCCACCGCACCACCTGGACCTTTGCCGCAGCTAAATGCAGAAAATCCAGGCGGGCGCTGAAAATCGTGAGAAATTCGATTTGGATTATGACAGCTGATAAAATGACCTGATTCAATTTCGATATCAATCAGCGCCCTTCGCCGGGGGCTGTCGGTCCGCATCGCCTGACGGCGGCGCTATGCTGGTGCTCCTGCGGCCGCCCTGTTGGCGAGGGCTTTCGGGTCATCGCACTGTCACGCTTCGGCTATCCGCCTTCCCCCTCATGCTCAGTCCTAATCGATGCGGTGGACGCCCCCCAACAGCATCGCGATGTGCTGTCGTTTCCGACTCTGACACCATAGTTCAAAATCCGATAACCGCAGTTTACTGAAAGAATCCACAACTTCGTAAGCTGCGGCAGGAGAGAAAAAAGCAACAGCGGCAAAACCGCCGAGTTGTTCCATAATATATCTTATGCAACTTTATAAGTATTGGCACTGGTTTCAGTGAGCGAATGCAGTTGCACCGCATCGAGGTCTTATCGAATCTCATCGCTCATGTCAATGTTACTTTTGATCACCCCTGATCGCTGATGAAACACCTAGAACCGGAAGACGGTTACGCCGGAGTTTTCTGAAACGCCGGTGGCTGGCGCTCGAGGTCAGACCATATCGGTTTTCGCTCGCGTTCCCTTCTCGGCTCACTCACCCCTTCCCTCTCGGCTCACTCACTTGTGCGGCATGCAATAGATGCCCTCGGATTCCATGAGTACCGCGCCGCCCTTTAACTCGCTCATTGCGCCGACCCAGGCTTCCGAATAAGTGCGGCTGGCATCCACGGCCGTCAGCCAAAGAACGCGATTGTCAGCCAGTTCGACTTTAACTTCCTGCTGCAAAGGGCTTGCCTGCACGGTCTGTTGATAGTGCCGTTTGATCCTGACATTGCTAGCCGGGAACTCAGCTTCGTTGCTGCCATAGTTCAGCACAAATCCGGTGTGGTCCTCGGCCACTGTGCAACTGCCGTCACGCTCACACACGATTTTGGCGGCGGTCTTGCAGTCCCATTTCAGTGAAGCGGGCCACATCGGATTGTCCGCGCTCGATCGCGGCTTGTCGCTCTGACCAGCCGCCGTCGAGACTGCCCATGTGATCATTATCGCAGTCGACAGGAGAAGCGCCTTCAACACTTATTACCCTTCCCTGATCCAGTATTCGCATTTGACCTTTCGAAGCCATCGCTGTCGTCGGCGTGAATGGACCGAACAGAGACGTCTTGTGATCCTCATGGCGACTCGTCCTGCGTGATCACCTGGCTTATGGCACGTTGAGATTGAACCAGCTTTTCTGGCGTAGGCCGTTCGCGTCGTCATACTCGATGAACCAGGGCTTTCCGCGCATCGACCGAGAGATGGTGTAGTAGGTGGAGCCGTTAACAAGGGAATGCCCTCTATCGTTGCCCGTGATCTGGATTTTTGCCGTCACCAACCTGCCGTTGATTTCGATCTGGGCCTGTCGAGATCCGTTGTCATGGGCTTGGCCGAGACGACTATTCGTGAAAGTGACGGGCAGCGTGAACCTGTCGGAGCTGATACGACAGATGTTCCGTTCTTGCCTCATTCCTGGCCGGTCGGAGTCGTAGCTGCCAGCTGCTTGCCAGCCAGCTGGACAATCCTCATACTTCTCGAATCTCGCGGCGCTGGAGTTGGCTTGTGGACAGGTCGGCCAGTTAAAACCCGGTGCTTTCATCGCCGCAATCAACTTGTAGATTGGCGGGTGGCAAGAAGGAGTGCCCTGCCAGTCACCGGACAGACAGAGGAGAACCTGACAGCCCCATTCCGATGCCTGTGATTGGGATGGAAGAGCCGCGGCGCCCGCGACGGCGGCGGCACCCACCAAGAGATATTTCAGTACGATCATAGCCTTTTCCTCGCTGTGGATTCTGGTACTTTACTATGGATCATCCGCGCTAAAAAGGACAGATCGAGAAGGCAGGTTGTGCGACTACATCGATTTATGAAACGAGACATCGCGGGCGTGGTCGACAACCCGTTGCGTGTCAACATTGCGACCGTGCTGGAGCGGGAGAGAGCCAAGCGTGGCCTATCCCATATGCACATGGCCGAGCTGTTCCGCACCCTTGAAGGCGAAGGGCTCGCTTACCGAACCTACATCCAGACCGTTCGGCAGAAAAATAATGTCACATTGACGACGCTGCAGATCATGGCAAACGGCCTGCAAGTGCCTGTCGCAGAACTGCTCTCCGGCGGGAAAAAACTTCCCGAATGGGCGCGTCAGTTGGACGAAAATGCAATCCGCATGCGTCTGGCGCACATCATCGACATTGAGCGAAAACAACGCACTTTGCTCCGCTATGAGATGGCCGAGCTCATAGGCGTGGCGGAGGCGACATTCATGAAATTGGAACGCGCAAGCGGCAATATCAGCGTCGACACAATTGCGGCGATCGCCAAGGCGTTGAAACTTGATCCAGCGACCTTCCTCTTTTCCGATAAGGTCCCGCCATCAACTGATCTACCTGTTTCTGACGCCCCCGGAGGCGTAGATTCTCATTTCAGAGAGCCGTAAACTTCCAGCGTCATCATCCGTCTAAGCTGGGCTACACCGAATGGCTGGCAGGTTTTCGCCGTGATAGCGCATACCGGTGCAATTCAGGTGAAAATGGAGCAGAGCTGAGAGCTCACAGCTAGCCGCCCCACGAGTGTTCCTTTGTTCGCCCGTACCTGCGGCACGATTGCCAAAAAGTGGCTGCGGCGGAAGCCAGGGGAATTCTGACCTGTACAGTTGTGCCGACACCATGAGCACTCTTGATGATGAGCATTCCGTTCAGCGTCGAAACCATCTGAGAACATGCGGTCAGGCCAAGGCCAGTATGATTCCCGGCTCGCGTTGAAAAGAAGGGAGTAGTTGCTTTTGCAACGATTGCAGGTGGCATGCCTGAGCCCTCGTCGGCCACTTCAAGCACGAGGTAAGTGCGCGGGAAAAAGGGGCGCCGCTTGACTGTCGCGGAGATGAGAACTCGGGCGTTTTTGGCGCTCGACGAAGCGGCCAGAGCGTTTTCTATCAGCTCATTCACCACCAACCGTAACGGCGCCGCCGGAACAGGTTGCACACGCGCTTTGGAATCGACCGAAACTTGCACCAAACTGCTGCGATCGTGCGCGAGATCCTCGAGGAGTGGGCCGAGCGACATAGTGCTGGAATCTTGTGGCGCATAGGCGATCTGAAGCACACTGTTGGTGATCGATTCCAGTTCGGTAGCAGCACTGCGCGCAGCCTCAAGCATTTCGCCGCTCGGCTGCTTGTCTGGTTGTGCGTGCTCAAGGAACAGCCTCAAGGCTGTAACCCGCGATCGGGTCATATGCGCAAAGAGCGAAGCGAACGAGCGCATATGCTGGTCACGGCGAATGGCCAAAGCATAGCGCTGATGGACAACGAGATAGAAGGTAGCACCCAGGCCAAGTGCGATGGCAAAGATGAACCAGTTGCGCGAGGCCGCAATGTCGATGCTGGCGGTCTGCTGCAAGGTGGCGCTGTGATCAACGGTAGAGCTGGAAATCTCGTAAATTGACTGTTCCAGCTTGGCCATCTCGGCAATGGCTTGGGTGTAGTTTCTACGCGCTGACACAAGAGGTGCAATTTTCTGTTCGAGGGTCAGGCGAATCCGGCCCAGGAGTTCGGCGTCATGGTCGGGAAAAAAGCGGTTCAGATAGGGCACGTTTTCCAACTGCGCGACGTTGACGCTCACCAGCGCCATTTGTCGATCGATGTCCGCATCAAGCTTGCCCGTCTCGTCGGCGATGCGAAGATAACCATAGACTCGCAAAAGACGCTCGCGAATCTGTGCCGCGCGCCACTGAATCTCGAAGGTCTGATTGAGGATGGCATCAGTCTCCTGACGGTAGCGGTTCGATTGGATGAACGTCCACGCACTCAGGCCAAGCGCCGCAGCCATACCGAGATACGGCAGAACAGTGAACAAACGGCCGTTGAAGAACTTCATTGCGTGGCGCGCAGGATGACTGGGAAAAATACCCAGATCGAGTTTCTTGCGGGAACGTAGGAGGCGGGCAGCTGGTCGAAGGGCCAAACGATGAAGATGGGGCCTTTCTCTACCATGCTGATCGGGCGGAAATCCTGACCCGGCAGGCAATGTGAACCGGCCTTGTCGTTCTCGTTGCAACGACGCTCGATCGCCAGGATCGGATTATAGGACCGGATTTCGTCCATATGAATATCGGAAACGAAGTTGTCATAGGCGACAACTTTCACCTCCTGCGCGGCGGTGATTCCGGCCTTGGCAAGCACATTTGCAAGCAGTGGCCCACGATATTCGATCTTCTCGTTGTCGCTCGTCCAAGGCGTACGCGTGTCATAGGTCTGTTGCGGAAACTCTGCCCGCAGCTGCTTTACCGAAAAGATGGCGACGGTCTTGCCGCTGGCGTCTTGAACCGACACTTCGTTGGGATCGAGGGGAATTTCCTCGGCGGCGCTGGCGAGCGGAAGGGACAGGGCAAACATGACGGCGAGAGCATTACGCAACATCTTCCACATCCTCGTATTCGCGGGGGCCATCGTTCTTGGCGAAGAGCACGCAAGGTCCTCCGGAGCCCCGCGGATCGTAGGCAAATCCCTTTTCTGCTAGGGCAAGGGTGATGTTGCGGATGCCGTCAAGGCCATAGAGGTGGTCGTGCAGCTCAAGAAAGATGCGCTCGACGCCGGGCAGCTCGGCATCCTGCAGAAGTTCTTTCTCAGCTCCTTCAATGTCCATGACGAGGGCGTTTATTCGATGATCGGTGATGAAACGATCGACGTCGGCCGAGAGGATCGAAAGTTCGCGCTCATATGGTCCTTGGTCTTTGTCCGTAGAAGACATCCAAAGGTCTCGGCGAACGTAGAAGGTGAAGGACCGCGGCGGGCCTGCTGTGAGGATACCCTGGGAATATGTGACATTGTCGAGATCGTTGGCCGCTATCACGCGCTTCGCTAGTTCCGCTGTTGCGGGATTTGCTTCAAAAGCCCACACCTGAACGCCGGGGATTTTCGCGATCAGTGCGGTGATGATGCCGATACCGGACCCTAGTTCCAGTACGCGATCGCGCGCCTTGACGGCTCTGAAGATCCACTTCGCTTCCTTCGCCTCATAACTCTGGCTTTGAAGCGCTCGCCAGATGACCGGCGAGACATCCTGCGGTTCCACGGGAACTTTGATTCCATGCACGGTTAGAGAGGCCATGGCGATCATAGCCCCCGTGGGAGCGGATGGCCTTGCCGCATGAGCTTGGCGCGAGCCTGTTTGTAGTATTTCTCGGCCGAGCCGGCATCAATGGCGAGCCGATCGGCCATGAGCGAAAAGATCTCCTTGCGTTTCACGCCGGGTTCGCGATGCGCCATCATGTCGATGGCCTCCTGTTCGCGCGGTGTAAGAACAGAAAAGCGGTAATCGGGTTTGGTCATGACAACCCGCGACAGGCGCAACGAGAATCCCTTGGTGGAAATATCGTCCAGCACGTCGCTGAACACGCCGGGCGCAAGCCCGGTCTTGCCGAGATACGCGGCAGCGCCGATTTGCCGGAAGCCATCCGCCTCGCAACGGTTGTCAGAACCGGTGACGACAACATGGATTGCACTGGGTGAAGCCTCGATGATCTTGTCGACGACAGCGACGCGGTCGCCTTGTGAGGTGGGATCAAAACCGGGCAAGCCAGGATCGATCACGACAAGATCGAAATGATTGTTTTGAAGCTCGGCGGTCGCGATGTTCAGCGTCTCCGCGCCCAGGACAATGCATTCTTCGAAGCTTGCTTGCACTTCGTTCATCAGTGCCAGACGCATAAGTGTCTGGTCTTCGACCACCAGGGCACGAAACATTGGAAGCCAATCCCTCTACGCAGGCGCCCACCGCTCCTGTCTCTCAGAATTGGTCGCTTCAAAAAAGGGATGGTGTCATCCCTATTTTTCCTCACCTCCCGAGCTACCAGTATGTGAACCGATGTACGCCAGGGCGAGGACGATGCCTATTCAACAGGTCTGCAGCAATGGACAGATGGAAGCGGCTGAAGACGTCGCAAAACTGATTGCGGAACATCGTCAGAGCCTCGCTGAGCTTGAACGTCTCGGCAAGCGAGCGATGCAGGCCGAGGGCACGGACGCTATCTTGCTGGGTCAAAGGCTGGACGCGGTCATGGCGGAGGAGGCCACGGTGCGAAGGCGTGCTGCCATTGCTCCAGTAGCAACTATCGCGGAAATGAGAATGAAGGCTGCTTACTTCCAACGGCTGACGGCTCATGGCTGGTGCGAGATTGATGTCGACGATTGGCGCGCGTTGCTCGGTTCTTTCACGAAACTGCAGTCCTAGGAGAAGAGCGCTGAAATCCATGAGGCCACGGTATTCCAGGCCGCATAGAGTCCTGCCGGCACCAATATGATCGCCATGAATGCGATAGCATCGCCGATGGCGCCGTCGGTGCGTCCTTCGACGGGATAGTAATATTTTTGCGCTTCATCGTCTTGTTTCATTGTTGTCTCTCCAACCCTTGGCTCAGCAGCAGTTGCACAGGATGCTGAAACGTCGTGGCCCATAAACCTGCACGTTTCATCTTAGCGTTGATTTCCGCGACGAGGTAGTTCTCATTGACGGCTTTGCCCTTTGCTGTCGTTGCGGCAAACGCGTATCCGGTTGCTATGAGCGCTGTGCCAACGTCGATTGTTTCGCCATTCAACTGCGCACCGCACACGACAAAAACCGCCTTGTCCAGGGCGTAGCCGACTGGCTGGCATGTAACCGCCGCGCTATCGAATAGCGCAGCAAGGTGCGCAAGCGAGGTATTCCCGCAGTCGATTTTGTTACCATTTGGCTCCTCAGCTGACGTGCCTCGAATACATGACTGGACGCCATAGAGGCGGAAAAGGTCATCTCCGTCACGCCAGGTATCTCCGGTCAGCAGTTGAGCCGATTTCGATACCGCGAAGGGCCTTGGCACGACAGACTCGGATAGATCCTGGGCCTGTGCCGATGCGCAAAAACCAAGTGCGGCCAGCACTGCGATGCTCGCCTGCTTCATTCCTGGAACTGTCCACCGAGGTCGGCGGAATGCTCGAGATCGGGGCGCAGCGACTTGCCGTCCCTGTTGCGTCCGATCGCCGCCATGTGGAAAAAAATCATTTCGTCATCGTCATAGGCGACGTTGTACGGGTCGTTTGCGTTGCCCGCACCCACCAGCGAGAAACACGACACAGCGTCGGGTTCACCCTTCCTGCTTTGCAGCACAAGCGTTTTGCAAAGCACGACAGATGCACGATCGTTGTAGATTCCTTCTTCATAGTCCTGCGCGGCCTTCGTGCAGTCCCATTGCCGCGTCTTGTACGTAATCTTCGGTTTGGGGCAGGCCTGAAGGCCGCGCAGTCGATACGTCACGCCGTTGATGACGCGCTCGGTCGCCGACGGCACCTTGACCGGCGAGATGAGGGTCACCGCATCGCGCTGAAAGAGCGCGCCTTTTGCATCGTAGCGCTCGTAGACGAACACCTTCTCGCCCGGCTTCGCAAACTGGAGCAGGTATTGCTCAGACGGCTGCGCGAAGGCGCTCGGGGCGTCAGCGCCGGCAGCATAAGCCAAGGTGCCCTGGAGCAGCAAAACCGTGCAAAGGGCCGTCTGTTTCATCGAAATCCGTCCTTGCAATCGATATCGTGTTGACACTTTACTAGGGCTGCGTGTAGCCATAGTAAAGTGTTAAATTTTGGCGACACTATGAACACTCGATTCGCTCTCCTGCTCACCCTGTGTGGCGCCACGATGCCGTTCAATGCGCTCGGCCAGGACATGGCATCAGACCGCGTGGCAGTCGCCTTTGCAACGCCGGCGCAAGCCCTTGCCGCGGTCGGGGCGCAAACGCCGGGAGCGTGTAAGACCGCAAATCGTGCTGAGGTCTCCCAACTTGTGCGTTCAATCGCGCAAGAGAAAGGGTTCGACGCCGATCTGGCCGAGGCAATTGCATGGGCCGAAAGCGATCTCGGCGCCAGTCAGGGTCCCTCGAGGGCCGGAGCCCTGGGGATCATGCAGTTGATGCCGGGCACGGCGGCCGATCTAGGGGTGAGCGACCGTTGCGATACACAGGCAAATGTCCGGGCTGGCCTCCGCTATCTGAAGTCACTCTATGACGAATTCCAGGATCCGCTGCTGATGCTGGCGGCATACAACGCCGGTCCCAACAGCGTCTACAAAGCGCAGGGTATTCCGGTGAATCCGGAGACGGCGGAATACATCGTGAAAATACTCAACCGCTGGAAGTTCGGCGGTGTCGTGAAGAAGTCCGCCCTGACCAAATCCGAAACGCTCGCGGCCGCACCGGCAGCAAGCGAGGACGCTTGGCAGGATGGTCATGTCATGGATTTGGGCAACTGAAAGGAGCCAAGGGTGGAATACAGAAAAGCGGGCAAATTTGCCCTCAAACTGGCCTTGGCCTCGGCGGTCGGAATTGCTCTCGCGCCAGCCACTGCGTATGCGCAGTCGGCGGCACCAGTCGAAAATGTGCTGGAGTGGTTCGTCGGAGTTCTGCAGGGCAACATAGCGCGCTCATTCGCCATCATCGCGGTATGTTTTCTCGGCTTCCTAGCCATGACGGGCCGACTGGCGTGGATGATGGCTTTTTCCATCATCATCGGCATCGCTCTGATCTTCGGCGCTGCCCAGCTGGTGGATGCGGTTCGATCCACTGCAGGAGGCGGCTGACACATGGACGACGAGGAAGTCTATGTCGAGCCTATCAGCCTGCCGCTGACGCGCCCCCCGATGAAATGGGGGGTGCGCTATGAGGTCTTCGCTCTAAATGGCATCCTGGCGGTGATCGGCTTCATTGCCACGAGCAGTTTCATGCTCGGCCTTGGCGTGTTCGGCGCTGTGCATCTGGTCAGCGCATATCTGTGCCAGCGCGACCCCTACATCTTTCATATCTTCGAGCGGCGCGTCTCCAAACGCGGAGCGGTGGCGAACCTCACTTTTTGGGGCGCAAGGAGCTATTCGCCATGAGCCTCGATGCCGATTTGAAATTTGGCCGTGAGCGCCGGCGTGAAAAGCCCGCGGCGATGCACATCCCTTACCTTCGCCATGTCGATGACAATCTAGTTGTGACGAAGAGCGGCTTGCTCCTCGGCGTCATCCAGCTCAGTGGCCTGCCGTTCCAGACGATGGACCAGGCCGAGTTGAACAGCCGAATGTTCAACCGCAACACGACGTTCCGCAATCTCTCGACCTCTCGCTTTGCGGTCTACACAACGATCATCCGCCGCCACGTGAAGCCGGAGATCGAAGGCGACTTTGACAATCCTTTCGTGGCCGAGCTCGACGCCCGCTACATGGATGAGCTTGGGGCGAAAAACCTCTTCGTCAACGAGGCGTATCTGGCGGTCATACGCCGACCGATGGTCGGCCGCGTCGGCTGGGTGGACAAGGCCCTCAATGCGTTCCGCATCAGTACGGCGGGCGAAGAAACCCGCGAAGAGGCGATGGCCGAACTGCGTGACGTTCTCGACGGCGTCCTCAAGGATTTCACCGCTTATGGTGCGCGCCTTCTCGGCGTCGTGAAGCGCCGCGACAGCTTCTTTTCCGAGCCTGCGGAATTTTTGGCGAAGATCCTCGCCGGCGGCGTCGACGTGGAAATGCCTTTGCCGCGCATGAGCCTTGGCGATGTGCTGGCGACACGACAGCTGTTTTTCGGCAAATCCGCGCTGGAACTTCGCGGGCCCGACGAAGGCACGCTCGGCGCCATGGTGTCGATCAAGGAATACCCACCGTTTACCGCTCCGGGCTCATTGGACGGTCTCTTGCGCCTGCCACATGAGTTTGTCCTGACGCAGAGTTTCGCGATCGAAGACCGTGTAACGGCGATGCGCAGGATCAACACCATCGCGAACCAGGTCGAGGGTTCCGACGAGGCGGGCACGACGGTCGAGGAGTCAGTCCACGACGGCGCCGACAAGCTGGCCGGCGGCGAAGTCGTCTTCGGACAACATCACATGAGCGTCATGGCGTTGGCACCGGACATGACCGGGCTCAACCGTGCGCTATCCGATATCACGGCCGAGCTTTCGCGCATGTCGATCGTGCCGGTTCGCGAGACACTGAACACGGAACTGGCCTTTTGGGCGCAGTTGCCGGGAAATTTCAGCTACATCGCGCGACGTGCATTGATCTCGTCGCTTAACTTCGCCGGTCTTTTCTCAGGACACAATTTCCCGTCCGGCCAACGTGAGCGGCTGCATTGGAAACGCCCCATCGCTTTGCTCGAAACGACCAGCCAGACGGCCTACTATTTCAATTTTCACGTTCACGATGTCGGGCACTTCACGGTGTTCGGCCCGACCGGCTCGGGCAAGACCGTCGTGCTGTCGTTCCTGATGGCGCAGGCCATGCGCATCATGCCACGGCCGCGATGTGTATATTTCGACTATATGCGCGGCGCTGAAATTTTCGTTCGAGCGCTCGGCGGTCGCTACGAGGTGATGGAACCTTCCCAGCCGACAGGGTTCGCGCCATTGCAGCTCGAGGACACGGCAGAAAACCGTTCTTTCCTGGAAGATTTGCTCATCTACATTTTGACGCCGGAAGGTGGCGCGCTGGACGTGGCGGAGATGCGCGTCATCAACGCCGCCGTCGACATGATCTACAAGATTCCGCGCGAACAGCGGACCTTCGACCTGCTGCCGGAAGTGCTGCGGGGCTCGCTCACGCCTGGCATGAATGATCTGGCCGCGCGGATACAACCCTGGCTCGACCCGAAGGACAAGGGCTGGCTTTTCAACAATCCCGTCGATCTGGTTGATTTCTCCAAACCCGTAGTCGGGTTCGACATGACGAAGATCCTGGGCGACCGAAAGCTGCGCTCGGCGGCGTTGCTCTACATCTTCCACCGTCTGGAAGACGTCATCGACGGCTCGCCGATCATGCTCTTCCTCGATGAAGGCTGGAAGCTGTTGGACGACGAGGTTTTCGCCGCCTTCATCAACGAGACGCTGAAGACCATTCGTCGCCGGAACGGCGTTGTCGGCTTTGGCACGCAGACGGCGGAAGACGTCGTCAATTCCTCCATCTCGTCGTCGCTGATCGAGCAAACGAAGACCAACATTTTCTTCCCCAACCCGAAGGCCAGCAAGGAATCCTACATGGAGCGCTTCTCGTTGACAGCGAAGGAATTCGAGTTCGTGCGCCGAACCGCGAAGGAAACACGCACCTTCCTCGTCAAGCACGACAGCGACTCGATCGTCGCCAAGCTCGATTTGTCGGCGATGCCCGATCTCATCAAGGTCTTGTCCTCGAACGAAGCCAACAGCAAGGAATGCGCACGGCTCCGGGAGACCTTCGGCGACGAGCCGGAGGTGTGGCTGCCATACTTCTGCGGATGGGAGAACGAGCATGACGAAGCCGCTTAGCAGCGCATGTCTGGCGGTGGCTCTCGCGACGGGGGGAAGCATGAGCATGGCTGTCGCTCAGATCGCGGTCATCGACGATTCGAACCTCGACAAGCGGCAAGAGGACGAGCAGCACAGCAACAAGTCGGATGAAGCGAAGAAAGACGAAACCGACAAGAAGAAAAGCGTCGTCTGCACCTATTCGAACAAATACCGCTCACAGATGTTTCGCCGGTCGCCGGCCGACGCATTGCAGCGCGACGCGGGCAACGTGAAGCTAATCCGCTATTATGCGCAAAAATACGGCGTGCCAGAAGGCCTGGCGCTCTCCGTCGCCTATCAGGAATCGCGCTTCGACACATGCGCCGGGAGCCACACCGGCGTCAAAGGCGTCATGCAGCTGACCAAGGGCACCGGCAAGTCCATGGGACTGGACCGCGACGTGAACGAGCAGAATGTGGAAGGTGGTGTAAAATATCTCGGAATGGGCGTGAAGCAATGCGGGGCGACGAATTACAGCTGTCTCGCCTCCTTCTACAACGGATCGAACGCAGGCGAGCAAAATCAGTGGGCCGGCGGTGTCGGCCGTTGGAACAGCTACTTCGACGAATATGTGTCGAGTGGCAAGGCTCCGGCCGCCGCGCCTCCACCATTCTCGATTGTGACGGCCGACGGCGCAGGCGGCACGGCCCAGCACGCGGCCATGGGCGTGGTCAGGAAGGCGGCTGGCGGCCTTGATGCAAGCTCATCGCAGATGGGCGCCAACGACGCGGCGATCGACGCGCTGGCGGGCACCGTTGGCCAGGTGACGGAATACAAGGACGCTTGGGAGCTGAACTCGTCCGCTCGTGGGATCAACGCCGATGTCACCAACCAGTACCTCGCCCAGGCGGGCGACTTCACGGCGTTGCTGGCTCAACTTCTGTCGATGCAGAACGTTCAGGCATCCCAGTCGTCCAAGCTGGTGCAACGGCCGAAGAGCGGTTCTCCAAACCCGTTCTCTTGCGATCCCGCGGAACTGGAACGATTGAAGATCGATCGCGGCCGGTGGTTACCATGCGAACTTGACAACGCAGGGGCAAGCTCAGCCGACAGCCGCTCGATGATCATCACCCCCGACCCTGCTGGCGCTGCCAGCGTGATCGATTCCTTGCAGCAATAGGAGGCTGACATGAAGAAATTCACGATTACGGCCAGTCTGGCGCTTTGGGCAGGCACGGCCCATGCACAGATTGCTGTCATCGATGGCGCCAATCTCGATGTGGCCCGCAAGAATGCGGACAACACCAACTCCATCATGGACTCGAACAAGGATATTCTGAAAAAAAGCGAGGAGATCCTGCAGGCTCTCAGCGGCAGTCGTGACGGTTCGCTTGGCATCGGACAAATGGGCCTCGGCGGCAACATGTCGATCGCCCAGGCTCCGTCGTTCGGATCGATCCTGAACGGCGGTGCGCTTTCGTTTGATGGCCTGTCGCCCGAAATCCAGAAAATCGCCGGCGCTGTGATTAACGGGCTTCAGCTGGTGAAGCAGCTCCAGCAGATCGCCGGCAAAGAGACGAGCGCCGTCAACTCAGCCTACGGCGGCAGCGTCAACGTGGCCTCGCTGCTAAGCGCTTTGACCTCGCAGGCCTCGCAGGGCGTCACCCAGCGCCAACAGTCCCTGCAGTCCGCGAGCGGGCAGATCGGGCAGTCGCAGGACGTCAAGGGTTCGGTGGACCAGAACACACGAATGCAGCTGGAAAACGCGCGCGCGGTCAACGAACTGATCGGCGTCCAGAACGGTGCGGTCGCGGCCCTGAATGAGAAGCTGAAGGGGGATCTTCTTCGCCAAAGCCAGGTGCAGAAGATGATGACACCACGCAACGTCAATCCGTTCGCGGAATTTGGCAAGAGCGGAGGCTAGCACTTGTCGGGACGGGCGTTGCGCACATGCGTTGTGATCGGGCTCGGCGCAGTGCTTTTTGGATGCGCAAATCGCGAACTGAAAGCGCCGTGCGGGCCTTTGGCGTATGCCCACGCCGACGAATGTGGCGCGCTGAAGCCGGTCAATTCAACGCCGTTCGCCAGCATCATTGACGAGGATCCATGAACGGTCTCGCCGTAAGCATTCTCGGTGGCATTGACAACATCGGTCAGGACTTCGTCCGCACCGTCTATATGCAGTTGGGCAATGCGATGGGCAACGTCTTCACCCTGATGCTGACCCTCTATATCGTGTGGTGGGGCTATTCGATCCTGAGCGGGCGTGGGTCGATTTCGCCAATCGAAGCGGCCTATCGCCTCGGCCGCGCCGTCATCATCTATCTGCTGCTGACGGGATGGGGCACATTTTCCGCGACGATCTATCAGCTCGTGCAAAGCGTTCCCGACGAGGTCGGCAAGGTCATCGTTGGCGCCGTGTCGCGCGCCACCGGCAACCAGCTCAGCGACCAGGCGGCAATTCCAGCGCTGATCGACAATCTCTACCAAGGGGCCCAGGACGTCGCCAATCAGGTCTACAGCGGATCCTTCTATGACATTTTTGGTGCGCTCTTGTCGCTGCTCGTTCTGCTTTCGGCCATCATCTTCGCAGCGCTTGCCATTGCCGCGATCATCGCCGCCAAAGTGATGTTGTTCATCACGCTGGCCTTGGCGCCGATATGGATCATCCTTTGGCTTTACCGATGGTCCTCGCGCATGAGCGAAGGCTTCCTTTCGCTGACCACCTTTCTGATGATCCAGCAAGTCCTGATCTACGGCTTTCTCGGTTTCTACTTCTCGCTCGTCAATGCGGCGTTGAACACCGCCACGTCCGGCGGAGCGACCATGGACAGCAAAATGTCGCTGGTGCTGCCGCTGGTGCTGGTGACGATCATCGGGATCTACGTTCTCATGCAGATACCCTCGATCGCTTCGATCCTGAATGGCGGCGGGTATCTCAGCGCCGTGGGAGCGCGCTACTCATATGGGACGTTCGGCAGGAATACCGTGCGCTATTCCGGCGCGCGATGTGCCGCCAGCCGCGCTGCTCGCGGAGCCCGGCAACTCGCGGCAAACAGTTTCCGATCTTCGCGAGCAGCCAGGGCAGATGCCGCAACCCGGTCCGCCATCCAGCAAGGTGCGCGCGATAACGCCAGGCCTCTGGCCTAGAACACAAGAACGATCACCGATCGCGGCCTCGATCAGGATGCGTCGCGCAAACAAGGCAATAGCAAAGGGTCAATTCCAGTGGAAACACCTGCTGACCGCAGCAGCGAACTCGTCGACAAGCGCTATTACAGGGCGGGCGCGACCTGGGAAGACGACACGCACAGGTCAATGCGTCGATCGCGTACATTGGCATGGATCGTCAGCGGCGTTTCGGGACTGGTTGCGGTGCTGTCGCTGCTGGCGCTCGTGCTGATCCTGCCGCTCCGGCAATTCGAACCGTATGTTGTGGAGGTCGACAAATCGACGGGCTACCTCGAGATCATGCGCGCGCTGAAGCCTGGAGATTTGTCGCAGAACGAAGCCGTCACGGCGGCAAATCTGGTGCGCTATATCAGGGCCCGCGAAACCTACGATTCGCGTGAACTAAAACAGAATTACGACCTGGCGCAGCTCTACTCCACCGACGCCGCGTCCAAGGATTTGACATGGCTTTATACGCCTGCAAATCCACAATCGCTGGACAAGACCTATGGCCGCAATGTCACCGTCTCGGTCGAGATCAAGTCGGTTTCCCTGCTCAATCGCAACACAGCCTCGGTGCGCTTTGCCACGACGACCCGGCGGGACAATTCGTCCACGGCCGATAATTGGGTGGCAGTGATAAAATTCCGCTACACCTCAACGCCGCTCAAGAACGAATGGCGTTTCGACAACCCGTTGGGATTTCAGGTTACGGATTACCGCCGCGACCAGGAATCGGCGCCGGCTGCGGGAAGCCTGCAATGAGATGGCGCATGGGCCTCGCCCTGTCGGCCGCCCTTTTCCTCGGCATTACCCACAACGCGGCCGCACGCGACAGCCGGATCCGATATGTCACCTTCAACAATGACGACGTGACGTCGGTGCGTGCAGCTCTTGGCATTTCGACGATGGTCGAGCTCAGCCCCACCGAAGTCATTGAAACCGTCTCCGCCGGCGACACGAAAGGCTGGTCGATCATCCCCAAACGCGGATCGCGATTTCTGTTCGTCAAGCCGCTGGAGCGCGATGCTTGGACCAACGTCAACGTCGTCACCAACCGGCGCGTCTATTCTCTGCTGCTGCAGGCGACTGACAATAGCCGTGACCACGCATCCTTCCAGGTCCGGTTCAAATACCCGGACGAGGATATCAACGCGCGCCTGCTCTCACAGGCCAAGGAGAGCGCCGCCGATCCGGATTTGAAGGATCTGAACTATGCCGATCTCAACTACGACTATGCCTACAAGGGCGACGACAGCTTGAAGCCGCGCACCGTATTCGACGACGGCACCAAGGTGTTTCTGGAGTTCAGGGGTGACATTCCGGCTATTTTCGTTGTCGACGACAAGCGGCATGAGTCGCTGGTCAACGTTCGCACGCAGGGCAAATACACAATCATCGACAAGGTCGCGCGGCAATTCACCTTGCGGGCCGATGGCAAGACGCTCTGCCTGTACAACCGGGCGCGACCCAACGCTATCGACCCGGTCGAGCAAGTCTACGGTCCAACGAAACTGACAGGCGGTTCCACCCTGTTCGGATCCAGCGGAGGGCGGTGATGACCCAGATCGATTATAACCAACTGGACGGCAGCCCGACGGTCGCGCGCCGTGGTGCGGGCGTCGGTACCAGGATTGCCCTGGTCGGCCTCGGCCTAGTGCTGGTAGGCGCGCTGATATGGCTGAACTGGCCCCGGGAGCCTGTATCGCGCGACCTTCGCAGCGATGGCGAGGAAAACTTCAACCCGCCCGAGTTTCGCCCGCCGGTGTTGAACGAACCGCCGCAACCTGCCGACGGCACGATCGACCAGATCGTGGTGCCGCCACCGGCCGTCGACCAGAACGGCACGCAACAAGCCGATAATGTCGATCAGACCGTACAGGAGGGCGCGGACCTTGATGCGCAGCGGCGCGCGCTGGAGGCGCAAATGGCGGCCGAGGAGGCTCGCCGCAAGGCCGAGGCGGAAGAAGCCCGCCGCAAGGCCGCGGCTGAGGACGAGGCTCGCCGCAAGGCTGAGGCCGCCGAGCATGAAAAAGCGGTGTGGGAACGCTTGCGGTCGAACCAGATGGTGACGAGTGATCAAACCGGCTCGACAGATGCCGGCGCCCAGGCGGCGCAGGTCGAAATCGCGCCCGACGGTCAGATCATCCCGGTCCCCGGCGCCGACAGTGATCCCAACAAGGCATTCCTGGCGCAGTCTGAGGCAAGTTCTTCCAGCATTGTCAAAGCCAGGGTCTTCCGACGCACCGATGCGTTGATCCCTGAAGGAACGATCATTCGCGGCTATTTGGAAACCGCCATCAACACCGACCTTCCCGGCGCTGTGCGCGCCGTCGTGCGTGAGGATGTATTCTCCCTTGACGGCAGGCGGATCCTCATTCCGAAGGGCTCGCGCCTGACCGGGGAATACCGCTCGGGGCTTGCGCGCGGTCAGAAGCGTGTTTTCATCGTCTGGAGCAGGGTCATCCGCTCGGACGGCATTTCTGTCGATATCAAATCGCCTGGTGCCGACGCGCTCGGCCGCGGTGGCATGGGCGGCCGTGTCGATACGCACTGGCTTGAACGCTATGGCAACGCCATCATGCTTTCCGTCGTTGGCGGCGTCTCTGAATATCTGTCCTCGCTTGCCGATAGCAGCCAGGATGGACAACAGCGCCAGGTGTCGACGATCGATCCCGTAACCGGTGAGACCACGACCGTAACTTATGGTGGCAATGGCTCGCAGCGCGACGCCCGCAGCATCGCGTTCGATAAATCATCGACCGCCCTGCAGCAACTCGCGCAAGAGGCGTTTCGCGACACGCAGAATATTGGCCCGACAGTCTTTGTCGACCAGGGCACATCCATTGTCGTGCTGGTGCGGCGAGATCTCGATTTCTCGGACTTATACGCCGACCCCGTTCAGGAAGAAGTGGCGCGCCTGAAGGCAGGCGGGCGGCCGAAGACGACGATCGATCCGACGCCTCTCTACGGGACGCCGAAGGATCATTTTTATCCCGGCTATGGGAGCCCGGTAAAATGAATGCCGTGCATCCCCTCCCCGATCCTTGGGCGAGAGCCCCGGTCCTGCGCGCTCATCTGGAACCGATATGGTCCTATTTGAACGAAGATTCGGTTTCCGAGATTGCGATCAACAGGCCGGGTGAATTGTTCATCGAACGCCTCGGCGCGAAGGAAATGGAGCACGTCGTCAAGCGCGAGGTCACGCCCGGCTGGATTCGCAATATCTCGACGGGCGTCGCCTCGGCGACCAATCAGGTCATCAATGAAGAAAAGCCGGTCCTGTCGGCCGCTTTACCCTCGGGCGAGCGCATCCAATGCATCTTGCCGCCCGCGGCTCCCGAAGGCGGGGCGATCTCGATCCGCAAGCAGGTCATCATGGATATGAGCCTTGATGCCTACAAGGATCTTGGCGCCTTTGAGCACACGGCGATGGGCGCCGGCTTGGCGCTTTCAACGGAAGAAAAGCGACTTGTCGAAATGCTGCACGACACGTCGCCGATGGACTTCCTGCAATATGCGGTGCGCAACCGGGTCTCGATCGTCGTTTCAGGCGGTACGTCGACCGGCAAGACGACGTTCTTGAATGCGCTCTTGAAGGAGATCCCGGCCCATGAACGGATCATCACAATCGAAGACACCCGCGAACTGAGGCTGCCGGCCCCCAACAACGTCACCCTGATAGCCTCGAAGGGCGACCAGGGGCTTGCCAAGGTCTCCGCGCAACAGCTGCTCGAGGCCTCGCTTCGCATGCGGCCCGACCGTCTGCTATTGGGCGAGTTGCGCGGCGCTGAAACCTTCGCGTTCCTCCAGGCGATCAACACCGGCCACCCGGGTTCACTCACGACCGTTCATGCCAATTCCGCGCGGTCCGCCTACGAGCGGCTGGCGCTGATGGTCATGCAGGGCAGTACGGGCCTCTCACGAAGCGAAATTCTCGACTATCTGCGCGAGGTCATTCCGGTGGTCGTTCAGATGGTCCGCACCGAAGGCGGACGGCGCGGCATCAGCGAGATCAAGTTCACCAAGGCGGAGACGATCTAGCGGGGGCCCATCCATGCAGAAAATCGCAACAGCAATTTTCATGGCGCTCATGGCCATGGCCTTGGGCGCCCTGCTCTTCACGGTCGCCTATGCCGCGACAGATTGGTATCGGACCGGCTCACACTTCCTGTTCGACCAGCTGAACGCCAATCCGTTGCCGGTCGTTCGTCAGGCCTGGGCGGACACGATGGCGAGGAATTTTGGCCGGGTGCAATACGCCGTTGCAGCCGGAGCATTAGGGTTTCTCTTGCCACTGGTCAGCTTGTTTCTCATGCGCCCGAGAAAGCGCAATGACTCTCGCTTCATGACGATGAACGACGTATCGAAAACCGGCCTGACGAAAGTTGGCGGCGTCTTCGTCGGTCGAGCCGGCGGCAGGCTTGCCGAAATTCTGTCGCCCGGCCGCGATCAGCGCTCCGGCAAGATCCGCTTGACGCAGCGCAAGCTGATCGGCGGCAAGAAATTGTGGATTGATGGCGATGATGTCGGCGGCTTCGTCATAGGGCCGCCGCGCTCCGGTAAAGGTACTTCTCTCATCATCCCGAACGCCTTGACCTGGCCGCGTTCGCTCGTGGTTCTCGACCTGCGGGGCGAGACCTATGCGGCGACTGCCGGTTACCGTTCAACCATCAGCCGCGTGGTGCGTTTCGCGCCGGCTGATCCGGACTGCAATACCGCATGCTACAATCCGATGGACTTCATCTCGCTGGATTCAGCACAGCGTGACATCGACCTTCGCAACATCGCTGCGGCGCTGTTTCCGCGCCCCCCATCAAACGCAGACCCGTATTGGGTCAACGACGCCCGCCTCCTTTTTACCGGCATAGCGTCATTCGTCATGGAATCGCCTGCGATCCCAAACGAGAAGAAGACCTTCGCCGCAATCCTCGAGATCATGAACGGTGCCGAGCAGCCGCTCCTGGAATTCATCGGCTCGCTGCGCGAGGAACGCCGACGCGATTGTTCGCATTTCACCCTGCAAACCCTGCTGCCATATTTTGAGATGTCTGAGCGGCAGTTCTCCGGCATCTACGCCGGCGTACGCACTGGCATGGCCCCTTTTCTCAACCAGCGCCTGATGCGAGCTACGTCCCGCAGCACGTTCGATATTCGCAGGCTCAAGCGTGATCGAATTTCTCTTTATCTCGACGTGCGGCGCGAGCAGATCACGTCGCTTGGACCGTTGTTCAACGTCCTGATTACGCAGATGATGAACTTCATGTCGGAAACCATGCCGCGTCCGAACGAGCACCCGGTGCTTGTGCTGCTCGACGAGTTCCAGAACCTCGGCAAGCTGGAGAACGTGACCGAAATGGCGAGCGTGCTCGGGGGCAACGGCGTTTCCATGTGGTTCTTCGTGCAGTCGCTGAAGGCTGTAGACGAGATCTATCGCCAGGAAGGGCGCAAGACGCTCATCAACGCCGCTCGCGTGCAGATCTTTTTCGGTGCGCAGGACGCCGACGATCTGCGCTACGTTTCCGAGCAGCTCGGCGAAACGTCGGACGTGCAAAAGGACGTGACGCGCACCAAGGCGACGTTGTTCGACACGTATTACACGCGGTCGGAGCACCGCAAGGAAGTGCGGCGGCCCCTCATGCGGCCGGACGAAATCCGCACGCTCGACAAGAACAAGGTCATCATATTGCCGCGCGGCGAACTGCCAATTCTCGGCACGCGCAATTTCTATTTCGCCGACGGCCAGCTAGTCAAACGCGCGTTCATGCCCCTGCCCGCCTCGACCGACGTTTCGCGCGCGAAAAACTCTGCATTGGACTCTTCTGCGGCGGTGCCATCTCCTGCGCTCCCGACGATTGTGCCGACAGCACCCGCGTACCGCTCAGGCCTCTTGCAGACCCGCCTGCGGCGCGGCGCGACATTTGCCGCAAAAGCTGGCCGTATGGCTTCGCCGCAGGGACGGCGCGCAATCGCAGAAGAACGGCCGAAAGCAACCGATGCTGCAGCCGTACCAGCTTACGCCGCCATAGATTTTACCACGTTGGCGGCCAAAGCTGTGACAACAAGCATAGCGCCCGACAAAGAAGCAGCCGTTGCGGCGATCCTCAACAAGGTGCGCTCTCTCCGAGCCCACGCATCCGACACCGAGACTTTCGATCGAAATTTGAGCGTCGTCGAAGATACTTTGCCTGTAGTCGACGGATAGGCTACCGTGTCAAGGCCGAGGAACGGAGCCTGATTAACCGTGCCAAGGCGCGAGGGAAGAACCGAACGGATTTCGTCCTTGATGCCACGCTTATAGCAGCAGAAGAGGCCCTGCTTGACCAGGCTATCATTGCAGCCAGCCCGGATGCGTTCGCAGCATTCTTAGCCCGGCTCGATATGCCTACTGAACCTAACGAACGGTAGCGCCAAGGCCATCAGACGCCGGCTCCTGGGAGAAAGCATGACGGTTGCGGCGCCTGAACCTATGGCGGCGGATCACGACGTCCAATTATTTCTATCCAGCGTGGAAAGCCTGGATCACTGGCTAAAGCAATACGCCCCGAAATCAGACGAAAGGGGACCTGAGCTTTTGTTGCCTGCGATGGTCATCGCGTGCTGGCAGAGCGGCCTTCGCTGTGCCGATCGCCAAATGTCGTGTTTTGAGCCGATGAACGAACATGACGTAATCGCGGGAGCGGTGGCCACCAAAGCTGTGGCGTCGATGTTCGAACATCTAGCCGGCTGGCTGTCCCCCGATAGGATGAAGAACGGGCTCACGATCGACACCGGGCCCAGGCATCGAACGGAGGACAGCCATGAAGCAGTATATCGGTCTCGACGTATCCATGAAAGAGACGGCAATATCGATCCGGCAGGACGGCAAGAGGATTTGGCGGGGCAAGTGCGCGTCCGACCCGCAACTGCTCGCGGCGATGATCCGCAAGCGCGCACCGTATGCCTGGCGGGTCGTGTTCGAGACGGGGCCGCTGTCGGTGTGGTTCTACCATGCGCTGACGGCAGAGGGGCTGCCGGTGATCTGCATCGACGCGCGGCATGCCAAGGCCGCGCTCGACATGGCCGCGAACAAGACCGATGCGAACGATGCCGATGGCTTGGCACATCTGGCCGAGGTCGGCTTCTACCGAGAGGTTCGGGTCAAAGGTTTCGACAGCATGCTGATCCGCACGCTGATCACCGCGCGGCGCCAGCTTCTAAAGATGCGTTTGCAGATATCCAACCAGATCCGCGGATTGATGAAGACGTTCGGCCTCGTCGTGCCCAAGGGCGCCGGCAGCGTGTTCGATCGCAACGTTCGCGAGCTTCTGCAGGGCGAAGAAAAGCTGGCGCGCATCGTCGTGCCAATGCTTCGGGCATGGAGTGATATTCGATACCAGATAGCAGAGCTGAGCAAGCAACTGGCCGCGATGGCTCGTGAAGACCAGCACTGCCGTCTGCTCATGTCGGTGCCCGGTGTCGGCACCGTCACAGCCACCGCCTTTGCCGCGGCCGTGGAGGATCCGGCGAACTTCAGGAACTCGCGCGCCGTGGGCGCATGGGTGGGCCTGACCCCGAGACGCTACCAATCTGGCGAGGTCGATAATGACGGCCATATCTCGCGCCGTGGCGACAATCAGTTGCGCGGACTGCTATACGAAGCGGCCGCGGTCATCCTGAACCGGTCGACGGATACCAGCACCCTGCGAACCTGGGCGTTGGAGCTGAAAGAACGGCTCGGCTTCAAACGAGCCGCCGTGGCCCTGGCGCGCAAGCTGGCAGTGATCATGCATGCGATGCTCCGGACGGGCGAGCTGTTCGATCCGCACGGAGGAACGCCCGCCGCTGCCTGATCCTGCAGACGCGCTCGACTACGACGATTTCTTCAGGCCATTCAACCAATAGCGTTCTTACAGGACGCACCGAGCCGTCCCTGCCGGGACGTGGCTGAGATCATTCCGCGAAGCGGGAAGCAACTGGCCTCGTTTAGCAGATTGCGTAACGAACATAGGAAGATCTCACCTGCGAAACTCATCCTGCGGCGATCAGCTTTGCGTCGACCGCGTAGACGACCCTGTACCCGGCATACGAACGAGCATCGGCAAAAAGGACGACTGCCTTGCACCTACCCCCTTGACGGTCGGGCGATTAGACGACCCGCTGCGCGGGAGGGCGCCTGCGGTTGAGGTAGAGATCAGGAACCGGTCGTCGCGCCTGCATTGAGCGTCGTTCGGCGGCGGCAGAGCATGACGGGCTTCTTCAACAAGGAGCCTGACCATGACCCATCCTGTTCTCGAAGCTCCGATCAGCCCGCTGCGCCAGCGGCTGATCGACGATATGACCCTGCGCCGGTTCGGCAAGGAGACGCAGCGCAACTATCTCCGCGATGTCGGAAGGTTCGCCAGCTTCCTCGGCCGATCTCCGGATACGGCCACGGCCGACGACCTACGACGATTCCAGGTTGAACAGCAGGAGGACGGCGTTCCCGTTCCGACCATGAACAGCATCGTGTCGGCGCTGCGCTTCTTCTTCACCCATACGCTCGACCGCCCGGATCTGGCGCGCAGGCTCGTCCGGCTGGCGCACCCGCGCAAGCTACCCGTGGTCCTAAGCCGAGACGAGGTCGCCCGGCTTCTCAACGCCACCACCTGCCTCAAGCATCAGGCCGCGCTGTCGGTCGCCTATGGCTCAGGGCTTCGCGTCGCCGAGGTTTCGACACTGAAGGTCGCCGATATCGACAGCGAGCGCATGCTGCTGCGTATCGAGCGTGGCAAGGGCGGACGATACCGCAATGCCATGCTGTCGGCCGACCTGCTGACGCTGTTGCGCCAGTGGTGGAAGGTCGGGCGGCAACAGGGTGTCATGCACCGCGATGGCTGGCTGTTTCCCGGGCAGCATCCGATGAAGCCGATCAGCACCCGACACCTTCACCGCATCGTCGTCGAGGCGGCACAGGCCGCCGACATCGCCAAGCGGGTCGGGCCGCATACGTTGCGCCACAGCTTCGCCACCCACCTGCTTGAAGACGGCACCGACATTCGGGTCATCCAGGTCCTGCTCGGGCACGCCAAGCTCGACAACACCGCCTTCTACACCAAGGTCGCGACCCGCACGGTGCGCACGGTCACGAGCCCGCTCGACAAGCTCGGCCTGTTCAAGGAGGCAGAGATCTCGCCCGATGGCTGAGCCGTGCGCGCCTCTGTCGAGGTCGCCGACATCTTCCGTGCTGCCGGACCCGCCTACCGGGCCGTTCATGCCGGCCATCTGAGCATTATCCAGCTCAAGGTGATGTCGGCGATCGAGCACTGCCGCACCGCGGCGCTTGGCGGTCACGTCGAGGCCTGCGAGGACTGCGGCCAGTGGCGGATCGCCTACAACTCCTGCCGCAACCGGCACTGCCCCAAGTGCCAGGGCGCCGCGGCGCGGACATGGCTGGCCGAGCGCGAGGCTGACCTGCTGCCGGTCGGCTACTTCCATGTCGTGTTCACCCTGCCCGCCGAAGTCGCCGACATCGCCTTCCACAACAAGGCGCTAGTCTACGACCTGCTGTTCAAGGCGGCATCGGAGACGATGCTGACCATCGCCGCTGATCCGAAGCATCTCGGCGCGCGCATCGGCATCACCGCCGTGCTCCACACATGGGGCTCGGCGATGACTCACCACCCCCATGTTCACATGATCGTGCCGGCCGGCGGCATCGCACTCGACGGGAAGCGCTGGGTATCGTCGCGCCCGGCTTTTCTCCTTCCGGTGCGCGTGCTCGGCAAGCTCTTCCGCCGCCTGTTCCTGACCCGGCTGCTCGCGCTTCACGATGCCGGCCGGCTCGCCTTCGTCGGATCGGCGGCGCATCTGGCCGACCGACGCGCCTTCCTGCGTCATCTGAAGCCTGTTCGCAGCAAGCGCTGCCGAGTAGGTGGGGGCGTTACTGCCCCCACCCCTCACAGACCCGGACGTGCAGTTTTCCCGCATCCGGTTCCTCATGGTAGAGTTTCGCTCACGGTGGCAAACGAATGAAGAATTCTGGCTGGCGGCAGCGGATGGCGTTTCAGGATTTCGTTGAGGCGGGTCCATCGGAACACGCTTTGACGATCTCGCCGAGATAGCCATTTCTGCCATATCCTCACGACCTGGTGGGCGAACCATCGCAATCGCCGAGCATTTCCCCCGACGCCATAATAGGCGAAGTGGCCCCGCATCATGGACGAGAGATGGCGATGCTGATCGCGGATCGACCAGTTCCGGTGTTTCCGGCACCAGTCACTTACCGCAGCCAGCGCACGGGCAAAACGGCTCTTGGCCGTGACTTGCATCACCATGTCCTTGCCTCTGCGCGACCGTCCCCACACGTGGGTCAGGCCGAGAAAGTCGAACTTGGTGCCATCCGTCTTCGGATGCCGTGTGCTCTCCGTCCTTCGCGGGCGAAAGTCGACAAGACGCGTCTTGTCGGGGTGGAGCGTAAGCCCGAACCGTCCAAGACGTTTGTCCAGCACTGCCAGGACACGCTGGGCGTCGACGATGTTGTCGAACGCCATGAGCGCATCGTCAGCGTAGCGGGCAATGGTACAGCCCCCACGGAGCCGCGGCCGCACCTCGGTCTCGAACCATTCGTCCAGCACGTGGTGCAGGAAGATGTTCGAGAGGCAGGGCGAGACCACGCCTCCTTGCGGGGATCCTTCGGCCGTTCGGCGCAGAAGACCGTCTTCGACGGCTCCTGCGTTCAGCCATTTATCGATCATCCGTCGGATGACGCCGTCCGTGACTCGCTGGTCGAGGAACGCCCGGAGGTGAGAGTGCGGAATCGAGTCGAAGTACTTCTGTATGTCGAGATCGATCACCCAATAGAGCCGCTTTGCCCACAGCACGTTCTGCATATTGCGGAGCGCCTGATGGGCCGAACGGCCCGGTCGGAACCCATACGAGCAGGGGTAGAAATCCTCCTCATAGACGGTCTCCAGCACCATCGTAATGGCGCGTTGCGCCACCTTGTCCTCGAAGGTCGGAATGCCGAGCATCCTTTGCGACCCATCCGCCTTGGGTATATAGGCCCGCCGGACCGGCGGCGCACGATATCGGCCGGACTTGATGCGCTCCAGGAGCTCCAGAAGTCTGGTCTCCAGGTTCATCTCATAGTCCGCCGCCGTGACGCCGTCGATGCCAGGGGCACCATCCTTGCGGGTCAGCCGGTAGGCCTCCTTCATCCAGTCCAGATCGATGACATGGTGGAGCGAGCACAACGCCACACCCCGTTTCGTCCTCGCCAGTTCGGCTATCCGTTGTCGGTTCGTAGACAGGTTTGTGGGGTTCAGAGCCCCCTCCCATGTTTCAGGTCAACGGTTCTCTACACATGACGCCTCCCTTCGCTCCGTCGGGTCCCGGTGAGCCCAGTTCCCCGTCTTCACCGCTACTATGAAGGCGCTACGACTTCCCGCTCACGCATACCTGCTCCCTTATAGTTTCGGTCACAGGCCCCACATGCGCCTCCCATGTTCGTGCTCGCCGAGGCGCTCCCGATGAGCGTGGAGGACGCTCATCGAGCCTGGACCCATGGTCAACCGGCGGTCCCTGTTCCGGCGTACTTCGCTTGTGGACGTAAGCGGGATCTCACAGGTTCCCTGGCGATCCATCCCATGCCTTTGCCCTGCTCCAAGACCCCGGCCGAGCCGCCAGAACCTCGCCCCTGGCGGTTCCGACGATGCTGCCCCCGGGCTACCCACGCCGAAGGCCTCCGCATGCACATAATCTCGAGGCTGTCACATGGCTTCAGCATCCGCTGTCTACGCTTCACGAGCGACGTTGCCGTCGCCCATGCAAGACTCGCTTCCGGCTGGCGGGCTGCGCCTTTGCCGGGAGGGGGTCGAACCCTCTGGATCGCTTCGAAAGGTTTCAGGATCTACATTCCATTCTCCTTTCCAGGGCTTAGCCTGTCGCAAGGGTGGTCTATGCCAAGGCACCCTTCGCCGGGCCGGAAGCGGTGCTTGCCTACCTGTCGCGCTACACGCACAGGGTCGCCATTTCAAACCGTCGCCTGATCCGCTTCGACGAGAGCCGCGTCACCTTCCGCTACAAGGACTACCGCCGCGACGGCGCGGACCGGCAGCAGATCATGACGCTCGCCGCCGACGAGTTCATCCGCCGCTTCCTGCTCCATGTCCTGCCACGCAGTTTCCATCGCATCCGGCATTACGGCCTGCTCGCCGGCTCCGCCCGCAAGGCCAGCCTCGCGCTCGCCCGCGAACTCCTGGACGTCACCGCGCCAGCCGATGACGAAACACCAGGCGAACCGGAAGACTTCCGGCCGCCATGCCCCTGCTGTGGCGGACGCATGATCGTCATCGAGGTGTTCGAACGGTGGAGGCAGCCGCGCGGACCGCCCTACGCCAGGACACCGGACCGGGAGAACGCCCCATGACCCGGCATGGCTTGATGCAGCCTTCTGGCGCAGGCACTCAGCCTCCGGCAACCAACCCGGGCGCGTCCATGGTGATCATCGGCGTCGACAGGGCTGCGTCCGACTGCATGCCGAGCCGACGATGCCGCACGGCCGGAAGACAAGGCAGTCCGTCTGCATCAATCCCGCCGCTTCCCGGCGGCGGTCGCGCCATCCCAGACACCAGCCGAAAATCGAAATCTCCATAGCCATCGCCCGTGGCCCGCGGGTTCCTTCCTCGGGGACTTTCGTACGCCTGCCGGCGCCCGAAACTCTTCACGGCAGCGGACCGTCCGGCACTGGAAGTAAAGACGACTTAGCTGCCATTTCGCTTCCTGCCCACTTGAGTGCGCTGAGTGTGCTTAACCCCGCGAACCACATCGCCTGCAACACGTGTCGGCCGTACGTGATCAGCTACCGCTCGCCGCCGCTCAGGGAGAGGAGCATCTTGCTCCAAAATGGAGCGGGCCGGAGGACTACTGCTATTGGAATACGTCCCCGTCGTCGGTCTAAGCTGGACAAACGGGTGCCAGCGCGTGGAACACGCGCGTGAGAAACACTTTGCGCAGCTTCACGCTGCGACCACGTCTCCCGCCAGGGATCGTCACCCGTATGGGCCGAAACCGCACTATGCGCGGGTGGTCGAGCGCCCCGCGAGATAGAGCCCCGTCCGGTCTACCGGTGCGGTATGGAATTTACGGAAATAAGCAGCCGTTCAGTCTATGCGAATCCTTGCACATACTTGTGGTTGAAGGTCACGTCGCGCGCTAAGCTATCGCCTTCATGTAGTGGGGGCGAATCGCGTGCATATTGCCAGACTCGACATCACAAATTTTCGTGGAGTGAGCGCAGCCACGCTGTACCTGCCAAAACACGCTGTGCTCGTGGGCGATAACAACACCGGCAAGTCGACGATTCTGGAAGCAATCGATCTGGTCATGGGACCTGACCGGCTCGCCCGCCGCCCGCCCGTGGACGAGCATGATTTTTTTCAAGGAAAGTATCTGGCCGAGGCCGCCGAGGCGCAGCCCGGTGCGGAAGTTCCGCCGGCGCCAACACCCGCACCGGAAATCACGGTCGAAGTCGTGGTCATAGATTTGAGTGAAGACCAGCAGGCCCGTTTCGCCGCGTACATCGAATGGTGGGATACGGCGGCATCCAAGCTTTACGACGATCCGAATCCGGAAGGAGTTGACGCGGCACAGATCGTCGCGGCGCTACGGCTTTCTTTCATCGGCAAGTACGACGAGGACGAAGACGATTTCGAGGGCGCATCCTATTTCGCGCGCACGATCGAGGAAGGCGAACCGGAGGTCTTCCACAAGAAGGACAAGCAGCATTGCGGGTTTTTATACCTGCGCGCTGCGCGCACCGGCACGAGGGCGCTCAGTCTGGAGCACGGGAGTCTGCTCGACATCATTCTGCGGCTGAAGGAAGTCCGGCCGAAAATGTGGGAGGACACGCTTTCGGAATTGTCGGGGCTCGATGTCGCGGCCAAACCCGAACTCGGTCTTTCCGGCGTACTCACCAAAATCAACGATGCTCTGAAGCACTACGTCCCGAAGGAATGGGGTGTCGAACCGCATCTGCGCGTGTCATCGCTCACCCGCGAGCATCTCCGCAAAGTCATCACCGCCTTCGTCGCAACGGGCGATGGCGCGCACGCCGCGCCCTTCTACCGGCAGGGCAACGGCACGATCAACATGCTCGTCCTCGCGATGCTCTCGATCATTGCGGAAGACAAGCAGAACGTGATTTTCGCGATGGAGGAAGTCGAGACCGCTATCCCGCCCTACGCGCAAAAACGCATCGTGCACGAGATCCGCAAGATGGCGGCGCAATCGATCTTCACGTCACATTCGCCTTACGTGCTCGAGGAGTTCGGGCTCGAGCAAACGGTGATCCTCTCCCGCGATGGCGATGGCAAGCTGACCCAGGCGAAAGTCGTTTTGCCCGATAGCGTAAAGCACAAAAAATACCTGCAGGATTTCAGGACGCGCTTTTGCGAGGGTCTGCTCTCCAGAAGGGTTCTGATCGCGGAAGGCGCAACCGAAGCAACGTCACTCCCGGCTGTGGCGCGGCGGCTGCACGAGCTTGCACCGGCCACTTACACCTCGTTCGAAGGCCTCGGCATTTGCACGATGGATGCGGGCACGCAAAACCAGATTGCGGACCTCGCGGAGCTCTATAGATCACTCGGCAAAAAGGTGTTCGCCGCCTGTGACAAACAGGAGGCAGCGGCGCAGGCAGCGATCGAAGCGAAGGTCGACAAGCTTTTCATGCATGCGGAAAAAGGCTTCGAAAACCTCGTGCTGAAGAACACGTCGCAAGCAGCGCTGGAGCGGTTCTGTGATGCGCTTCAATGGCCGCCGCACCTCTCGCAAAAATATCCGAACCCGAAAGCCAACGCGGCGGCGGCTCTGAGCGACTATTTCCAGTGGTCGAAGGGCAACTGGGGGGTTGCGGACTTCCTTACCCAATGCACGGAAGCCGAGATTCCGCTCTGGCTGCGCGACATGTGCAAGGAATTGGCAAAGCTCTGCAATCCGCCTCCGGCGGTAGCTGCTCCCGCCGCCGGAGCTGCGAATGGCGCTTGAGCTGACCGAAGGGCAAAAAACGGTTCTGGCCGCGAAGGGACATCTTCTCGTTCTCGGCGGGCCGGGCTCCGGAAAAACGACGGTCTCGATCCTCAAGGCGGCGAAGGAAGTGCGCGAGCGCCTTGGCCCCGAACAACGCGTGCTGTTTCTGAGCTTTGCCAGGGCGACGATCTCGCGCGTGCTGGAAGCAATACGCGAAGAGCCGAGCGTCGGCGCCGCCGAACGTCGGCGTATCGAGGTCGAGACATACCATTCGTTCTTCTGGCAGATCATCGTCACGCACGGCTATCTGATCGGACTGCCGCGCAGGCTCTCGTTGCTGACACCGCCCAACGAAGCGATCGCCTTGTCGGCGATACGCGCGGCATTCCCCCGTTCCAAACCGACGAAGCAGCAGCAGGAAGAGCGCGCAGCGCAGGAGGATGCGGAGCGCTGGCGGCTTGCCCGCAGCAAAGGGAAAATTTGCTTTGACCTTTTCGGGACCTGCGTTGCCGAACTGCTTTCACGCAGCGAAAAGGTCGGGAAGCTGATCGCAAACCGCTATCCCGACATCATCCTCGACGAATTCCAGGACACCAACAAGGCGCAGTGGGATGTGGTCAAATCCTTAGGGCGCTACAGCCGCCTGATCGCATTGGCGGACCCCGACCAGCGCATCTTCGATTTCATCGGCGCCGATCCAGAGCGCCTGAAGCATTTCGAAGAGGCGTTCGCGCCAGAGATAGTCGACCTCAGCACGGACAATCACCGCAGCAAGGGAACCGAGATCGCCCTTTTCGGCAATCACATCCTGACCGGCAAATACAAGGCTGCCTATACCGGCGTCGAATTCGGAGTCTTCGTTTCGAACGAAGCGCAGGCCTTCGCGAAGCTGCGAGGAGAAGTCATGGCCGCGCGCGGGCGTTTGGCAGAAGGCCAGGTGATCGATTGGTCCGTCGCCGTTCTTGTGCCGACCAAAAAAATGATGCGGATTGTCTCCGACCATATGCGGGTGAAGTTCGGCAACATGCCGCCGATCCGGCACACGGCCTCGATCGACATGGACGGCGTCATTCTCTCGGCCGAAATCATCGCCTACCTGTTGCAGCCGGGAAGAACGCTTGCAGGTCTGGTCGAAGTTACGGCCGCATTCTTTCGCGGCAGGAACGGAAACCAGCCGACGAAAGACGCGCTCGCCGAAGCAGACCGGCTGGAAGCAGCCCTGCACAAGGCGCAGGAGCGTGCGGCCGCCGGCAAGGAACGTGCGAAGGCGAGCATCATGAACGCCATCGAGGAAGTTCTGGACGCTGTCTTCGCACTCGCCCTCAGCGGCGATCCCGATACGGATTGGCAGTCCGTTCGCGCCCTACTCGAAAGCGGAAACTGCGCGAGGCTGAAGCAGGTCGCGGCCGAAGCCCGCAACATCCGCTTGCTGGAAAAAGGGACGGTGCTGCGTCAGGCGCTCTCCGCCGACTGGCGCGCCGGCGGCGCCTATAGGCACGCGCTCGAAATTGTCCGGCGCGCTTTCGTGGAAGAGCATTTCGCCTCGGGCAAACGTCCCGAAACGGGCGTCATCGTGATGAACATGCACAAGGCGAAGGGCAAACAGTTCGACGAGGTCGTCATCTTCGAGGGCTGGCCGAGGCGGGCTCAGGGAAAGATCGTCGCAAACCCCGATCGCATCGTGCGCTCGAACGAGCGCATCGGCGATCTTACCTCTGCGCGTCAGAACTTCCGGGTGAGCGTAACGCGATCAAAGCGCCGGACGACCATTCTGACGCCGGAAGGTGATCCATGCGTGTTGCTGCTTCCCGCAAACGATGGATGACGCGATATGCTCTACGCATGGGTAAATGGCACCAAGCGTCGCCCTGACAAAAAGGGAGAGCGCACCGTCTGTGCGGATTGCCAAGGCGTGCTGACAGCGGTCATGCCGCTCCAGAATGTATCGCACTGGCGCCACCTCACGGGCGAGTGCGATCCCTGGAGCGAGCCGGAAGGCGAATGGCATTTGTGGTGGAAATCACAGTTCCAGCGGGATGAGTGCGAGATAACTCTCACCGACCCGCTGACCGGAGAGCATCACAGGGCCGACGTGCTCGTTGCGGGCCAGCAGCAAACGACCATCGTCGAGCTACAGCATTCAACGATTTCCGATGAAGAGCGCCAAGCGCGAGAGGCGTTCTACGGCCGCGGGCGGCGCATGTTCTGGCTTTTGAATATGGACGACGACAAGAGCTTTCGCGAGATCAATTTCGGTTTGTCGCTGGACTACAGCCGCCCGGTAAAGGTCGGCACCACCGAGTTTTTCATCATGCGGTGGGCTGGCAGGTCATCGCAGTTCATCCAGAAATGGAAGCGCTCGAACGTCCACGTCTTCTTGCACTGGCGACGCAGAATTTTCTATCTGGCGACGCCTTGCGCGTGCCGCGAGCTGTGCAACTCCCTCCAGCCAAGCCAGTTCGCGGTCAGCATCCTCTCGGAGGCGGATTTCTTCAAGGCGATCAAGTCGTGATCGACTAGCCGGCTTTCACTTCCCACGGGGCGATCCAGTCACCTGCTACGCGCAGTTCGACGTCGCCATCATCTTCGACGACCTTGCACACGATCATCTCTCCCGATTCCAGACCATAGCGCTCGCCCGCTTCGCGGAATCGCGAGTAAGTAGCGTCGGTCAGATCGGAGCGCGTCCGGCAGACGCGTCATCACGAACGTCCGCTTCTGTGCCGCCGACCAACGTTTCTCGAATGTCAGAAATTAGGCGCAAAGCTGCCGCCGAAATCGGACCCGCGTACGCCGCGATCCATTGTCCGGCGGGGTTGTCCAGTCTAAACATAGTGGCTGATCAAACGGCTCGCCACGATCGCAGCTCCGCTCGCATCCTCAGGGATGCTCACGCCGCTTCCGTAGCCCAACGAGACGCAAAACACCTGTTGGCAGGAGCCAAGGCCATCTCGATTCCTGCGAGCTTCTCACTGTCAACGGAGGGCACACCCATGGCACATAAGTTCGAAATCTAAGGACAAAGCTGGCGAATATCGCGTCGGCTTCAGACCGAGGGCAAATCCAGCGCTCAGAACGCCATCCATTCGATTAAGAAAAATGGCCCAAGTGCGCCGGTCGAAGACAATAGCTAATAGCCTTCGACTACCCACAATGCTGAAGCAGTTCCTAAGCTGGAGCATATTGGCTTCGGAACGGCACTAGCACCTGTTGCGCCAGGGCAAGTGAAGCCGTGATCTCCTAAGGGAATCCTCAGCAGATAGGCTTCACTAGACCTCTGCTACATTTAGGAGCATTCTCCCGCTGGGGGAGAGGGTGTGGATAGGTCTCGTTACGACAATCGGTCTCATTGGCGCAAACGCACTGGCGCCCGGCGTTCGCGCGCTATGCGTTGGGCAAGTGTCCCGCGACGGTTGATCTTCGTCACCGCTGCTGCAGTCGGTGCCTTAGCCGCTCAGACGGTCATGATGCATAGTGACCGCTTGCCCGACCTGACCCCTTCGAACTGGATCGAGCCAAAGCCCGCCCTCATGACCGGCGTGGCGTCCGTCATTGACGGCGACACGATTGAGATCCACGGCCAGCGCATTCGGTTCAACGGGATCGATGCGCCAGAGAGCAAGCAATATTGCGACGACGACAAGGGCTTCGAGTATCCATGCGGTCGGCGATCCGCCGAAGCGCTGGATAGCTTCCTCGCGGCCTCTAGGCCGGTGGCATGCATCTTTGTGACTTGGGATCGCTATCACCGCTTCGTCGGCGACTGCCGGCGCGCCGACGGCGCCAGCGTGGCGGCGTGGATGGTAGAGCATGGCCAGGCGCTCGATTGGCCGCGCTACAGCAACGGCGCCTACGCGCCGCAGCAGGCCAAGGCCAAGGCGGCGAGGCTTGGTCTCTGGGTTGGCAAGTTCGAAGCGCCTTGGGACTGGCGCGCATCGCATGGCGACGGGGCTGCGCCGTCGAGCCAGCCGCTCGGCATGATCAGCCGCAAGCTGGTCGCGCAAAGCGGCGGCCTTTCGTGCGAGCCCCGGCGGTACCGCTCGCAAATCAGCTCCTGCGAAGACGCCCAATGGTACCTGCAGAACTGTGAGTGGGGCCGCAAGCTGGATAGGGATGGTGACGGGGTAGCGTGCGAGACGCTTTGCTAGGGAGGGGTCCATGGATGACAAGTTTTACAGCCGCGTCGGCGGCGATCGTATTTCTTCGCGGCAGATCGATGAGTTAATTGGGTTAGCGCGCGGCCTCGCTGCAGACGGAAGTATCAACAAGGCGGAAGTCGAGTTCCTGCAAAAGTGGCTGGCCGCCAATGTCGAGATTAGCGATCAGCCGATCGTCCGGACCTTGTACCGACGGGTCAATGAAATCCTTGCGGACGGCGTGCTCGATGCCGATGAACACACCGAACTTCTCGATACATTGAACAGCTTCTCGAACCGAGATTTCGAACTCGGGGAAGTGTTGAAGCCGACCACCCTGCCCCTTTGCAATCCGCCTCCGCATTTGACCTTTGAAGGTCGGTCGTACTGTTTCACCGGGACGTTCAATTATGGCCAGCGAAAATACTGCGAGCTGGCCATAGCGGATCGTGGCGGCCGCGCCGGCAGTTTGACGCAAAAGACCGACGTGCTCGTGATCGGGGCCTACGCCACGGAGTCTTGGAAGCACTCATCGTTTGGCGACAAGATTTTCAAAGCGACCGCCTGGCGCGACGAGGGGTTGCCAATCTCGATTGTCGCCGAGAGCCATTGGGTCTGTTTTCTCTGACTTCGTCCGTTCGTTTGGCAGCGTCTCGTACCATCAGCACCCTATTCGACCGAGGTGGAACGATGCGACACAATGCGTTCAGCGATCAGATCCGCCTGTCTCGGCGATTTGTATGTCGCTTCATTACGAGCGTGATCGCGCTCGCAGTTGCAACGGCAGCTGGGTGCAGCTCCATAGACTACCAGAAGCTCACCACCGGTGAGATATCCGGCAGCTTGTTCGTCATGTGGGTCGGTGAAGGCAACAGTTCCGGCGACGGGAATTTCCTGTTCGTGCCCGACCCTCACGACCCCTTAATCTTCCATCGGGCCGATTCGACGGCTCCAGGTAGTAAGATCAAGCCGGGCCTCATGTACACGGACGGCGGCTCAATCCCGAAAATCGCGCAGGTCTTTAAGGGGCTCTCACCTTGGGGCTACGCTCCGGCCTACATGATCCACGACTGGACTTCATCGCACATCACTGCATCGTCGACGGCAGCACCGAGAAGAGGTTCGACCAAGTCCGTGGCGTCGAGTTCGACGACTCCGCAGCGATCCTCGGCGAGGCAATCAAGGCGTTGATCGCGACGCGCCAGGTCGCGCCAAACGATGTTGCAACCAGCGCCATCACTGCAGCCGTGGGAAGCGCAATCGCCAAGAACCTTTGGGACGAGAAGGGAGCCTGTAAGTCGTTACAGGTCAGCGCGAAAGATATTGCTTCAGCAGAGGCGGCGATACCGGGCTCGACATCCAAAGCTCAAAATCTGAGGACCTTCCAAATACCAGAAACCGTCGCACCGGCGGTCCGAGCAGCGAGGCCCGCGAAGATCATAGCACGCCTGTCCTTCTGATCTTGAGCGTCGTGCCTACCCATGGCGGGCCGGCGTGCGGTGACCGTCGAAAGGGCCGTCATGGGTGTGATGGTCATGGACCTAGCGCGAATGGCGGCCCTTATCGGACAAGTCCGCTTTCAGCAGACGTCATAAACCAATGGAACGACCCAAGAAAGGCGCATTGCTGCCATCTAGACTGATCATTCTGTGACGAATGCGCCGTTTCGATAGACCGCCGCACGAGGACGCTGGGTTGGCCCTTGCTCAACGCTCATAATCGTTCTCATTTGAGCGCTGGGTCTTCCGGTCCTGCTCTTCCGACTGCCGCGCCTTCCGTTTGTTGGCGTCCTTCTGCTTGGCACTCACCTGCTCCTGCTCGGTGCGAGTGCGCGGCTCAACCGGCTGGCGGGGATCCTCCCGAGTTGGCAGGTCTCGCCCACGCGCCTGGCGCTCGGGGATTGGCTCGTCGCCGCCACCACCACGACGCTGCTGCTGGCGCTCGAATTGAAGCCGCGCCAGACGGTCGTGCATCTTGTCGTTCACCTCTTCACGATACTGCTCGAACTGTCCTTGATGCGCCGGCGGCAGCGTCTCGCGCATGTTGTCCAGAGCCTGATTGACGCGGGCCATCTGACGCCGCATTTCTAAGGGGGTTTGCGCCATGTTCAAATCTCCTATCAGTGCATTCAATTCTCTCATACCGGGATGGGACAGGAAAGACTTCTGCCCCGATTGATCAGCTCCGCGATCCGCGGCACCTGACGGCCCCTCCCCTGTGCGGCGGCGACGGAACTGCAGCAAATTGTTGCCGATCGACTCCGCTGCCGTGAGAGCCTGACCGACAATGCCCGCGGTCCGCATCGTCGTCACAGTCTTTTGCCATGCGGCAGCGATTGCATCGCCGTTCACGACAAGGGATTGCCCGTCCAAACGGCGTTGCCGCTTGGCCTCCACTCGCTCGATCGTCCTAGCGCTGACCTGATAGCGCGGATCGTTCTGGGCGCGGCTGTAGGCTCCGGCATGCTCCTTCGTGAATGGCCGCGTCATCGCATGATCCATGCGCCGCGTCGCCACCATCGCAATGCCGTTCTCGCGTGCTTTTCCCGCAAAGGCCTCGCGCCAGGCTGCGAGATCCGGCTTGTAGAATTTCAGGCGCTCGCCGTCGGCTGACCGTGCCTGCACCATCGCATGGATATGGACGTGCTTGGTGTCGTTGTGATGCGCCAGGACGAACTTGTATCCTGGCGCTCGCTCCTCGAGTACGGCGCGCGCCGCTGCCATTACGGCGTTGGCATCGGTGCCAGCTCTTGCCGAGAAAAGCAGGTGATAGGCATTGCGGCGCTCACGCCCCGAAAACTGCGGGCGCCATTGTTCATAGACTGAAGCCGCAGCCTTGGTGGAATTCTTCACCCCAGGCACAGGGTCGCCATTTGCGCGGCGGACTTGGCTGTGGGTGCGGATAAACTTCTGCAGGAAATATTTCGCTTTGAGTTCACGGCTGACGGCCGCAGTCACCTCTGCCTTGGCTACCACCCCAGCCGCGCCCATGGCTTCAGCCAAACGCGCCTCGATCTTGTCGAGCGCCTTGCTGCGCGAATTTTCCCGCCCGCCAGCCAGGACGCGGGCGAGGGGTCCGGCCCGCTCATCGGTATCCGCGTAAACCTCCACCCCCTGACCGCCCCGTGCATAGATGAACGGTTTTGCTCCGAAGGCCTTGTTCAGGGCCTCGCTCATGGCGGCATCCGTGACCTCGCCAGCGAGGTCGAAACGAACCTCGATAAAATTGGTATTTTCCAAGGGTGGTTCAAACGTCTCGCAAAACGTTTCCAGGAACGCTTTTCGTGCGCTGCCTGTCGCAAGGACCTGCCCATCCTCGTTAAAAATCTCGATGTCGTGTTTCTCGCCTTTTTCGTCCTCGCGCTTGCCGATGTAATTGAGCAGCCGAGCGGCGGCTTCCTTGGTCGACGGCGGATTGGGCATGACCTTCAACACGGCAGGCTGCGCGCCCGCCGCATAGCCTGCCCGTGCCGCCACGGCCCGCGCCTGATACCCCGCCCGCGCCGCTCGGCCTGTACCGCCAGAGCGGCCAGCGCCGCGGCCGCCGCCGCCGCGCCGCTTCCAGTCTTCCTCCTCCTCTTCCGGCCGGAAACCGGCGAGCGTGGCGCCATAAACCAGGATCGGCGCGCTAGGGGCCCTGGGCGACCTCGCAGCAGCAGTGGACTTCGGTGCACCGCTGGAGACGGAGCCCCCCGCCACTCCTGTTACTCCCTGGAAAGAACGAGGGGCGCTCCTGCCGCCACCTACGGTCGAGCCGGTTTGTCCTTGCCCGAGGCGTCCGCCGCCACCGGTCAGCTCATAACTCTTCATCGCCTGGAATTCGCTGGCCACGCGTCCGGCGCCCGGCACGGACTTGTCGTCGTCCAGCTCCTCACGCTTCACGCCGGACTCGCCCCGCAGATAGCGTTCGATTTCGGCCGCGTAGCCGGCAAGAGGACCGCTCATGGCCTAGCCTCCCTCGCCTTGCGAGACCCGACGGTCATCGTTTTCAGTTCGTCGCGGAACTGCCGCACCAGGTCGCCCACGGCGATCAGCGCCTGCTCAAGATCCTCATCATGGGCAACACGGCCGTCTTTCATGGCGCGCACCGCCTGATTGAAATTGATGCCGACGCGCCGCAGCTGATCGGTCATGTCCACGATCGCCGGCCGCAACGCCTCTGACGCGACAGGCAGAAGCCCGACCTCTGCCCGCACCAGACGCCGGACGACCTCGCTGAGGGTAACGCCGTCCCGCTCCGCAATGGCTTTAAGGTTGGCTAGCTCGTCAGCCGAAAACCGGATGTGCGTCACCTCGCCATAGCGCCGTGACGCGCTCTTGACCGTTGCTTTCTCGGCGTCTGCATCCATCTCTCAAGCCCGCTTGCGGGCGCTAAGGCCCGCCAGGGCCGCGCCGCCTATTTTTGTGTGTATCACAAAATAGGCTATCCTGCCAATAGAGAGTAGAGGAATGAAGATTACAGGCGCGTTTTCTCACCAGCGCAGTCGTCAGCGGCAGCGGCAGCGGCGCAGGCGAAATGTTCCCATCGTGATTTGATGCAATGTGTCTATGATGCCTTGGCGACTTGTCTCCATGTTGACATGGAGACAAGTCGCCCCTCTGATGCGTAGTCGGAAATGCGCAGTTGATGGGCCACCAGACCCCTTCTTTCCTGAAGACAGCATCTGCCCAAAAACTGCCCCTTTAGCGAGCCCTTATCGATGCGCGCCTGGGTTGCCAAACCAGTCTTCCCCGTCGACAATGTCACCATGTTTCGACCGTGATTTTGTTTCATGTGTCCATAATGACTTGTTTCCATGTTAACATGGAGCAAGGACACAACGCCGGAAGGAGGCCCCAATGATCATCTGCGCTGCGATCCCCAAGGGCGGCACTGGCAAATCGACGATGCTGCGCACCCTCGCATCCGTCGCGCTGCATCGGGGTTATTCGGTCACTCTTATCGACGGCGACCGGCGGCAGAACATGAACCGCTGGTTCCAGATGCTGGGTGAGGCTGGCAATCGTCCTGACAGGCTCACGATGGTGAGCGCGATGACACCGCAGGAAATCCTTCGCGCGGCAGCCACTCACAACGGTGAACGCTCGGTCGTCTTGATCGATACGGAAGGCACCACAAACGATAACCTCATGGCCGGGCTCTTCGCCGCCGACATTGTCGTCGTGCCGGTCTATTTTGCCCTCGACGATGTGACCGCCGCTATCCAGATCACCGACCACTATATTCCGCTGGCGGTCGGGAGCCGGGGTAGACCGTTGCCTGCGATATTCGTGCTGACCAAGCAGACCATCATCGATGGCAGGGCGCGAGCCCTGACCGAACTGCGAGCCATCATCCAGGCCAACGGCACGCCCATTGCAGAACACGTCCTGCACAATCGCGTTGCCTACCGCGACCTTCAGACGGGGCAGACCCTTTACAGCCCCGAGGTGCCTGACGCGAAGGCGATTGCCGAGAGCGAAGGGGTCTTCGACGACCTTCTGCAAACCTTCATCGAAGCCACAAGGAACGCGGCATGAGTGAAGAAACCGCACCGAAACCTGGTGACGACAAGAAAGCCCGCATGATGAAGGCGATCTCCACGCAGCCGCCGGCGCTGCCGAGCATGTTCATCCCGCCGAAGGCCGAGACATCAGGGACCAAGGAGCAGGCTGCGCCACAGATGCAGGAACCGACAAAGCCGTCCCCGGCAGTCGGGCCCGATTTCCGCAAGCTGCTGCGGCAGGGTCAGAAAAAGGACCCCATCGCCGGGAAGAAGATTCGCGAGGAGGAGATGATCCGCTGCGGGTACTATCTGACGGCTGCGGAGCAGCGGCAGTTCAAGCTGCTGGCGATCAGCAACGGGCATAGCATGACCGAACTGCTGCGAAAGGCTGTCCAGGACTATATCCGCATTCATAAGCACAAACTGCCGAAGGAATGATCGGCGGTTTGGAGTCGCTATCGCATGCTGCGAGGGTGATGTTCGTGGCTCTTTTGCGACGCGCAAAAAAAGGGCCCGCGACGGAACACTCCGTCGCGGGCCCTGAGACGTGTCGCCTACTTGGGTTGGATGAGGTGTTTCAGCACCTGGCCGAAGATTGTGTGTCGCACCGGACGCCCGCTGGCTGCCGCTTTGTCGTCGACCAGCTTTGCGGCCAGTTTGGGCGACAGCGGCATGAAGTCGTAGCCGTGTGAGATGGCTGCGCGGTGAAGATCCTCAACCGTTTCGAACGCGCGATCGTGGGTGCCGAGCCAAAGACCGGGCTCGTCGGTTTCTTCGTGCGGGAACGCCTGCAGGAAGTAGGTCCGAAGTGGTGTCGTAGCCGATGACAGCGTCTGGATCCGAGCGGCCCCGTCCGGTGACGGTGCCAGTGACAGTGATGGTGTAGCGGCTCATTGCAACCTCCTTTTGCCGGTGGGGAGCCCGGGGGGGGGAGGCGGCGCCGGGGGGCCGGGGCGCCAGTGTGTGTGGGTGGTTGGGGAGGAATTGGGTTTGGTTGTGAGCAGCGGGGCCGCGGGCGGGGGCGCTTGGTT
>NZ_JAMYLO010000026.1:0-79144 GCF_040318075.1 Mesorhizobium sp. M1328 | reverse complement strand
CGTCCTCGCCGATCTTCTTGTCAGAATCTTCAAGTGCGGCAAGCGCCGAACCCTTGACGATCGGAATGTCGTCGCCGGGGAACTCGTTCTTGGTCAAAAGCTCGCGCACCTCCAGCTCGACCAGCTCGAGCAGCTCGGCGTCGTCGACCTGGTCGACCTTGTTCAAAAACACCACGATCGAGGGCACGCCGACCTGGCGGGCCAAAAGGATGTGCTCGCGGGTCTGCGGCATCGGGCCGTCGGCGGCCGACACCACCAGGATCGCACCGTCCATCTGCGCAGCACCGGTGATCATGTTCTTCACATAGTCGGCGTGGCCGGGGCAGTCGACATGGGCATAGTGGCGGTTGGCGGTCTCGTATTCGACATGCGCCGTCGAAATGGTGATGCCGCGCGCCTTCTCTTCCGGCGCCGCATCGATCTGGTCGTAGCGCTTGTATTCGCCAAAATACTTGGTGATCGCCGCCGTCAGCGACGTCTTGCCATGGTCGACGTGACCAATCGTGCCAATGTTCACATGAGGCTTAGTGCGCTCGAATTTACCTTTTGCCATAGTCTCTTTCCTTGGACGGCCTAGGGACGGCCTGGACCTTCAGTTCAGTCGAATGCGGGGCGATTAGCGACTAAGGCCGAAAAACACAAGTGCCTTGTCGCCGAGCGCGCTCGCCCGCCCGAACGCGTGATCCGGTTTCGGAGAATGTGGCGCGGATATAGGAACGAACAAGGGCAAATGGAATGGTTACGGCGGCGGCTGACGGCTTTGACGGATTTACAGCCGGATCTGGCCCATTGCCGCTCTGGCGCCGGTCTGATTTCGTGGGCCGATGCATTTCATCCCGACTGCCATACGAGGCCCGCTGTTCATGGTCGTTTCGACCGGGTCCTACATCGTCAACGACACGATGATGAAGCTCGCAACCGCGGGACTGCCGCCCTATGAGGTGCTGTTCCTGCGCGGCGCTGCGGCAACATTGTGGGGCATTCCGCTGCTGTTCATGCTGGGCTATGGCAAGCAGATCCCGCTGATCCTAGACGCCAAGGTTTTGCGCAGGAACCTGCTCGAGCTGGGTGCTATCCTTTGCTACGTGGTGGCGCTCGCCAACATGCAGATCGCCGACTCGACCGCGCTCGGGCAGATCACGCCCTTGCTGATGCTGGTCGGCTCCTCGATGCTGTTTGGCGAACGGATCGGCGGGGTACGCCTGGCGCTGATCGGGCTCGGCTTTGTCGGCGCGGTGATGGTGGCACAACCGACAATGCAAGGGATTTCGGTCTACGCCCTGCTGGCGCTAGGCAATGCAGCCCTGTCCGCGGCGCGCGATCTGGCCGGACGCAAGGTCGCCGCCGACGTGCCGGGAATGGTCGTGGCTATTTCCGCGGTGATTGTGGTGCTCGCGGGCGCCGGCGTTGCGCATCTGGTTTCCGAGCAGTGGGTGGTGCCTGGGACCGGTCACCTGCTGCTGATGGGCGGCGCCGGACTGTTCCTGATCTTCGGCCACTTCTTCATCTTCATGGCCTATCGCGTCGGGCCGACCAGCGTGGTGGCGCCGTTCTACTATTGCTTTACCGTCTGGGCGGTGATTTCAGGCCTGGTGGTATTCCGGCAGCTCCCGAATGCGCTGGCCATCTGCGGCATCCTGCTGGTGGTGGCCAGCGGGTTGACCATCGTCTCGCTCGACGAGCGCAAGCGCCGGTTGACCGTCGTCGCTTGAAACTGAAATCGGCCTGCACAATGGGAGGAGCGCGTGGCAAGCCCGGATGACAACCAGAATTCACGCAACCGCACGCTCGCCGGAAAGTGCCTGTGCGGCGCCGTTCAGTACGCGGTGGCGGACGCGTTCATCTATGCCGCGAACTGCCACTGCTCGAACTGCCGGCGCACCACCGGCTCGGCCTTCAAGCCATTCGCCGGCATCGAGCGCGACAGGCTGAGCCTGGCGACGGGCGAGGACAATCTCATGATCTTCGGCGACGAAACCGGCCATGATGCGCACTGCAAGACTTGCGGCTCGTTGCTCTATTCGGTGGTCCGCGACGGTGCCTTCGTGCATGTCGCCATGGGAAGCCTCGTCGACGAGCCGACCATCCGCCCGACGCAGCACATCTTCGTCGGCTCCAAGGCAAAGTGGTTCACGATCACCGACGATCTGCCGCAATATGAAGAACACGCGGTCGCCGGAGATGCCGGCGAATAGCTGACCGTTAGAAACGCTCAACCAAATTATCGTTTCGTTTTCGCGTGCGCCGCCAAGCAAACTATACTGTGCTCCGTCACTGAACCTATTTCGCGGAGATTTCTGTGGCATTGCCGCCCGACTGGTTGCCCAATGTTGCGATGAGGCGCGTCATTTGCCATTGGACGGCAGGCTCGCATTCGGCCGGCGATACCGACAGGGATGCGTATCACATACTGGTCGAGGGGAATGGCCGTCTGGTCAGGGGCCGGCCTTCGATCGCACTCAATTCGGGCCGGGTAAAACCGGGATATGCCGCGCACACGCTCAACTGCAACGGCGGCTCGATCGGGGTTTCGCTCTGCTGCATGGCCGGGAGGAAAGGCCGTTCGATGCCGGCCGCTATCCGATGACCAGGGCGCAGTGGGACGCGATGACCGCGGTTGTCGCCGAACTCTGCAAATATTACCGCATCAAGGTCACGTCCAAAACGGTGCTCTCGCATGCCGAGGTCGAGAGCAATCTCGGCATAGAACAACGCGGAAAATGGGATTCACCCGGCTGCCCTTCGATCCGACGATCAGCGGCGCAAGCGCCTGTGGCGAACGGCTGCGCCGCGACGTGACGGCGGCAATGGGCTTGATGCCAAATCTGCCGGTGAGGATTGGGCGCGATGCGGCATGGCAGCGACTGCTCGAGGAATTATGGCCGATCATGGTGAGAGGGCTGGAAGCCGGCCTCAACACGCTGATCCGCGAAATCCTCAAAAGGATCAGATAGGCGGTCGGCATTCGGGTGAATGCCGACGCAACTGCCGAACGGCTTCTACAGAGCCCTCTTGCCGCTGAACTGGTGATAGGCCCACAGGACAACCACGGCACCGACAACGGCTACGATCAGGCTGTAGATGTTGAGCCCGGTAACGCCCGACGCACCAAACGCACTGAAGATGAGCCCGCCGACGATAGCCCCGACAATCCCGAGCACGATGTCGAGCACAAGGCCTTGCCCGCTTTTATTGACAATCTTGCTGCCTATGAAGCCGGCGATGACGCCGAGAATAATCCAGCTTAATATTGACATTTTTCCTCTCCGTTCCCCGCGCTCGATTACTTCCACATTATTAAGCAAAGCTCAAGCCAACTTGAAAATCATGATTACGGAAAGCTCAAACCGGCTTGAAATTCGCCATGAATGCGTCATTGTCGGGGACGGACGGGCAATTTGACATGGAGATCCACAATGGGACTGTTTGACAATGCCGTTCCCGGCGGCAACGTCGCCAAGCCGCTGATGATCGCGCTCGGTGCACTTTTGGTGGGAAAAATGCTGAGCGGTGGAAGTTCCGCCCAGCCGGAGGCAGCGCAAAGCCCTGCCCCCGTCCCGCCTGATGCAACCGCATCCGCCGACGGCGGACTGCTCGGCGGTCTGGGCGGCCTGCTCGACAAACTGAAGGACGCCGGCCACGGCAACGTCGTCAATTCGTGGGTCGGCACCGGTCAGAACCAGCCGATCAACCCCAGCGATCTGGGCAGTGCTCTCGGGCCACAAATCATCCAGGAGATCGCCCAAAGGACGGGCCTGAACCAGCAGGAATTGCTCCAGCAATTGTCCGCGGCCTTGCCCGGGCTTGTCGACCAGCTGACGCCGAAAGGGCAAGTGCCGCAGCAGAACCAACTCGCGTCCATATTCAGCAAATTCGCGAGCTGACGCCTGTCGCCCAATGCCGCCTGCGGGTTGGGACAACGATATGCGTAAAACACAGATTAGAGTTCGTCGCGCGTCCGTTTGGACGCGCAACGAATACTTTGAACTATCGGCAAAGCGCTTCGCTTGGCGCTGCCTGCTTCGGGATCGTGCGCGAGGGACGCGGCGGCTGCGGGAAATCTGGAGCGGGTAGCGGGAATCGAACCCGCATATTCAGCTTGGAAGGCTGCTGCTCTACCACTGAGCTATACCCGCGCCTTTCAGTCAAGCGTCGGATCCGCTCCGACGCTCGCTCTGCGTTTCAGGGCTTCCGGGCCGGCAGTGGTGGAGAGGGTTGGATTTGAACCAACGTAGGCATAGCCAACGGATTTACAGTCCGTCCCCTTTAACCACTCGGGCACCTCTCCAGTCTGCCGCCGGAGCCATGCAACGAGGCATCGACGCGTCGCGGCCGCCAAAGCAGCCCTTCCGCGAAGCGCCTTATGGCGGCAGCGCCCAAAACTGTCAACCGCAACAGCCCGGCAAAAAGCGCTGAATCTCACGCCTCGCCCGACAAGCAGCTTCTGCGGCTGTATCCATGGCCGGACGACACGGCTATAGAAGCCGGCCATGAGCAACGATAACAAGTCCAAGACCCCGAAAGACACCCACTACGCCAAGCTGCGCCGCGCGCATCGCGACGAGAAGAGCGGCGGCGCGCCGTCGTTCAGGCCACGCCAGCCGGTGCCGGCCGGCGAGAACCCGGCGGATGGACTGGTGCGGCTCTACGGGCTGCACACGGTGCGGGCGGCGCTCGACAATCCGCGTCGCAAGATCAAAAAAATGCTGGTGACGCGCAACGCTGCCGAGCGGCTGGCAATCGCCGATCTCGGTGCTTTGGCCTTCAAGGCGGAACTGGTCGAGCCCAGGGACATCGACAAGGTCACCGGCTCCGATGCTGTGCACCAGGGTGTGCTGATCGAGGCCGAGCCGCTGAAACCGAAGCGGCTCGATGCGCTTGGCGACGCCAGGCTGGTGCTGGTGCTCGACCAGATCACCGATCCGCACAACGTCGGCGCGATCCTGCGCTCGGCGGTGGCCTTCGGCGCCGGCGCGCTGATCACCACGGCGCGCCACAGCCCGCAGGAATCCGGCGTACTGGCGAAGTCGGCCTCCGGTGCGCTGGAGCACATCGATCAGATCGAGGTGAAGAACCTCGCCGACGCGCTCGGCCAACTGCACGAGGCCGGATTCCAGACGATAGGGCTGGATTCGGACGGTCCGGCGGAGCTCGAAAAGAGTTTTTCGGGAGAAAAGATCGCATTGGTGCTGGGCGCCGAGGGCAAAGGCCTGCGCCAGAAAACGCGCGAAACGGTGACGACGCTTGCCCGGCTCGACATGCCCGGCGCCATCCGCTCCCTCAATGTGTCGAACGCGGCGGCGGTGGCGCTTTATGCGGCAAGGAAATTTTTGAAAGAGTGAATGGTGAATGGTGAATGGTGAATGGTGAATGGTGAGACTGCACGTAAGTCGTGACCAATTCACTATCAACTACTCACCTATCTGCTACTGACTACCTACCCACCATTCACTATTCACCCACTTCACATCCCGCCATCCGCTCCAGCGCTCGAACAAGCGCCGAATGATCTTCCTTAGCCCCACCATTCGCCGCGCAAGAATTGAACAATTGCTGCGTGGTCGAGGTGTTGGGCAGCGCCACGCCGAGGGCTTTCGCGCCTTCCAGCGCGAGATTGAGATCCTTCTGGTGAAGTTCGATGCGGAAGCCCGGCGCGAAGCTGCGCTTGATCATGCGCTCGCCGTGCACTTCGAGAATGCGCGAGGCGGCGAGCCCGCCCATCAGCGCTTGCCTGACCTTGGCCGGATCGGCGCCGGCTTTTGAAGCAAAGACAAGCGCTTCGGCGACGGCCTCGATGGTCAGCGCGACCACGATCTGATTGGCGACCTTGGTTGTCTGGCCGACGCCGTTCGGTCCGACCAGCGTGATGTTCTTGCCCAACTTCTCGAAGATGGGCCTGGCGCGTTCGAAGGCTTTTTCCTCGCCGCCGACCATGATGGTCAGCGACGCTGCCTTGGCGCCGACCTCGCCGCCCGACACCGGCGCATCGAGATAGTCGCAGCCGAGATCGTTGATCTTTTTTGCGAATTCCTTGGTCTCGATCGGCGAGATCGAGCTCATGTCGATGACCAGCTTGCCTCTTGTCAGCCCGGACGCGACGCCGTTTTCGCCGAACAGCACGTCGGCCACCTGCGGCGTATCCGGAACCATGGTGATGACAATGTCGGCCGTTTTCGCGACGGCGCTGTGGCCAGAGACGATCTTCAGACCCTTGTCGACGAGATCGGCCGGCGGTTTCGAGCGGTGGTCGCTGGCGAAGACTTGATAGCCGGCGTCGAGCAGATGCCCCGCCATCGGCGCGCCCATGATGCCGAGGCCGATGAAGCCGATGGTTTCCATGGTAGTTCTCCGTTTCTTGTTAAGGCGGCGTTCCTGCGCGCCCCCCTCTGGCCTGCCGGCCATCTCCCCCACGAGTGAGGAGATCGGCAGTTCCCGCGCCGGCCCTCCCGACCTCGAAAATTGGCGAAAGCGGCGGTGACATCCAATCTCCCTCCTTGTGGGGGAGATGCCAAGTTTTGGCAAAGAGGGCAGGCCAGAGGGGGGCGCGAGGGAACGCGACGTGCGACACGTAGCGTCTACGCCGCCGCACTCCCCTGCCCGGCCGCGTCCCGAAACCACCCCAACCCGGCTTCCGTTCCGCCCTTTGCCTTGTATTCTGCGCCGACCCAGCCGGAATAGCCGATGCGGTCGATGTGGTTGTAGAGGAAGGGAAAATTGATCTCGCCCGTCCCCGGCTCATGGCGGCCGGGATTGTCCGCAAGCTGGATATGTGCGATGCGGCTGAGGTTTGCCTCTATGGTACGGGCGAGATCCCCCTCCATGATCTGCATGTGATAGATGTCGTATTGCAGGAACAGGTTCTTCGAGCCGACGCGGTCGATCAGCGCCAGGGCCTGATGCGAGTAATTCAGGAAAAAACCCGGAATGTCGCGGGTGTTGATCGGTTCGATCAGCAGCCTGATGCCGGCCTGCTCCAGCTTTTCGGCCGCGAAAGCCAGATTTTCGGCGAAGACGACTTCCAGCACGGAGCGATCGACGCCCTGCGGCGCGATGCCGGCGAGGCAATTGACCTGTTCGCAGCCCAGCGCGTGCGCATAGGTGACGACCTTGGCAATGCCTTGCCGGAACTCCGGCACGCGGTCCGGCAGGATCGCAATGCCGCGCTCGCCCTTGGCCCAGTCGCCGGCAGGCAGGTTGAACAGGACCTGCGTCAGCCCGTTCTTCTTCAACCTGGCCGCGACCACATCCGGCGCATGGTCATAGGGGCCGATATACTCGACGCCCTTGAAGCCGGCGCGGGCGGCGGCATCGAAGCGGTCGAGGAAGTTATGCTCGGGAAAGAGCATCGAAAGATTGGCTGAAAACCGTGGCATTCTTCTTCTCCCAGTCAGTCCAGCATGACGATCGCCGTGGGGGCATCTTCGTGATGCTCGGCAAGTTCCTCGAATTCGGTGATCTTGTCGATTTCGGTACCCATCGAAACATTGGTGACGCGCTCGAGGATGAATTCGAGCACCACCGGAACCTGGTGCTCGTTCATCAGCTGCTGCGCCTCTTCGAAGGCACCGGCGAATTCCTCCGGCCGGCGCACCCGGACCGCCTTGCAGCCCATCGCCTCGGCAACGGCGACGTGGTCGACGCCGTAGCCCGCCTCAGGTTCGTCTTTCCGGTTGACGTTCTCGAAGGCCAGGCTGACCTCGAAATCCATCGAAAAGCCGCGCTGTGCCTGGCGGATCAGGCCGAGATAGGCATTGTTCACCACGACATGGATGTAGGGCAATTTGTGCTGTGCGCCGGCCGCCAGTTCCTCGATCATGAACTGGAAATCATAGTCGCCGGACAGCGCGACAATGGTGCGGTCCGGATCGGCGGCGCGAACGCCGAGTGCTGCCGGCAATGTCCAGCCGAGCGGCCCGGCCTGGCCGCAATTGATCCAGTTGCGCGGCTTGTAGACATGCAGGAACTGCGCCCCGGCGATCTGCGACAGGCCGATCGTGGTGACATAGGTGGTGTCGCGGCCGAACGCCTTGTTCATCTCCTCGTAGACGCGCTGCGGCTTCAGCGGCACCTGCTCGAAATGGGTCTTGCGCTTCATTGTCTTCTTGCGCTGCCGGCATTCGCCGGCCCAGCCCGACCAGTCGCGCAATTTTCCGGCCGTCCTCCATTCGGTGGCGACGTCTAGCAGCATTTTAAGCGCCGCACCGGCATCCGAGACGACGCCAAGGTCCGGCGCGAAGACCCGGCCGATCTGCGTCGGCTCGATATCGACGTGGATGAACTTCTTGCCTTTGGTGTAGACGTCGACCGAACCGGTGTGGCGGTTGGCCCAGCGGTTGCCGATGCCGAAGACGAAATCGGCTTCGAGCATCGTCGCGTTGCCGTAGCGGTGCGAGGTCTGCAGGCCGCACATGCCGGCCATCAGACGGTGGTCGTCGGGGATCGCGCCCCAACCCATCAGTGTCGGGATGACAGGCACGCCGGTGACTTCGGCGAATTCGATCAACAGGTCCGACGCATCGGCGTTGATGATACCGCCGCCGGCGACGATGACAGGCTTTTCCGCTGCGTTCAGCATCGTCAACGCCTTCTCGGCCTGAGCGCGCGACATTGCTGGCTTGAACGGCACCAGCGGCTCATAGGCATCAATGTCGAACTCGATCTCGGCCAGTTGCACATCGACCGGCAGATCGATCAGCACCGGCCCCGGCCGCGACGAGCGCATCAGATGGAACGCTTTCTGCAGCGCCATCGGCACCAGATAGGGCTCCATGACGGTGACCGCCCATTTGGCGACGGGTGCAGCGATGGCGGCGATGTCGACGGCCTGAAAATCTTCCTTGTTGAGACGCGCGCGCGGCGCCTGCCCGGTAATGCAGAGGATCGGGATAGAATCGGCAGCGGCCGAATAGAGACCGGTGATCATGTCGGTGCCGGCGGGACCCGAAGTGCCGATGCACAGCCCGATATTGCCCGACCTGGCGCGGGTAAACCCTTCGGCCATATGCGAGGCTGCCTCGACATGACGCGCAAGGATGTGGCGGATACTGCCCCTCGCCTTCAGCGCCGAATAGAGCGGGTTGATCGCAGCACCCGGCACGCCGAAGGCACAGGAGATGCCTTCCTTTTCGAGAACGAGAACCGCTGCGTCGACTGCGCGCATCCTGGCCATGTCAGCCTCCACGGAATTGTTGATAGCCGATGATGCCACCGCACCAACGATTTCTCAATTTTTTCAGAATATTTTTTCATTTCTAGAAAACGGCTCTTGTGGATTGAATTGATTTGGCTTTCTGTTTTCCACGAATTCACTTCGCAAAGCGGTGAAAAACTTTTCCATTGCCTATTTGGGCAAACAGAGCGAAGAACGGCCCGATGGAAACCACCGAAAAACGCCAGCGCGGCCGGCCGCGCGCCTTCAACGGGCCGTCCGAGGCCGCTTCGGTGCAGTCGCTGGACCGGGCGCTGCGCATCCTGGCAATCGTGGCCGATGGCAGCGGCCTGTCGCTGAGCGAGATCGCCGCCAGTTCCGGTCTGCCAGCATCCACCGCCTACCGCATGCTGACGACGCTGGAGAACCATGGCATGGTCGAGTTCGACGGCACCGACCAGCTGTGGTCGATCGGCGTCGAGACCTATCGCATGGGCGCGGCGTTCCTGCGCCGCCGCAAGCTGGTCGACCGCGCCCGTATCGTCATGCAGGAATTGATGGAGAAGACCGGCGAGACCGCCAATCTCGGCGTCGCCGAGGACGATTGCGTCGTCTTCGTCAGCCAGGTCGAGACCCATCAGGCGATCCGCGCCTTCTTCCGGCCAGGCACGCGCAGCTCCTTCCATGCCTCGGGTATCGGCAAGGCGGTGCTGGCGCATCTCGAGCCGGAACGCGTCGCCACCATCCTGCGCCGGGCCGGGCTGGAGCGCTTCACTGAAAACACGCTGTCCGACATCTCGGCTCTCGCCCGCGACCTGGTGACGATCAAATTGCGCGGCTGGTCGGTCGACGACGAGGAGCGGCATCCGGGTATGCGCTGCGTCGCCGCCGCCATCTTCAACGAATTCGGCGAGCCGATCGGCGGCGTTTCGGTCTCCGGGCCGACGGTGCGGGTCACGCCGGAACGGCTAGCCGAGATCGGCCCGCTGGTGCGCGATGCAGCTGCAGAGGTGACGAGGATGATCGGCGGCCTGCCGACCCGTCCCGGCCTTGGCAGCGAACCGAGCGCATGGCAGCGCTGACCAGCGCCGAATGGTGCGACATCAGCCAGGATGGCCAAAGCTAGGCCCCGGGCACCGCGCTCTTGGTCGATAGGTCGTAGAAATCAAGCAGCATCGCCAGCCCAACTCCGCAGGCGGTGAAGATGAGGCCGGCAATGAAGATACGATTGGCGCGTTCAAGAACGCGCCGTTGTAGAGACGTTAAGTCGAGCAGCAACCGCAGCGCTCGTATCTGCAGGGCAATGCCGATCAAAATCGGCACGACTGCGGCCAGGTGATAGATTTCCCATGGTATCGGGTTGGCGGCCCAATGCGTGATGAAGCCCAACGAGAACGCCAGCAGGATGCCGACGGTGGTGATTGTGCCGTTGCGGAAAACCGTCTCGATCGGCTCTTCGTTCGGATCGTGCTCGCCCAAGCGCCCTCTCCCTGTTTCGGCTCGGCAGTAGATTAGGCTGTCGGGAAATCGCTGTACATCCGGCAAGAGCCGAACGGCGGGATAAGGCAGTCTTCAGTGTTGGCGGTTGGCGAAAGCCGTTCGGCAATCCAATCTCCCCCCTTGCGGGGGAGATGTCCGGCAGGACAGAGGGGGGTGGGAAGGATCGCCGGCTTCGATGTTTAGCCACTCCAACTGGGAATTGGCTTAGGACTTGACTGTCATCTATTGACAGGTAGTGCGGGACAGCACCCCCCTGTGCCCTGCCGGGCATCTCCCCCGCAAGGGGGGAGATTGGCAGTTTCATCGACGGCGCCCAATTCGAAAATGATGCGCTATGCCGACAGTGGCGGTCGACCATTCGAATAGGAGCCCAGACACACAGAAAATGGGGCAGTGGGGTGCCCCTTCTTCCGGTGCCTGAAACGGTCACCTCCTCTCAAGCTGGCATAGTGGCTCTCAAAGCCGGCAGCGATGGCGATAACCGTCGTAGCCGACATAGGTGTCCGAGTACGGGTCGTAGCTCTGGTAGCGATTGAGGCAGCGCCGGACGTGCCAGGAGCCGCCGTCTTCCTCGATATAGACGGTGCGCGGCTGGGCCAGCGCGCTGCCGAGCAGGAAGCCGCCGACACCTGCGGCAATACCGATGCCGAGGTGCTTGTGCTTGTGATGGGCGGCTGAAGGCTGAACCGTGCCGACCAGCATGGCGGCGGCGACAGTGGTGGCGACGAGGCCGGAAACGATGGTGCGCTTGAACATGACGATCTCCTTGTTGTGGGAGGCGATCCAACCGCCCCTTGACCATCAGTCGTCGCAACAAGGAAAAAGGTTCGAAGATCTTTTTGGATTTTTTCTCGACGGGGGAAATCGCCCGGTCTGATGCTGTCAGCCGCGCGACCACGAACGGTCGCGCCGTCGACAGTTCACCGGAACAATCGGCAGGCCTCAGCCCATGCCGGTGATATGGCGAAGCCAGAAGGCGAGCGCGATGAAGCCGATGATGGTGGTGACGCCGGTCCAGTCGATATTGGCGCGCTTCAGATCCTTGATGAGCTTCACCAGGAGAAGCCAGGTCACGACGACGAGCGGGAGAATGATGACAAACCTGATCATGCGACAGCCTCGCTGATGCGATTGCACCTTCGATCAATATAGGGAGCGAATTGGCCGTTTTCAGGACGCCCTGGCGGCAGAACCGGCGCGTTCGCCGGGAACCGAAAAACGGAGTTTTGTCTTTACTGGCGCAACAAATATGCTAACCGAGGCGCCGTGCCCTTGTAGCTCAGCTGGTAGAGCAGCGGTTTTGTAAACCGAAGGTCGGCGGTTCGATCCCGTCCGGGGGCACCAGCACGGGCTTCTTGAGACCTCCGGGGCGCCTGATATCTGCTCATCCCCGATATCCACAGGCCGGGGCCGTCAGGATCGGTAGCACATCAGCTTCAACGCATATATTCCCTAGCGGAAACCATAGTTCCCTAGCGGAAAACCTAGGAGTCTTCGTTGGAGCAGAGACGCACGACTACCCCCTTCGTCAGCGGCATGTTTGGTGGCGTTGTCGTCTTCGCCTTCGCCTTCGGCTTCCGTTTCCTGATAAGTCCCGATCCTGATCCTGCATCAAGAGCAACGACAAGTCTTTCGGTACTGGCCTTCGCCATTTGTTTCGGCGCGGCATTCCTTCGCGAGCATCGACGCCAGATTGCCGCCGCCCGAGAATTTCTAAGCCGCCCAAGAACGTATTAGGCCCCACGCGTTCCCGACCGTCCCCCCTCGGCGAACCACAAATTTTGCGTGAGTTGCCGGCTTAATCTGACATCAGATTGCGCTTTGGCGTCTCATACCAGGAGATCCCTAGCCTATTCGTGTCTTGCGCTTACAGGGCGGTCATTTCGGCCGCTCTCCGGGCTCCGGGCCATTTAACAGCATTCGATTAAATTGCTCCTGTGTATATTAGCACTCGCTCAATTAAGCGCGCCGACAATGGCCGTGCGGCGGGCCAAAAACCAAAGGGTGTTGTCATGCGAAGCGATTTCGCCGCGGCGCGAGAGCTTTTGGAGTGCGCACAAAACCGCCTCTGCGGCGCGGATGAAACGAGCCGACGCGTCAACGAGGCCCTCGACGCGCTGATTGAAGAAATAGCCATCGCGGAATTCCGCAAGGCGCCACTGACGGTCGTGCCGTTTCCACGAGCGCGCCCGCCTAAGCATATCCGGTAGAGCGCCGGTCGCGCCCGTGTCGACGGAGCCGGCGCAAGAATTTCACAATCGCCCGTTCGAGCGTCGTTGAACGACCAACCCTTTAACCGTAACCTTGCCGGCAGCGGTGCTCTGAACCCGGAGCTGATCCATGTCACGTTGTGGAGATGTCTACGAGAACAAGGTGACCGGCGAATATGCAGTCATCCTGCGTGGCACCGAAGACCGCGGCCAGGGACCTGGCATCGCTCATCTGACCGCCCGGCCGGGAGCCGCAGTGGTGGGCGAGCACTTCCACCCGAACCTGACAGAACGGTTTACCGTCCTCGGCGGCCGGCTCGACGCCTGCATCGGCGGGAAGACTTTGTCTCTGGGGCCTGGCCAATCCGCCACGGTCGAAGCGGGCGTCGCACATGATTGGTGGAACAGCAGCAAAACCGAAGAAGCGCATGTGCTGGTCGAAGTCGATCGGGCGCCAGGTGCGGAAGATGTCGACCCGAACCGTTTCGAGCTGCTGATTGGCATGCTCTTCGGCCTGGCCAATGCCGGCAAGGTGGACAGAAAAGGCAGACCTTCGCCGCTTCAGGCGGCAGTCATCGCCAGGGAATTTGCCGACGTGATCGTCTTCACGCACCCGCCACCTTCGATTCAGCAAGTGGCGCTGGCGATCCTAGCGCCACTCGGCCATCTGCTCGGCTATCGCGCGATCGACCCGGACTACTGCAAGCCGCACGGGCATGTCACGCCGGCTCCTGAAATCCTCGCTAGAGCAGGCCTAGTAGCCGGATGATCCGGGTCCATATTGGGCGCCCGGCATTTTTGTCGGCAGCCATACATAGGACTCGCGGCAAGCTCTATGAAGCACTCGCGACCTGACCGGATATGGCGACCCGGTCGAACGTGTTTCTCACCCTGACCGACTTGTAGACGTAGGCGACCCAGATGCCGGTCAAGACAAAAGAAACTGCGGGCATTACCAGCGCATGCCCTGCAAGCACCAAGCTCACAGGAGCGCTCATAACCGCTGAGATCCATACCGCGTCCAGAATAAACACGATTGGTATTGCAAACCACTGATACAGGAATAGCTGCTTGAAGCGGTAACTCCGCAGCAGCATCGCAAAGAGCACAACCACCTGGAACACCGCAAACGCCAGCAAGAGGGCAATCTCTCCGTAGACCGCCAAAGTGCCATTCGGGAGCGTCATGAGCTGTCGGTAGCCTTCACTCGATGAGCCCAATGAGACGAGCGTGCGTAGCGGAGAGAAAGCCTGAAGGATCGCCAGCAGCATAAGCCAGCCTCCGAAACCTACGAGAGCCGAAGTATCCTGTAATGGCTTTGCGGCTGACCGAACGGCAAAGAAAACAGGCACGCCGATCAGCAGCAGCACTATAGCCCAATGCCAGATGGAAATCTGCATCCAATCCCTCCTTGATGCCCTTTTAGGTTGTAACAGATTTCAACCTCAACTCAAGAGGCAACATCGAGAGGAAGCGCTGCTTGCAGACCCGTCAACACTAGATTTCTGGCATGATACTATTTCCGGCAGGATGCAGCCATGTCGCGAACTCTGATCGTCGTTGGTCTCAGCATAGTCGCCATAGGCCTGCTGTGGCCTTGGTTGGCCCGGACCGGCCTTGGCAGGCTGCCCGGCGATATCGTGATCGAGCGTGAGAACTTCAGGCTTTATGTCCCCATCACCACGGGGATACTGGTCAGCATCGTGCTCTCGGCCATTCTATGGCTGATCAACCGTTAGGCGATGCTCCGGCTGCGGCGATTTGTGTTGCAGGCCCTACTCGCTCTTGATCTTCTTACATTCCGATTGCCGCCACCAATATCCGGTTCTGCCTGCGTATCGCCGTGCGCAGTTCGGCAATCCTCGCCTCCTCTCGCTTCACGAATTCGATGAACATCATGTTCATGTTGTTGAAGATGAGTTCGCCCAGCGCCGGCCCGTCGATGTCGCGGCGTACCAGGCCGAGCGCCTGCAGGCGGGCGATCAGCGCGCGGATCTGCTCGGTCAGTGCGCGGTCTAGCGCGGTGTAGGCCTGGCCGAACGGGCTGTCGGGCAGTTGCGTCGAGATCGCCATGGCCTGCCGCCACATCTCCTTGCTGAGGTAATGCAGCGAGTGCTCGATATAGATGCCGAGCAGCGTGTCCAGCGCGTCGCCGATATTGGCCGGCGGGTTGGCGACGACGCCGCGCCCGGCATTGAGCACCTCGTTGACCTCCATCGAGACGATGGCGCCGAGGATGTCGCCCTTGTTCTGGTAGTAATTGTAGATCGTGCCGACCGAGACTTCGGCCTGCGCGGCGATGGTCTCGATCTTGGCGCCTTCATAACCGGCATCGCGGAAAAGCGCCGCCGCAGCCTCTATGATGCGGCGGTGCCGATCCGCCTTCTGCCTTGCCCGCAATCCGCTCATAGCGGCTGTTTGCCACAAAAACAGAATTGACTCAATTTTAGAATTGGTTCAATTTTTTGCCACAAGCCAAAAGGCAAGGGAGAACACTCGATGTCCGTCAATCCAAAGACCCCCAATCCAACCGTCAGGAATCCGCTTTCCGTTCTGAAGAGCCATCTCCAAGGCGCGTGCGCCGCGGCAGCACTGCTGCTGGCGGCTGGCAGCCTCGCTCAGGCGCAGGACCTCAATGCGTTGATCTGGTGCGATCACGCCGATCCGGCACTGCTGCAGCCGTTCGAGGAAGCGAACGGCGTCAAGGTCAATGTCAAGGAGTTCGAAGGCACCGGCGCCGGCCTGGCCATCGTCGAACAGTCGCAGCCCGGCGATTGGGACGTGATGGTGATCGACAGCATCGACGTACCGCGAGGCGTCGAAAAGGGCCTGTTCGAACCGCTGCCGGAAGACAAGCTGCCGCTGTCCGACCTCTTCCCGCAGGTGAAGATGGACAGTTCCACCGTGGTCGACGGCAAGCGCTACGGCATCACCGAAAAGTTCGGCTACAACACGATCGGCTACAACAAGACCAAGGTCGACCCGGCCGACATGCAGTCGATGGCGGCGCTGACCGGCGACAAATACAAGGGCAAGATCGCCATCTACGATTATTACCTGCCGGTCATCGGCATGGCCGCACTGGCGATCGGCAAGAGGACGGCGGAACTGACCGAAGCCGACCTTCCCGCCATTAAGGAAGAGCTGCTCAAAATGAAGGCCAACGCCAAGCTGGTCGGCGAAGTGACCGCCAGCCAGACGGCGCTGGCAACCGGCGAGGTCGACATACTGGTCGGCGGCGGCGAATGGGTGACGGCCGGGCTAGCCAAGGAAAACCCGGCGCTGGACTTCTCGATCCCGAAAGAAGGCGCCGTGTTGTGGTCGCAGTCGCTGGCAATGTTCAAGGATTCCAAGAACAAGGAGCTGGCGCTTAAATTCATCCAGTACATTATGAGCCCCGAAGGCCAGGCGCGGCTCGCGACCTCGTCCTGCTATTGGGGCATGCCGGCCAACAGCAAGGCGGCGTTGAGCGACGAGCAGAAGAAGATCCTGCGTTTCGACGAGCAGCCGGAATTCCTCGCCCGCGCCCAGTCCTATCCGGCGCCGAACGCCGATCTCGACAAGAAGATGCAAGACGTCTGGACCGAAATGCTGCAGGCGCAATGACCGGCTACCGGTCGTGAGCGCTGCCACGAAGAGTGAGCGTGCCCTGCCCTGGGCGCTGGTCACGCCGGCGCTCGGCTGGACGCTGCTGTTCTTCGTGCTGCCCTTCGTCGCCATGGCGGTATCCAGCCTGACCGCGCATGAAGGCGGCGGCTTCACGCTGTCCAACTACAGCCAGTTCTTTGCCAATCCATCTTACTGGCAGGCGATGGTGAACTCGCTGCAGGTCACCGCTATCGTTACCGTGATCTCCGTGCTGCTTGCCTATCCCTTTGCGTGGATCCTGGCCGAGCAGGTGCCGGAGCGCTGGCAGCGGCTGGCGCTGATGCTGGCGGTGCTGCCGTTCTGGACCTCCTATGTCGTGCGCTCCTATTCGTGGCTGCTGGTGCTGGCGCAGAACGGCGTCGTCAACCGGGCGCTGACCGGCTCCGGCCTGCTCGGCGAACCGCTGCAACTCGCCAATACGCGGCTAGCGACCGTCACCGGCTTCGTGCATTTCTTCGTCATGCTGCTGACGCTGACGATCTTTGCCAATCTGAAGCAGCTCAGCCCAAGCTACCGCAAGGCCGCCGCCGACCTCGGCGCCGGGCCGGTGCGCACATTCCTGCACGTCGTTTTGCCGCTGACGCTGCCGGGCATCATGGTCGGCGCCTTTCTCACCTTTGTGCTGTGCATCGGCGACTACATCACGCCGCAGATCCTCGGCGGCAACAACGAGCTGTTGATGCCGCAGCTCGTCATGATGCAGATCGGCCGGCGCGGCGACTTTCCGCTCGCCTCTGCGCTGTCGATCATTCTGATGGCGGTGGTCACCATCGCCTATCTCGCCTGCGCCCGCTGGCTGAAGATCGAGCGGGCCTGACCATGCGCGCTTTCATCCGCCTCGTCTCCGGCCTTTATGCCCTCGCCATCTATGGCTTCATCTTCCTGCCGGTGGTGGTGCTGGTGCTGTTTTCGCTGCAAGCGACGTCGTTTCCGATCCCGCCCTTCACCGGGCCTTCGCTGCGCTGGTACGAGGCCGTGCTCGCCGACACGCGGCTGACTTCGGCGCTAGTCAATTCGCTGCTGGTGGCAATCGTCTCCTCGGCTCTCGCCATCACGCTCGGCTTCCTCTCCGCCTGGGGTTTTGCGCGCTTCGTCTTGCCGGGCTCAGGCCTGATGCGCGGGCTGATCACCTTGCCCTTGACCGTCAGCTATCTGATCATCGGCATGGGGCTGCTGGTGCTGTTCAATTGGGCCGGCGTGCCGAAGTCGCTCACTGCCGCCGGCATCGGCCATGTGGTGATCAACCTGCCGCTCTGCTTTGCCATCGTCTACAGCCAGATGGGCGACCACCAGATCAATATCGAGCGCGCTGCGCGCGACCTCGGCGCGCCGGAATGGAAGGTGCTGCTGCTGATCACGGTGCCTGTCATGGCGCCGGCCATCTTCGCCGGCTACTTCCTGTCGATGACCTTCTCCTGGGACGAATTCGTCATCTCGTTCCTGTTGACGCGCTTCGACACGACGCTGCCGGTCGAGATCTGGAACCTGCTGCGCTCCGGCCTCAATCCCAAGACCAACGCCGTCGGCTCGCTGGTCTTCGCCGTATCCATCGTACTGGTGGTATTGTTCGAGCTGATGCTGTTGCGGAGGAAGCCGGCATGAGTGCGCCACTGGTCGATATAAGCTCTGTCTCGCATCGCTTCGGCCAGCACACGGTGCTGAAGAACGTCTCGCTGACGATCGAGCCGGGCAGCTACACGATCCTGCTCGGGCCGTCCGGCTCCGGCAAGACGACGCTTCTGTCCATCCTCGGCGGCTTCGTCACGCCGAGCGAAGGCAAGGTGCTGATCCGCGGCGAGGACTGCACCGCCGTGCCACCGGCGAAGCGGCCGACGACGACCGTGTTCCAGGACTATGCGCTGTTTCCGCATATGAGCGTCGGCAGCAATGTCGGTTTCGGCCTGCGCATGCAGGGCGTCGATGGCGCAACCCGAGCAGCGAGAGCGCGCGAGGCGCTGGCGCTGGTTGGGCTGGCCACCGCCTTCGACAAGAAGCCTCACCAGCTTTCAGGCGGTCAGCGGCAGCGCGTGGCGCTGGCGCGCGCCCTGGTGGTCGAGCCGGCGGTGCTGTTGCTCGACGAGCCGCTCGGCGCGCTCGACCTGAAATTGCGCCGGCAGATGCAGGACGAGTTGAAGGCGATCCAGAAACGCGTCGGCACCGCCTTCATCCACGTCACCCACGACCAGGAAGAGGCGATGGCGCTGGCCGATCATTGCGTGGTGATGAATGACGGGCGCATCGAGGACGAAGGACCGCCCGAGCGCGTCTATGCACGGCCGGCGACGCGCTTTTCCGCGACTTTCATGGGCGAAAGCACGCTGATATCGGGAACGGTGACGGAGGCGAAGAGCGGCAAAATCACCGTCACCACGAAGCTTGGGTCGCTCTCGCTGCCCGGCACATTGCCGACCGGCTCGACCGTTGTGCTGGCCATTCGGCCTGAGCATCTTGTCCTCGGCGCGGCCGGCGGCGCTGTGCCGCTTGGCATGGTCAAAGTGAGCGACGTTGTCTTCCAGGGCAGCTTCAAGCGTGTGCTGGGGACCTCCACGACCGACCCGGCGCTGCACTTCATCGCCAAGGTTCCCTCGGCATCGGCCGTCCAGCCGGGCGACGTGGTCGCGGTATCGTGCGATGCTGGCGACATCATCCTGCTTGCGGACTGAACATGAGCACGCTTCCAACCATCGACGCCGGCCACTGGTACGAAACCATCCGCATGGGCGATGGCGTGACGCTGATCCACGAGCCGTGGATCAAGCCGTTCTTCCGCTGCAACATCTGGCATGTGCGCGGCCGCGACCGCGATCTGCTGTTCGACACCGGCCTCGGCCATTTCAGCTTGCGGTGCCACGTGCCGCTGGTGACGGAACGCAAGCTCGTTTGCGTGGCCAGCCATACGCATTTCGACCATATCGGCTGCCATCACGAATTTCCCGACCGCTGCGTGCACCCGGCCGAGGCCGAGATCCTCGCCGACCCGCGCAACGAATGGACGGTTGCCGACCGCTATGCCACCGACGAGATGTTCGACGGCATGCCGCAAGGCTGGGACACGAAACGCTACCGGATCCTGCCCGCACCAGCCGGCCGGTTGCTCGAACAAGGCGATGTCGTCGATCTCGGCGACCGCGCCTTCGAGGTGATCCACACGCCCGGTCATTCACCCGGCGGCATTGCGCTCTACGAAAACAGGACGGGCATCCTGTTTTCCGGCGACATCGTCTATGACGGACCGCTGATCGACGATGTCTATCACTCCGATATCGACGACTATGTCGAAACGCTGCTGCGCATGCGCGATCTCGATGTCTCGGTCGTGCATGGCGGCCATTTCCCGAGCTTCGGCAAAGTCCGCTATCGCCAGCTTGTCGACGAGTATCTCGCGCAAAAGCGCAAGGCCGGCTGCCACCTGCTCGCCCGATAAGCACTGGCGCAGTGGCGTCAAAGCGCCCTTTGCGGACAGGGTGTCCCCACCGCGTCGCCGCAGCGTGACGCCGTAGGCTCGGGTCTAAAACTCTTTTCCTCCGACTGGCGCACCAGTTCCGCGAAAGCCAGGGCAAAACTTGCCAGCATCAGGAAGACAATAATCAAGCGTGCCAGCGGCAATAGATCGGCCTCGACTGGTTAGCCCCACGCCGCCCGTCCGCTGCCGGCTAACATGATCGATCCGGCTTTACGAGAGTTTAAGGCGAGTCTTAACCATCACATCATTTTGTCCCGCGACATGATGCGCGAGTGCGGCTTGTTTGGCCGCCAACTCAAGGCACCTCCCTCCCTTTGCAGAAATGCCCACCCATGCTAACCCGGCGCTGGCGCGGCCCAGCAACCGGTCGCCGCCAATCGGTCGCCAAACGGTCGTCGCCAATCGGTTGTCGTTGAGAGCCATGAGCAAAACCGCCAGCCGTTTCGCCTTCGTCTCATCCGGTACAGCCGACGCCAATGCGGCGCTGGAAAGCCTTTCTGCACGTTACGGCCAGGCATCCGTCGAAGAAGCCGGGATCGTCGTGGCGCTCGGCGGCGACGGCTTTCTGCTGCAGACCCTGCGTGAGACGATGAGCACGGGAAAGAAGGTCTACGGCATGAACCGTGGCACCATCGGTTTCCTGATGAACGAATACCGCGCCAGCGGCTTGACGGGGCGCATCGCGGCGGCCGTTGCCGAAACGATCCGTCCGCTGGAGATGCAGGCGGTGACGGCGGAGGGCGAGACGATTTCGGCGCTCGCGATCAACGAGGTCGCGCTTTGGCGCCAGTCCTACCAGACCGCCAAGATCCGCATCACCGTGGATGGGCAAGAGCGGCTGGAGGAACTGCACTGCGACGGCGTGATGATTGCGACGCCGGCCGGCTCGACCGCGTATAATCTGTCGGCGCACGGGCCGATCCTGCCGCTCGACGCTCCGCTGCTGGCGCTGACCCCGGTCAGCCCGTTTCGTCCGCGCCGCTGGCGCGGCGCGCTGCTCTCCAACAAGGCGATCGTGCGTTTCGACATTCTGGAGCCGGAAAAGCGGCCGGTGAATGCCGCCGCTGACCACACCGAGGTCAAGGCGGTGACGACGGTCACGGTGAGGGAATCGCCGACGGCAACGGCGACGCTGCTGTTCGATCCCAACCATTCGTGGAACGAGCGCATTCTCGCCGAACAGTTCAGGTATTGAGCCGGCGCAGCAGCCACTGCGCAAATTAAGCATCGCGATTAAGGTTACGACTTCACAATCGCGCCAATGCCGCCCGTTTGTGTTGACAAATCGTGGGCTTGCGCCTACCTGCAATACCAATCTTGCAGGCGCGCGGCGCTTGCCGCGACTGCTTATGTTGCGCCCCCGAACCAGCCAAAGACAGCCAAACTTGTCCTCAGACACCCAGATCGCTCAAGAAGCGTTGACCTTCGCAGACCTCGGCCTGTCGCCGAAGGTCCTTTCCGCAGTTACCGATGCCGGCTACACCGAGCCGACGCCGATCCAGGCTGGCGCCATCCCTCACGCCTTGCTCGGCAAGGACGTGCTGGGCATTGCCCAGACCGGCACCGGCAAGACGGCGTCCTTCGTCCTGCCGATGCTCACCCGGCTGGAAAAGGGCCGCGCCCGCGCCCGCATGCCGCGCACGCTGATCCTCGAGCCGACGCGCGAGCTCGCCGCGCAGGTCGAGGAAAACTTCGTCAAATACGGCAAGAACCACAAGCTCAACATCGCGCTGCTGATCGGCGGCGTGTCCTTCGACGAGCAGGACAAGAAGCTCGAGCGCGGCGCCGACGTGCTGATCGCGACCCCCGGCCGCCTGCTCGACCATCGCGAGCGCGGCAAGCTCCTGCTCAATGGCGTCGAGATCCTCGTCATCGACGAGGCCGACCGCATGCTCGACATGGGCTTCATCCCCGACATCGAGCGTATCTGCGAGATGATCCCGTTCACCAGGCAGACGCTGTTCTTCTCTGCGACGATGCCGCCGGAGATCACCAAGCTCACCGAGAAGTTCCTGCACGCGCCGGTGCGCGTCGAAGTGTCGAAGGCTGCGTCCGCCGCCACCAACATCATCCAGCGGCTTGTGAAATCCGGGCCAAAGCCCTGGGACAAGCGCGAGACGCTGCGCAATCTGATGAAGGCCGAGGATGCCGAGCTGAAGAACGCCATTATCTTCTGCAACCGCAAGGTCGAGGTGTCGGAGCTGTTCCGCTCGCTGCTGAAATATGATTTCGACGCCGGCGCCCTGCATGGCGACATGGACCAGCGCGCGCGCATGCAGATGCTGGCGAATTTCCGTGACGGCAAGCTGCGCTACCTCGTTGCTTCGGACGTCGCGGCGCGCGGCCTCGACATTCCCGATGTCAGCCATGTTTTCAATTACGACGTGCCGATCCACGCCGAGGATTACGTCCACCGCATCGGCCGTACCGGCCGCGCCGGACGCTCCGGCAAATCCTTCACCATCGCGACCAAGTCGGATACCAAATACATCGACGCGATCGAACGGCTGATCGGCACTAAGATCGAATGGCACGACGGCGACCTATCGACGGTCGTCGCCAGCGAGGGCGGCGAGGATGAGGCGCCGCGCCGTGGCCGCGGTGCACCACGCCGCGCCGGCCGCAAGGACGACGCCAAGGACAGGGGCGAGCGCAAACCGCGTGAACGCCACGCCAAGCGCAGCGAAGAAGCAGCGCCGGAAGCAGTTAGCGAGGAACAGCCGGTCGTGGCCGAAGCCACCGTCGCCGACATAGGCGAGCGGCGTACCCGCAAAGACGCGATCCGCTCCGAAAATACCGAACGCAAAGCTTCGCCCGATCGCAACGAACGGCGCGCGCCCGAACGCGGCGACACCAGGCCGCAGCGCGAGCGCCCTGCCCGCCAGCGCCAGGAAGACAATGACGCGACCGTCGGTTTCGGCGACGACATGCCGGCCTTTATGCGGATCGTCGCCAAGGTCTGATACGGCGCTCGCGCGTACACCGACGCGCGAAGCATTGCCGCGAGTCAGTCCGGCAGGCCCGCCTTCCGAAGGCCTTCGATGTATCTGCTGCGATCGTCCGGTCGATAAAACGGCGGCAGCACCTCGGCGAGATTCGAAAGCCGCAGCGAAGGATCGAACTCGCAGACCCGGGCCATCATTTGCTGCGCTTCCGACAGGCGCCCCGCAAGGGCATGACTCGCCGCCACTACACGCATCGCGCTCACATAGTTCGGTTGGTACCGCAGCGACTTTCCCGCCCAAGCGACGGCGTCATCGTAGCGGCCGGCACAAAAATGAGCGAGTCCGGTGTTGAATTGCCAAGCGAACAGGCGTGGATCCAATGGGCTTAGGCGCATGGCAAGCGCGGCGTGCTCGACGGCCTTGCCTGGCTCGCCCAAGCAAGCCCTCACCCAGCTGCTGACGCCCAAAGCAGCGGCCAAGTTCGGGTTGAGCGCGAGCGCGCGATCGATGCAAGCCGCACTGTCATCAAGGTCGCCACCTACGTAGCCGAGGACGTATCCACCGAAGGTAAGCGCAATCGCATCGTCCCTTCCGAGTTCGACCGCTCTCCTGGCCAGTCGAGTAGCCTCGGCATTCTCTTTCGCGCGGTCGACCATCCAGCCGTTGCTTTTTCGGGTGGCGTAGCACCGCGCCGCCCGCGCATGGGCTATCGCGAACTCCGGGTCACGGTCGATCGCCTTCATGAAGAGGCGCAAGGCATCGTCAATGGCCGATCTGCTAGTGATCGTCCGGTCAAAGGCCGCCACCCCGCGGAGATAGTAGTCGTAAGCGTCGAGGCTCTCCGTCGGCTTGCTCTTGGCACGCTCGATCTCGGCCTCCTCCACTTTCGGCGTTATTGCGCCCACTATGCTTGAGGCGACCTGATCCTGCAGATCGAAGACTTCGGCGAGCGTTCCGTCAAAACGGTCGGCCCAGAGATAGGCCCCTGTCGAGGTGTCGATGAGTTGCCCGGCGATGCGCAGGCGATCACCCGTCCGGCGTACACTTCCCTCAACCACATAGCGCACGTCCAACTCGCGCCCGACCTGCTTTAAGTCTACGGCCTGGCCCTTGTAGGTGAAGCTCGAATTCCGGGCGATGGCGTACAGGTGGCGGAAGTGAGTTAAGGCTATGATGATGTCCTCGACTATGCCGTCGGCAAAATACTCCTGCTCCGCATCGCCGCTTAAATTCTGAACTGGCAACACCGCTACCGACGGTCGATCGTGATGTTTCGTCGGGACCGGCAAGACTTGCGGCTGCGGTACCACATCAGATCTAGGTGCGGTCCGCTGATATTCGGCTCCCTTCCGTGATTGCAGCGAAGCCGCCAAGGAGACCGTCTGTGCCTCAGGTTCCGCGCCCAGATGCTTCTTCAAGAGAGCCCGACAGGACTCGAACTGTCGCAAAGCCGCGTTTTCGTGGCCCGTGAGGGTATGGATCCGCATCAACGCCCGATGGGCCGCCTCCACGGTCGGATCCGAAGCGAGCAGCCTCTCCGCGAGCCCTTCGCAGGCCGATTCTTCTGCGGAGCCGGGCTCGGAGAGAGCGAGGCTCAGCCGCTCCACCAGCTGCTGTGCCTTCCGTTGATACTGGCTCTGATAAGGTCCAAACCACTCGTCCAGTTCGTCAGGAATGGCTTGCCCGGCAAGCAGCTCACCGCGGTAGAGATCGGCGGCGACGGCGAGATCGGCGGTTCGGCCCTGCTCTAATTTCCGGTCGAAGATCGAGATGTCCGCCTCATCCGGACCGGCAAAAAGCGCGACGGTTTCCTGATCACCATCGATATAGACGGTTGCATCCGAGCTGGCGGGGAACGTGCGCCTGATGTCGACCAGCGCTTGCCGCAGACTATTGCGGGCCTGCCCGTTGCTTCGCCCCGGCCAAAAAGTTTCGGAAAGCTGCTCGCGACGATGGCCGCGGCGGCCTGCGAGAACCAGAGCAGCAAAAAGAAGCGAAGTCTTGCGTGTGGCGAACCGGACAGGCCGGTGCTCCGGGGAAGTAACCTCCAGGCCACCAAGCAACCGGATGCGCACAAATCCTCTCCAGACTTCGACCGCAGCGACAGAATAGCATCTCGGTGGATCGATTTAACACCGATTTAACGGCCGATCGCCGGACTTCTCCCAGTTGTTCACGCCCAGCCGAACAGCCCGAAAACGCCTGCGTGGCACGCTCCCATCCGCAAACTCGAAATGGGAGACCAAAACAATGGCTCACACGGAACCTCGCGCCGCCCGCAGCATGGCCAAACGCTTGCTTGGGTCTAGCCTTAAAGACGCAGCAATGATGATCGCTGCCTTCAGCGGTTGGCGGCGGACCGTCGCAAGACGCAGGGCACTGGCAGATTTGACGACCGATCAGCTGAAGGACATCGGTCATTCGGAGGTCCATCAGCCCGCACTCGACGCCGTCACAGCTGTTCTGATCACGAACTTGATGTCGATGAGGTAAGATCGGCGTTCAGTTTGGTCTGGGCCCTAAAGGTTCTTGAGCTCCAGGCGGGATGCCAGCAGGTCCAGAAAAGCGCGGACTTTGGCCGAGGATGATCTGCCTTCCGGCCACACGGCGTGTATCGGCACCGGCACTGGCTCGAATTCGGTCAGAACCAGTTCCAAACGGCCATCGTCCACCAAGTGCCTTACCTGCCAAAGCGGCGAGTAGCCCAGACCCAATCCGTGAACCGCGGCTGCATAGATCGATATCATCAAATTCGACCGGAAGGTGCCCGCGACCTTCACCGGCCGGGGCTTGCCTTCAATCTGAAACATCCATTCCCCTGGGCGGCCGTCGACAGTTCGTACGATGCATTCATGCTCACGCAATTCAAGCGGATGGGCCGGTCGGCCGTGTTGCTGGAAGTAGGCAGGTGCGCCGAACACCACGCGCCGCAGCGCCCCCAGGCGCTTCGCACGTAAATTGGAATCCGGCAAATTGCCGATCCTTACCGCCAGATCGAGACCCTCGGCATCAAGATCGACAAATTCATCGGAAAGCTGGAGGTCAACCCCGACCCGGGGATATGTCCGCATATAGTCGGCGATAACCGGCACGAGGAAGTCCGGGCCGAACAGAACCGGGGCACTCATGCGCAGGATGCCGGACGGCTCGGATCGTCGATTGGCCGCTTGAAGCCTGGCTTCGTTAATTTCCTCGACGGCGGGTTTGATGCGCTGGAAAAAGGCCGCTCCGGCTTCGCTCGGCGTCGAGCGGCGCGTCGTCCTGTGCAGAAGCTCGACCCCGATTGATTCCTCCAATGTCGCCAGAGACCGACTGACCGACTGCAGCGAGCGGTTCAGCCGGCGTGCGGCAGCCGTCAGGCTGCCATGCTCGACAATGGCAATGAAGGCTTCGAAATCCTCTATCCGGCTCATTGCCTATTTCTCCCGAAAACCGGGAGAAACTATCGCAAAATCGGTGAATTGTAACGCAGTTCGCTAGATTTTATCTTCCCTGCACAGGCCGAAAGGCAGACTCGAGGGAAGGAGATCGTCATGCGAACACCCAGTCCAACCGTCCTGGTCGTAGGCGCCGCAGGCCGCGTTGCCGGTTTGGTGGTGCCTGAACTCGTCCGCCGCAACGCCAGGGTTCGGGCGCTTGTTCGTGACGCCGCGAGTGCCGAAAAAGCCCGGAAAGCCGGCGCATCAGAGATCGCGATCGGAGATCTGCGCAACCATCAGAGCCTTGAGCAGGCCGTGAAAGGTGTCGACGGTGTCTTTCACATCGGACCGGCCTTTGCTCCCGATGAAGCCGCCATGGGGGTTGCCATGGTTGAGGCGGCGGCGCGAGCGGGCGTTCGGAAATTCGTCTTTTCGTCGGTGATCCAGCCCACAAATACGAGGCTGGAAAACCATGCAAGCAAGATACCCGTCGAAGCTGCCCTCTATTCGACGAACATGGAATACACCATTCTGCACCCGGCCAATTTCATGCAAAATATCGCGGCCGCCTGGCCGTCCGTCGTCGAGCATGGCGTTTTCTCGGAGCCGTTTCCAAAGACGGCGAAGCTTGCCCGCGTCGACTACCGCGATGTGGCTGAAGTGGCGGCGATCGCACTGACCGAAGCGCGTTTGTCCTATGCGACCCTCGAACTGTGCGCCGACGGTATGCACAGCCGCGAAGAGCTCGTTGCCATGATGAGCCAAGCGCTTGGCCGGCCGGTTTCGGCGGGCGAGCCGACATTTCAGGACTGGGCGGCGAAAGCCCGCCTTCCCTATACCGACCGCCAGTTGCAGATGCTGGCCAAAGTACACAGCCACTACGCCAAATACGGCCTCGGCGGGAACAGCCTGGCGTTGCGCGCCGCGCTTGGCCGCGAGCCGCGTTCGCTGCGAAGCTTCATTCGGGAATTGGCGCTGCAGGCGGCATATGCCGCCTGATCGTCCTCACAATAATACTTACGCACATTTTCTGATGGGGAGATTTCGATGCAAGCATCACCGGACCGAGCCTTCAAGTTGAGAAAGCTGCCGCCCTCCTACGGCGCGGTGGTGATGCCGTTGGTTCTTTCGATTCTGATGTCCTCGATTGTCTCGGCGGTTTCGACGGCAATCGGCGCAGGCTGGACGAACGGGTTTATTGCGGCCTGGAGCTATGCATGGGGTGCTTCATGGCTTGTCGCGTTTCCCAGTCTGCTGATTGTGCTTCCGATCGTACGCCGGATCGTTGCCGCGATTGTCGATCAGCCGGCCCGGTCCTGACATCACGAACAAAGGGCGCCGGCGGCCGGCGGTCCGGCATAACCATTAGAGCGGCCCCTTGCGGGGCCGCTCCCGGTTCATGCGCTTGCCTCAGGTGAGCGGCGACAGCTGGATCTCGACGCGGCGGTTCTGTGCCCGGCCGGCAGCGGTCGCATTGGAGACGATCGGACGCGTCTTGCCGAAGCCGGTGACGGCGAAGCGGCGGGAATCGACGCCCTGTCCGGACAGGTAGTTGGCGACCGCCAAAGCGCGGCGCTGCGACAGGTCGAAATTGTGCTCGTCGCTGCCGGTCGAGTCGGTGTGGCCGAACACGTCGACCGTGGTCTGGCGGAATTTTTTCAGCACAAGGGCCACTGAATTCAGCACCGGATAGAAACCGGCCTTCACCGCATCCTGGTCGACGTTGAAGGTTATGTCGGACGGCATGTTGAGGATGATCTGGTCGCCGGTGCGCGTAACGCTGACGCCGGTGCCCTGAAGCTGCCGGCGCAGTTCGGCCTCGTTCTGGTCCATGGTGGCGCCGATGGCACCACCGGCAAGCGCACCGATGCCCGCGCCGATCAGCGCGTTGCGGCGGTCGTTGCCGCCGGCAAGCATACCGAGCCCGGCACCCGCCAAAGCACCGAGACCGGCGCCGGCAGCGGTGTTGGAAACCTTCTGCTCCCCGGTGTAGGGATCGGTGGTGCATGCGCTCACGAGCACAGCCGTCGCCACGACGGCGAGCACAATCTTTTTCATTTGGTGGTCCCTCTCCATTCAACGGCCGCGCAACGGCGCACCGCATCAGCCCTTCCAGCGACTTGTAACATGAAATGCGGCGAAAAGCGGACCAGCAAAAGCCGCTGCCGCGGCTTTCCCCGGCTCAATTCCACACGCCTGCAGCGGCTCGCGCGACCACCGCAATTCGACCCGGCTACCAGAGATTCTTGCCGTCGATGACCACCACTTCGACCTTGTCGAGATCGAAATCGTCGAACAGCCGCGAGTTCACGCTGATTTTCGGATTGTCGAAATTCGGCTCGCCCGTCGACCAGTCCGGCGTCTCGGTGAAGGTGCCGCAGCCGCAGGTGGCGCAAAAACCATGTTTTATGGTTTTCGATCCCCACTGGTAGAACGAAACATTCTCCGGCGGGCTGGTGAGTCTGAATTGCGATGGGGTGTAATAGGCCCACAACGACCCGCGTTTCGAACAGAAGGAACAGGTGCACCGGGTCACTGTCTGCGGCGCTTGCGAAACCTCGAACGTCGTCGCCTTGCAGTGGCAGCTTGCCTTGATGGTCATGAACCAGTCCCTCATAATGCCCGCCGCCCCTACGGCAAGGCACCATAAAGTAACGCTCCTGACAACTCCCCGTCAGCAGACCTGTGGGCCTGCGATGGAGCGCGTCAATCCAAAACCGCTGCACTCCCTGGGGTCAAGCCGTGGGCAAAACTTTGGGTGACATGCACTAATAGGACGAAGGTGGCACGAACAGGCAGATGGTCTTTCCGTCATTGGCGCCGGCGACGGAGCACCAATGATATTCGCCGTCGGGCGAATTCTTGATCCGCTTGTCGCTATAGGCCACGACTTCCCCGGTTCCTTTGATGACATAGCCCTCGGGACGTTCGCTGATCGACGTCTGAGAGACCTCGCGGCAATCATAGCCCGAGCAGCAGGAGAACGGGTAGCTCCAGCCTTGAGGCATGGCCGCGGTCGGCGTGGCATCATGCGCCAGAGCAGGCGCCGCGAATGGAATGGCGGCAGCTATCAAAACCACTGCCGCGACAAGTGAATTCAGGAGTCGGCGCGCCGTGCGGGCGATTGGGGCCGGTCTGGGTGCGAGAGCAGGCATGAGCGCAGTTCCTATCAACGGTTGTCAAGCATTTCGCTTGCCCGTTCCCGGAACGTGTCTTCCCAGTGGCCGGATCGTCAGGTCGCAGATACGCCGCGTCCGGCCATAAATGCTTTTTCCTCCCCAGCGCATGAATGCTGAGCTGATTCGTTGGTTGGCGCAAGGAATTGCTGTTGCAACCGAACGCCGACCTCTGCAGTCGGAACCAACCTGCCGCCCTGATTGACGAAATTTGGTCAACCCCGGCAGCGGGATCGCCAATAACGGGATTTGGCTCGCGCTGGTTCCAGGCTTGGCACCGGCAGGCCCGAGGCATCCACGTCAAAAGCGGAATTCGATTTTGAAAAACTCTACGAAAAACAAAGTTGTAGAACGACAGGTAAGTGCAAATTGAGAGCTCGTCACTCTCGCGCGATGGCCGTAACTCTCGCGTGATGAACTCACATTCCCGGCAGCCTCAGTCGATATCGGCCACCGTTTCACCGGCGCCACCCTCGATCCGCTGCGACAGCGAGGCTTCCATGAAATCGTCGAGGTCGCCGTCGAGCACGCTCGACGGGCTGGTGCTCTCGACACCGGTGCGCAGATCTTTCACCAGCTGATAGGGCTGCAGCACGTAGGACCGTATCTGGTGGCCCCAGCCGATATCGCTCTTCGACGCTTCCGTGGCGTTCGCCACCGCTTCGCGCTTCTTCAGCTCTTCCTCGTAAAGCCGCGAGCGCAGCATTTCCCAAGCCTTGGCCTTGTTCTTGTGCTGGGAGCGCTCCGCCTGGCAGGCGACCGCGATGCCGGTGGCGAGATGGGTTATGCGCACCGCCGAATCGGTGGTGTTGACGTGCTGGCCGCCCGATCCCGAAGAACGGTAAGTGTCGATACGGACGTCGGATTCGGAAACGTCGATGTCGATCGTATCGTCGATGACGGGATAGACCCAGACGCTGGCGAAGGAGGTGTGGCGGCGCGCATTGCTGTCATAGGGCGAAATCCGCACGAGACGATGCACACCGGATTCCGTCTTCAGCCAGCCATAGGCGTTGTGGCCCTTGATCAGCAGCGTGGCGGACTTGATGCCGGCTTCTTCGCCGTCATGCACTTCCAGCACCTCGACCTTGAAGCGGCGGCGCTCGGCCCAGCGCGTATACATGCGCAGAAGCATCGAGGCCCAGTCCTGGCTTTCGGTGCCGCCGGCGCCGGCATGGACTTCCAGATAGCTATCGTTGGCGTCAGCCTCGCCCGACAGCAGCGTTTCGATCTGGCGCGCCTTGGCCTCGCCGCGCATCGAGCGGATCGCCGCTTCGGCCTCCGCGATGACGCCCTCGTCGCCCTCTTCCTCGCCAAGCTCGATCAGGCCGATATTGTCTTCCAGGGCCTGGGTGAGGCCTTTGACCGCGGCAATGCCTTCCTCGAGGCCCTGACGCTCGCGCATCAGCTTTTGCGCTTCCAACGGCTCGTTCCAGAGGCTTGAATCCTCGGCACGCACATTCAGGTACTCAAGCCGCTTTATGGCTTGGTCCCAGTCAAAGATGCCTCCTCAGCAGGGTGATCGCCTGCCTGATCTCGTCGACAATATTTTGCGTTTCCGCGCGCATGGCTGGCTGTTCTGTCCTGTTGTTGGATGGCGGTTTGGTGGCGCGATACATAGGGACGGCACGGTCTCCTGTAAAGCGCCGGCCCCTGTAAAGCGGAGTGGGCCGGGTCGACCATGATCGTCAAGCCGGCCCGACCCGATGTAGTGATTGTCAGTAGAGCCCGCCGCCGCCCGACTGGATGGCCTGGTTGGCCTGCGGCGATAGCGCCCCGCCGGTGGCGTTCGAGCCGTCCGCACCCATGCCGATCACCCAATAGCTGTCGGCGGGACCGGTACCCGGCTTGAAGGCTTCGATGATGGTTCCGGCGTCGCCCGCGTTAGCCCGCATGCCGGTCTTGCGATTGATCGCAATCAGCTTCATGCCTTCCGGAACCTTGAAGTCGACATTGGGCGTGCCGTCCAGCGCCACGCGCATGAAATCCTTGAAGATCGGCGCGGCAAGGCCGCCGCCGGTCGCGCCCTTGCCGAGACCTTTCGGCTGATCGTAGCCCATGTAGAGGCCGACAACGAGGTTCGGCGTATAGCCGATGAACCAGGCATCCTTTTCGTCGTTGGTCGTTCCGGTCTTGCCGGCGATGTGACGACCGAGTTCGTTGATGGTGGCGCCGGTACCGCGTTGCACGACGCCCTCCATCATCGATGTGATCTGGTAGGCCGTCATCGGATCGAGCACCTGCTCGGAATTGTCGACCAGCTCCGGCTCTGGCTGGTTCTGCCATTCTGCGGCGTTGCAGTTCGAGCAGCCGCGTTCGTCCTGCCTAAAGACGGTCTTGCCGTAGCGGTCCTGGATGCGGTCGATCAGCGACGGCTTGATCGACTTGCCGCCATTGGCCATGATCGAATAGGCCGACACCATGCGCATCACCGTCGTCTCGCCTGATCCCAGCGCCATCGGCAGATACGGCGCCAGGTGGTCGTAGACGCCGAAACGCTCGGCATATTCCACGACCAGCTTCATGCCCATGTCGTTGGCAAGCCGCACCGTCATCAGGTTGCGCGATTTCTCGATGCCGGAGCGCAACGTCGCCGGGCCGGCCACCGTTCCGTCGTAGTTCTTGGGCGTCCAGGTCGTGTTGCCGCTCTGGATGGTGATCGGCCCGTCCATGATCACGGAGGCGGGCGTATAGCCATTGTCGAGGGCGGCCGAATAGACGATCGGCTTGAACGACGATCCCGGCTGGCGCATGGCCTGCGTCGCCCGGTTGAACTCCGACTGCGCGTAGGAGAAACCGCCGACCATGGCCAGGACGCGTCCGGTATGCGGGTCCATGGCGATCAGGCCGCCCTCCACTTCGGGAACCTGGCGCAAGCTGTAGCTGTTGTCCGAGCCGTCGTTCTTCTGCACGAAAATCACGTCGCCCGGCTTCAGCACGTCGGCCGGCGACTTCGCCTTGACGGTTCTACCGTCGACGACGTGGCGCATGGCGAAGCTCATGTCCTCCCGGCTGACGGTGCCTTCGACACGGTCCTTGACGATTTCGCCGGAGATCTGGCGCGTCGGCTGCAGGCCGATCGACAGGCCGGTGGCCGAGCTGTCGAGCACGACGGCGAGCGACCATTCCGGCACGTCTTCCAACCGCTTGACGTTGCCCAGCGGCACGCCCCAATCGCCGGAAATGTCGATGCTCGTGACCGGCCCGCGATAGCCGCGCAGTGTGTCGAACTTCATGAGACCATTCTGCATGGCCTTGCGGGCAATCAGCTGCATCTTCGGATCGAGCGTCGTGCGGACGGAAAGGCCGCCCTCGTAGAGCGCATTCTCACCATAGCGCGCGATGATCTGGCGACGCACTTCCTCGGTGAAATACTCCCCGGCGAAGAGATAGTTGCCGGTGCGGCGCGGCGAGACGCCGAGCGGCTCGGCCTTGGCCTTCTCGCCTTCTTCATGCGTGACGTAAGCGTTCTCGACCATCTGGTCGATGACCCAGTTGCGGCGCTCCAAGGCGCGATCGGCATGCTTGAAGGGATGATAGTTGTTCGGCCCCTTCGGCAGAGAGGCAAGATAGGCAGCCTCGGCCACGGTGAGCTCGTTCACCGATTTGTCGAAATAGGTGAGCGCAGCACCGGCGACGCCATAGGCACCGAAACCGAAGAAAATCTCGTTGAGATAGAGCTCGAGAATGCGATCCTTCGAATAGGCCTGCTCGATGCGGAAGGCGAGGATCATCTCCTTGATCTTGCGCTCGTAGGTCTGGTCTGAAGACAACAGGAAGTTCTTCGCCACCTGCTGGGTAATCGTCGAGGCGCCGACCTGGCGCTTTCCCGAGCCAACATTCTGCAGGTTGACGACAATGGCGCGACCAAGGCCGGTCACGTCGATACCGGGGTGGTTGTAAAAGTTCTTGTCCTCGGCCGACAGGAAGGCCGCCTTGACACGATCCGGGATCGCCTGAATCGGCAGATAAAGCCGCCGCTCACGCGCATATTCGGCCATCAGCGCGCCATCCGACGCGTGGATGCGGGTCGTCACCGGCGGCTCATATTTGGCCAGCACCTCGTAATCGGGCAGGTCCTTCGACAAATGGCCGATATAGATCGCCACGCCCGCCGCGACCAAAAGGGCCAGCGTCGTGCCGATGCCGAAGAAATAGCCAATGAGACGAATCATACCCGCTCCAGTCCTTGGTTCGGGAATTTCCTAAACGAAGCCGCCCTTCACGCAAGCTTTCGGGACGATCCCAAACCGTAATCGCAAACCCATGTCGCGACCATGTGGGCAAAATACGGCAGCGTGGAATTTCGGTTTCGAATGCCGGAAATAAAAGCACAGGGTGTTGTCGCCGTGCAACGCTGCTTCAGGTTGTGGGCGCCGGCGGGCATTTCAGCCTCCGGCCCCCGTTCCGCTCTTGGCCGAAGCAAACAGTGCAACGGCGTTGGTTATGCTCTGGGTCGCCTTGTTGCGCCAATCGGCGCTGAGCAACTGCGCTTCGTCCTTGGCGTTCGACAGATAGCCGAGTTCGACCAGCACGGATGGAACGTCCGGCGCCTTCAGCACCTTGAAGCCGGCAGAGCGCTGCGGGTTGTTTATCAGACCGACGCTGGTGGAAAGCTGGCCGACGAGTGTATGGGCAAAGCTCATCGAAAAATTATGCGTCTCGCGGCGGATCAGGTCGATCAGGATATCGGTCACTTCCTTGCTGTCGTCCTTGATCTCCATGCCGGCGAACTGGTCGGAAAGATTTTCACGGTCGGCAAGCGCCTGCGCCTCGGGATCGGAAGCCTTGTCGGACACGGTGTAGACGGTTGCGCCGCGAATGCCCTTGAGGCTGATCGTGTCGGCATGGATCGAGATGAGCAGGTCGGCCTCATGCTGGCGGGCAATGCGGACGCGGTCGTCGAGCCGCAGGAACACGTCGGTCTCACGCGTCAGGAACACGTCGTATTTGCCGCTGGCGGCGAGCTTGTCGCGCAGTTCCATGGCAAAGGCGAGCGTCACGTTCTTTTCGACCGTACCGTTCAGGCCCCCGGCACCGCCGTCGATGCCGCCATGGCCGGGATCGATGACGACGGTGAATCGATGGCCCGGATTAGAGACCGGCCCGGTACCGACCCTGCCGGCCTTGTCGGCGGAGACCGTCGAACCGGTGGTCAGCGCCTGATTGGCGAGCGCCGCATCGAATTCCCGCTGCGACGCCGCCGACATGTCGATGGCGATGCGGTAGCCGTTGCCGTCATCGTTCTTGAGCACGTCGAGATTGTTGACGGCGAACGGTCCCTTGCCGGTGAGAATCAGCCGCGATTTCCCCTCGCCGAGTCCACCGTAACGCACGGCGCGGACAAGCCCGCGCGGCTTCACATCCTTGGCATTGAGGGCGAATCTCGTGGCCGGCAGATCGACGACCAGACGATTTGGGCCGCGCAGCAGGAACCATTTGATGTCGGGCTCGCGGTCGAAATTGATGACGATACGCATCTTGGTGGCATCGCCGGCCATCTTGTAGCTTGTGGCACCGAGCGGTGCGTCGGCAGCACGCGAAAGCGGCGAAAGGAGCAGGCAAGCCAGGATCAGCGGCAGCAGGCAGGCGGTGCGGAAGAACCGGCCTCCATTATGACGGCCCTTGTCTGCGAAGCCTGCCAGTCCCATCTTTCTACCAGTCGCTCCCTTTTTGGCGTCATGCGATCGCTTGTCGAAGCGCCTTATTGCTTGTCAAAGTTCTGGCAGGCCGCGAACTCGATTAACGATTGGTATCCAGAGAAGGTTAACCAAGCCTTCATGGAAGGCTTGGGACCTGTGCTTCCGCTGCGGAACGGCTTTTTGCCGGCATCGGGAATCGGGGTTGCCTTCCAACCCGCCAAATCATAAAAGCGATGGTGGATCACTGCAATCCTGGAACCGTCCTCCTCCGCAGCTTACTGCTACAGGTCAGACGCAAGACGGCTCCTTTCGCTTCAGGCGAAGAAGGCATCGGTGATCGCGACGATTTTCGCAGGCGTGCTCCCGTGGCGGGGGAATCGCCTGCGTGAGCAAAACGGCCGGGATTGTCCCGTGCCGGCTCTGTATGAGCAAACAAGCTGGTCCGGTTTTTCCCGGGCTTTGGTTCAAAAGGTTCTGCTGGTGACGATGGCTTCAAGCGCAATCATGGAAAGGTCCGCAACAAACCGCGCCACTACGGCTGCGGGCGGCACCGCCATGGCGCTCAGGCAGCGGCCGGCGGACGTTCAATTGTCCGGCACCCATGTCCCGGGTCCACGGCAGCGGGCATTGCCCCGCAAGCCGCGGCCGACGGCTGCCGGGAGGAAACGAAATAATGCCCAACAAAATGCTGATAGACGCCTCCCACCCGGAGGAAACACGCGTTGTCGTCGTTCGCGGTAACCGTATTGAAGAATTCGACTTTGAATCCCAGGACAAGAAGCAGCTCAAAGGAAATATCTATCTCGCCCGCGTAACGCGCGTCGAACCTTCCCTTCAGGCAGCCTTCGTCGAATATGGCGGCAACCGTCACGGTTTCCTCGCCTTCAGTGAAATACACCCCGACTACTACCAGATTCCGGTCGCCGACCGTCAGGCGCTGCTGCGTGCGGAAGCACAGGAGGCCCAGGACGAAGAGGACGAGGAAGCCGCCGAAGGCGAGGACCGCCAGAGCCGCGACCGTGGCAAGCGCGGACGCCGGCGTGGCGGCAAGAGCCGCGACCGCGGCGAGCACAGGCGCGAGGCAGGCGCGGCCGACGGTGAGAATGGCGAGAACGGCGAAGATGCCGTCGCAGAAAACCTGGATGCCGCTGCCGACGACACCATGTCCGACATTGCCGGACAGAGCGAGGATGCCGCCGGACAGAGCGATGAGGTCGCCGATCGCGGCGAGACCGAGCCATCCGAAGGCGGATCCAGTTCCATCGCTGCCAGCGTCGATGCCGACGTAATCTCGGAAGCCGTCCCGCAAGTCGAGACAAGCGGGGCCGAGACAAGCGGGGCCGAGACAAGCGGCGAAGCAACCTCCGAAGACAATGATCGCGGCATGCTGGAAGAGGTGCAATCCTCGCATCCGGACGATCACGAGGTCGAATCGGTCGGCGCCGAAGACGCGCTGGAAGAAGTGCGCAACCGGCGCAAGCCGGTGCGCCGCCAGTACAAGATCCAGGAAGTGATCAAGCGCCGGCAGATCCTGCTGGTGCAGGTCGTCAAGGAAGAGCGCGGCAACAAGGGTGCAGCGCTGACCACTTATCTGTCGCTGGCCGGCCGCTATTCGGTGCTGATGCCGAATACGGCACGCGGCGGCGGTATTTCGCGCAAGATCACCAATGCGCAGGACCGCAAGCGGCTGAAGGAAGTGGTCGCCGATCTCGAAGTGCCGCAGGGCATGGGTGTCATCCTGCGTACGGCCGGCGAAAGCCGCACCAAGGCAGAGATCAAGCGCGATTACGAATATTTGATGCGGCTTTGGGAAAACGTCCGCAATCTGACGCTGCAATCCACGGCCCCTGCCCTGGTTTACGAGGAAGGCAGCCTGATCAAGCGCTCGGTGCGCGACCTTTACAACAAGGATATCGACGAGATCCTGGTTTCCGGCGAAGAAGGCTACCGCGAGGCCAAGGACTTCATGCGCATGCTGATGCCGAGCCACGCCAAGGTGGTTCAGCCGTTCCGCGACACGACGCCGATCTTTGTGCGCAACGGCATCGAAGCGCAGCTCGACCGCATGCTGCAGCCGCAGGTGACGCTGAAGAGCGGCGGCTACATCATCATCAACCAGACGGAAGCGCTGGTCGCCATCGACGTCAATTCGGGCCGTTCCACCAAGGAGCACTCGATCGAGGACACCGCACTTCACACCAATCTGGAAGCCGCCGAGGAAGTCGCCCGGCAATTAAGGCTGCGCGATCTCGCCGGCCTCATCGTCATCGACTTCATCGACATGGAGGAGAACCGCAACAACCGCTCCGTCGAGAAGCGGCTGAAGGATCACCTCAAGAACGACCGCGCCCGCATTCAGGTCGGCCGCATCTCGCATTTCGGCCTGATGGAGATGTCGCGCCAGCGCATCCGTGCCAGCGTGCTGGAATCGACGATGAAGCCTTGCCCGCATTGCGGCGGCACCGGCCATGTGCGCTCCGATTCGTCGGTTGCGCTGATGGTGGTGCGGGCAATCGAGGAATTCCTGCTCAAGGATTCGCGCAGCCACATCACGGTGCGGACGCCGGCAGCGACCGCGCTCTATGTGCTCAATCACAAGCGCGGCACGCTGGTGGAATTCGAGCACCGCTTCGGCGTGACCATCACCATCGAAGCCGATGACGCGGTCGGTGCACAACACTATGCCATCTTCCGCGGTGCGTTGGCCGAAAAGCCTGAAGGCTTTGTCGAGGCGCGCACGTTCCCGGCCTATGTCGAGCCGGAAGAACCCGAGGACGAGATCGTCATCGAGCAGGAAGACGAGGCACCGGTGCAGGCCGAGCAGCCACGTCCTGTCCAGCAGCCGCAGCAGCCAAGGTCCGGCGAGGACGGCGAAGGCCGCGATCGCAAGCGCCGCAAGCGCCGCAGACGGCGCGGCGGCAAGGATCGTGAACACGGGGAACGCGAGCACGGGGACCGCGAACATGGGGACCGCGAGCATGGCGCTGCTGTGGAAGGTGCTTCCGTTTCGGCGCCGGCAGACGACGCCTTCGTAGCCGCGGGCGACCAAGCCGCCGAAGCGGACCGTGAAGCGCCGGCCGGTGTTGCCGAAACGGCGGAAGCGGCGGACGACGGTCACGGCAAGAAGCGCCGGCGCGGCAAGCGCGGCGGCAAACGCAATCGCCGTGAAGACGGCGAGGACGGCGTCGAAGCCGGCGCCGGCGAGCCAGCCGCCATGACGGAAGATGCCGTGTCGGAAGCAGAGCCCGTGACCGGCGAGCCGGAAGGTGCGCCGCCGGCCGAAGAGCTTGCGGTGCTTGCTCCGGCGAACGACGACATGCCGAGCGCCGAAAAGCCGAAGAAGCCGCGCCGCGCCGCCAAGCCGAAGAAGGTTGCGGCGGAAGCAGTTGCCGAGATTGCGGGCGCCGAGACATCGGCTGCCGAGGCCGCCTCCGTGGCTTCCGGCGAGACCCCCGCGCCGGTGTCGCAGGAGACCGAAGTGGCGGCTGCCGAGGAAACGCCGAAGGTCCGGCCGTCGCGGCGCAAGCCCGTACCGGTGGATGCTCCGGTCGTGCCGGTCGTCTCCTCGATCGTCCCCGACGAGGCAAAGACCGAGGAAGCAAAGGCCGAGGACAAGCCGAAACGTGCCGGCTGGTGGCAGCGGAAGGGCTTTTTCTAAGCCTTTCCGTGCATTAGCCAGACTTTCTGATTAAAAAAGTCCCGCGTGGCCGATCGGCTGCGCGGGATTTTTTTGCCCCAATTCCAGGCGACAACACTATGGTGCGAAGATCGACCAGTTCATTATCTTCGCCAGTTTTTCCAGCGCGATCGAGCCCAGCCTGGAATTGCCGTTGGCATTGAGGCCAGGCGACCAGACGGCAAGCGAGGCGATGCCCGGCACGATCCCCAATATGCCGCCGCCAACGCCGCTCTTGCCGGGAATGCCGACGCGGAAAGCGAAGTCGCCGGAGCCGTCATAGTGGCCGCAGGTCAGCATCATCGCGCCGATGCGGCGGGCGCGCTCGGCCGAGACGACGGAATGCCCGGTCGCCGGGTTGTTGCCGCCATTGGCGAGGAAGCGGCCGGCCAGGGCCAGTTGCCGGCAGCTCATGGCGATAGCGCAATGGTGGAAGTAAACGCCCAGCGCCAGTTCCGGCGCATGGTGGAGATTGCCGAACGATTTCATGTAATTGGCAAGCGCGAAATTGCGAAAGCCGGTGGCGCGTTCGGACGCCGCGACCTCGCGGTCGATGATGATCGTGTCGTCATCGGCCAGGAACTGGACGAAGCGCAGGATCTCGCCGATCGCCTCGCGCGGCTGATGGCCGGCGAGCAGGATGTCGGAGACGACGATGGCGCCGGCATTGATGAACGGATTGCGCGGAATGCCGTTCTCGTGCTCGAGCTGGACGATCGAGTTGAACGGATTGCCCGACGGCTCGCGCCCAACCCGCTGCCATAGCGCATCGCCGACATTGCCAAGCGCCAGCGTCAGCGTGAACACCTTTGAGATACTCTGGATCGAAAACGCCTCGTCGGCATCGCCCGCGGTCAGCACGCGGCCGTCATTGGTCACCGCGGAAATGCCGAATTTTTTCGGGTCGATCTTGCCGAGCTGGGGAATATAGCTGGCGACGTCGCCGCGATCGGTACGCTCCGCCATTTCGGCGGCGACCTCGCGCAACGCATGTTCGAGTTGGGGCGCCTGATCAAACTCCGGCATGGTCGCCCCCGCTACTTCAGCCAGCGTTCGATGCGCGCCATCGCCTCGACCATATCGTCGTGGCTGCCGGCATAGGAAAAGCGCATCGTGCGATGGCCTTGCAGCGGATCGAAATCGCGGCCCGGCGTCGCCGCCACATGCGCCTCGGCCAACATCCTGCGCGCAAACGCCATGCTGTCATTGGTATGCCTGGTGACGTCGCAGAAAGCGTAGAAGGCGCCGTCCATGGGCGCGGCCAAAGCAAAGCCGAGCTCCGGCAGGCGTTGCATCAGGATCTCGCGGTTCCAGGCATAGCGCGCCTTCACCGCTTCCAGTTCTGGCGTCGCCTTGAATGCCTCGATCGCGGCAATCTGGGACAGCTCGGGCGGCGAGATGTAGAGGCTCTGGGCGATGCGCTCGACCGGCCGCACCAATTCCTGCGGCAGCACCATCCAGCCGATGCGCCAGCCGGTCATGCAATAATATTTCGAGAAGGAATTGATCACCGTCACATCCGCGCCGAAAGAAAGCGCGGTCGTGTCGGGCGCCGCATAGGCCAGCCGGTGGTAGATTTCGTCCGAGATGACGGCGATGCCGAGCTCTTGCGCCGTCTTGACCAGCGCCTCGAGATCGCCGGCGGGAATGACCGCGCCGGTCGGGTTGGCCGGGCTGGCGAACAGCACGCCCTTCAGCGGTTTTTCGCGATGCGCGGCTTGCAGGTGCTCGGCATGGAGATAGGCGGCGCCGTCCAACTCGATCTCGGCGATGTCGATGCCGAGCGCGGCCATGATGTTGCGATAGGCAGGATAGCCGGGCGCCGCGATGGCGACGCGGTCGCCTGGATCGAACATTGCCAGGAAAGCGAGGTTGAAGGCAGCCGACGATCCGGTGGTGACGGCTATCCGCTCGGGCGAAACGTCAAGCCCGTAATGCTCGCCATAATGGGCCGCGATCGCCTTGCGGAGGCCGGTGAGGCCCAGCGCGTCGGTATAGCCGATGCGGCCTGCTTTCAAGGCGATCGTCGCCGCTTCGCGAACGCCGGCCGGCGCCGGATCGGAAGGCTGGCCGACGGCCATGGAAACGACCGGCAGGCCCTTGGCCTTCAGCCGATTCGCCTCGGCCAGGATGTCCATGGCATGGAACGGTTCGACCGCGCCGCGGCGCGAAAGCGAAACAACCATTTTTCAATCCACCACACTTGTCCGCACGTGCCGCCATGCTGGCTGCGCCGCACAAATGCCCGATTGGTGTGGGGATCACAAGTTCGGTAAGTTTAAGCTGCCGACTTTTCATCCTTCGCCCACTCGTCTACCAGTGGACCTGCCATGTTGAGCCGACCCAAATCGACGATCGCCAGGACAGCGCGCGCCTTCGCGACGCTTTCGCTTGCCGCGGTGGTCGCCATGGCCGGCTCGGTCAATGCGTTTGCGCAGAATGTGCCGGTGGTGCGCGATGCCGAGATCGAGGCGCTGGTACGCGATTACGCGCGGCCGATCTTCAAGGCGGCGGGCTTGTCGGGCGACGCCATCAACATCGTGCTGGTCAATGACCAGAGCTTCAACGCCTTTGTTGCCGGCCGCCGCATGTTCATCAATACCGGCGCGCTGATGACGGCCGAAACGCCCAACGAGATCATCGGCGTCATCGCCCACGAGGCCGGCCATATCGCCGGCGGGCACCAGCAGAAATTGCGCGAACAGCTCGAGCGCGCCAAGACGATGGCGATCCTGGCGACGCTGTTGGGCGCCGGCGCCATGGTGGCCGGCGCCACCAGCAACAGCCGCGGCCTCGCCGGCGCCGGCATGGGCGTGATGGCCGGCGGCGGCGAGATGGCGCAACGCAGTATCCTCGCCTATCAGCGCACCGAAGAGATGACCGCCGACCGCTCGGCAATCGCTTATCTCAATGCTACCGGCCAGTCCGGCATGGGCATGCTGAAGACGTTCAGCCGTTTCCAGAACGCATTGTCGCTCTCGGGCGCCCAAGTCGATCCCTACAGGATCAGCCATCCGATGCCGCAGGAGCGTATCGCCAATCTCGAAGTGTTGGTGAAGCAGAGCCCTTACGTCGACAAGGTCGACCCCCCTGCACTGCAGCAGCGCCACGATATGATGCGCATCAAGATCGCCGCCTATATGCAAGGCCAGGCCGCGGCGTCGCGATTGATGCGCAAGAACCCCGGCAGCCTCGCCTCACGCTATGGCGACGCGCAGATGACCTATCTTTTCGGCAATCTGGCCTCGGCGCTCACCAAAACCAACGCGCTGATCAAGGAACAGCCGAAAAATCCCTATTTCCAGGAATTACGCGGCGACATCCTGATGAAGGCGAACCGGCCGAAGGATGCGGCGGACGCCTATGCCAAGTCGGTCAGTCTCGATCCGGCGCGATCCGGGCTGCTGCCGGTCTCTTACGGCCAGGCGCTGATGGCCATCGGCACGGCGGATTCGCTGAAGAAGGCGGTGGCGCAGATCAACACCGGCCTCGGGCGGGACCGCGAAAACGCCGCCGGATACCGTTATCTGGCACAGGCCTACGGGGAACTCGGCAACATCCCGGCCGCCGAGCTTGCAACCGCCGAAGGGCATTTCTATTCCGGCGACTACAAGAATGCGAAAATCTTCGCCATGCGGGCGCAGCAGAGCATGAAGCCGGGCGAGCCGGGCTGGCTTCGCGCGCAGGACATTATAAACTACGCACCATCAGGTAAGAAGAAGTGAACCTTTTCGGACGCACGCTGCGACGCAGCCAAACCGAGCGGACCCGAACACAGGCAAGAGGATCGAGGATCATGACCAAGGCAATTCTGCTGGGCACTACCGGAGTGGCAGCGGCTCTCGCCATGCTGGCTTTCGGCTTCGTCGCCGGAAATCCGCAGACGGCGAAGGCCGGCACGGCACAGCTTGCCCAGACGGCGTCCTCGGGTACCAAGCTCGACCGTGCCGAAGTCGAAGGCATCGTCCGCGACTATCTGCTGAAGAACCCGGAAGTGCTTCTGGAGGCCCAGCAGGCACTCGAGGCCAAGCAGAAGGAAGAACAGCGCGTCGCCAGTCTCGGCGTCATCAAAGACGCCAAGGACCAGATCTTCAATTCCTCATTCGACGGCGTTGTCGGCAATCCGAACGGCAAGGTCACCATCGTCGAGTTCTACGATTACAATTGCGGCTACTGCAAACGCGCCATCGACGACATGCGCGCGCTGACCAAGGCCGATCCGGACCTGCGTTTCATGCTCAAGGAGTTCCCGATCCTCGGCCCGGATTCGCAGAAGGCGAGCGTCGTCTCGATGGCCTTCCATTTGATGAAGCCGGAGAAATACGGCGAATTCCACAATGCGCTGCTCGGCGGCCAGGGGCGCGCCACCGAGGCGGCGGCAATCAAGGTGGCGCTGTCGCTCGGCGCCGACGAGGCGGCGCTGCGCGAAAAGATGAAAGACCCGAGCATCACCGAGGCCTTCTCCAAGACCTATGACCTCGCCACCAAGCTCGCCATCACCGGAACGCCGTCCTATGTCGTCGGCAACGAGGTGGTGTTCGGCGCGCTTGGCCAGGAAGTGCTGGCCGAAAAGATCGAGGCGGCGAAGGCCGCGCTCTGATTAGCGTTCGGGTTTCGATTAGGCTGCGGGTTTCCGGCACGGGCCGTTTTCCGGCTGTTGTGGACGGCGAAAGAACGCACTTGCGCTCTTTTCGCCAGCGTCTATGCCCATTATAGAGGGTCCGGCGCGCCGGCTTAGCCGCGCCGGGAAAGGTCGGCATTTTTTGAAAACGGTTTTCGTCCTGAACGGCCCCAATCTCAACGCGCTCGGCAAGCGCGAGCCGGGCATCTATGGCGGCAAGACGCTTGCCGCGATCGCCGACGACTGCAAGCAGGCGGGTGCCGCACTTGGGCTGGAGATCGATTTCCGCCAGTCGAACCATGAGGGCGACCTCGTCGACTGGATCCAGGAGGCCGCCGACAAGGCCGCCGCAATCGTCATCAATCCGGGCGCCTACGGCCATACGTCGATCGCCATTCACGATGCCATCCGCGCTGTCGCGCCGCTGCCGGTCGCTGAGGTGCATCTTTCCAACATCCACGCGCGGGAACCATTCCGCCACGTTTCCATGGTCGCGCCGGTCGCCGTCGGCATGATCTGCGGGTTCGGGCCGCTCGGCTACACGCTGGCGCTGCAGGCGCTGGCTGCACGCCTATGACCGGCCAACAAACAGAAGGCTCGAAAATGTCGATAAAGAAGAACGGTGTTGACCAGCAGCTGATCCGCGATCTGGCGGGCATACTGAACGACACCAACCTGACCGAGATCGAGGTCGAGCTGGGCGATCTGAAGGTGCGCGTCTCGCGGCAGGCGCCGGCCGTCCATGCGGTCGCCGCAGCCCAGCCGGCCTATGCGCCGGCAGCCGCGCAGCCCGCGGCAGCGGCCGCCCCGGCGACGCCCGATGTGTCGAAGAACGCCGTCGCCTCGCCAATGGTCGGCACCGCCTATCTGGCACCGTCGCCCGACGCCAGGCCGTTCATCGAAATCGGCCAGAAGGTCAAGGAAGGCCAGACGCTGCTGATCATCGAAGCAATGAAGACGATGAACCAGATCCCCTCGCCGCGCGCCGGCACGGTGACGGCGATCCTGTTTGAAGATGCGCAGCCGGTCGAATATGGCATGCCGCTCGTCGTGATCGAGTAGAGCCGGGAACAGGCGAAAGATGTTCCAGAAAATCCTCATCGCCAATCGCGGCGAAATCGCCCTCAGGGTGCTGCGCGCCTGTAAGGAGCTGGGCATCCAGACGGTGGTGGTGCATTCGACCGCCGACGCCGACGCCATGCATGTGCGTCTCGCCGACGAGAGCGTCTGCATCGGCCCGCCGCCGTCGCGCGACAGCTATCTCAACATCCACCAGATCGTCGCCGCCTGCGAGATCACCGGCGCCGACGCGGTGCATCCCGGCTACGGTTTTCTGTCGGAGAACGCCAAGTTCGCCGACATCCTCGCCGCGCACAACATCACCTTCATCGGCCCGACGGGCGACCATATCCGCATCATGGGTGACAAGATCGAGGCCAAGCGCACCGCAAAACGCCTCGGCATTCCCGTGGTGCCCGGCTCCGACGGCGCGGTCACCGAGGACAAGGAAGCCAAGCGCATTGCCGCCGCGATCGGCTACCCCGTGATCATCAAGGCGTCGGCCGGCGGCGGCGGGCGCGGCATGAAAGTGGCGCGTAGCGAGGCCGACCTCGAGGTGGCGCTGCAGACGGCACGCTCGGAGGCGGGTGCGGCCTTCGGCGACGACGCCGTCTATATCGAGAAATATCTGCAGAAGCCGCGCCATATCGAAGTGCAGGTGTTCGGCGACGGCGCCGGGCGCGGCGTGCATTTCGGCGAGCGCGACTGCTCGCTGCAGCGCCGTCACCAGAAGGTCTGGGAAGAAGCGCCCTCGCCGGCGCTCAATGCGGAGGAGCGCGCGCATATTGGCGGCGTCTGCGCCAGGGCGATCGCCGATCTCGGCTATTCCGGCGCCGGCACCATCGAATTCCTCTATGAGGACGGCGAGTTCTATTTCATCGAAATGAACACGCGCCTGCAGGTCGAACATCCGGTGACCGAGGCGATTACCGGCATCGACCTCGTGCACGAGCAGATCCGCGTCGCCTCGGGCGGCGGGCTTTCGGTGCGCCAGGAAGATATCCGCTTCCATGGCCATGCCATCGAATGCCGCATCAATGCAGAGGATCCGCGCACCTTCACCCCGTCGCCGGGCACCATTACCCATTTCCACACGCCGGGCGGCCTCGGCATCCGCGTCGATTCCGGCGTCTATTCCGGCTACAAGATCCCGCCCTACTACGACAGCCTGATCGGCAAGCTGATCGTGCATGGCCGCAACCGCGTCGAATGCATGATGCGACTGCGGCGCGCGCTCGACGAGTTCGTCGTCGACGGCATCAAGACGACGCTGCCGCTGTTTCGCGACCTCGTCGGCAACGCCGACATCGCCAATGGCGACTACGACATCCACTGGCTGGAAAAATACCTGGCCGAAGGCGAGTGATACAGGGCGAAGCGATGACCCGTCCCTACGCACCCGGTTATCGCATCCCGACCGACCTTTTGCTCAAAGCCTATGCCTCCGGCGTCTTCCCGATGGCCGAAAGCGCCAATGACCCCGAAGTGTTCTGGGTGCGGCCGGAGACGCGCGGCATCATTCCGCTCGACGGGTTCCACATACCGAAAAGCCTGAGAAAGACGATCCGCAAGAACCTGTTCGAGTTCCGCATCGATTTCGACTTCGAGGCGACGATCGAGGCCTGCGCCGAAAGGCGCGAGGAACGGCGGTCGACCTGGATCAACGCACCGATCCGCGAAGCCTATATCGAGCTGCATCGGATGGGCCATTGCCATTCGGTCGAGGCCTGGCACGACGACCGGATGGTCGGCGGCCTCTACGGCGTATCGCTCGGCCGCGTGTTCTTCGGCGAGAGCATGTTCGCCAGGGAGACCGACGCGTCAAAGGCCTGCCTGGTTCACCTCGTCGAACGCCTGAAGGCGCGCGGCTTTGCGCTGCTCGATACGCAGTTCACCACCGAGCATCTCAAACGCTTCGGCGCAATCGACGTGCCGCGCGGCAAGTACGAGAAGATGCTGGCCGGGGCGCTGAAGGGCGAGGCCGTGTTTTTTCCATAACCTGGAATGGTTCATCGTTTCACAGAAACGCAATTCCGGACGGAAACCGTTCACACTTTTCCTGGAATTGCTCCAGCGGCCGGTCAGCCTTTTGATGCCGTCACCAGCGGCGTCTGTGCGTGGAACATCATTTTCCAGCCATTGACGCGGTGGACATAGCCGGTGCTGACCAGCGCCGCATAGGCTTCGCCATCTTGCCGCGTCGCACGCGCCTCGTAGGTCAGCATGACGATGTCGCTGCCAGGCTCGATGATGCCTTTGAGGTCGATGTCGAGATCGCGCCAGCGGTTCGGGTCCGTCGCAGTTGCGGCCAGATCGGTATTGCTCATCACCCGCGCCATCTGCGGGAAGGCCACCAGGCATTCGGTATCGGCGTTGGCCTTGAAATAGTCGGCACCGCCGCTCCAGAATCCCCTTTCGATATCGAGAAGTTCGTTCTTGTTGGCCATCATCATGGCAACCTCCACCGTAGAGAGGCACCAACGCTCGGGCAACACGGCGGTTCCGCAAGGCGCGGTATCCGCCGCCGCGCTGACAGATTCTAGTTGGTTTTGGGGGCAGTGGGTGCCGGCACGTCGGACTTCTGCTTGCAGCCCTTCAGCCAGATATCATAGACGGCATGCTCGACGGCGTTGATCCCGGGGCTTTCGGCGAACATCCAGCCGGTGAAGATACGGCGTATTTTCCGGTCGAGCGTGATCTCGTCGACCTCGACGAACGAATCCGTCTTCGGCTCTTCGTTCTCCGGCCGCGAATAGCAGATGCGCGGCGTCACCTGCAAAGCGCCGAACTGCACCGTCTCGTCGATATAGACATCGAAGGTGATGATACGGCCGGTGATCTTGTCGATGCCGGCGAATTCAGCGACGGGATTGGTGATGCGCTCGGATACTGCGGGTGCTGCAGGCGCCACGGACGCGTCCGGTGCAGGCGGCGCCAATTCCTGCGCAGCAGCAAGCGCCACCATAGAAGCGAGAACGACCGCGGTTAATCCGCCCGTCAAAATTCGGCTGAACATGCTCATGCAAGGTCCGGTGGTTTGCGCCCGGGTGATTCTCTTAACGCCAAGGCTAGTTGCTGCTGTCGGATCAGCAAACAGCTAAACAGCAATTGTGGCGACAAAGGACCGCCCCGTGGGGACCGCGCCCGTGGAGACCGCGCGCGTGTCGCGGCGATCGATCACGAACCAGGCGTCCAGGCGTCGTAGTCGCCCGTCACCTGCGGACGATGCTGGTTGGTCAGCACCGAGCCTTTCGGCCGATAGGCTGCGGGGCTGCCGGTGAGGTTCGGCACATGCGGCTTTTGCCAGTCGCGTGGCTTGTAGTCTTCGCTTGGCGGCGCAACGTCGACACGGTGATGGATCCAGCCATGCCAGCCGGGCGGAATCGCCGAGGCTTCCGAATAGTCGCGGTAGATGACCCAGCGGCGCGTGCGGCCTTCCGAATCGACGCCGCCCTCATAGTAGACGTTGCCGACCTCGTCCTGCCCGACCTTCTTGCCATGCCGCCAGGTGTGGAAGCGCGTTCCCAATGTCTGGCTGTTCCACCAGGTGAAAAACTGCAGAAGGAAAGTTTTCATCCAAATCCTCGTGGCAAGTCCTTGTAGCAAGTCCTCGCGGCGGCTGCGGCGGCGCCTGTTCCTGCTTATGGCGTCACGGCATTGCGAAGGCAAGGGTCTTGCCGCAACCGGCGAGCAAATGGCTGGCGGGAAAGCGAAACGTTCATGCGATTTTCGCGTCCGCCCGAAGCAGATGAAATGGGTTGTTGGCGACCTTACGCAGCGTTATTCTAGGAGTTGATGCTTCGTTGCCTCAAGGACGGCAAATGAGAGGGGCTCATGTCATCGCTGGCGGGCACGGCCGGTCGCGCATTGCCGCAGGTCGTTGAGGCGATCTACGATTCGATTGCCGACGTCGACCGCTGGCAGGCGACACTCGAGGCCATCTGCAGCCTGGCGGAAGGCCAGCTTGCCATGCTCGCCGTCATCGACACGATCAGCAGTTCCGCGCGGTTTTCGGTGTCCTGCGGCGATCCCGCAGTTCTTGAGCCGTTGAAGCATGACTACGGCTCGCAAGTGCCGTTCTATGCGGCGGTTCCCAAGATGGAGATCGACGTGCCGTTCACCGTCGATTCGATCTACGCCCTGCAAGGCCCGGATACGCGACAGAGATGGCTCGAAAGCCGCATCGTGCGCGAATGGGTGCAACCCAACCGCCTGGACGATTTCTTCTGGGTGGCGTTGATGAAGCGGCCGACCCGGATCGGCACGCTAATGGTGGTGACCGACAAGGACAGGCGCCAGATTTCCCGCGAGGATCTCGAGCTTGTCTGCCTGCTGGCGCCGCATGTGCGGCGCGCGGTGACCATCGGCGACCTGTTCGAGGCCGAGCGGCGGAAGGCCGAAATCTTCCGCTCCATCATCGAAAGCCTCGACCATCCGGTGCTGATCGTCGCCGAAGACATGACCATCATCTTCGCCAACCCGTCAGCCGAAGCGCTGCTCGCCGAAAACATTTCGGTTGCTTGCGTGCGCGGCCAGCTTTCCTTCACCTATGCCAACGCCAATGCCGCGATCGGCCGCGCCGTCCAGCTCGGCACGCGCGACGAATTCGCGCTCGGACCTTGCGGCATCAACATTCCCCTGGCCAAGACGGCCGTTCCGGCGGTGGCCCATGTGATGCCGCTGGCGCGGCGTGAAATCTCGGCGCGCATCTCGCAGCGCGCCGCCGCAGCAATCTTCATCGCTGCGGCCGGTTCGGCACCAATCCCGGCGCTGGACGCCATTGCGGCGCTGTTCGGACTGACCGCGGCAGAAAGGCGCGTTGCCGATCACGTTGCCGCCGGCCTGATCCGAAAGGAAATCGCCGCGGCCGGCGGCGTCTCGGACGGCACCGTCAAGTCGCAGCTGGCGACGATCTTCGACAAGACCGGTACCGGCGATCAGCGCGAGCTCGAACTCTTGATGCGGGAATTGTCGCCGCCGTTGCGCTCCAGTTAATTTGCGCAGATTCCCCGGACCGGCGGCGGTCCAAAAGGCTCGGCCGGTCAGTTTTCCAAGCCTTTAAGACCATCGTCCGCAAAATCTGCGAAACGAAACCGGCAACGTTGCAATTCGGCCAAAATCATGGTGCGGTCGTTCGCGGTCCAGAAACGCGGCACTATGCTCGGCTGGAAAGAAAATGGTTTCTGGCGCGGATCTCGACCTTTGACACCGACATCTACCGAGCGGCTGCTCCCCTACCTCTTTTTGCTTGGGCTGATCGTAATCGCGGTCGCTTTCCGGCCACTGCTGCCCGTCGACGAAACGCGATATCTCAGCGTCACCTGGGAAATGTATCTGAGCGGACAGATCTTCGTCCCGACGATGAATTTCGCGCCCTATCTGCAGAAGCCGCCACTGCTGTTTTGGCTTATCGACCTTGTCTGGACCGTTTTCGGCGCCAGCCGGCCGGCGGCGATGTTGGTCATCTTCGCCGCCTCCTCGCTCGTCATCTGGCTGACCACGGCGTTGGCAAAGACCCTGTTTCCGGGCCGCGACGACATCGCGCGGCGCATCCCCTGGCTGGTCGCCGGAAGCAGCGTGTTCGTCATCTATTCGACGCTGATCCTGTTCGACCTGTTGCTGACGGTCTTTGTGCTCGCCGCGCTGTTGTCGCTGATTGCCTTTGCCCGGAGCGGCAACCGCTGGCAGACCGTTCTGGCCGGGCTGTTCATCGGCATGGGCGTGCTGACGAAAGGCCCGGTGGTGCTGATCCATATCGGCGCGCCCATCCTGTTCTACCCGTTCTGGCGCGACCGGCGGGCGGGACTGGCGACACCGAACTTCCTCGCTGGAGTGGGCCTGGCATTGCTCGCCGCGCTGATTCCGGTTGCGATCTGGCTGGTGCCGGCGACGATCCTGACAAAAGGCAATTTCGTCTATGATCTCGTCTGGAACCAGTCGGCGGGGCGCGTCACCGGCAATTTGCGCAATTCGCACGGCCGGCCGTTCTATTTCTATCTGCTGCTGCTGCCGGTCATGTTCATACCGTGGATCTTCATACCCGAGGTCTGGCGGTTGAAGCTGCGCACGCGGATACGCAGCCTGATCGACGCGAAGTCGCCGGATCTGCGCGCCTTGCGCCTGCTGTCGTTCTCGTTCGTTGCCGTGTTCTTGGTGTTCAGCGCGATATCTGGCAAGCAGCCCCACTATGTCGTGCCGATGTTGCCGTTCGTGGTCATCCTGTTCGGCTATTTCATGGCGGAGATCCCGCTCGCCAGGCTGAAGAGCTCGGCCGTCGTCATGCTTGTCATTTTCGGCATCGGCCACGCGGTGGCATCGGCAACCGCGTTCAAACGCTATGACCTGACGCCGCTCGCCAACTTCATCGACGAGCGAAAGGATGCGGACTGGGCCGTGGCTTTCGACTATCAAGGCGAAGTCGGCTTCCTGGCCCGGTTGCAAAGGCCGTTCGAAAGCACCGACAAACCGGAAGAATGGCTTGGTTCGCATCCCAGCGGCTATGTCATCGACAAAGTTTCCAAGGATCCCGGCACTGCAGGGCAAATCGCGTTCCGGCTTCGCGTCGAACGCGGTTATCTCGTCGTGCTGAAGGGACAGCATTGACGATCGTCACCGGTATGCGAGTTCGTCCCCCACGCGGGAGATGAAGGCGTTGCTGCTTCGTGGTTCCATCGCTCGATAGAACCGGGAGGTATTCATGTGCAAGCTTATCTCGACGATGCTTTTTGTCCTATCGCTCGCCGTGGCCGGCCTTGCCGCCGATCCGGCATGGAGCTTCAAATGTCAGTCCGGAACGATTGGGCAAGGCAGTTGCTCCTGCTCCGGGACCGCCGACTGCACCGACATGCGGCATTCCAAAATGTGCAAGGGCGACCTGAACTGCGGTTCGGGCAAATGCTCCTGCACGGCCGCACTGGTAGTCGACCCAGGCCCGAAAACCCCCAAGCCGAAGGTCGTCGCGCCGAAGGCGACAACCGAAGGCGCCGTGAAGCAGTAGCCATCCGATCCGAAAGGACGGCGGCGGCTCAACGTCGCTGGGCCCGCCCGACGTTTCGCGGTTCATCCCCCGTGCGGGCGATGAACCGCCATCGAAGAAATGCTGCTGTCTAGGCGGAGGGTGGTTTCCAACGACAGAGCGAGGATACCATGTTGAAAACCTGCACGATGCTGTTCTTCTGCCTGATGGCGGCCACCGCGGCCGCCCAGCCGCCGCCTTCGGGGCCGCCGGTTCCCAGTGCGGCACTTGCCCCATGCAACCCCACACAATCGAACAGGCCCTGCAAAGCTGAACTCGGCGTGTTCCTGATCACCAACACCGTCCGCAACCTGGCGCAAGCCAAGGTCGACGCCACCAACGCACAGCTGGCCGCCCAGGGACGATCGTCGCGCGCATCGATCGAATCGCTGAAGCAATGGCGGCCGTCGCGCTTTGCGACGCAGATGCTGAACCAGCCGAACAGCTGGTTTGTCAAAGTTCCTTACATCCTGACCATCAAAGTCTCGATCCCGGTGACCTCCGACCGCCACATCGGCATTCCCATAGACGTCAACGTCTTCTGCAGCGGCTGGCAGACCGATTCCAGCCAGGTCATCATCCGCTCGCAACCCGGCCCGGCGAGCTTCGAAGGTGGCAACATCCTCGAAGACGTTTTCAACGTCGGCAATTACATCGACGCCCAGGTACGCAGCTCGTTTTCGGCACCCCTGCCGGTGACGACGCCGGTTCCGAATTCGAAATGCTGGGCCATAGACGGCTCCGATGCCGGCACGCAGGCCACCGACGATGATCTCATCTTCTGGACGGTGCCGCGACGCAACCTGGTGGTGACGGACGCCATAGCCAAGCCGACGATAGAAGTGACCTTCGACAGCCTCACACGCCTGGCAGCCCGCGACTTCCACAACAATGTCGTCTATGCGGAATCCGAGGCCATAAACCTCAACGTCTATGCCAATGAGGATGGCCTTCAGAAGGCGCTGACGATGCGCGAAGGCGACGTGGCTGCGCTGAACCTTCCCGCAGTACAGCTCGACGCGCGAAAATACGATTCGCTGGTCGTCATCGGCAATGTCGATCAGCCGCCGAACGATCCCAGAGACAGCGCCTTCGCAGTAGCGGCCAAGACTGCGGGATTCGGTGCCGGTTCCAAGATCATGCAGATCCCGAAGTGGTATTCGAGGCCTCCGGACCAGTTCAATCACAAGCCTACATGGATCAGAGTTCCGGGCTATGAGCTGCACTATACGGTACGCTATCTCAACAGCGGCGGGCTGGCCGTCGACGGTGGGGCCAGTACGGTCCGGCCACCAAAAGTCGCTGTTCCGATAAAGACGCTCATCAAGCCGAAAACGCCCTGACGCGGCCGCTCGCGGATGACGGCGGCGGTTCCCGCCATCTCCCGCGCGGCCGATGCGGCAGCGCCGGCTTCATGGCCTGATCTTGCGGGAACAAACGCGCCGCTGCGCCACGAGCGAGCGGCGCCATCGATGGAGACAAACGATGCTGCACTTTCCCCACACCATGCCCGCCGTCCGGATCATTGCGGCAATCTCGCTGCTTGCCTTCCCGAACTTCCTGCCGCCGGTCACGAGCCCGGCGAACGCGCTGCCGGTCAGCCAATCCTGCAGGATCACCACGTATTTCAAGACTGCGGCAAAGGCGACGGAGGTTGGCCTGCGCTCGACGTGCCAGGGCGTCAAAAAATGGGGCGTCACCTCGAAATATTACGAGGTGGAAAAAATCGAAGCCGCCACGCCCCCGCACACGTCGGGTGGCGGCGGCAGCCTGCCGTGCGAGTTTCTCGCTGCCGGCTGCTCCAACCTGCCCGTGAAACGCAACTGAGCGCCAGGCGAACGAGCTAGCCGATCGCCTTCTCCAAAACCAGCGCCGGCAATCCTGAGGCGCCGCCGCAATCGGCCGTGTTGCCGGCGGGCAAGAACCCTCTCGAGCGGTAAAAGGCGATGGCCGGAGCATTTGCTTCCTCGACCTCGACGCGCAGCGTCCGGGCCTCCGGAAAGCTGGCCTCGATCTCGTCCAGCAGCGCCTGGCCGATGCCTTGCCTCTGCCAGGCCGGATGCACGTAAAGCTGGTTCAGCATGACGATCCCGGGATCCGTGGTGGCGGCGGCGAAGGCCATGCCGCCGATGCTCTTGCCGTCGTCGGCGAGCAGGAACTCCGAGTTCGGCCGCGTCAGCCGTGCTTTGAGTGCGGCAATCGAATGCCATTCATCGGTGATTTCGGTGACCCGCGCCGCGCCGTAGATGGCGTCATAGGTGGCATGCCAGGTCTCGATCAGCAATGCGCGTACCGCCGCAAGATCGCGCTCGCCGGCGGTACGGACGAACATCCTACTCGATCCCGAGCCTGGCCTTGACCAGCTCGTTGACCGCCTGCGGATTGGCCTTGCCGCCGGTCGCCTTCATCACCTGGCCGACGAACCAGCCGGCCATGGTCGGCTTGGCGCGCGCCTGTTCGACCTTGTCTGGGTTGGCTGCGATCACCTCGTCCACCGCCTTTTCGATGGCGCCGGTATCGGTGACCTGCTTCATGCCGCGGCTTTCGACCAGCTGACGCGGATCGCCGCCCTCGTTCCAGACGATCTCGAACAGATCCTTGGCGATTTTGCCGGAGATGGTGCCTTCCTTGATCAGGTCGATGACGGCACCAAGCTGGTTGGGCGAAACAGGAGCGTTTTCAATATCCTTGCCGGCTTTGTTCAAGGCCCCCAGGAGGTCGTTGATGACCCAGTTGGCGGCGAGCTTGCCGTCGCGCCCGGCCGCCACCTTCTCGAAATAATCGGCAATCGCCTTTTCAGAAACCAGGATCGAGGCATCGTAGGTCGACAGGCCGAGCGAGGTGATCAGCCGCGCCTTCTTGGCGTCCGGAAGTTCCGGCAGGTCCTTTGCCAGCGCGTCGACATAGGCCTGGTCGAATTCCAGCGGCAGAAGGTCGGGATCGGGGAAATAGCGATAGTCGTGCGCTTCTTCCTTGGAGCGCATCGAGCGCGTCTCGCCCTTGTTGGGGTCGAACAGCCGCGTTTCCTGTTCGATCCTGCCGCCGTCCTCGAGGATGGCAATCTGGCGGCGCGCCTCATAGTCGATGGCCTGGCCGATGAAACGGATCGAGTTGACGTTCTTGATCTCGCAGCGCGTGCCGAATTCACCGCCGAGCCGGCGTACCGAGACGTTGACGTCGGCGCGCAACGAGCCTTCGTCCATATTGCCGTCGCACGTGCCGAGATAGCGCACGATCGTGCGCAGCTTGGTGACATAGGCCTTGGCTTCATCGGCGGAGCGCATATCCGGCTTGGAGACGATCTCCATCAGCGCCACGCCGGAGCGGTTGAGATCGACATAGGACATCGTCGCATGCTGGTCGTGCATCGACTTGCCGGCATCCTGCTCAAGGTGCAGGCGCTCGATGCCGACCTCGATGTCCTCGAACTCGCCCTGCCGGTCCGGGCCGACCGAGACGATCACCTTGCCCTCGCCGACGATCGGCTGCTTGAACTGCGAGATCTGGTAGCCCTGCGGCAGATCAGGATAGAAATAGTTTTTCCTGTCGAAGACCGATTTGAAATTGATCTCAGCCTTCAGGCCCAGCCCGGTACGGATCGCCTGCTTGACGCATTCTTCGTTGATGACCGGCAGCATGCCGGGCATCGCCGCGTCGACCAGGCTGACATTGGCATTGGGCGCGGCGCCGAAAATGGTCGAGGCGCCGGAAAACAGCTTTGCCTGTGAGGTCACCTGCGCATGGACCTCGAGGCCGATGATGATCTCCCAGTCGCCGGTGGCGCCGGGAACCAGGCGCTTGGCGTCGGGCGTGCGGGTATCGATGATGCTCATAAGGGCCTGCATATTGAAATTGCGGATATGCGAGAACGCATATTTTGATGTGCAACTTCGCTAGTGCAAACCGCCAAAAGAGACAAGCGCAAAGCCGCAGGCGCCGACGCGGCACAGGCCCGCACCTGCCGCGATGGACTGCTATAGCGGCTTGAAAAGATTCAATGGCCGGCAACCCGGCCGCCGTCGCCTCATGCCGTGGCGATGTAGGCCCTGATCTCCTCGGCCTCGCGCTCGACATCCTCGATGCGCCGCTTGACCACGTCGCCGATCGACACGATGCCGTCGAGCAGCCCGTTCTTTTCCACCGGCAGATGGCGGAAGCGGCCCTTGGTCATGATCTCCATGACCTCGTTGACGGTGTGGTTCTCATTGCAGATCTTCACCTTGGGCGTCATCGCCGAGCGGATGGCGAGGTCGAGCGCCGCGGCCCCCTCTTTGGCGAGAACCCGCACCACATCGCGCTCGGAAAGAATGCCGACGATCTTGTGATCGCCGTTGGTGATGACCAGCGCGCCGATCCTGTGTTCGGAAAGCATGCGGATGGCTTCGCTGAGCTTTTCGTTCGGCCCGAGCGTCACCACGTCGTGGCCTTTTGCCTCGAGAATTGCCTTAACAGTCATGGCGTCCTCCTCTGCATTTCCTTGCCGGCTCCTGCCCTGGCCGGCTTTTCCCTGGGATGAACATGGTGCGCCGCGATCGGTTGCTTTTCAAGTGCGGAGGTCTCAGGTCTCCGGCTCGTCCGCCTGCCGGGGCACCTGCTCTCGCCGATCAAAAAACCGCAGGCCGAAGAAGCCGGCAAGAAAGCCGCCAATATGGGCTTCCCAGGCGATCTGGCCGTCAATGCCGGGCGCCAGGCCGAAGAGGCCGGTCGCGAGGTTGATCACCATCCACATGGCGAGAAAGGTGACGACGCCGCGCGAGCGCAGCACCGCCGCCATCGGCAAAGGCTGGCCGGCGAAGGCGGCCTTGCCCGACGAGCGATCGATACGGAAGCCGTAGCGTGCCGCCGCGCCCATCATGCCGGAAATCGCGCCGGAGGCACCGACCAGCGGCGCCTCGCCAAGCGGATGCATGGCCCAGAACAGCGCCACCGCCGCCAATCCGGTCGCGGCGAAGAACAGGCTGAAGCGCAGCGCGCCGAAGCGGTTGGCCAGCGGTGAGCCGAAGGCCGCAAGCCACACCATGTTGATGGCAAGATGGGCAAAGCCGCCATGCAGGAAGGCATACGTAAAGGGCCGAGAAAACAGGAACCAGTCGAAGCCGTATTGGCCAGTATAGAGAACAGGAATGAAGGCCCCGTCGTACAATAGTGTCAGCTGCTGGTCTTGGCTAAGCACATACTGCTGCATCAGAAAGACGAGGACGCAGATGCCGATCACCGCCAGCACGACGGGCGGCAGGTTGAACACCGGTTCGCGGCGCTGCTCCGGTTCGCGGGCGACAGGCTCACCCTGGCCCTGCTCGATCTCCGGTGGGCTTTCTGGGTCGCTCATATGGCTTGCACTCAGTCGCTGGATTGGACTTCGCGAGCATGTAGATCACGGCCAACCGAATCACAAACGACGAATCAGCAGCCCCGAATCAAAAAAGAAGCCGTCCAAGGTTTCCCTTGAACGGCTGGTCGAGCCCCCTTGCTCCCCCGAACTCTTGACTGAAGTGCTGCCGATCGTCGCAAAACGACTGCTTCTGGAGTGGTTTTGGTGTGCCACAGGCCTGGCAGGCACGCAACGTAAACCAGTTGTTAACCTTAACCGCCCCGACCCGTGAACAAGTATTAACGATGCTGGCACGCATCCTGCTCCGCAACGCATGTAGGTCTTCGGAGGGCGCCCTTCTGTTCACCGATGGGACATCAGAAGACAGAATGCGCGGAGCAGCATTAGCATGAACCAGACCGGATCGATCACGCTGTTCCATTATTGGAACCGGTTGCGTGACGGACGCCCTGCCCCGAAGCGCTCGGAAGTCGAACCGGCCGATATCAAGTCGCTGCTGGCCGACACGTTCATCCTGGAAAAGGACACGCGCGGCGAAGCGGTGTTCCGGCTCGCCGGCACCAGGCTCTGCGCGGTCTATGGCCGCGAACTCAAGGGGTTTTCATTCCCTTCGCTGTGGCGCGAGAAGGACCAGCGGCTGATTTCGAAGCTGACCGACGGCGTCTTCGACCTGAAATCGGTGGCCCTCATCACCTATGAGGGTTTCAGCCGCACTGGTCGCTCCAACAGGTTCGAGCTGCTCGCGCTGCCGCTCGACGGCGGGGTCGAGAGCCCGCGCTGCCTCGGCGTGATAAGCGCCGTCGAAAAGCCTTTCTGGCTGGGTGCCGACCCGGTCCTCGACGCCTTGATCGATTCGATCCGTGTCGTCGATCCCGACAAGGAGCCGATGTTCCTGAAGAACCGGCCGGCGATAGAGGTTCCCTCGCTCGCCCCATCGGAATTCGACCCGCCCGAGACGATTTCGGCGCTCGGCCAGGCCCGCCGCATCCGTCACCTGGTCGTCTTCGACGGCGGACGCGAGGAATGATGCCCAAAGATTAAAGCAACAGCGCCGGGCTTTCCCCTTTGTTAACCTGCTTTGTTGTAGTTTTCCGCTGAAATTCCCCGCATCCATGCGCGGAATGCCGAACGGGGTATGGCAGTGATGAGGTCAGCGGCGGTCGACCATGCGCCGTCCCAAGCTGAAAGGCGTAACTTTCAGCGCGTCCGCGTGAAGATTTACGGACGCTTCATGCTGGAAGACCGCACCGAACATCCCTGCCAGGTGGTCGACATGTCGCCTGGCAACGTTGCGCTGCGCACCGAGCGCGCCGGCCTGGCTGGCGAAAAGGTCATTGCCTATATCGATCACATCGGCCGCATCGAAGGCGTCATCACCCGCACCCTGCAGGATGGCTTTGCGATGACCGTCATCGCGTCGGAGCGCAAGAGGGACAAGCTCGCCGCGCAACTGACCTGGCTTGCCAACAAGCACGAGCTCGACCTGCCGGAAGACCGCCGCCATGAACGCGTCGCACCGCGCAACCCGACGAGCGTGCTGCAGCTTGCCGACGGACGGCAGTACCAGTGCCGCATCATCGACCTGTCGCTGTCGGGCGCGGCGATCGAGATCGACGTCAAGCCGGCCATCGGCGTCCAGGTGACGCTGGGCACCATGCGCGGCCAGGTGGTGCGTCATTTCGAAGATGGCGTCGCCATCGAGTTCGCCGTCATCCAGCGGCCGGAAACGCTCGATACCGAATTCAGCTCGCCGCGCGGCTGACGCGGAAGCGTTAGCGCCATCGGGAAGAGAGGCTGGCGATCCTTCGCGCCCCCCGTCTGTCCTGCCATCCTAGCTGTTCGAACGATGCGACGAAGCATGGGAACGCACCGGCTGGAATCCTTAAACAATTCTATACTCAATTGCATCAAATTTTATGTTTATTCTATTGGCGTTTTACTTAATGTCTACTTCGCGCTTTTGCGTCAAATAAATCCAGCCCTGTCATTGTCTCCTCAAACGGGGAGACTGAATAATGAACAGGATGAGGGGCAAGCTGTTGCTGGCGGCAATAGCGATGCAGCTTTTCGGCTGGGGGACTGCAAACGCGGCGGAGCCGGCCTTCATGCACACCGGCGGCCGCACCACACAGCCGGTCGGTCACTACGAATTGTGCCAGCAGCTTCCGCAGGAATGCAATCAGAGGACGCCTGGCCGGGCACCCGTCGAGCTCACCCGCAAGCTGTGGGCGATGATCGTCAAGGTCAATAATTCGGTCAACAGCAAGGTCGCGCCGCGCACCGACATGGAAATGTGGGGCAAGGAGGAAGTCTGGTCCTTTCCCAATAACGGCTTCGGCGACTGCGAGGACTATGCGCTGGAAAAGCGCCGCGAGCTGATGAGCATCGGCGTGCCGGCCGGCGATCTGCTGATGACGGTGGTGCGCCAGCGCAATGGCGACGGCCATGCGGTGCTGACCGTGCGCACTAGCCTTGGAGAGTTCATCCTCGACAATCTCCAGCCCAAGGTGCTGTCCTGGACCAATACCAGCTACACCTACCTGAAGCGCCAGTCCGAGCGGAATTCCGGCGCCTGGGTGACGATCAACGACGGCCGCTCCGACGCGGTCGCCAGCGTCCGCTGAGGACGCGACGCAAAACCCGGTCGAGTCCCCACCCTCCCCGTCCCCAACGACCGGGTTTAAGGAGCCGGCCCCGTCCCCGGGCCGGCTCCACCATTTCCGGCGGAACACATCTCGATACAGTTATCTCGGCTTTGCCTCCAACCGCGCTTCGTCATCCAAGCTGTCGCACGACCGTTTGTGCGATACCTAGCTGTCGTTCGCCGTCGAAACGCTGTTACTTGCCCCTGATACGGAACGCGTCGACAAAGGCGGAAAACGCCGGAGAGGGATGGCGTCGGCTTGGATAGTACAGGTGGTAACCCTGGAACGTCGGGCACCATTTGGTCAGGACTTCCTGGAGAAGGCCACTCTCAATGTGTAGAAGGACGAGTTCGCGCGGTAGATAGGCCAAGCCCACACCGTCAAGCGCGGCCTGGATCGCCGGCCCCATGTTGTTAAGCGTCAGTTGCCCCTCGACCCGAGCGCTGAACTCGCGCGCGCCTTCCCGCAATTCCCACGCATAGACCGATCCTGACGTCGGCAGCCTGTAGTTGATGCAGTTATGGTCGGTCAGCTGCTGCGGCGTCTCCGGCGGTGTCCGGTGGGCGAAGTAATGGGGTGAGCCGACCACAGTGTAGGTCACGTCCGCTCCGATGCGCACGGCTACCATATCCCGGGCAATGGACTCGCCCAGCCGCACGCCGGCATCGAACTGGCGCTCGACGATGTTGGTGAAGGCGTTATCGACCACCAGCTCGACATTGATATCGGGGAAGTCGCTCAGGAACTTTGGCAGCCGGGCGCGGAAGACAATGTCGACCGAATCGTCGGTGCACACCAGGCGAATGTTGCCGGACGGCCTGTCGCGCAGGACGCCGAGAGCGCTGACCTCAGCCGCGATCCCTTCGAAATGCGGTTCGATGCCTTCCTTGAGGCGTTGACCGGCCGCCGTCGGGGCCACGTCGCGCGTGGTGCGAGACAGAAGACGAACGCCAAGCCGCGACTCCAGCGACTTGATGGTGTGGCTAAGAGCCGAAGGAGTGACGCCGAGCTTGGCGGCTGCTCGGGTGAAGCTCCGCGTCCGGGTGATCTCCAGGAACGCGCGCATTTCGGCGAACTCGTCGCGTGGCATTGATGAGCCTCATTCACAACCACATCAAAATTATACCCGCTAGTCGCATTTGACCAGCCCGACTACTTAGTTCGCGAACGGACAGGAGACTGCCTTATGACTTTTGAACTCGCGCTGGACGAGGCCGCCGCTGCTGACGGCGGGACGACCCCATGGTCTGCGGTGGTCTGCCTGTCGCTGCTGACCTTCCTTCTGGTCGGACTGGAGTTCCTGCCGGTCAGCCTGCTCACCCCGATCGCTCAGGATCTGGCCGTCTCAGAGGGTCAGGCAGGCCAGGCAATCGCGGTGTCCGGATTCTTCGCCGTGGTTACCAGCCTCTTCGGCAACTCGCTCTTGCGAAACGTCGATCGACGGACGGTGGTTCTGCTCTATACGGCAGTGCTGGCGGTATCGAGCCTGGCGGTGGCGCTTGCTCCCAACTTCCTGGTCTTCCTGGCCGGGCGGGCGTTGGTCGGCATCGCGATCGGCGGTTTCTGGTCACTGTCGACGGCCATTCTGGCCCGCCTGGCCGCGGGACCCGACCTGCCCAAGGCCATTGCCTTGCTCCAGGGTGGCACTGCCTTCGCATTGGTGATCGCCGCGCCTGTCGGCAGCTTCCTCGGATCGCTGATCGGATGGCGGGGGACCTTTTTCGTCACTGTCCCCATCGGCTTTGCGGCGCTCGTGTGGCAGTTGGCCGTTCTCCCGAAGATGCCACCGATGGAGGCCGCCTCGGTGTCGAGCATGTTCGGCCTGCTGCGGAATCGCAGATTCGCCATCGGCATGGGCGCGACCGGGCTCGCTTTCATCGGGCAGAACGCGCTCTCGATCTATCTGCGGCCGTTTCTGGAAAACGTGACGGGCCTTGAGGTGAACACCCTCTCAATGGCTCTATTGGGCGTCGGCCTCGGTGGCCTGGCGGGACTGTCGATCGTCGGCCTCATACTCCGGCGGCACCTCACAGCCGTGCTGATCGGGCTGCCGAGTGCAATCGCGGTCTTCGCTCTACTGCTGATTGCCTTTGGACCGTATGCACGCGCTACGGCCGGCCTGCTGGTTCTTTGGGGACTGTTCGCGACCCCGATCCCGGTGGCGTGGAACACCTGGATGACCACGCTCATCCCTGAAGACCTGGAGGCCGGGGGCGGACTCCAGGTCGCCCTGATCCAGTTCGCGATCGCGGGCGGCGCTATTGCAGGAGGCCTGCTGTTCGACGTGGCCGGCTGGTGGAGCGCCTTCCTTCTCGCCGCGGTCCTGCTCACGGGCTCGGCCTTGCTCGCCGCCTCGGCCGGCCCCCGCACCTGAACTCTTTCAATTCTTGTCTAGGAGAATCTCATGTCCGAAGGAATCGAGAACAAGGTCGTCGTCATCACCGGTGCCAGCAGTGGCCTCGGTGAAGCGACGGCACGCCATCTTGCCGCACGAGGCGCTTCCGTGGTGCTGGGTGCACGCCGGTCACACCGCATCGACGCCCTTGTCCAGGAACTGACCGCCGCTGGGCTCAAGGCCAAGGCCGTTACAACGGACGTCACCGACGCCGGCCAGGTCCAGAACCTGGTGAACACGGCGGTCCGGGAATTCGGCCGCATCGACGTGATGCTGAACAATGCGGGCCTCATGCCGTTAGCCCCGCTCGAACGGCTCAAGGTCGACGAATGGGACCGGATGATCGACGTCAACATCAAGGGCGTCCTTTACGGCATCGCGGCCGCGCTTCCGTACATGAAGGAGCAGCGATCGGGGCACATTATCAATGTCTCGTCCGTCTACGGCCATGTGGTCGACCCGGGTGCGGCAGTCTATTGCGCCACCAAGTTCGCCGTGCGTGCGCTGTCCGAGGGTCTGCGGAAAGAGGTGAAGCCCTACAATATCCGGACTACGGTGATCTCGCCGGGCGCTGTCAGCACAGAGTTGCTCGAGCATATCAGCGAGCAGGATATCCAACAGGGCACCAGGGACTTCGTGAGCAAGATCGCCGTGGGGCCAGATACGTTTGCCCGCACGGTCGCCTTCGCGATCAACGAGCCCGACGACGTCGATATCAACGAGATCTTGTTCCGGCCGACCGCCCAGCCGGTTTGACTTGGAGGGGCTATGCTTTCGGTATCCTAAGGCCCGGCTCCGTTATTTCATGGGCATCGCCGATTGTTCTTCCTTCAACCCCGCCCTGAACCGCCTGCCGTTTGCCACATAGTGCGCGGCCGAGGCGCGCAGCCTGGCGATTGCGGCCTCGTCGAGCATCCTGACGACGCGCGCGGGCGAGCCGACGATCAGCGAATTGTCGGGAAATTTCTTGCCTTCGGTGACCAGCGCACCGGCGCCGACCATCGAGTTGTTGCCGATCTTCGCGCCGTTCAGAACGATGGCGCCCATGCCGATCAGGCTGTTGTCGCCGATCGTGCAGCCATGCAGCAGGGCACGGTGGCCGATCGTGCAGCCTTGGCCGACGGTCAGCGGAAAGCCGGCGTCGGTGTGCATGATTGTGTGCTCCTGCACGTTTGTGTCGGCGCCGATGACGATCGGCTCGTCGTCGCCGCGGACGACGACGCTGAACCAGAAGCCGGCATTGCGGCCGATCCTGATATTGCCGATCAGAGTGGCGTCGGGCGCGATCCAGTTGCTGTCGGGGTCCTCGAAGGCGGGCGCTTTTCCGTCAATCGCGTAGATCGGCATTGCTGTCTCCAGATCGTCTCACACCGACAAGCTGCCAGACCCTAGAAGCGAAGCCGCCCAGGACGCAATGGCGATCACCACCATGCCCAGCGCCAGCGCCCAGATGGTTGCGGTACAGCCGCAGGAGATCAGCCCCAGCACCGAGATGCGACGCTCGCGCCAGGCGTCCAGCGCCTCGTTGACGAACATCAGCGGCCCGGCGCAAGCCGTCGCGGCGAGCGAGCGCAGCATGTGCTTCGACGATACATAGGGCTGGACGAAGGCAAGCCTACGGCCGGCGATCAGCTCCATCGCCGATCCGGCCAGGCCGCAAGCCGTCAGCCCAGCCATAAAACTGAAGATGATTTGTTCGACCGGGCCCATCTTTACCTTCCGTTTACCATGAAATCGCACAGTCGCCTGCAAAAGCTGCGAAGCAAGAGCCGTGCCGCGCCGAGATGTGCCGCCCAGGCACACCCGGCGGGACGGCAAACGAGGATCGCGATGAAGCAGGCAGCCGCCACAGAGGGCCCGCAACTCAGCGTCGTCGATTCGACGCTGATGAAGCGGGTGTTTTATGCGTTCGCGACGCTGGCGCTGCTTTCGGTGGCGATCAGCCTCGGCGGCAAATGGTTCGGCCGCTCGATCGCCATGGCCGGGTACACCGACGACACCACGGTCTACGAGGTCGTCATCGGCAACAACATCATCGCCGTGCCGGCCAATGTCATCCGCTTTGCCCAGGCCCGGCGCGACGGCATCGCCTCGCGGCTCGACCTCTACCTGCGCTATCCCGAGATGGACGGCTACAGCGAGGCTGCCCGCAACGACTTCAATCACACCGGACCCAGCAAGGACATCGTCTTCCTGTCGTTCGAGCCGCAGATGATGTCGCGCGACATGAGCGGCCGCTTCGCGCCGATTTACAGCGCGCTGATCGCCAAGCCGGGTACGCCCGGCCCTGGCGGCACCACGCTTTACGCCTTCAGCGAAAAATCAGGCTATCTCAACGAAGTGCTGGCGGTCGCCGACCGCCCCGGCAGGGATCCGTTCGTCGCCCGCTGCCTGAGCGGCCCGAGCGCGGACGAATCGCTGGCGCCCTGCGAGCGCGACATCCTGGTCGGCGACAATCTCAGCCTCACCTACCGCCCCCCGGGAATTCCTCGGCGACTGGCAGGCGCTCGACGCGGCGATTTCGGGCGAGGCAGCGCGTGTGCTGAAGACTGGGCGTTAGGGCTTGGTCCTTTGACCGGCCCTGAAGGGCTTTGGGCTGGAGCCCCGCCAATCGGGCTACCAATCTCCAGGGTTTGCGATTAGCTGTAGGCCCACCACGCCTTCGTCATCCTAGGGCGGAGCAGGAGCGAAGCGACGTCGCGGAGACCCTAGGATCCATGCCGTTACGCCAGTCGAAGAATGCAGCGGCTCAGAACGGTGCTTGCGTACGCAACAATGCCTACTACCCTTCAGCCATGACCGGCTATGCCTACATGACTGCAAGCCAGAAGCGCGGCACGATCTACATCGGTGTCACCAACGACCTCGGCCGCCGCATGCCGGAGCACAAATCTGGCGAAGGCTCGCGCTTCACCAGCCGCTACGGCGTACAGCGTCTGGTCTGGTACGAGGAACATTTCGACATTCGCAACGCCATCCAGCGCGAGAAGTCGCTGAAGCGCTGGCCACGCCGGTGGAAGATCGAGCTGATCGAGAAGACCAATCCAGAGTGGTTCGAACTTTTTCGCGGGACTGGTTGGTAGAGGACGCTCAGCCGGTGCCAAGAAGCATTCGATTCTGGTCAGAACGGAGCACTGCCGCGAGGTAACGGCATGGATCCCAGGGTCTGCGCCGCGTCGCTTCGCTCGTTGCTCCGCCCTGGGATGACGAAGGGAGGGATGCTCCAGCCAGTCTCCGAGGTTTGCGCTCCGTCAGGCGGTCCCGCCTGCAACAAGCAGGTCCGGCCAGCTAAATTCCCGGCTCAGGCCAGATCGATGTCGAGGATCGCCATCGAGAAATTATAGTCGCCGTCGTCCTCGTCCTTGAAGACGATGCCGAGGAACTCGTCGCCGACATAGACCTCGGCCGAATCTTCCTTGCGCGGCCGCGCCTTCACTTCGAGTTTGGGGTTCTGGAAGGTGCGCTTGAAATAGGCGTCCAGCTTTCTGATTTCGTCCGGCTTCAACAGTCTTCTCCGATCGTCGCTTGCTCGTTTGAGCGCGCTTCTGACACGTCGACAATGACCATGTAAAGGCAAAGCCGACGAGAGAAGACGGGCAATCGCCTCAAGTCGGCGCCGCCCCTCATCGCCCTGCCGGGCACTTCTCCCCGTATAGTGACGGGGAGAAGGAACGCCTTCACAAAGGATTTCGCCAATCTCCAGCGTTGCTGAAAGGGCGCCGACGCTACGGTCAGCCCCTTCTCCCCGTCACTATACGGGGAGAAGATGCCGGCAGGCAGATGAGGGGCGGCGCCGACATCGTTGGTCCGACGCGACAAGCCCTTGCCCAAGCCCCTGCCCGAGCGCTCAGATGTCGAAGCTGACGACGTGGTCCATCGTCTGCGATGGCAACAGCTGGTCCATCTGCCGCGAAGGCTGGTCGCAGCCGGTCTCGCCGACGACGCGGGCCGGCACGCCGGCAACCGTCTTGTTGTGCGGCACCGGCGACAGCACCACCGAGCCGGCCGCGATCTTCGAGCAATGGCCGATCTCGATGTTGCCGAGGATCTTGGCGCCGGCGCCGATCAGCACGCCGTAGCGGATCTTGGGATGGCGGTCGCCGCCGGCCTTGCCGGTGCCGCCCAGCGTCACGCCGTGCAGGATCGACACGTCGTCCTCGATCACCGCCGTCTGGCCGACGACGAGGCCGGTGGCGTGGTCGAGGAAGATGCCCTTGCCGATGCGGGCGGCCGGGTTGATGTCGGTCTGGAACACCGAGGACGACCGGCTCTGCAGATACAGTGCGAAATCCTGGCGGCCCTGGTTCCACAGCCAATGCGCCAGCCGGTGCGTCTGGATGGCATGAAAACCCTTGAAGTAGAGCACCGGCATGATGAAGCGGTCGCAGGCCGGATCGCGGTCGTAATAGGCCTGGATGTCGACGCGCACCGTCGTCGACCAGTCCTTGTCGTCGGCCGCCATCGCCTTGAACGTCTGGCGAATGAGGTCGGAGCCGATGTCCTGGTGGGCGAGGCGCTCGGCCAGCCGGTGAATGACCGCTTCTTCCAGATTTTCCTGATTGAGGATGGTCGAATAGAGGAACGCCGCCAGCAGCGGATCGCGGTTGACCGCTTCCATCGCTTCGTCGCGGATCGAACGCCAGATCGGATCTACCGGCTGCACCCTGGTGGGACGGGAAATCGTAACGCTGTTCATCTGATGTCTCCGGCCATCCAATGTCTCGGCCATCCAATGTCTCGGTTGGCGGCTTGCCTATTCTCCGGCCGCACCTATAAGCCAGATCATAGCACGGGTGAACTCAATTTTCCTTAGTGCTTCGTCAAATGGATTTGGTTGGCGGAATTTCAAGCAGCCATGGAAAACGCAACCTTGATCGACGAGACGCTGAAGCGCGAGCTTTCCGCGCTCTATGAGGCCGAAGATCGCCACTACCACGACCTTGGCCACATCGAGGCGATGCTGGCGCTGGCCAATGATTACAAGGCGTTGCTGCATGATCCTGAAGCAGTCGAAGCAGCGATCTGGTTTCACGACGCGATCTACGACAGCCGCGCCAAGGACAACGAAGCCAAGAGCGCCGCCCTTGCCGAGAAAAAGCTCGCCGGCCGCACGGATGAGCAGCGCGTCGGCCGCATTACGGCGATGATCATCGCCACCGCCACGCATGAGTTGCCGCACTTTGGCGACGGCAATGCCGTCCGCGACGCAGCGCTGTTCCTCGACATGGACCTGGCGATCCTGGGTGCGACGCCTGACGCCTTCGATGCCTATGAACAGGCGGTTCGCCGTGAATATGGCTGGGTGGAAGAGCCGATGTGGCGTGCCGGCCGCAGTGCTGTTCTGAAGAGTTTCCTCGCCCGCCCGCATATCTTTCACACCGAGGAGTTCCGGCAGCGGTTCGAAGCACAGGCCAGGCAGAACATGGCGCGGTCGATCGAAGCGCTTGAGGCATGACTCGGACAGGTTCTAGTGGCAGGGTTCGACCCTTTGCGGACCCTCAAGGCTTGCGTGTTGCGCGCCCGCTATGTTTTCGCATGTTCCGGGCCGCACTGACCATTAGTATTACAACGGCCACGAACCAGAATGCCGAAATGACATAGGCGGTAGCTGTTGCGCCAACGCACTCGCTCTCGTCGATGAGGCAGCTTTGATTAACACCCCCACGAAGAACATATCCGCCCACAGCCAGAACAATCCCGGTCATGGAGAGGGCGATCCAGAGGGGAAGCCCAAACCGCAAACCAATAGCGGAGCCGACGATTAGGACCGCTGGCGCAATGAGGGTGATCAGTAGTGGGTCGAACGTCATGCCTTAACCCTAACGAAGCGAATATCAGCTTTCCACCCTGAGCGGTAGTTGAGTTTCTGGTACCATGCGTCAGGCTTTCACCACTAGCTGCCTGTTGCGATCGCGCCCGACAGCGCGCTTTCCCAATGGTGGCAATGCACCTGTCGCCAGTTCACAGCGGATTTTCGGCATAAAACTCCAACACACGCTGCTTGAAGGTCTTGTCGCCGACGGCCAGCATATGGTCGCGGCCCTCGATGTGAAAAGCCCTGGCGTTGGGCATCAAGGCGGCAAGCTCATCCGGCGAGCCACCGATGTCGTCCTTGGTGCCGACGGCGATCAGCGTCGGCTGGGCAATGCGGGCAATGTCGGCCTCGCTCAGCAATTCGCGCGAGGTGGCGATGCAGGCGGCGAGCGCCCGGCGATCGCTGCGGGTCTGGTCGGCGAAGGCACGGAACGAGCGGCCGCGCGGGTCGCTGGTGCCTGCCGGGTCCTCGGCCAGAAGGGCGTCGGCTATCGGATCCCAGTCGCCGACGCCGTCGACCATGCCGATGCCGAGACCGCCGAAGACCAGCGTCGCCACCTTGTCCGGGTCGGAGAGCGCCAGGAACGCCGATATGCGCGCGCCCATCGAGTAACCCATGACATGGGCGCGTTCGATGCCGAGATGGTTCAAAAGCGCTGCCGCGTCGGACGCCATTTTTGCCGGCGTGTAGTCCGCTTCGTCATAGCTTTTCGACGACGAGCCATGGCCGCGATTGTCAAAGGCGATCGCGCGGTAGCCGGCGTCGTTCAGCGTCTTGAACCAGCCGGGCGACACCCAGTTGACGTAATGGCTCGAGGCAAAGCCGTGGATCATCAGCACCGGATCGCCCTGCCCCGATGCCGGCTGGCGGTCAAGGAAAGCAAGGTCGAAACCGTCATGGGAGAAGAACTGCATCGGCCGAAGATCCTGCCCGTTCAGTCGGAATCGACATTCGGCGCATCGCCCTTGTGGAGCGGCGGCACGGCCGGCCCGGGCGCCGTGCCGATGGCAGGATGGCGCAGCAGGTCGCCGTCCTTAAGGCCCTTTTTGGCGGCGGTGCCTGCCTTGAGCTCGAGTACGAAGCGCACTGGCTCGTCCGGCGAGATGATCGCCTCCGACTGCGGCTCGCCTTGCCTGATCGCCCGGATCCGGCCGTCCTGGCCGACGAAGATCAGGTCGAGCGGCAACGGCGTGTTCTTCATCCAGAAGCTCACATCCTGCGGCATACCAAACACGAACAGCATGCCGTGATTGTCCGCCATGTGGCGGCGGAACATCAGGCCGGCCTCGCGCTCGGCGGGCGTGTCGGCAATTTCGACGGAAAAAGAACGCTCGCCGGCCTTCGTCACCGCGACAAGCGGCGCCGGGTCGATGGGAAGGATCATCGCCTTGCCGTCGGCCGAACTCGGTTGCTGAAAATAGAAGAACGCACTTGTGGCGACGATGAGGAAAATCCCGGCGCAGAGCGCGCCCGCCGTCAGCCGGTTCCTGTGAGCCATATGAAATCCTCGGCCGGAACTAATGCGAGACCGGCAAGGTACCCATATCGGGATGAATTTCGGCAGCCATAAGGCCTTTGTCGCCGCGTCCGAAGCGGACCAGCACCACCTGGCCCGGCCGGAGTTCGGTGATGCCGTAGCGGCGCAGCGTCTCCATGTGGACGAAAATGTCCTCGGTGCCCTCGCCCCGGGTCAGAAAGCCGAACCCCTTGGTGCGGTTGAACCATTTCACCAGCGCCCGTTCGAGGCCGCTTTCCGGCGTTACCGCGACATGGGTGCGCTGCTCCTGCATCTCCGCCGGATGCACCGCCGTGGAGACATCCATCGAGAGCACGCGGAAGGCCTGCAGCCCGCGCTCGCCCTGCTTGACCAGGCAGACGACGCGGGCGCCTTCCAGGGCGGTCTGAAAACCGTCCTTTCGAAGGCACGTCACATGGAGGAGGATGTCGCCCGAAGAACCATCATCGGGAAGGATGAAACCGTAGCCCTTGGCCACGTCGAACCATTTGATGGCGCCGGCGATTTCGACGAGATCGGCCGTATCGGCGCTCTCATCCCGCTTCAACGCATCGTTACCGGCCCCGTCCCGCCCCATGAAAGAGGCCTTTTCCCCCATAAGAACGCCCCCTTTTTCAAGAAACACTGCAACTGATTCTTGGTATCAGATTAACACCGCGGCTTCCGGTGTGTGCAAGACCTGACGTGCCTTTTTTCACGGTTCCGTACAGGAATAGCGGATTTGCCGTTTGCCGGCGCCGGCAAGCGTGGCCAATTGCCCTTTGGCCGGGCCGCCCCTATGTTGCGCCGCAACGCAACATAAGGAGGAAATCATGCGCTATCTGCACACCATGGTCCGCGTCGCCGACATCGATGCCTCGCTCGATTTCTACTGCAACAAGCTTGGCCTCAAGGAAGTGCGCCGCCATGAAAACGAGCAAGGCCGCTACACGCTGATCTTCCTCGCCGCGCCTGAAGACGAGCGAAGCGGCATCTCCGAGAAGGCGCCGCTGGTCGAGCTGACCTACAATTGGGATCCGGAAGACTACAAGGGCGGCCGCAATTTCGGCCATCTCGCCTATGAGGTCGACGACATCTACGCCACCTGCCAGCGGCTGATGGACAATGGCGTTACCATTAACCGGCCGCCGCGCGACGGCAACATGGCGTTCGTCAAATCGCCGGACGGCATCTCGATCGAGCTGTTGCAGAAAGGTCCGGCAAAGCCGAAGGCCGAGCCGTGGGCGTCGATGCCGAACACGGGCAGCTGGTAGCCGATCACGCCATTTTGAACGGACGTAGGAGGGCCCTGGTTCGGTTTTCGCGTCCGCATTCCCAGGGAGAATTCATTCATGCCGAGCAGCCATGTCGACGTCGCCACCGAACATGCCAGCCGCTATCTGCAGCAGCTGTGCAAACATTGGGCGCACAAGTTTCCCGTCGAATTCGACCCGAACCACGGCACCATCGATCTGACACTCGGCCGCACGGTTCTCGATGCCGACCCGGCAGCGCTGCACATTGCAGTGACGACCGATGAAGCCGGCTCGCTCGAGCGCCTGGAAACGGTCGTCGCCGAGCACATCAAGCGCTTCGCCTTCCGTGAAGAGCTGGCATTCGACTGGAAACGCGCTCCGGCCGCGTAGAAGACCTATCAACGGCCGGCGTTGGCCATCTCCAGCAGCATCAGCACGGTGCGCCAGTTTCGCGCCGTGCCGGGCACCTTCAGAACGCGCGGAATGAGATTGGCAAAGACCGATTTGCCGAGCCCGTCGGGCGCATGCAGGTAGAGCACGTCGCCCCTGATCTCGAAGCGTTCAGGCCCGGTGCATTTTTCCGCCAGCCGGGCGATCTCTTCGGCGGTCGGCTGGTGCTCCAGCGCATAGGCGTGCAGCTTGGTCGGCTCGCCGGCCACTTCCGGATAGGGATTGTCCGCCGCCAGCCGCTCGAGCCAGCCGAGATCGCGCACCATGATGCGCGAATGGAACCCCCATTTCTTCTCGAATTCCGCTTCGAGCTGCCTGGTCAGCGTGACTGCATCGCCTTCTGGCGACCGGAAGACGGCGTTGCCGCTCTGCACATAGGTGGCGACATCGGAGAAGCCGAGCTGCTCGAAGAATGACCTGAGTTCCGCCATTTTGACGATGCGGTTGCCGCCGACATTGATGCCGGAGAACAGCGCGATAAAAACCTTCGCCGGAGTGTTCGGAAGATCGTTGCTGCTCATATGATGAACCCGGCGAGCGTCTCGTTGTCGGTGATGTCCTGGTAATGGACGCTCTCGGCATCGAAATTCGCCTTGAGCAGGTCGAAGTTGCGGCGGTCCTTGGTTTCGATGCCGATCAGCACCGAACCGAAATTGCGCGCCGATTTCTTCAGATATTCGAAGCGGGCGATGTCGTCGTCAGGGCCAAGCAATTCGAGGAAATCGCGCAACGCGCCGGGCCGCTGCGGAAAGCGGATGATGAAGTATTTCTTCAAGCCCTCGAAGCGCAGCGCCCGTTCCTTCACATCCGGCAGCCGCTCGAAATCGAAATTGCCGCCGGACACCACAGCAACGATGGTCTTGCCCCTGATTTCCTTCCTGGAAAAATCCTTGAGTGCATCGATCGCCAGCGCGCCCGCCGGCTCGAGCACGACGCCTTCGACATTGAGCATTTCGATCATGGTTGCGCAGAGCCGGTTTTCCGGGATCAGCCGCACGGTGTCGGCGGCAAATTCCCTGAGGTGGCGCAGCGGCTCGCGGCCGATCTCGGCCACCGCTGCGCCGTCGACGAAATTGTCGACCTTGGCGAGCTTGATCCGCTTTCCGGCGGCAAGGCTCTCGCTCAGGCTCGGGGCGCCGGCCGGCTCGCAAAAGACGAAACGTGTCTCGCGGTGCTGGTCGGCGAAATAATGGGTGACGCCAGCGGCCAGGCCACCGCCGCCGACCGGCAGCATGACGATATCAGCCATGCGCGCGCCGGGCATCTGGCCTGATATCTCGTAGGCGACGGTCGCCTGCCCTTCGATGATGTCCTTGTGGTCGAAAGGCGGCACCATGTGTGCGCCGGCAGTTTCGGTGAATTCGAGTGCCGCGTGGTAGCAGTCGTCGAAGAAATCGCCGACCAGCCTGATCTCGACGAATTCGCCGCCGAACAGCCGCGTCTTGTCGATCTTCTGCTGCGGCGTCGTCACCGGCATGAAGACAACGCCCTTTTTGCCGAAATGGCGGCAGACGAAGGCAAAGCCCTGCGCGTGATTGCCGGCCGAAGCGCAGACGAACAGCTCGGCAGCGTTGCCGGCGGCGAGCGTCTTGCGGAAGAAGTTGAAGGCGCCGCGGATCTTGTAGGAGCGCACCGGCGTCAGGTCCTCGCGCTTCAGAAGCACCCGCGCGCCGGTCTTCTTCGACAGATAGTCGTTTTCCTGCAGCGGCGTTTCCGGAAAGATCTCGCGGATCGCGGCAGCGGCGGCAGCGACGCGAGAGGAGAAACTGGTCATGGCAAGAGCACCCCACAGGCTAGCCGAATTCGGTCCCGCTATTGCATATCCGGCCTCGCGAAGCCATTGTCCGGCCACCCCGAAAGGGTGTTCCCAAAACTTCGTTGGCCGCTAGGAGCGCCTGTTCATGCCTGTCGCATCGGTGGCCCAGAAAACCGTGTCGCTGCCGGAGTTCGGCGAGCCGACGGTGATGCCGCTGGTTACGCGCGCCACCTATGAGGCCCGCATCGCGGCACTAGTCGCGCGCGGCGGATTCGATGCCTTCGTCGTCTATGGCGACCGCGAACATGCGGCCAATGTCGCCTATCTCTGCGGCTACGATCCGCGCTTCGAGGAGACGCTGCTGGTCATCGTTCCCGGCAAGTCGCCGAAACTGCTGGTCGGCAATGAGGGCTGGGGCTATGCCGAGATCTGCGACGGGCCGTATGAGCGCGTGCTCTACCAGACGTTTTCGCTGCCGGCGCAGCCGCGCGACCGCTCGCAAGCGCTGGCCGACATCCTCGTCGATTGCGGCCTGAAGGCCGGCCAGCGCATCGGCGCCATCGGCTGGAAGCCGTTCGGCTCCGGCGATGCCGGTTTTGGCGAAACGACGCTCGACCTGCCGTCCTTCATCGCCGACACTTTGCGCAGCCTTGCCGGCGATAGGGGCGTGATCGTCAACGCGGCGAACCTTTTGATGAACCCTGCCGACGGCCTGCGCGCCATCAACGAGGCCGACCAGCTGGCCGCGTTCGAATTCGCCGCGACCTATTCCTCGCAAGGCCTGCGCAATGTGCTGCAAAGCATCGAACCCGGAATGACCGAATTGCAGGCGGCGCGGCTGATGGGCATCAACGGCCTGCCGCAATGCTGCCACCCGATGCTGTCGGCCGGCAGGCGCGCGGCCTATGGCTTGCCAAGCCCGCGCCTCGAAATCATCAAGCGCGGCGACCCGATCACCATGGCCTACGGCATCCGGGGCTCGCTCAACGCCCGCGCCGGTTTTCTGGTCGAGGACGCGGCCGAGCTTCCAAGGGGCATCCAGGACTATGTCGAGAGACTGGTCGCGCCCTATTTCTGCGCCGTCGTCGACTGGTACGAGACGGTCGGCATCGGTGTTCCCGGCGGCGCGTTGTGGCAAGCGGTGCACGACCGCATCGGCGATCCGTTCTTCGGCGTATCGCTCAATCCCGGCCATCTCATCCATATCGACGAATGGATGCATTCGCCGGTATTTTCCGGCTCCGACATCAGATTGAAGTCGGGCATGGCCTTGCAGGTCGACATCATTCCGGCGACCGGCACCGATTACTTCACCACCAACATCGAGGACGGCATCGCGCTGGCCGACGAGGCGCTGCGCGAAGAGATCGCCGCGCGCTATCCCGAAGCCTGGCGCCGCATCGAGGCGCGCCGCGCCTTCATGACCGACGTGCTCGGCATAAGGCTGAAGCCGGAAGTGCTGCCGTTTTCCAACATCCCGGCCTTCCTGCCGCCGTTCTGGCTTTCGCGCAACACTGCGATGGCCGTCGCTAGGCGCTGAGCGCATTTCGGCGCCTGCGACTTACTTCTGCCGCACTTCGCCTGTCCGGGAGGTGCGGCGGAGGTGGATGGGCCTTTGGTTAGGCCGGAGTGGAATTGCTTAAGTGCCCTTGAAGACGATTTGCATCATTGTTCTTGCCGCGCTGCTCGCCGGCTGCGGCGGCCGCCAAACCGAGGAACTGCTCGGCAGCGCCATGATGGCGGTGCCGGTGACGGAAATCGCCGGCAATCACTCGATCTTCATCGCCACCACGCGCAAGCGCTCCGACGACCCCAACAAGGTCTTCGACGGCGAGCGCTCGGCGACGCTGAACTATGCCCGCGTCAACGTCACCGTCCCCGGCATCCACAAGACAGGCCAGATCGAGCGCCGCTCGCGCGGCAAGTCGGACGATCCGGCCAAATACTTCATGGCTTCCGAGGTCGTCGGCTACGACACCCAGCCGAAATTCTCCAGTGCGCTCAGTGCCGACATCGCGGCGCGCGGCGGCCGCGTCATGGTCTTCGTCCACGGCTACAACACCGGCTTCGACGACGCGGTCTACCGCGTCACCCAGATCACCCATGATTCCGGCTATCCGGGCACACCGGTGCTGTTTTCCTGGGCGTCGGGCGCCAAGACCACTGACTACGTCTACGACAAGGAAAGCGCCAGCGTTGCCCGCGACCAGCTCGAAGTGACGCTGAGAATGCTGGCGCAGACCGGCGCGCGGCGCATCGACATCGTCGCCCATTCGCTGGGGACCTGGGTCACCATGGAGGCGCTGCGCCAACTCGCCATCACCGGCGACCGCGATCTCGGCGGCAAGCTCGGCGACGTCGTGCTGGCCTCGCCCGACATCGACGTCGACGTGTTCAAGAGCCAGATGCGCCGCTACGGCAAGCCGGACAAGCCGTTCATCCTGCTGCTCTCCGACGACGACCGGGCGCTGCGGCTCTCCGGCCTGATCGCCGGCGCACGGCCGCGCGTCGGCGACTACAAGAACGCCGCGGACCTCGCCAGCTATGGCGTGTCGGTCGTCGATCTCTCCAGCGTCAAGGGAACCGACCGCTTCAACCACACCAAATTCGCCGACAATCCGGAATTGGTGCAGTTGATCGGCCAGAAGCTGCGCGAGGATGACGGGTTTGCCAGCGACCGCGAGGTGACAGACCGCATCGCCTCGGTCGGACAATAGCTGCATTGCGCAGCAGTCATTGTTGACCCTTGCCGCACCATCGGAACAGTTTGAACTGGACCGTACCGGCCTCTGCCTCTATCGAATAGGCCAAGACGTCTCCGGCTCGACGTCGCCTTTGCGGGAGCCCGCGTGATCGTGCCTTCGAAGATCTTTCTCGTCGTTGCGTTCGCGCTCGCGCTGGCAGGCTGCGCCGGCCAGAACACGCACGACTTGCTCAACAAGACGACGATCACCGTGCCTGCTTCGGATATCGCGGCGACGCACAAGATCTTCGTCGCTACAACCCGGCAAAGGGCAACGAAGGAGCCCCGGCAGGTGTTCGACGGCGACCGTTCGCCGACCACCAGCTTTGCCAGCGTCGAGGTGACGGTGCCCAAAATCCACCAGCTCGGCGCCATCGAGCGGGTCAAGGGCTCGGCCAACAGCAATCCGGCGAAGGATTTCACGGCGACCGGCGTCACCTTCTACGAAGGCGCGCCGCAATTCGCCAAGGCGGTCGGCGCCGACATCGCGATGCGCGGCGACCGCGCGCTGGTTTTCGTGCACGGCTTCAACAACGGCTTCGACGACGGCATCTACCGGCTGACGCAGATCGCGCACGACACCAAATACCCGGGAACGCCGGTGCTGTTTTCTTGGGCGTCGAGCGGCAAGACCACCGGCTACATCTACGACAAGGAAAGCGCCAATGCGGCGCGCGACGATCTCGAAGCGACGCTGCGCATGCTCGCCAAGAGCCGCGCCAAGAGCATCGATATCATCGCCCACTCGATGGGAACCTGGGTGACCATGGAAGCATTGCGCCAGCTTGCCATCACCGGCGAGCGCGACCTCGGCGGCAAGCTCGGCTATGTCATCCTTGCCTCGCCCGACATCGACGTCGACGTGTTCAAGAAGCAGATGATCCGCTACGGCAAGCCAGACAAGCCGTTCGCCGTGCTGCTTTCGGGCGACGACCGGGCGCTCAGGCTGTCGACCCTGATCTCCGGCGACAAGCCGCGCGTCGGCGACTATGGCGACGCGGCCGACCTCGCCAGCTATGGCGTCTCGGTGGTCGACCTGACCAAGACCAAGGGCGGCGACCGGCTGAACCACGCCAAATTCGCCGACAACCCGTTCCTGGTGCAGCTGCTCGGCGACCGCCTGCGCGCCCCGGCGGGCCTCGCCTCCGAAGAGACCGCGCCGGCCCAGCTCGACAATCTCGGCCAGGGCCTTGGCAAGGCCGTCGGCTCGGTCGCCGAAATCGTCATCACCACGCCGTTCAAGGTGCTGACCATCGCCACCGGCGGGTGAAGCCGCCGCCGACGCTGGCGATTAAGCATAAGCCTTCGTCATCCCAGGGCGGAGCGAACGCGAAGCGGAGCGCAGACCCTGGGATCCATGCCATTACACCTGCCGAAGATTGCTGCGGTCGGAATAGCTTGTATCAGCAACAGCGCGTTGCCCTTCGCACGTCATCATCGCTGGAATGTCTGCCGGTGCCACAAGGCGCTCGAATTCTGGTCCGCTTTCGTGTGCCACAGATGTAACGGCATGGATCCCAGGGTCTCCGCGACGTCGCTTCGCTCCTGCTCCGCCCTGGGATGACGAAGCGAGGGATGTTTCGGCTAATCTTCAGAGTACGCGATTTGCCCCTGAAAGGGATCGCGGGAAGCTGAGAAATTGCGACTTGTCGAGCCAGCATTTCGACGGCGCTAAACGAACAGATCGACCTTCTGAAAAGTCGTCACGTCGATCAGGCCGACATCGGAAATCCGCAGCTCCGGGATGACGACCAGCGCCAGCAGCGAGTGCTGCATATAGGCGTTGTTGAGCGAGCAGCCCATCTGGCGCATGGCGTCGCTGAGTTGGTCCGCCTTTGCGGCGACGATTTCCGCCCGCTCGTCCGACATCAGCCCGGCGATCGGCATTTCGACCAGCGCCAGCTCCTTGCCCTTGGAGAACAGCACGACGCCGCCGCCGACCTCGCCCAGCCGGTTCACGGCCAGAGCCATGTCCTGCTTGTTGGTGCCGACGACGATGATGTGATGGGCATCGTGCGCCACGCTGGAGGCCATGGCGCAGTCGCCGATATAGCCGAAGCCGGAGACGAAGGCGTTGGTGACGCCGCCGGTGCCCTTGTGACGCTCGACCAGTGCGATCTGACAAACGTCGTTGCGGCGGTCCATGGCGACCAGCCCGTCCTCGACCGCAAGATCGGCCTCGAGCGCCCGCGTCGGCGCCTGGTTCTCGATGACGCCGATGACGCGCACCCGGACCTCGTTGGCGCCCATGGGTGCCGCGATGTCGAAATCGCCTGCCTTGAGTTTCTTGCCGAGCTTGACGGTGTTCTTCGCCGTCTTTGGATAATCATAGGCCGGAATGTCGATTTCGAGCTTGCCGCCCTTGGCCAGCCTGACCCCGCGGCCATAGACCTCGTCGATGGTCATTTCGGCCAGGTCGGAGACGATCAGCAGATCGGCGAGCCGACCCGGCGCGATCGAGCCGATCTCGCGCTCCAGCCGGAAATGCTGGGCGGTGTTGAGCGTCGCCATCTGGATCGCGGTCACCGGCTTCAAGCCCTGGCTGATGGCGTGGCGCACGACCCGGTCCATGTGGCCTTCATGCACCAGCGTGCCGGAATGGCTGTCGTCGGTGCACAGGATGAAGTTGCGCGGGTCGAGCCCGCTCTCGGTCACCGCCTTGATCTGCGAGGCCACGTCGTACCAGGCCGAGCCCAGCCGCAGCATCGCCTTCATGCCTTGGCGGACGCGGGCGATGGCGTCCTCGGCGCGCGTGCCTTCGTGGTCGTCCTCCGGGCCGCCGGCGACGTAGCCGTGGAACGGCAGGCCGAGATCGCGCGAGGCATAGTGCCCGCCGACGGTCTTGCCGGCCCTCACCGTCGCGGCGATCTCGCCCGACATCACCGGATCATTGGCGGCGACGCCGGGAAAATTCATCACCTCGCCGAGCCCGATAATGTTCTCCCAGGTCATCGCCTCGGCAACATCGGCGACGGTCAGCTCGGCGCCGGCATGCTCCAGCCCCGGGGCGGAGGGCACGCAGGACGGCATCTGCACGAGCACGTTGACCGGCATGGCGACCGCCTCGTCATGCATCAGCCGGACACCCGGCAGGCCGAGCACGTTGGCGATCTCATGCGGGTCGATGAACATCGATGTGGTGCCATGGGGAATCACCGCGCGGCAGAATTCCGTCACTGTCACCATGCCGCTCTCGACATGCATATGCGCGTCGCAAAGCCCCGGCACCAAATAGCGGCCGCCGGCATCGACCACCTTGGTGCCCTGGCCGATGGCGTGGCCGGCATTCGGCCCGCAATAGGCAAAGCGGCCGCCGGCGATGACGACGTCGGTGCCGGCGATGATCTCGCCCGAATGAACGTTGACCCAGCGCCCGTTGCGGATGACGAGATCGGCGGGCTTGCGGCCCATGGCGACATCGACCAGATGCGTCGCCATTTCGGCCCAGGGTTTTGGTTTCGTCGCATTGGCGGTCTTCGGCATGGACAAGCTCCTCTTTGCCCGACTGTGCCAAGCCGCGAGGATTTTGACCAGCGAGGAAGCGAGGGTCGACGGCGAAACTGCCGATCTCCCCCCCAAAGGGGACCCAAGTGGAGGAGATGTCGCCGAAGGCGACAGAGGGGGTCGCGCGCCGACCTCTCAAGACCTGGGTTCCTCGCCCACCGCGAAGCGGGGGGGCGGTGGGCGCGCAGCGGCCGGGGAGGGGGGCGTTGGTAGGGGGGCGGGCCCCCCGAC
>NZ_JAMYLO010000025.1:0-80696 GCF_040318075.1 Mesorhizobium sp. M1328 | reverse complement strand
AATTCTCTTGTTCGGCGGCCGCTTTTTTTTTTATAAACACACAAAAAAACATTTTTTTTGGGCCGCCCTCCCATCGGTACAAAACCCGGTGGGGGGGGGGGGCCGCGCCCCCCCAACGACGCACGATCCGCTTGCTCAGATGGTCTTCGACAAAATCGAGGTCGCCATGCACGATGTCAGCATGTTCGAGTCCTGCGGAGATCCGTCCCAGTGCTGTACGATCGTGAAAGCAATCGTCTGAATTCAGCACGCCTACCGCGTCTCCGGTATAGAGGCGCAGCCCCTTGTTCAGGGCGTCATACATTCCGCAATCTGGCTCGCTGATCACTCGGATCTGCTCCTGTGGGTAAGACCGGACAATTGCCACCGTGTCGTCCGACGAATTGCCGTCGATGACCATCAGTTCCTTGTCGGCATGACCCTGGGCCAGAAAGCTGTCGATCGTATGCCTGATCGTCGCCGCAGAGTTCCAACAGACGGTCAAGACGGAAATTTTCATGACGACCCTAGCCTAATGCTGCTCACTGCGCCGCAACACGAATGCGATCCTCGTCCAAGCGCCGATGTTCGGATTCCCGCCTTACCGTTTCGAGGTCGGATTGGACCATTTCCTGGACCATTGTCGCCAGCGACGTTGTTGCCTTCCACCCGAGAACGCGCTCCGCTTTCGAAGCGTCACCGATCAGAAGCTCAACTTCGGTCGGTCTGAAATAGCGCGGATCGACCTCGACCAGAACAGCGCCGGATTTTGCGTCGATGCCTTTTTCTTCAATTCCGGACCCAACCCATTGGATTTCGGTGCCGACTTCGTTGAACGCAAGCTCGACAAAGCGGCGGACCGAGTTCTTGACCCCAGTTGCAAGGACATAATCATCGGGCACCTCATGCTGAAGAATTCTCCACATGCCTTCGACATAGTCGCGGGCATGGCCCCAGTCGCGTTCAGCCGACAGATTGCCGAGGTAGAGCTTGTCCTGAAGGCCGAGGCTTATCGCGGCAGCCGCGCGCGTGATCTTGCGAGTGACGAACGTCTCGCCGCGCATCGGGCTCTCGTGGTTAAACAGGATGCCGTTGGAAGCGTGGATGCCGTAAGCTTCACGGTAATTCACGGTGATCCAGTACGCATAGATCTTTGCGGCCGCATAAGGTGACCGAGGATAGAAAGGCGTCGTCTCGCGTTGCGGAATCTCCTGCACTTTCCCGTACAGTTCGGAAGTCGATGCCTGATAGAAACGCGACTTTGCTGTCAAGCCAAGCAGTCGGATGGCTTCGAGGAGACGCAATGTGCCAATCGCGTCGGCATTCGCCGTATATTCAGCGGTTTCGAAGCTCACCTGGACATGGGATTGTGCGGCGAGATTATAAATCTCGTCGGGCTGCACCTCCTGGATGATGCGGATGAGGTTGGTGGCATCGGTCATGTCGCCATAATGCAGCGACAGCCTTACGTTCTTTTCATGCGGATCCTGGTAGAGACTGTCGATTCGGCCGGTATTAAACGACGACGACCGCCGCTTGATGCCATGGACATTGTAGCCCTTTGCCAAAAGAAGCTCTGCGAGGTAGGCGCCATCCTGGCCGGTGATGCCGGTAATGAGTGCGGTTTTCCTAGTCATTGTACTTCTCCGGGGTCGACAAGGCGATATTCTCAACACTGATCAGCGTATCGGCTAGTTGTCTTCGCGGCCCACTCAACGCGCGCCAAATCCTGTCAGCATGGTTCGGACGGTACGAAACACAATCAGCACGTCGAGCCAAGGGGAGAAATTCTTGATGTAGTAGAAGTCGTAGTGAAGTTTTTCCAGAACATCGTCCACGGCCGCAACGTGGCCTTGGTTGACTTGTGCCCATCCGGTAATGCCAGGCCGCACGATATGCCGGTAGCGATAGAACGGCAGCTCCGCTTCATACCATTTCGAGAGTACGAGTGCTTCCGGCCGCGGTCCTATCCAGCTCATTTCACCGCGCAGGATGTTGAAGGCCTGCGGCAACTCGTCGATCCGGGATTTTCTCAAGAACTGCCCCAAACGGGTGATGCGTGTGTCGCCGGCCTTCGTGATGGCCGCTTCCTTCTCGTCGACAGCCGTGTCGCTGAGCTTCATCGTTCGAAACTTGTAGACCTCGTAGGGATGCCCTCCGTAGCCCATTCGCTTCTGTCTAAATAGTGCGGGTCCAGGCGAATCGATCTTTACCGCAATCGCCACAAACAGCAGCAATGGCGAGAAAACAACAAGCACAAATAACGCAGAAGCCCAGTCCACAGACTGTTTTATTTTCAGGTAAGCCTGGTTTGGATTCAAGGAGCCTAGAGTGTTTTCAGAAAGATGCTCGATCTCCACTCTGCCTGTGAGCGATTCGCTGATTTGCTTGACGTGATAGACTGGTGTTCCCGACAGCGCACGGTCCGCAATATACCGCTCCCATTCATCTGAAAGATCGGCCCTAAGATCGGCCACGACGCCGCTCGCGTATTCGACAACCGTATCGGGCGAATGGATCCTATGCCAACTCACACCCGGTATTGTCTCCAGCCTGTCGACATCTCCGCCAGGAATTATTGCCAGGCGATATGCATCGAGCCGTCGAGTGGCCAGGCTCAGGCCAAAGTACCACAATGTTGACTGGATGAAGCTCGCGGCGGCCTGGAATCGGCTGTAGTCAAATCTGAAGAAGAAGATAGTGACGAACACAAGGCCATAGGTCAGCGCGAATGTTGGCAGGATGTAGCCAGCCGCCGCGACGCCTGGGAAATTGCCGATGCGCTTGTAGAGGAAGTAGCCTGTCGTATGAGCGATGATTGCCGCGACGATCGTAACCTGCAAGTTTGAGTACAGGATAACCTGTTGATCAAACGACATGCGGATCAGCGCAGGCAGCAGGATAGCGAATGTCAATCCGCCAAGCAGCTGAAAGCGCATCCGGAGCAGCAGATGCCTTCGATTGGGCAATTGGACAGTGGTGGTGCTCAAATTGAATCCCGCAACCCGGGTCCCATGGAAACCTGGACGTTCACCTGACAAGGTGCCGCTCTCGGCCAACGCTCGAATAGGCTATGCCTTCCTTCACGACGTCCTCGCCGCGATAGACATTTCGAAGGTCGACCATTACCGGCGTCGCCATGACTGCATGGAGCCGCTTCAGATCCAGCGACCGAAACGCATTCCATTCGGTGACGATGACGATTGCATGCGCGCCGTCGGCCACCGCGTAGGCGCTTTCTCCGAATTCAATGCCCTCTATCATCTTGCGCGCCTGCTCCATGCCGACCGGATCATAGGCCTTGATCGAAGCGCCGGCATCCTGGAGTGCCTGAATGATGGCCAATGAGGGGGCGTCGCGCATGTCGTCGGTGTTCGGTTTGAACGTAAGGCCGAGGATACCGATGGACTTGCCGCGAACAGAGCCGCCGCAGGCCTCGACCACCTTGCGCGCCATCGCCCGTTTGCGCTGATCGTTTATCGAGACGGTCGTTTCAATAAGCCGCACGGGGCTTGCCGCGTCCTGCGCGGTCTTGACCAGTGCTAGCGTATCCTTCGGGAAACAGGAGCCGCCATAGCCCGGCCCGGCATGAAGAAACTTTGCGCCGATGCGGTTGTCCATACCGATGCCGCGCGCGACATCCTGCACATCGGCGCCCAACCGCTCGCAGAGATCGGCAATTTCGTTGATGAAGGTGATCTTCATGGCCAGAAAGGCATTGCCGGCATATTTGGTAAGCTCAGCCGTACGCCGGCTCGTGTAGAATATCGGCGCGACATTCAGCGAGAGCGGGCGGTAGATCTCGCCCATGACGGCTTTGGCCCGTTCGGCATCGGTCCCGACAATGATGCGGTCGGGCCGCTTGAAATCCTCGATGGCCGATCCTTCGCGAAGAAATTCCGGATTGGAGACCACCGCAAAATCGGCGGCGGAATTTTGCTCGCGAATGATCCGTTCCACCTCATCGCCGGTACCGACCGGAACGGTCGATTTCGTCACCACGACCGTAAACCCCTTGAGTGCGCGACCAACTTCGGCCGCCGCATCGTAGACGAAGGACAGATCGGCGTGCCCATCGCCACGCCGTGACGGCGTGCCCACGGCGATGAAGACGACATCCGATTGAGAAACGGCATCGGCCAGATTGTCGTCGAAACGCAAGCGACCTTGCGCGGTGTTCGTGGTGACGAGGTCGTCGAGCCCTGGCTCATAGATCGGTATCTTGCCGAGTTTGAGCATGGCAAGCTTTTCCGCATCACGATCGACGCAGCAGACCTGATGGCCAAAGTCGGCGAAGCAGGCGCCCGAGACGAGCCCCACATAGCCGGCACCAATCATTGTTATCCGCATATCGCGTACTCTCAAATCAGCGCCGACGAGATGATCTCGCTAGACAGCGCCCACTCCCTACCAAAGGACGGCTACCGCACTCCCGGGTGAAAACCCGAGAGCCGATCCTACAACAATTTGCATCGCCTCGCCGCACCTCGATGCTTACGACTATGCGATGGCGACGAGATCCCTGGCATCAAGGTCGACAGGGATCTCGCCATTCATGATGGCAACCAGAACCCGAGCCCTTCCGGCTGGATCGAGCCGGTCAAGGCGACCGATCATTTCCGCGAACGGGCCGGAAAGGATCCGAACCGAAGAACCGGCTGCGAGGCCGCCGCTGAAGTCGAGCAGGCCGTGCCTGCCGGTCAACGCAATGAAGCGCTCTACCAGACCGGAGGGCACAGGCAAAGGCCGGCCCCCTTGCATGACGAGGGAACGCACACCGAACGTTCCGTTGATCGAGCGCCAACGTTGCAGCGCGACGTCAAGGGCGATGAACATATAACCCGGGAAATAAGCTGCGGACCGTGTTTCGAGCCGCCGGGCATGACGCACGGTTTTCTCGCAGCGAGGTTCAAAGGGCTGGAATCCCTGGATCCGGAGATGCCGCTCGGCGACATGCTCCTTCCCGGGAAAGACGCTGGCCGCATACCAGCGGGTTGCCGGCGCGGCGGTCGGCTCAGGCGACAGGGTTGTTGCCTTGCTCGTTGTTTTTTCCGCGCTACTCACGTGTCTTCCTTCGGCGGTCGGCGGCATGATCTCAGGTCAACGGTTACGACAGTGTGTGGATACCAGCAAGCAACCAAGCCGCTAGAGTCAAGGCGGTTGGGTTAAGAATTTCCTACACATTGTCCAGAAATTTAGCTGTGCCTAAATAATCACCGAGCCGCTTTCTTTTTCAGCTGGCTGAGATGCTATGTCGAGCAATTTATTTCCATACGTAGGTGCTTGGTTACGCTGGTCGTGACGAATCGCCCGTTGGTTCTGGTACTTAGTCCGTCGACTTGAAGCTAATGTGACGGCCTCGCTGCATGGCGTCGCGCTACAAGCCTGCCGCCAGCGAGAAAGATCCTGCACGGCCACACCAAGCACGGCGAAAAACCATTGTCGCGCAGAACAGGTTACCATTGAGTCATGGGGTTCAGGCAACAACATGGTGACAGCGATGCAACGCGCAGTTCCGTTCTGACTTCAGTTCCGCTCGACCGGCTTCACGACCGCTTCAGCAGCGACCAGACAGCCGGCACCAGGCTCGCGGCCAGCGCAACCTTAATCAGATCACCGACGATAAAGGGCAACACCCCGAACTGCCAGGATTTTTCCGGGCCGATCAACAGCGCCAGCCAGGCAAAGCCCATTGCCATCATGACGATCTCGGCAACCAGCATGGCATTGAAGAGCTTGATAGGATGGCGATCCCAGCCACGGTCGGCAGCCCAGCCGACGATCGCCGCCATGACGACGAAGCCGGCTAGATAACCGCCGGTCGAACCGAGCATGTAAGCGATACCGATGCCCTTTTCGGGCGTGCTCTGGAAGACCGGAAGGCCCAATGCGCCCTCGGCCATGTAGAGAAGCAGCGTTGCGACGCCAAGGCGCATGCCGAAGGAGGCAGCGATCAGGAAGACGGCGAGCGTCTGCATCGAGATATCGACCGGTCCGAGCATAACCTTGGTCTTGGCAGACAAGATCAGCAGCAGCGTTCCGGCGATCGCCAGCAAAAGCTGTCCTGCCAGCCGGGCCGCGCCCTTTTCAGGCAAAGCGAGAGAAATAAGCGGACGCATCGTCGTTGCAAGTGCCATGGTCTTCCCCGTTCCGGATTGCCGCCGAACGCGGCCTTGCGTTTTCCTATATTGGCTTCCGTGCTATGCGGCAATCGGTTTTGCCCTCGCCCCAAAAAAGGTCGCGACGTTCGCATGGCGCTGAAATTCGATACACGCTTCGATCCGGCCTACGGCCAGGGCGTAGCCGTTGCGCCTGGTATTCAACGCGTCACCGCCAGGAACCCAAGCCCGTTCACATTTCACGGAACCAACAGCTATATCGTCGGGCGCGAGACGCTGGCAGTGATCGATCCCGGACCGGATGACGAGGCACATCTTCGAACACTGCTCGAAGCGATCGGGACCAGGCCGGTCAGCCATATCTTCATCAGCCACACGCATCGCGACCATTCGCCGCTGGCGGCGCGGCTGAAGCAGCATACCGGTGCGGTGGTTCTGGGGGAGGGCCGGCATCGCCCAGCGCGGCCGTTGCGCATCGGCGAGGTCAATCCGCTCGATGCCAGCGCCGACACCGACTTTGTTCCTGATATCGCGCTGCCGGACGATATGGTGATCGACGGCGACGGCTGGGCGATCCGGACGGTGCTGACGCCCGGCCATACCGCCAATCACGCGGCCTTCGCGCTGGAGGGAACCGGCATCCTTTTCTCGGCCGATCACGTCATGGCGTGGGCAACCGCGATCGTCGCGCCGCCGGATGGCGCGATGGCCGACTACATGACATCTCTCGATCGGCTGATCGAACGTGACGACCGGCTGCTGCTGCCCGGTCATGGTGGGCCGGTGACCGAGCCGCGCAGCTTCATGCGCGGATTGAAAACGCATCGCAAAATGCGCGAACGCGCAATTCTGGAGCGGATCAACAACGGCGACCGGACAATCAAGGACATGGTGGAGGCGATCTATCGAGACACCGACCCGCGCCTGCATAGCGCGGCCGGCCTGTCGGTGCTTGCCCACCTGGAAGACTTGGTGGCGCGCGGCCTGGTTCACACCGATGGCGCGCCGGCTATCGACGGCATCTATTCGCCGGCAAAGTAGTACCGTTCCGATATCATTCCGCCGGCGCCACGCCCACCTGGCCGGCGACTTCCTGGTCGAGTTCGGCAAGGAAATCGGTGATGCGCGCTGCATTGTCGCCAAGGTCGTAGCGGCCGTAACGTGAGGCCGAGCGCATATCGACGATGACCGCATCGCCGTCATCGGTCACGCGGATGGCGACATCAGCGGGAAGGCCAAGCAGGAAGCTCTTGGCCAGCGCATCGACCGTCACGTCGATTTGCCCTGCTGCCTCTGGAAATGGCGCCGTGAGCTGCCAGCCGCGCCGATCGAGCACGGTTTTGACCGCCTCCAGAACGCGATCGAAAGGCAAGGTGTAGCTGCGTCCGGTAACAAGCGGATAAGCTTCGATTTGCAGGCGCTGCTCGCCGGGCGTCGGCGGCAAAAGCTCGTTCATGTCCTTTGTCCGGGTAGAAATATCGAGCGCCGGCGGGTCGTCAAAATCCGTCGAGATGTCGCGCAGCGGCGGATAGGTCGCCGCCCAATAGGCCGCGACAGCGTAAGGGATGAGCACCAGAAGCGCCAGCAAGCCGCCGGCGGTCAGGTCATGGCCGCCGCGATCACCGAAATTCCACAGTCGCGCAAAGGCAAACCCGGCAAACAAAAGCGCAACCGCGGCCAGCAAGGCGACAATACCAAGCACCCACAGGAATGCCGGCGTCTCGACGAGGTCATATCGGTGGCCGATAAGAACCGTCAGCAGCAGGATCGCCGAAAACGCGCCGGCGCGCCGCGACCAACCGGCGGCCCTCGACGTTTGTCGCTCGGGAATTCCCGTCATTGTTTTCCGCGCTGCCCCAACCCGAACCAAGGCATAGTGCCTTTCAGCGGCGGCTTGAAGGCGCAAAGACGCCGCATCTCCGGTCAATCCGTCGGCAGGTGATAGTCCCGAAACTGCTGGCGCAAGGTAATCTTCTGGATCTTGCCGGCAGCGGTGTGTGGGATTTCGCCGACAAAAGCGACGTCGTCCGGCATCCACCACTTCGCCACCTTGCCGTCCATGAAAGCGAGGATGTCGGTCTTGGTCGGCTCCCTGCCCGGCTTAAGCACAACCACGAGCAAAGGCCGCTCGCCCCATTTCGAATGCGGAATGCCGATGGCGGCGGCCTCCGCCACATCGGGATGGCCGACCGCCAGGTTCTCGAGCTCGATGGTCGAGATCCATTCACCGCCCGACTTGATCACGTCCTTGGCACGATCGGTGATCTGCATGTAGCCGCCGGGATCGATATGCGCGACATCACCGGTATCGAACCAGCCGTCTTCATCAAACTGTTCGGATCCGATGCCGCCATAATAGGCGCGCGCGACGGCCGGCCCGCGGACCTTGAGCCTGCCGAAAGTCTTGCCGTCCCATGGCAGTTCGTTGCCGGCGTCGTCCGTCACCTTCATTTCGATGCCGAACGGCGTAAAGCCCTGCTTCTGCTGGACGCCTAGGCGGGCCTCGCCCTTTAGCCCGGCATAGTCCGGCTTCAGGGTGCACAGTGTGCCGAGCGGCGACATCTCGGTCATGCCCCAGGCGTGGACGACCTGGACGTCGTAACTGTCCTGGAACTTCGTCGTGAGCGCGCGTGGACAGGACGAGCCGCCGATGACGACTTTCTGCAGATAGGGTAGTTTCTTGCCGGTCTCTTCCAGATACTGGAGGAGCATCATCCACACCGTCGGCACGGCGGCGCTGAAGGTCACCTTCTCGGTGTCGAGCAGCTCGTAGAGCGAAGCGCCATCCATCTTGCAGCCGGGCATGACCAGCTTGGCGCCGATCATCGGCGCGCTCTGGGCAAGGCCCCAGGCGTTGGCGTGAAACATCGGCACGACCGGCAGTATGGTATCGCGCGACGACAGGCCCATGGCGTCGGGCATGGCGGCGATCATGGCGTGCAGCACGTTCGAACGATGGCTGTAGAGGACACCTTTCGGGTCGCCCGTCGTGCCCGAGGTGTAGCACATCCCGGCGGCGGTGTTTTCGTCGAATGTCTTCCATGCGAAGTTGCCCTCGGCTCCAGCAAGCCAATCTTCATAGGCAACGACATTGGGCAGCGCAGTCTCCGGCAAATGCGCCATGTCGGTCAGCACGATAACCTGCTTCAGCGACTTGACCGCGCCGGCGATCTTTTCGAGCAGCGGCAGGAAGGTCAGGTCGACGAAGATCGCCTTATCCCCGGCATTGTTCATGATCCAGGTGATCTGCTCGGGAAAGAGACGCGGGTTGAGCGTGTGATAGATGGCGCCGACACCCATGATGCCGTACCAGGCCTCGATGTGGCGCGCAGTGTTCCAGGCCAGGGTCGCGATGCGGTCGCCAAGCCCGAAACCATCACGCTCTAGCCGCCCGGCGACCTTTAGGGCACGATTATGGATTTCGGCATATGTGCTGCGTACGATCGGCCCCTCGATCGAGCGCGACACGATCTCGCGTCTGCCGTGCTGCCTCTCGGCGTTGTCGATCAGCTTGTGGCAAAGCAGCGGCCATTCCTGCATCAGCCCGAGCATCTGTTCCTCCCGTTATTTTTTTGCCATTGTGGGACGAACCGGCGGATTGTCCAGCCAGATCCGGGCTGGAGCGGTGCATGGAGCCGAATGAGGCGGAATTCGCCACAATCCGGCCATGCTCGGCGTTAACGTTGATTAACGGGCGGGGCGCGATTGGCGAATGAAAGAGGTTCGCATGGACCCGCAGTTCGACGACAAAGCCCTCGAAAATACGCTTGCCGAAGGTCTGGCCGATCTGGTGGCGGCCGATGTCATGCAGGCCGATCTGTTGCCCGACGCCAAAGCCGTTTCCGAAGATGAATTCGTCGAGGTCGTCGGTGGCGCCCTCGAAGCGGTCGGCGGCACGCTCTTGTTCAAGATGTGCGTCGAGAACGAGGGCGAAAGCCAGCACGTCGCTGCCGCCTGCGTCGGCGATGGCGGCAATCGCCAGTTCCTGCTGCTCACCTTGCCGACCAGCGGTGGTGCGCTGAAGGTCGAGACCACCTCGAAAAGCACCAATCCGGTGGCCGGCATTGCCGCCGCCTATGCCGGACTGATGGACGCATTCAAGGCCGCCGCCTGATTCTAGGCGAGATACCGGCGGAAAGCGCAAGACTGCCGTCCGCCGGCGACGCCCGCTGGTGGCAAGCAGGTCTTGCGCAACGCTCTTGCCACACACATTTTGACGGTGAGGCAAGGAGATCCGACATGGACCAGATCGCAAACCCGTCACCCGGCTTTCAGCGCAATCCGGGCAAGATCATCACCGTCGAGCCTTACAAGGGCACCGTGACGGTGCGCGCCGGCGATACCGTCATCGTCTCGTCCAGCAAGGTCAAGGTGCTGACCGAATCGCCGTATCCACCGGTTTTCTACATTCCGTTCGAAGACATCGACTTCAAGCAGCTTGGCAAGACGGAACACTCGACCCATTGCCCCTACAAGGGCGATGCCAGCTATTGGAGCGTGCTGCCCGCCGGCGATGCAGGCAAGAATGCGATGTGGGCCTATGAGCGGCCGTTCGACGAGATGTCGGATATCCGTGATCACGGCGCGTTCTATCCGAACAAGGTGACTATCGAGGCCACGCCCGACTGATCAGTCGGTGGTGCCTTCATCGCCGACGCCGTCGGCATCGTCGAGCCGCACGAATGTGAGGCCCTTGGCCTTCAGCGCCAGAAGTCCCTGCACCACGCCTTCGCCGGCGGCATGGGTCGGCTGGTTGATATGAGCGATGATGACGTCGCCGTCCTTTGCCGCGGCAATGCGCCGGGCGGTCTCTTTTGCGCCGAGCAATGAGCCGCCATCGCCGTTGATTGAGAATCCGGCGATCTTGAAGCCAAGCTTGCGTATCATCGCGTTTGCCGACGGGCTGTATTCGGCGGTTGCGCCGCGAAACCATTTCGGCGCCGGTTCGCCGGTCACGGCAAGAGCGGCAGCACCCGATTCCACCTCGGCCAGCACGGCCTCCGGGCTGCCGGCACTGCGAATGCCGTAGATCCTTTGCGGCGTGTCGACCGCCGGAACATGGCGGCCACCATGGTTTTCCAATTCAAACAGTTCGGGATGCGCCCGCATGATCTCGACGGCGGCGGCGTTGTGCTTCAGCCAGATCCCGGTGACGAAAATGGTGGCGGGAATCTTGTTTTCCACCAGCGCCGAGAGAATCCGTGTGTCGGTTCTTCCGCCGCACGCATCGAGCGTCAGCGCGACGCGGCCGCTGCCCATCTCGGCCTTGATGTGCAGCGTCGGTGCGACGAGCAACTGGGCCTTACTAGGAGTGACAGCCCACAGCGATATCGCAACGGCGCAAAAATACTTTTGGAACAGGCGCATCGATTATTTCCAGATCGGCCGGATCAAAGTTGAAGCGGCGACCCCAAGACCGGCATCAAGGCGGAAATCGGGACGATGCCCCTGCAAAAGCGTCGGCAGCGGCAATTTGACCGCCGGCCTGACCTTTGGCAAGCGCGAGGTCACAATGCGTGCTCCACGTCCTTAACCGTACGTGAAAGGATCGCGCACACCGCGTCGACCACCGCTTTGACCTCAAGTTGCCAGACGCAGCAAGCCTTGCTCGGATCGGGGCGGCGGCACAGGTCCCTGGCTATGCACTCGCAAGGCATAGAGGGCCGCGGCGTAACACTGGCCACGCCGACAGGACCCCAGACGGCGGGGTCGGTCAGGCCGAAGAGGCCGACGACCGGCGTTCCCGCGGCGGCGGCCATGTGCATCGGGCCACTCTCGTTTCCCAGAAAAAGGCGTGCATGGCCGAGGACCGCCAGCAGCGTTGCCAGCGACAGCGCCCCGACCACGTTGACGACCGGCGAAGCGGCCTTGGCGACGATGCGCTCGGCAGATGCCCGTTCACCGGGGCCGCCGACAAGCAGGAAGTCCAAGCCGGTCTGTCGCGAGAGCTCGTCGATCGCCAGCGCAAAACGTTCCGGTTGCCATTGCCGCCCCCGGAAGCTCGCTCCCGCATGAACGGCTATGAAAGCGTTACGCCGGAGATGATGCCGGTCGAGAAGCGCCAATGCCTTGGCCGTCTCCAGCGGCAGCGGCTCAATCGTTGGGACCTGCGCACGCAACTCCACGCCAAGCGCCTCAAGCGGGAAAGATAGCGGTAGAGATAATGCTGGCCGCCAAAGCCAAACGGCTTGGCCAGGACGTTGGCGGGCTGGCGTTCCAGCCAGCGCAACGGTTTTTCGGGAGGATCATATCCGGCGCGGGTCTTGGCGTTGACGAGCCTGACGATAATGCGTGAGGTTTTGGAATCGGCCAGGTCGATGGTCAGGAAATCGGAATCGGCGCAGAGCGCGCACCATCGCGTAAAGCTCGCGACCACGCTGTAGAGGGGGTGCCACGCATCCGTACGCGCCGGAGCGCCACCACGTCCGAGGCGATGCCATGAGCCATCAGGAAGCTGGCAAAGCTCGCCTCGCAAAGGAACACGATCCTGGCCTTTGGATATTCAAGGCGCAGGTTACTGGCGAGCGCGGAGGCGAGGACAAGATCGCCGAGAATTTCGTCTGGAGGATGAGAATCGAGCGGACGTGCGTGGGCGGGTTCTGCAACATTTTTGTTTCTGGCACCGGGGCGGGTTCGGAGCCCGGAAACTGGGCAGAAACGATGTCGGGATTTGGAGCCGTCACGCGCAGTTCGCGTGAATTTGGTTACAAATCGGTAAGGTCAGATACTGGGTGGATTCCAACGCATACCGCGGCCGTTCTTTGCAGCCTGCGCAGCCGATTGCGCGGCACATCTGTTCCGGATCGAGCAGATCAAAGTCGACGCGGCGATCCCCAAAAGCGCCATCAAAGCGCAAGGTAACAGTGCCTGCTTCGCGTCTTTGCCGGCACGTGAAGGATCACGTCCACCGTGCCAGCAACCGATTAATCTCAAGCAGTCAGATGCAAGCTTTGTTCGCACCCGCCCGCGGCACACTTCGTGGAACACACATACAAAGATTGGTCAAAGCGGTCTTCACGAAGACTATTGCCACCCGATGCTTCCGCCGTTGTGTGCGCCCCCAGGGATCAAGCTATATGACCCACTAGTGAGAGTTGCCCTGTAGCTTTTCCTGGCCTTGAGACTTCGACCACCAGACAAAATACAGCGAGCCCATCTTCATCACAGGCACGCGGCGGTCGCGTTCCCGGGCTCGCAACTCACGATAGGTCTTCATCTTCAGAGTGCCGCCAGGCAACCTGATACGCACTGCCATCGGTCCAACTCCCGTCGTGCAACGCAGCAATTGTGTGCAATGCGGTAAGTAGAGACCTTCCGTTGCGGAAGAGTCAACAGCAGCGTCATCAACTTATTTTGCGAGCTCGCCCGCGGAGGCTCCGCGCGGCCTTCCCAGGCGCTTGCTGCGTCACCCCGGCGACTGATCGTCAATCAGGCGTTGGCGGTTCGACCACCAGGTGAAATAAACCCGGCCGATCTTGACGACGGGTATGCGGCGGGCGCGCTCGCGGTCGCGCAATTCGCGGTACACTTTCACCTTCAGCGTGCCGCCCGGCATTCTGATACGCACTGCCATCGCTTCCGCCGCCCCAATTGTGCAATGCAGCATCGCCTTCCCTGGCGGAAGAGTCAACGCCTGCCCGCTGACTTTTTCTGGGATTTGTCGAGCGGTCTCGGAATTTGGTGCGCACGGCGGTTCCTGATCCTGCGCCGAGGCGTCAATGCCCAGTCGGGATCGTCGGGTGCGGGCTATTGCCTAGGCGAGGACTTGTTGGGCGAGGATGGGCGATCGGACATGCCGCTCGGCCACCAGATGACGAAATAATTGCCGACCTGCCAAACCGGCACCTCGCGCTTCTGCTCGCGCCGCCGCAGTTCGTCCCTTTTCTTGATCTTCAAAGTCCCGCCCGGAAGCCTGATTCTTATCGTCACGTGTCCTCCCCCTACCCCCCAAGGTACGAACGATAGACGGGAACGGTTTCATCCCGGCTAAGCAATTTCGTCCAGGTCGAGCAATTTCGGGCGCGGTAGACGCAGGAACCGGGACCGGAGCGAGATCGCCGGAACCGGCTTCATTTGAAGAAATCCGCGATGCCGTTGATGGCCAGCACCGCATAGACGATCGGTCCGGCGATAAACGCACAATAGAGACAGAGGATCGCCGCCAGCACCGCGAGCAGCGGCTTGTCGCGGCCGACGGCGCGGAGCTCGGACTTCACCGACCAGCGCGCCGCAGCGGTTTGTTCATCATCAGACATGTGCACCATCCCGCGGCCATTTCACACGGCGGCTCGAAAACATCAACCTTGCTTGCTGCGCGGAAGATCCATTAGCCAGTGCTGCAAACAGGCCGTCACGCTCCGAAGATCGCGGCGCGTGCCACGTCCGACGTCAGGCGACAGGCATTTCCATAAATCGATGGTTTGCCAGCGCGTCTGTCCGACATCTTCGGTCTGGATCTATTCACGCTCCGACTTTTGCAGCCTGCACTGCCGCCTGCGCAGCAGCCAGCCTGGCGATTGGCACGCGGTAGGGTGAGCACGATACATAGTCGAGGCCGACCTTCTCGCAGAAATGAATCGAAGCGGGGTCGCCGCCGTGCTCGCCGCAAATGCCGAGCTTGATGTCGGGCCGCGTCGCCCTGCCCTTGTCGGCCGCCATCCGCACCAGCTCGCCGACACCCTCTATGTCGAGCGACACGAATGGATCCTGCTCGATGATGCCTTTTTGCCGGTAGGTCTCGAGGAACGAGGCCGCGTCGTCGCGGGAGATGCCGAAAGTGGTCTGGGTCAGATCGTTGGTGCCGAAGGAGAAGAATTCGGCCGCCTCGGCGATGACGTGGGCGCGGATCGCGGCGCGCGGCAGTTCAATCATCGTACCGGTGAGGTAATCGATCTTGACGCCGGTCTCCTCCATCACGCTTTTGGCGACGGCGTCGACGCGCGCCTTGACGAAATCGAGCTCCTTCACCAGGCCGACCAGCGGCACCATGATCTCCGGCACCACCAGCGCGCCGGCCTTCCGGCCGGCCTCGACGGCCGCCTCGAATATCGCGCGCGCCTGCATCTCAGCGATTTCGGGATAGGAGACGGCAAGCCGGCAGCCGCGATGGCCGAGCATCGGATTGAACTCGTGCAGCGCTTCGGTACGCCGCCTGAGCTTGTCCGGCGACACATTCATGGCAGCGGCGACCTCGGCCACCTCCTCCTCGGTCTTGGGCAGGAATTCGTGCAGCGGCGGATCGAGCAGGCGGATCGTCACCGGCAGCCCGGCCATGATCTCGAACAGTTCGAGGAAATCCGAGCGCTGCATCGGCAACAGCTTGGCCAGCGCCGTTCGCCGGTCCTTTTCGGTATCGGCCAGGATCATCTCGCGCATGGCAACGATGCGGTCGCCGTCGAAGAACATGTGCTCGGTGCGGCATAGCCCGATGCCTTCGGCGCCGAAGGAGCGCGCCATGCGCGCATCCAGCGGCGTCTCGGCGTTGGTGCGCACCTTCATGCGGCGCGCCCCGTCGGCCCACTCCATGATGGCGGCGAAATCACCCGAGAGTTCGGGCTGCAGCATCGAGACCGCACCCTTCAGCACCTGGCCGTTGCCACCGTCGATGGTGATCACGTCGCCCTTGCGGAAGGTCGCTCCCATCGCCATCAGCGTGCCAGCTTTGTAGTCGACGCGCAGCGAACCGGCCCCTGATACGCAAGGCTTGCCCATACCCCGTGCCACAACGGCGGCGTGGCTGGTCATACCGCCACGCGTCGTCAAGATGCCTTCGGCCGCGTGCATGCCATGGATGTCTTCGGGGCTGGTCTCGATGCGCACCAGGATCGCCTTGCGGCCTTGTGTCTTGGCCTCCTCGGCGTCGTTCGAAGAAAACACGATCTCGCCGGTGGCAGCACCTGGCGATGCGGGCAGGCCAACGCCGATGATGTCGCGCGCCGCCTTCGGATCGATGGTTGGATGCAGCAACTGGTCAAGCGAGGCCGGATCAATGCGGGCGACGGCCTCTTCCTTTGAAATCAGTCCGTCCTTGGCCATGTCGACGGCAATCTTCAGTGCCGCCTTGGCGGTGCGCTTGCCGGACCTGGTCTGCAGCATCCACAATTTGCCGCGCTCGATGGTAAATTCGAGATCCTGCATGTCGCGGTAGTGCTTTTCGAGGCGGTCTGAGATGCTGACGAAAGCCTGGAAGGCGTCCGGCATCAGCTTCTGCAGCGACGGCTTGTCGGAACCGGCGGCAATGCGTGCCGCCTCGGTGATGTTCTGCGGCGTGCGGATGCCGGCAACGACATCCTCGCCCTGCGCATTGACCAGGAACTCGCCATAAAGCTGCTTTTCGCCGGTCGACGGGTTGCGGGTGAAGGCAACGCCGGTGGCCGAGGTGTCGCCCATATTGCCGAACACCATGGCCTGGACATTGACTGCCGTGCCCCAGCTTTCGGGAATGTCGTGCAGGCGCCGGTAGGTGATCGCGCGGTTATTCATCCAGCTGGAAAACACCGCGCCGATGGCGCCCCAGAGCTGCTCGTGCGGATCCTGCGGAAAGGGCTTGCCAAGCTCCTCCTCGACTTTGGCCTTGTAGAGCGCGATCACGCCTTGCCATTCGATGGCTGTCAGCTCGGTGTCGAGTTCATGGCCGAGGCCGCCCTTCTGGTCTTCGAGGATCTCCTCGAAGACCTCATGGTCGAGGCCCATGACGACATCGGAATACATCTGGATGAAACGGCGGTAGCTGTCATAGGCAAAGCGCGGATCGCCTGAATCGGCGGCCAGTGCTTCGACCGTCTCGTCGTTCAGGCCGAGATTGAGCACGGTGTCCATCATGCCGGGCATCGAGGCACGCGCCCCTGAACGAACGGACACCAGCAGCAATTTCGAGGGATCGCCGAAGCGGCGCCCGGTCAGCCGACCGATATAGTCTAGCGCGACTGTAACGTCCGCTTCCAGCGAAGTCGGATAAGTGTGGCCGTTGGCGTAATACGCGTTGCAGACCTCGGTGGTGATGGTGAACCCAGGCGGCACCGGCAGCCCAAGGCTGCACATTTCGGCAAGGTTGGCGCCCTTGCCGCCGAGCAGATTGCGGTCGCCGGCACGGCCTTCCGCGGCGCCGTCGCCAAAGGTGTAGACCCATTTGGTCATGCTTGCTCCCCGGTTGCAGGAGATTGGAAATATTGGCAAATCGAGCGATATGATGCTGCAGTGCGAAAGGCAAGGCATCGACCGAGCCGGCCGAGCTTTACAATCGATTAAGAAAAAGCTGCGTCGAAAAGACCTGCTTTTGCCATTCTCATAAGCCAAACAAGGGAACGAGGGCTGGAACCAGCACCATCGTCGACGCTATCTGTTGGTTCCCGGCTGTAGGCGGTTCCAATTGTCCATCCTGCCGCTCCGAGACGCCCGCAACTCACCTGACTCGATGATCGAAAGATCGCCGCCATTCCAGCGGCTCAAATGGCGCGAACATTCTCCGATCCTGTAGCCATGCTGTCCGTTTGATCCCCAGCCTCCGTTCGCTGGACATAAAACCGGACAACTCACCTGCTACCTAATCCGGACAACTCATCTGCTTAGGACATTTTGTATCTTCGGCGTTGAGCTTTCCCCCGGCTCGTCTTATAAGCCCGCGCGCCGGGGCACGTTGCCGGCTGATGGGGCGTCGCCAAGTGGTAAGGCATCGGTTTTTGGTACCGACATTCCCAGGTTCGAATCCTGGCGCCCCAGCCATTTTCTCTCGGTCCGCTGCTGACGGCTCCGAAGCAGGTGCTCGATGGAGTTCTCCGCTCCATAGGGGCACGACAATTTACGCGCGAGAGATAGACGGCGTTTGACGTATCGCGAGTTATTATTACGAATGTGGCGGATCAATATGTAGTTCAGTTGATTTTGGACCAATCGGATGCGATCGTGAGGGCGAAGCAATAGCCTCGCCTCGTACCATGCGGGAGCCGATGTCGACCTCGGAGCCGGGCATTACATGCCAACGCCCGGCCCGCAAACAGCATCGCAGGAGCAGAATGAGATTACACCCAATTGCCGAAAAGGCAGCCTTTTTCGTTACGCTGCTTGCCGTTCTCGTGCTTGCACTTCTGCCAGTTTTCCGTCTCAAGGAGCTCGGCTTCGGCATAGGCTTCCATTATGACAAGCTTAGTCACGGTGTCGCTTTCGCGGCGCTGATGCTTGTTGGCAGCCTGGGTTGGCCGGAACGCAAAATGAGTTTGATAGTCTTCCTCGCTCTGGTTGGTGCTGCCATTGAAATCCTTCAGGGTACGACCTTAATAGGGCGGGATCTCGATGGATTTGATTGGGCGGCTGATTGCGTCGGCATCGGGTGCGCTCTGGCAGTCATTGGCTGTGCAAATTCGCTTGTTCGACGAGCGGCTTGAGGGACATCCTCTGAACGGCGCCAATCTGTTCCGGTAGCCATATCTCAAGCGCCGAACGGATGTAGGTTGCCGTTGGTTGCCGCAGTGATTCTGAAGCGAGACCGTACCATCCGAGTGCTGCGCAAGGCCTGCAGGAAAGGCTCAACCGTCTTCATCGGGCCGGCGTTGCTCGACGCGCCGTGGCGCGCTCGTCTCTTTCGACAGGCGCTTGGCACGTCCTCCCTCGATGGCTGCGCCGCCTTCTATATCTTACGGGTATTTTTTGCTGCCTGGTAGCGCCGGGATGCCTGGGAGAATTCCGACCAAGGAATCCGTCGGGACACAAGAGGCACATGGCCCAACTCTCTGGGGTTCCGAGTCCCTACCATCTCGGCCCAAACCGGCGCGTTTGCAGTCCAGGATGGTTTCGATGGTCACCTGGGTGTTGCTGGATTCTGATTGAACCGCATTTCGGTTTGCCATTTCGCAATCTTAGTGCGGACAACTTGGTCGCGGGCTGCCACTTGCGGTTATCTGTCCACAAGAAAATAGCATTGCCGGCAGAGAACGTGGTCCGGCAAGAATCCTAGTTTAAGGTCAACTCAGTTGGCCGGCATGACGATGCATATTGAATAGAAATTTGGCGCTTTACTGCAATTTATTCGGATTAAAAATTGATGTCTTCCAGAGTTACACCAGTGAACGACAAATTGTTTCACCTATATTCGCCGTTTATAGCACTATGGCCGGCTGTTATTACTTATAATATGTATCAATTGCCAATCACTCAAATAGTGATACGCAAACTTATTGAAACACTAAGTTAATTATTTGACTGTATCCATGTATGTAGTGTCTCGTAAAAATATCATACAGAAACTTTTTGAGCTAAGCATTAACTTCTTCAACGGTTAAATTTGACTGCTCGTCACTATCGTCGACTATCATGAAGTATATTTTTCTCCGCAATGTGACAATCCTGCCACCGATCAACCATTCTATCAGAGCGTGCGGGTATGTGATTTGGTGCTAATATACACCCTCTAGTAGGCAGACACCCGCGGGGCGCTATCGAATCAAGAGGGATTATGGATGGCAACTCTGCACTACGCATCGGGTGGATCCGCCACCGAAATCGCAACCGCCGGCTTCAATCTGGCTGACGTTCAGTATGTTTCGCTGGTCAACGCATTGCCGGATGGCATGAAAGGCCTGGTCTATCTCAATGAGCATGAGGGCGTGACCTCATCCTTCATCGAGAAAATGACCCCCTTCCTTGGCAATCCGAACGTGTTTGGGTTCTATCTTGTTGACGAGCCCGATCCCACCGGCAGGTGGGGCACCTACGCAACCGCCGAGAACCTGAAGGCGGAATCCGACTGGATCCATGAGCATTTTCCAGGCGCCAAGACCTTCATCACCATGATGAACATGGGATCCCCGACCAATCCGGATTTTACGAATACCTACAATCCGGCCAACACGCATATCGACTATTTCGGCATAGACCCCTATCCGGTGCGCACGGGAACGGACACGGTCGATTACGACATGATCGATCGAGCCGTGGCTGCAGCGGTGAAATCCGGCATCCCGGTTAACAACATCGTTCCGGTCTATCAGGCCTTCGGCGGCGGTAACTGGGAGACTTCCGACGGCGGAAGACAGGTCATGCCCACCCCCGAACAGATGCAAATCATGATCGATCATTGGGCCGCATTGGTGCCGTCACCTGCCTTCGACTACACCTATAAATGGGGAACGCAGAACGGCGACACCGCGCTTGAAAGCTCCCCGGAACTGCAGGCCGTTTTCCGGGAGCACAACCTCGCTACCTCCGGGACCGAACCGCCTCCCGTCGACACAAGCGACACCTTATACGGCACCAGCGGTGACGATGTGTTCCACGGCGCCGGCGGCCACACGATGATCGGCTATGGCGGCAATGACACTTATTATGTCGAGGATGTCCGCGATAAGGAGGTTGAGGCGGCGGGCGGCGGTGCCGACAAAGTGTTCGCTTCGGTTAGCCATGCTCTTGCGGCCGGCTCGGAGATCGAGCTTCTTGCCACCAACAGCCCGTCCGGCACCACGGCAATCAACCTAACCGGCAATGAGTTCGCCCAGACTATCCAGGGCAATGCCGGCGCCAATTACATTAGGGGCGGCGGCGGCGCCGACACGATGACCGGCTATGGCGGTAACGACACGTACCATATCGACAACGCCGGCGACAAGGTAGTCGAAGCGGTGAGCGGTGGGGTTGACAGGGTTTACACTGCTGTCAGCCATGCCCTTTCGGCCGGCTCAGAGGTTGAGCTCCTCGCCACCAACAATCCGACGCTCACGGCAGCAATAAACCTAACCGGCAACGCCTTCGGCCAAGCCATTTTTGGCAATGCTGGCGCAAACGTAATCAATGGCGGCGGTGGTGCGGACAAGATGGTCGGCTATGGCGGCAATGATACCTATTATGTCGACAATGTCGGTGATAAGGTCATCGAGGCCGTGGGCGGCGGCTCCGACAAAGTGTTCGCTTCGGTGAGCCATGCGCTTTCGGCCAGTTCACAGATCGAGCTTCTTGCCACCACCAATCCGTCAGGTACGTCTGCAATCAACCTGACGGGCAACACCTTTGCCCAGACCATCCAGGGCAACGCCGGCGCCAATGTCATCAACGGCGGACGAGGTGCCGACATCTTGACCGGTAACGGGGGCAATGATGCATTCGTGTTCAACAGTGCTCTTGGGGCCGGCAATATCGACAGGATCACCGACTTCGACAAGCTCCAGGACAAGATCCAACTCGACGACGCCGTTTTTGCCGGGCTTAAATTGGGTGGCCTTTCATCCGATGCTTTCTTTGCTGGCACGGCCGCGCATGACAGCTCCGACCATATAATCTACAACAGCTCAACCGGGGCGCTGTCTTTCGACAGCGACGGGATCGGTGGCGCAGCTCAAATACAGTTCGCCACTCTCTCTCCAGGTCTGTCGCTTGCAGCAGGTTCGTTTCTTGTGATCTGAACGACCCCGAACGGCGGACCTTCTGCTCGAGCCGGTCCGCCGTTCCGTCTTTGTTCCAGCACCGGAATTCCAAGTGGGATGTTTAGTTTTGCCTGTGCTTCCCCAAGGAACTAGCAGGCGGGAACTTTCGGTAAGGTGAGCGAGTAAACGCAGCGGGACTATTGGTGAGCGTCCTTCGGGATTATCACTGCGAGTACCTTGCCAGTATCGACGCTATCAGCTTTGCCAGATCAGCGCCGGTCTCTTCGGTCTCGCACGAGCAATTCAGCATAGACGACAAAATCGCTATAGGCGACGGGTGGTTCAACCTCGTCCTAATTGGCGGTCATCAGACGTCGCGGAGATTTTTCGGCTTAGTCATGCCGACTGCCTCGACGCCGCACCCATCAGCACCAACATCTTCGGCGAAGTGCATCAGGTCGCTGAGTGCCGAGCGGATTTGCGGCCAAGGGAATTCGGAGCACTCCTCCTCGCTTTCCCCCTCGCGCAACACGACATGGAGCTTGCCTGCCACACCGGCGAGAGTCGTGGCAGCAGTCCTTGAGAATGTTTGCAGGAGATCCTGCACCCGCTCCCCAGCCTGGCGTTCCGCCATCAGCGCTGCGGTGTAACCGGTTTCCTCGGCAGCCGCATTCCAGCGTGCCTGATGTGCCGCTAAAGCAGCTTCGGCCTTCTTGCGAAGAGCCGCTGTATATGGCTCTTTGCCAAGTATATCCTTGAGCGCCTCGATAGAATGGATCGTCACCTCCTCACCCTTGGCTAGGCGGACGGTCACGCAGGGAAAGCCGACGCTCTCAATGAGTTGCGTTTCCAAGCGCTGCTGTCTGCGGCAAAGCCGCTCGGTGAGCTTGTGAGCTTCCTCCCATTTCTGCCATAGAGCCATCACCGGGTCAGAACGCAGATTCGTCCTTCCGGCGCCGCCTGCGGATACGCTACCTTCAAGGGCCCATGCGGTGCTAGCCACCACTGTTCCTGCAAGTACTCGTCTGCGGGTGACGTGGGGCGGCGTCGTGGTATTGTCGGAATCAGCCATGATCCGAGCTCCTCAGAAGCTTGGGTTGTGGTCAGGCTGGGTAGGTGCAGCAACACCTGCTCAGCCGTCCTAGTGTTTGTGTTTGTCTAGCGTCTTCCATTTAGCCTGATTTCCCGGGCGAAAGTCAACCAAAAAGACTGACCTCAGCCGATGAGCCTAATTTCCGTGGAACAATGTAGGGGGGCCAGGGCCATGCTCGGTTGGAGCCAGGGCGAACTTGCGGTCGCCGCCGGCATCTCCAGAGCAACCATCGTTGATTTCGAACGCGGGGCGCGCATTCCACATCGGAACAACCTTGATGCAATACGCAGTGCCCTCGAGGCCGCTGGCGTCGAATTCATCCCAGAGAATGGCAGCGGGCCTGGCGTACGGCTTGCGCACCGATCCAACAACAGATGACCATCACGGCGAAACGCCGCATTTGAATCAAGCGACGGCGAGTCCTCTTGCAAACGACTGTGGCATAGAGCCCATTTTTCGCGAACATTTTGCGAGAGAAATGCCGCTCTATCCGCTCCACAGAAATGCGGGATACCCCCTGGGGAGCCGAAAAACGAACTGGTGGACAAAGATGCGATTTGCACCGTGCAGGATAGCCGAGTCCCGGATGGCCAACGCGTAGGTGATTGGGACGTTCCGGCCTTCTCCCCTCGACCACCAAAGGCCGGCATGCCACATGCCCGCCAATGTATGACAGACCGGCACGCCTGATTTCGTCCTGTCACAATCTCGTCGGAAACAGGATGGGCAAGTCGCGTCAGAACCCATCTGGCCAATACAAACGGCTCGCTGCCAGCGATATCGGCAGCTCTGGCCCGCATTGGCAGCACCACAGCGGCGGATCCTCGGCCTCTTAGCTTAGTTTAGTCCGCCGCTCCGCGCTCAGCGCGGCATGAGGCAAATCAATTCGAACGCCGGAGGCCTGATTCTGCAGAGTTTCCCGGTTTAGGTTTCGTTCGTGCGACGTGCTCGCAGCGCCTAGGAAAAGATCGGTGACGTTCGCAACACCTTGAATTTTCGGCGACACGCAGAGGTTACAGCCCGCCTGTATGCACCCCGCAATGGCTCAGATTTGTCTGGGTACGGTTTACTCGGCGCCTGGAGAAGGCGAAGATTCCCGGATCGAGGCGCTTAGGCCACTGCGCCAGCGCGGAGCGATCAGATTCGAGTCATACCGTCAGAGGCAAGACACTAGCAATTGGGGGAACAGATGAAGGAAGAGAACGACGTTGAGAAGCTGGTCCGCACGCTGCGCGCTCGAGCACCTGATGACGCCGCGGTATTGCTGGCCCGTGAGTCTCCCGAGTTCATTCGGGACACACTAAAGTTGTTGCCGGACCGGCACGCCCGTAAGGTGGCGGAGCATTTGCCGCCGCATATGCGGCCTATAAAGCCTCACGGCGATGGCAAGGACCTCGCGATCCCCGAGTCGCTCGTCGAGCTGATGGACCCGATTCCCGCCAGCGTTCCTGTCGGCACGACAGTAGCCGCCGCAGTGGAGGCCGTCAGACGCACCCCGGTGCCGACCGAGCTCACTTATCTCTACGTCACCGACCAGGGCGACAAACTGGTTGGCCTCGTGGTCCTGCGCGATCTGATGCTGAGCGAAGCGGACGCCACCGTGGATCAGATCATGCTGCCAAAGCCGTTCGCCCTCCCCGTCGGTCTGTCCTTGAGCGACGCCTGCAAGGCTGCGGTCCGCCGGCACTACCCTGTCTATCCGGTGGTGGACGCGGAGGACCGGCTGCTCGGGCAGGTCCGCGGCTGGCGCTTGTTCGAGCAGCAGATCATCGAGATTTCCGCTCAGTCAGGCCAGATGGTGGGTGTGCAGAAGGAGGAGCGTTCTTTCACGCCGCTGTTTTCAGCCTTCCTGAAGCGTCATCCGTGGCTGCAGCTCAACCTGCTGACGGCCTTCATGGCCGCTTTCGTGGTCAGCTCGTTCACAGACACGATCGAGAAGATCGTCGCCCTGGCGGCATTCCTCCCGGTCTTGGCCGGGCAGAGCGGAAACACCGGCTGCCAGGCACTGGCTATGACGCTGCGTGGCCTTGCCCTGGGCGATGTGGACAAGCGACCGAAATTGCACCTGGTGATGAGGGAGGGCGCGCTCGGGATCGCCAACGGCGTGCTCGTCGGTCTTGTGGCGGCTGCGGCCATGTGGTTCTACGCCTCGCGGCAACCGGAGTCGGCAGCCCAGGCGCCCATGCTGGCACTTGTCATCCTGCTCGCCATGTCCGGATCGTGCCTCATGTCCGGAATCTCCGGCGTGTTGATCCCATTGGGCCTGCGGCGGGTCGGCGCCGATCCGGCCGTAGCTTCGGCGATCTTTCTTACCACCGTCACCGATATCGTAGGTATGGGCCTGATGCTAGGGCTCGCCACCATGCTCGTGCTGTAGTTTTGGCGTGTCCGCCGATGCGTCCTGCACAGGACGCGGTCGGCGGGATCACCACCGTGGGATTTTTGGGGCTTTGAACCGCCGTGACTGAGCAGGTTGCGATACAGACGGATTTAGCGCGTAAGCGCAAGGATGGGCTTTCTGGCCCAGGAACTCACCGCGGGCGTGAAGCATTGCCCGCCAGCTCTCCGATCGTCTCCGCAATACGACGGAAGACCTTCGGATGAGCCATATGTGACGTCGATGGGTCAGGCAGCGACCAAATACGCGCAGAATCACGCGAACTATATTAATCTTGAAGAAAGCTAGATTCGCTGTCGTTCGATGAGTTTTGTTAGTTTCTATCGAGACCGAATATTTCGACAAATACAGCAACGCTGCGAAGATGTTTTGGCAACCAGCGCAGCCGAAATACGAATGAACCCGATAGTTTGTTGCGCGGCTGCAACAGCTGTTGAAAACCTCGGACGATTTCGTCAAAGTTCAGTCGCCTTTTTTCTTGTAGTCGTGCTAAGTCCTTCGCACTGGTCGGGTTTGGGGTGGGTTCTCGGCATGCAATCTTCGTTTCGAACGATCGTCGGCTGCGCCGCGGCGCTGCTTTGTGCCGGTGCATTGCCGGCCGGCGCGCAGGGTCTGTTTTCGTCCTATGACGATGCTTTTTCAGCCCGCATCGCCAGTCCGGCTGACAACGGAACGCTCGCTCAGTTCGTCACGGTTGCCGTCAACGCCGGGCAGTACGATCAGGCGATCTCGTCGATCGAGCAGTATCTGATCAAATATCCCCGCGATGCGCGCGCCCGGCTGGCGGCGAGCCGGTTGTACTATCATGTCGGCTCCTATGAATTGGCCCGGCGGCAGGTGCAGTACGGCATCGAAGTCGGCGGCTTGTCGGCAAGTGAGCAGCAGGAAGCTGTTCGCCTGCTCGCCCGTATCGAGCGCGCGTTGCGTGGCGTCACCTGGGAACTCGCCCTGACCGGCGGCGTGTTCAGCGCATTTACCGATTTTGAGCCGGGTGGGGCGCAGGACGACGACAGCTTCGTCTCGCCCTATGGGCGGGCGGAAGGCTTTGTCCGGTGGGACCTCGGCACGCCAAGTGCCGACGCCCTCGTCCTTTCGGGGTCGTTGACGGCGACGCAGCGCTTTTTCACGGAAGACCTGTCGGTTCCGGGTAGCAAGGACACTTTCATCCACGGCAACGCCGCGATCACCTGGGACAAGGGATTGCCGAATAGTGGGATCGATTCGCTGCGCCTGCTGCTTTCCGCGTTCACCGTTACAGATCGCTTCGACAGCGATATCCAAGAAACTGGCATCGGCGTCAGCGGGCGCTTTGTTGTGCGCCCGACGGTCGAAACGACGCTTTTTGCGGGCGGCGGCTACATCGATCTAAGCGCCTCGCAAGGCATTTTCGCCGATAGCAGGGTTTTCTATGAGGCAGGCGGCAGCTACCGCTTCCGCAATGGCCAGGCGCTCGGACTGCGCTTTGTCGGCTCGAATGACTTCGCCTCCGGATCTGAAATCGGCCGCAGCTACACGGGCGAGGTCCGCTATGGCGGCCTGTTGATGAACGTACCGGATCTTTTCGCATGGTCGCACCAGGTCGCCTTCTCGGCCGGCCATAGCGACGCTCCCGATCTGTCCGTCGGCATCGGCACAAATATCAAGAGCGATTTCTGGCGCATTGCCTCGGAAAGCGATTTTCAGCTGACGGAGTCGCAGAAGATCAGCGTCGATCTCGCCTATCGCGAAACCAACTTCGACATCGCCAACCGCGACCGAAAATCGTTTGAAATGCTCATGAGCTACACGTTGACGCTCAATTGAAAGAGGCCGCGATGAGGACCCTGAATCGTCAGATCGCCATTTTTGTCGCCTGCCTTGCCTTCGCGGCACCATCCGCCGCTGAAACGGTCGGGTCGATGACGGCCTACCAGACCAACATCGTCCGCAACAACGGCGGGACAATGAACGTCGGCGCCGGCGTCGAACTCGGCGACCAGCTGCGCAGCAATCCCACTGGTCTTGGAATGCTGGTGTTCCGGGACGAATCGAGCGCCAAGATTGGTCCGAACACCAGCCTGACGATCGATGAATTCGTCTACAATCCGGGCTCCGGATCGGGAAAGATCGACATCGGGATGAACAGCGGCCTGGCCCGTTTCTATGGCGGCCAGGTTTCGAAAGGCGGCGTCATGCAGGTTGCGACGCCGCACATGGTGCTCGGGGCCAGAGGCGGCATCATCGAAGTGCTGGTGGCAGCCGGCCAGACCGTCGGCATTCTGCGCGCCGGCCGCATGACCTGCACGATCAATGGCAAACGGCTGGTCATCACAAACCCGGGCTATGCCTGCACATCGGAAGATGGCAAGCTGCTGACCGGCTACGGCGGAATCGACACCTTCCCGATATTGGACAGCATCGACCGGATAGCCGGCACCGGCCTGCCAGGCGAACCGGGTCCGGGACTGGACGTAAGCGCGCTTTGTGCGTCAGCACTCGGCGGCTCGCTCAAAGTCTGCGACTCCACCGACGGCGCATTGCCAGGAGTGGTCATGGAGTTCCCCGACACCCCAACGCCACCTGTGGGCGGCGGTGTGGATGAGGGTGGGTGTGAGGGTGAGGGTTGCTGCTACTACTGCAATTAAGCCCGGCGGCACGACATGAGCCTCTTGGTCGGTTCGCGCTGGGCTGATTGGCGGCAAGCTGCCAGGCGCAAAATATCCGGTCTTGCGGCCGTGCTCTTGCTGCTCGCTTGCCATTTGGCTTTCGACGGGCCGCTATCGCGCCTCCGCGAACGCACCTACGACTTTTACCAGTTTCTCGCCCCGCGCCAAGCGACGAGCAATCCCGTCGTGATCGTCTCGATAGACGATGCCAGCCTCAAAGCACATGGGCGATGGCCTTGGAACCGTGGCCTCTTGGCCGATCTGGTCGATGGCATCACCGAATCCGGCGCCGCGGTGATCGGGCTTGCGCTGGTGCTGCCCGAGGCCGACACCTCGCCTGAGGGCATCGCCGGAGACAAGCGCCTGGCAACGGCGCTGGCGAAAAACCGAACGGCGCTTGCTGTCAGCCTGGGCAACGAGGCGACGGTTTCAGAAGCAGAGCCCAAAGCCGGCTGGTCGATCGTCGGGCAAGTACCCGACACACTTCCCGGCTTCACCGGCCTGACCGGCTCGCTTGCCGAATTCTCGAACGCCGCCGCGGGCCTCGGCGTAATTCGCACCTTGCCCGATCCCGATGGCGAACTACGCCATGTGCCGCTGCTCTGGCTTCGCAATACCGCTCAAGGCGTGCAGCTGTGGCCGTCCTTCGCACTCGAGCTCCTGCGCCTTTACGCCGGGCAGGACGGCTACATAGCCCGGATGAATGCCGCCGGATTTGACGCACTCAGGATGGCCGGCGCCATTGTGCCGCTCGAGCCGGAGGGGAGCATTCGCCTTTGGGAAACCGCCACGGATACGCCCCGTATATCTGCCAGCACTATCCTTTCGGGCGACAATGATCCGCGGCTGCGGGACGCCATCGCCGTTGTCGATCTGTCGGCCGTGGGACTGACGCAGTATCTACCCACCCCGACGCGTCCAGCGCGACCAGGCGCGGACATCCACGCCGATGCAATCGGCCAGTTGCTTGCCGGGCGCTATCTTGCCGAGCCAACGCACGCGCGTACGCTCGAGCGGCTCTGGTTTGTCCTCAGTGCCGTCGTTTTCATCGGTCTTTCCGGAGTGCTCGCCGGGCGCGTCGTGCTTGGCGCCCTCGCCCTGGCGCTGCTGGCCGTCACGCCGTTCGTGTTCGGCGCTCTCGAATACAGTCTGCAGGGTGCACTCTATGACCCGCTGCAGCCGGCGCTTGCGACGATCCTGGTTGCGAGCTTCGAAGGTTATGTCCTCTACAGGCGCAGCGAGCAGCGCCGGTCCACTCTGGCACGGCAGTTCTCCCAATACCTGTCGCCTTCCGTGGTGCAGCGCCTCGCAAGCTCGGATACTGAAGCGATCCTGTCTGGCGAGAAGCGCGAGATCACAATTCTGCTCAGCGACATACGCGGCTTCACGACGATGAGTGAACGACTCGATACCCAAGAAATTGCAAAGGTGGTCAACCACTTCCTCGGCATTGCGACCGATGAGATCCTCAAGCGCGACGGCACCATCGACAAGTTCATGGGCGATGCGGTGCTCGCCTTCTGGAACGCGCCGCTCGATCAGCCGGATCATCGCGAGCGCGCGCTCGACGCGGGGCTTGCCCTTATCGAACGGGTGAAGCGCGAAGACGCCGCCTTCACCGCGGATGGCCACCCCTCCATCCAAATCGGCGTCGCCATCGAGACGGGCATCTGCTCGGTAGGCAATTTCGGCTCCGAACGGCGCTTCGACTACACCGCGATCGGTTCGCCGGTGAACCGCACGGCACGCCTCGAGTCGACGACCAAGAAGCTGGGCATCCCCCTGGTGCTTGGTCCCGGCTTTGCGGCAGGAGCATCGATGCCGGTCATCCAGGCGGGCGCCTTTGAACTCCAGGGTTTCAAGGGCGAGGTGCCGGTTTTCACCGTTCCAGAGATGCAGCACGGTATGCCCCGAGAAAGCGGTTCAGCATAGAGAGGAACCTGGCGGCCCAGCCACTGTCGATGGTTCGCCGCTGTCCCCAAAAACAGCTCCGCCTGATCTTGCACCCCGGACCCGAAGTACACGCTGATCGGATCCAGCGGATCGCGTGGTGCCGCCTGCATCATGACCTGACTACCCGCTTCGGGAGGCCTCGCAAGTTTGCGTGGCCTCCCCGGTTCGTCATTCGCCGCGCATGGTCGCCTGGAAGGCCGGCAGGTGCTTCTTCTGCGCCTCGAGCATTCTCTCGCGATAGACGCCATAGATGACGTCGGTGTCGTGCAGTGTGACGCCGGCAATTGTCGGCGAGGCGAAAACCGGCAGTTCGATGCCGCGTTTCGAAAGCGCCTCGGCGGTGCGGGCGATCAGTTCATGCGCCAGGATCATGGCAAGCACGGTCGACGAGCCGGAGACCGGCCGGCTCCAGCCCTCGACCGGCACGATGGCATCCTCGATCGGCGAGCAGGTGTCGATGACAAGGTCGGCGGCATCGGCAAGCCGCTTGCCGGAAGAGTGCGTCGCCGGCTTGTCGAGATTGTTCTTGCTGGTCACGGCGACGACGAAGATGCCACGTTTTTTCGCGTAAAGTGCCGTATCGATGCCCGACGAATTGCGGCCGCTGTGGCCGAAGATGATGATCGAATCGCCTTTGTTCAGCGGCTGATGATCAAGGAATTTCTCGGCGTATTTTTCGGTCCGCTCCAGCCACAGAAGTTCGCGCACGCCGCCGGCGCCGAGCACGTTGTGCCACATGACACGCGGGTCGGTCAGCGGATTGAAGCCGACATAGCTGCCGTATCGCGGAAACACTTCCTGGACCGGCAACACCGAGTGGCCTGAGCCGTAAAGATGAACCAAGCCACCGCTCTCGAGCGTGTCGGCAAAGCGGCTGGCCGCCTCGCCGAAGGCTTCGGCATTGGCTTTCGAGGCCTGTTCGATGAGGGCGGCAAGGCGGGGTATATAAAGATCGGACACGTCGGTACTCCTGTTATGGGTCGGCTTGGGGATGGCTCAGCTTCTTGCGGTTGGGGCGGCGCGACCGGCACGCAGCGTCGAGCGGATTTCGTAGCGGTCGCCACGCATCACGGAGACGGTGAATTCGAATGGGCCACGCTCGTCGGTGGTGATGCGCTCGACCACGAAAGCGGGACTCCCCGTGGGCAGATCGAGCAACTCGGCATCCGCCGCCCCGACCGCGCCGACACGGTAATTTTCGCGCGCTGCGACCGGCACGATGCCGTAATGGCGCTCCAGCGCTTCGTAGAGCGAGCCCTGCAGCAGGCCGGCGTCGAGAAAGCCTGGCACGCGCGCGGCCGAGAGCTGTGCCGTCTGGATGCCGATCGGCTCGTTGTTGCCGAGCCTGAGCCGCCGGATGCGCACCACCGGATCACCCTCCTCGATCTCCAGCGCTCCGGCCGCGGCGGCATTGGCGGTGGTCAGGCTGCAGTCGAGCAAGCGAGAGCCGGCGACTACGCCCATGTTGCCCATTTCCTGCGTGAAGCTGGTGAGTTCGCGGGTGCCGGCGACCAGCGTGGTGGAGCGCACGAAGGTGCCGCGGCCATGTTCGCGCCTGAGCAGCCCGTGCTCCTCCAGATTGCGCAGGGCGTGGCGCAGCGTGATACGGCTCACCCCGAAAAGGGCGCACAGTCTGTCTTCGGCCGGAATCTGGTCGCCGGTCGCCCACTCGCCGCTCTTGACGATGGCGCGGATGGCCTCTTCCACCTGATACCACAGCGGCTCGGGCCTTCGGCGGTCGGGCTGCTGAAAGCTCGGCTCGCTCATCTTATCTGCCTCCACTGCGCTCCGGCGAGGCCGGCCAGCGAGGCGCCGACGAGACCGGCGCGGGAACCGAATTCGCCGGAACGCAGAACGATGTCGCGCAGATGCGGCGGCAGCTGACGCCGCAAAGCCGAAAGCAGCGGCGGCCCTACCACGTCCAGCGCATCGGCAAGGCCGCCGGAAATCAAGACTGCCTGGGTGTCGAGCAGCGCGACCGCGCCCGCCAAAGCAGTGCCCAGCCGGCGCGCCGGCAGCTCCAAGGCGTCAAGGGCGGCCGTCTTGCCGGCCCGGGCGGCCTCGACGAGCCTGCCGCCATTGGCCAGCCCGATCTGGCGCGCCGCGGCGTCAAATGCACGCCCGGAAGCGAAGCGCTCCAGCCAGCCGCTGCGGTCCTCGCCTTCATCCTCGATGTCGGCGCAGGCCCAGCCAAATGAGCAGGCGCCACCACGTGCGCCGGCGACGATGCGGCTATTGGCCAGAACGGCGGAGCCGATGCCGGTGCCGATCGCCAGCAGGATGGCATCGGACAGTCCTTTTGCTGCACCTTCGACCGCCTCGGCCAGCATGGCGATCTGCGCATCGTTGCCAATGGCAACTGGCAGGCGAGGAAACAACGCCGCGATATCGACACCGTCGAGATAGGGCAGGTTCGGAACCCAACGGCAGACCGAGCCTTCGACAAGCCCCGGCGCCGCAAGGCCGAGTGCCTCGACCGGGTCCGCCTCGGCGCGCAAGGCACCAATTCGGGCGACGAAGGCATCAAGGCTTGCCGGCGCAGGCTCGCGGCTCAGCATCTCCAGCCGGCGAACATCGCCGGTATAGATAGCGGCGCGCAAATTGGTGCCGCCAAGATCAATGGCCAGAACGCGTGTCATCGAGAGCGGCTCCGGTTGACAGGCGCCCGGCCCTCGGTGCGCCAGCTCCACAAGGCCGTGGTGAGCGCAGCGCGTCGAGGGACCATGCTCCGTCTCCCATTCAACATCGGCGTCCTTTGCGGCTCACTGTCATTATAACGACATGACGTCGACCGCAAGAGCCCTGCGGCATGTTTGGGCATGGCCTGCAGGGAGAAACGGCTCAAACTATTTTAGATAATTGCCTGTTTTTAAAGCGATCTCGCACCTTTGCAGACCGTAGTAAGAAATCGCCGCAGCGCTGGCAGGAACTCTTCACGAAGATAGCGCTTGCATCGTTGCTTCAAGTTGTCATAACGTCATTCATATCGCTGTGCGGCTACGCGGAGGATCCGGATGTCTTTGGCTTGGATTTCGAAACTGGCACTGGCTGCAGGGCTGCTGGCGTCGCCCACGATCGGCTGGGCCCAATCGGTCAACATCTCCTATCTGACCCACTGGTCGCCGGAGACGGTGGCCTTGCTGGACGCCGCGGCCAAGGACTACGCCAAGACCAATCCGGATGTGACCGTCACCATTCGCGCCATCCCCTTCGGCGACCTCCTAACGACGCTTCGTTCCCAGGGCGGCAGTTCGGACGGGCCGACGATCGGCGGCATCTACGACTTGTGGCTGCCCGAACTGGCGCGAGACAAGCTGGTCGCGCCGGCCCCCGACACGGTTGCCGGCGAGGTCAAGAGTGAGTGGCCGGCCGGTGTCGTCAGTGCGGCCTCCGTTGGCGGCACGCTTTACGGCATTCCAAACGAAATCGACGTCTATGCGCTGAACTACAACAAGGAGCTGTTCAAGCAGGCGGGCATTACGGCCGCGCCGAAGACCTGGTCCGAATTGAAGGATGCGGCCGAGAAGCTGACCAGGAAAGATGCCGGCCAGCAAGGTTTCGGCATGATCAATTCCTGGGCGGCGGGCGTCGTCCATCCCTTCGCCTCGCTGCTGGTCTCCAATGGCGGCGAATTGGTCAAGGACGGCAAACCGATGCTCGACAGTCCTCAAGCCGGCGAGACTTTCCAGCTCTACGAGGACCTGATCAAGTCCGGCGCCAGCGATCCGGCGATGGCCACCGCCGACGCCAACACCACCGGTCCCTTCCTCGACAATTTCGTCTCGGGCAAGACCGGCATGATCATTATGGCCAACTGGTGGGAAAGCGCATTGAAGACCGGCATGGGCGACAAGTTCTCCAACATCGCCACCGCCCCCATCCCGGTCGGTCCGAGCGGCGACAAGCCGCACTCGATCTCCTATTCGTGGATGACCGTCGTCAACGCCAATGCCGGTGAGGCCGAGCAAAAAGCGGCATGGGATTTCCTGGCATGGCTGAACAGTCCGAAGTCCGGCAAGAACGGCGCCTCGGCAATGTCGGATATTCTGATGTCGATGGGCATCCTGCCGACGCGGACCTCCGACATCGAAGCCCATAAGGACAAGCTCGGTTCCGAGTTCCTGTCCGGCTACGTCAGCGTGCTTGCCGACGCCAAGCCCTTCCCTGTCGTCCCTGGAGGCCAGGAGTTCAGCGAATCGCTCCAGCAGACGCTCGAGGCGTTGCAGTATGGGCAGCTCTCGGCCAAGGATGCGCAGGCGAACGCGCAGGCCGATGCCGTCTCGATCCTGGAGCGTGCCGCCAAATAGCGAAGGCGCTGTTTCGAGAGCCCGACGCTTTGGAAGCAGAGCGATGATCAAGACCTATCGTGCCTCGGCGGGCATCATGCTGGCGCCCGCCGTGACATTGATCGGCGTTTTCATCCTGCTGCCGATGCTGCTCACCGTCTGGCTGTCGTTGCAGGACTGGTCGACGCAGACGCCTTTTTCCAATGCGAGCTTCATCGGCTTCGACAATTTTCGCGAAATATTCGGGCCGACCTCGGTCGGGCGAGATTTCAAGCGAGCGCTGCTCAACACCGCGATCTACACGGCATTGTCGGTGATGCTCATCCTTCCCCTTTCGGTAGCGTTGGGCTTGATGGTCTACCAGCGCGATGTCGCCGGTGGCACGGCGCTGCGGACCGTATTGTTTTCCACCTACATGGTGCCGATGATAGCTGTGACGCTGGTCTGGTCGAAGCTTTATTCGCCGAGCGAAGGGCCGCTCAACCAGATGCTCGGCCTCGCCGGCATCGGCCCGCAACCCTGGCTGTCCTCGCCAAGATCGGCATTGATCTCGATCGTCGTGCTCAATGTCTGGCAGCAGATCGGCTATTTTACGGTGCTGGCCGTTGCCGGGCTGACCCAGATCCCGGGCAGTCTTTACGAGGCGGCGACTCTGGACGGCGCTAACCGTGGCGAACAGTTCCGTTTCATCACCTTGCCGCTGCTACGCCGCACGCTCCTGTTCAGCGCCGTCATCGCCATCATCAACGCCGTGCAGGTATTTGAGCCGGTGGCGCTGATCACCCAAGGCGGGCCGGTCGGCTCGACCAACGTGCTGACCTACCATATCCGCCGAGTCGGCATCGAGCGCGCGCAAGGCGGGCTGGGCTCGGCCATGGCCGTGATGCTGATGCTGGCGCTGATCGTCGTTGTGTGCGCTCTGTTTGCATTTGCCAACCGGAAGGATGACGAATGAGCGCGCCGGGTCGCTCAGGATCGAGCCGGTTGGCGCGCAAACGCCTGGCGGGCCGCAGAGCGCTGCTCGCCACGCTGATGCTGCTGGTTGCGGTGGCTTCCGCCTTCCCGCTGTTGTGGATGGTGCTCTCCAGCGTGAAGACGCCGGCCGAAACCATGCAGGTGCCGCCCGTGTGGATACCGCGCACGCCGAGCCTCGAAGCCTATGAGAAAGTGTCCGGCGTCATCAATGTCGGCCGCTCGATGTGGAATTCGCTGGTGATCGCCACGATCACCACCGCCGGCATTCTGGTCACCAGCATGATGGCTGGCTATGTCTTCGCCAAGCATCACTTTCCCGGCCGCTCACTGCTGTTTTCGGTGCTGATCGCCACCATGTTCCTGCCGCCGATCGTCACGCTGATCCCGCTGTACCGTCTCGTCGGATCAATCGGCCTGAACGCCAGCCTTCCCGGCATCATCGTACCCAACCTAGCCAATGCATTCGGCATTTTCCTGATGCGCCAGTTCATAGCCGGCGTGCCGGACGATCTGATCGACGCCGCGCGGATGGACGGGGCGTCGGAACTTCTGATCCTGTTCAAGATCGTCTCGCCGAGCGTGGCGCCCGCGATTGCAGCACTGGCGCTGTTTGCCTTCGTCTATCATTGGAACAGCTATCTGTGGCCGCTCACCGTGCTGCAAGGCAATGCGGAGGACTATCCTATCGTCATCAGCCTGAGCCGCCTGCTCAGCTACAACAGAGGCGCCCTCAATACGGGACTGGTGATGGCCGGCGCCACGCTTGCTGTGCTGCCGCCGTTGGTGCTCTTCGTCTTCCTGCAGCGCTTCTTCGTGGATTCGATCGTCGGCTCCGCGATCAAGGGATAGCGTCAGCGGCACGGCCGGCGCCTGCCTGGCCGTCATCGGGACGCACCCTGAAAGCTACCAGGCCATCAGCGAACTTGGACGCCAATGCCTACAGCTTAGCTGCAGCTGTGATATCGGTTGTTGTGCTACATATGTGACCATGCTCATCACCACACGAGCGGGAGATCATGGCACCTACCCATGAGACTATTGAACTGTCGGGATTTGGCGTCCTCACCGGAAGGCCGAAGGAGGTTGGTGACCGACTTGATCGCCTAACTGCGGAGCTGGTCATAGCAGTAACGGTCGAGCATGGGAGTGAACCTGCTGTTCGCGGCCTCGCGGACACGCTCGTCAGCATTGCGCCTCTGGTGCGTACGATCCTGATGAGTCGCCAGCGCGAAGCCATAAGCACGATAATCGACGCCCTGGTCCCTCACGTACCGCCGCCGCAACACATGCTCATGGAAGCCCGGATGGCGGCCGAGGCGAGAAGAGAAGTATTGGAAAGCGGCGATTGGCTGACCGCTCCTCAAGTCGCGACAATGGCAGGGTTCAGCACGAGCAACCCACGTGCGCAGCCAAACAAGTGGAAAAAACAAGGCCGAATCTTCGCAGTTCGGCATCGGGGCGTAGACTATTTTCCTGGCTACGCTCTGGATATTGCAGCTGGATATCGGCCCGCCAAACCGCTCGCTAAAGTTCTGAGTGTGTTTCGCGGGAAGAAGGATGCGTGGGGGCTCGCCTATTGGTTTGCATCGCTCAATAGCTTCCTTGACGGCAAACGTCCGCAAGATGTGCTCGCCTCGGACCCCCAACGCGTTCTTGCAGCTGCCGAGGACGAGTTGGCAGGCGCACCACATGGCTAATCAAAGATGGATCAGTGGACGAAGTCATCCACGCTCAGCTGCATTGCTGGCTGCCTGCAGCGCCTCGATTCGGGCAAGGACTTCGTCAAATGTATAAGGCTTCTCATCGAACATCATCGCCTGCATTGCTTGGTAGTCGGCGCGAAGGTCCTTCATACGGTGCGCTGCAGGCATTAAGTCCAATGTCCCTGGACGAGCCGTATCGTAACTTGCCCAGCCGGATCTAAAGTACACGGCCTTGTGTTTCGCGACCTGTTCCAACATGTCGAAGTCAATAGCTGCGCCCCGCCCTTCTGCCGTGTCAAGCAGCATTGCAACGTCATAATAATGGCGTGAAAAGTACTGAGGTGTGGGGGAGTCCTCCGGGCGGTGCGCTTCGGCGTGTAGCGCGGTAACTTTCTCCCAAAACGTTCTACGTGCCGAAAGGACCGTGACGGTGCAATCCGGATCCTCGAAGAAATCGGGAAAGTCGTCAGCCGAATAGGCCCGAATGGTCTTCTGCTCGGTTGGCCAAGGATCGCCTCGAGCCCCGAACTCGAGCTTAACCCGCGGCGTAATGTAGGCGACGCCTTCATAGGCTGGACTGGCAAGTGCGGCAGGATAGTAAAAGTTCATGGTCTGTGAATCGTGGACATCGATCTCCAATGACCATTTGCCTTGAGCTGGACCACCCAATTGTCTGGCAATTGCCTCATTAAGGGCCGGCCGAAGTTTGCTGGCGATGTGTTTTTCAACATCAGCAATGAGGTCATCAATGAGCTTGCCCGATTGCTTCTTGCTGATCCCTTGCCTTTCTGGATCTCGATCGCCCTCATATCCGAGATTGGCGCGGTAGATGGAGAGGTCGATGTCTTCAGAGAAGCGATTGATAGCACCGTAGGCCTTGGAGAGAGAAGTTCCGCCCTTAAAGACTAGGGTGGGTGCATCGTTTATCTTGAGTTCAAAAAGTCGCTTCAAGGTCCAGCAGACCCAGAAGTCCTTCTCGATAACGATACTCGCGATGCCGCGCCGCGCACCGGATTCTCCAAAGACAGCAGACCTATCCGACGCGGCTTGGCGCGCGAAGCTATCCATGAGCCGCATCCGATGGTGAGTCGCCAATGGCGCGTAGTATCGGACGCATCCAAGCCGGCGCCTGTATGGCGGTCGAGACGAGTCTCTTTTTGTCACTCAGGGACAGTTGGCGCGACGCGATCTGAACGACATCGCCGGCCCGTGACGGCCCGAGATGCCGCAACGCCTGAACGACTGTCCCCGCAGCACTCCCCGGTGCTATCAGGTGTTTGGGCGACGCATGGCGCAGGTCGATAACACGCCTTCCGAGCACCACGCGACGGGATGGACCATCCGTGAGATATGAGGTTCGGGCGGGAACTTGGCTGGTCAGACCAAGCGCATTGGCCGCGTGAGTCCCGGCGACCTGCACATGAGAGCCCGTCTCCCTGGCCAGCGCCTGGGCAACATCATCGGGCGACGGGGAAAGCGCCCCAAGTTTTGGATGCAGTTTCGGGAAATCGTAAAGTCCGCGGGCGAGACGCCGCAACCTGCCTCTTTTGATGAGGCGCGAGAGCGCCTGATCAATCGCTGACCGTCCCGCCAGATCAAGAAAATCGCTGGGCGTGAAAACGCCCCCGCGCCCGCAACCGCGGGCGCGCCTCAAAATCCGATCAGGAACTGAGGAAATGACCGTCTTCATGCGTCAGAAAATAGCGTATCTTTTACTGACATTCAAGGCATCGAAAAAATAGGCCTCGCTGTCGGGTTGCTAGGTTTCTCGACAGGGTGCGAGAGCCCAACCAAGCGCCGCGGACTCAGTTGGCGGGCCGCAGCGACAGGGTACCTGGAGAAAGCTTGTCTGGGCGAGCCTAAACGGATTCGGGCACGAAGATCATGCCGGCCGCCGGCCCGTCGGAAGGTAGCCTGCTAGAGGCTGAGATTGCGGAAAGCTGCCGGGACATGACCGCGACTAAGCGACGGTTCAATGCCGAGCTTCATGCGGCAAATCTTGGCTCCGGAACTCCCGTTACGCCGAGGCCGGTGATGGCAAAAAGGCTGCCGCGCAAGACACCGTCGCCCGGAAAGCGCGGCAGCGGCGGTTTGGCCATCGACGTGACGTACAGGGTGTCGAGCTTCGGCCCGCCGAACATGACGCTGGTGATCTTCTTGACGGGCATGTCGATGATGCGATCAACGCTGCCGTCGGGCGCGTAACGCACCAGCCTGCCGTCATAGACCAGCGCGTTCCAGAGGAAGCCCTCGGCATCGACAGTTGAGCCGTCGGCCGCCCCTCCCCGGCTGGTATCGACGCGGGTGAAGGTGCGCCGGTTGTTGGCGGCGCCCGTTTCGATATCATAGTCGTAGGCCCAGATCTCGCCGGTCCAGGTGTCTGCGAAATAGAAGGTGCGGTCGTCGGGGCTCCAGCACGGGCCGTTCGAGCAGATGATGCCGGAATCTATTCTGGTGACGGAGAAATCGGGATCGAGCCGGTAGAGCCCGCCGGAGGGTCCCTCTTCCATCGTGTCCATAGACCCGGCGAAGAAGCGGCCGCGCCGATCGACCTTGCCGTCATTGAGCCGGTTCATCTGCCTGTCCGGCTCTGGATCGTGGATCAGCGTCACCTCGCCGGTGGCGAAATCAAGCAAATGGAAACCGCGCTGCAGCGACACCACCGCGCCACCGCCGTCCTTGCGCAATGCCATCGAGCCGATCTTCATCGGCACGTCCCAGCAACGGATCTCGCGGCCGTCGGCGGTCGCCCGAAACACACGCCCGTCGAAACTGTCGATCCAGTAGAGGCGCTCCTGTTCAACGTCCCACAGCGGTCCCTCGCCCAGCGTGGTCTTCACGTCCACCACGACCTCGATCTTCATGCCGTCCTCCTCTGTTCGAACCTTGCAGAAACCGGTCAGAACGCGACCTGGTCGCCGCCCTTCAATGACAGGATTTCGCGGGCCTCGTCGGGCGTCGCCACTTCCATGCCCAGTCCTTCGATGATCTTGCGGGCAAGCACCACCTGCTCGGCGTTCGATTTGGCAAGCTTGCCCTTGCCGGCCCACAGACTGTCTTCGAGCCCAACGCGAATATTGCCGCCAAGCGCTGCCGATTGCGCGGCAATGCGCAACTGGCTGGCGCCCGCACCCAGCACCGACCAGCGGTATTGATCGCCGAACAGGCGATCGGCGGTGCGCTTCATATGGGCGACGTCTTCCGGGTGCGTACCGATGCCGCCGAGGAGGCCGAACACGGACTGTACGAAGAACGGCAGTTTCACCAGCCCGCGATCGGCGAAATGGGAGAGGTTATACAGATGGGCGATGTCGTAGCACTCGAACTCGAAGCGCGTGCCGTTGTCGTAACAGGTCTCCAGTATGTACTCGATGTCCTTGAACGAGTTGCGGAAGACCAGGTCACGCGTCGCTTCCAGATGCGGCCTTTCCCAGTCGAACTTGAACGTTTCGTATTTGTCTACGAGGTGATAGAGCCCGAAATTGATCGACCCCATGTTGAGCGAGGCGACTTCCGGCTTGAACTGGGCGGCGGGGCGCACACGCTCCTCCACCTTCATGTAAGGACTGCCGCCGGTAGTGATATTGATGGCGGCATTGGTGCCTTGCTTGACGCGCGGCAGGAAACGCGCGAACGCCTCTGGCGTCTGGTCGGGCTTGCCGGTCTCAGGGTCGCGGGCATGCAGATGCAGGATCGCCGCACCAGCCTCCGCCGCCGCGATCGCCTCCGAGGCGATCTGGTCCGGCGTGATCGGCAGATAGGGCGACATGGTCGGCGTATGGATTGCTCCCGTCACCGCACAGGTGATGATGACCTTGCCCTTGGTCTGCTGGGTGCCGGGCTTGCGGCTTGTTTCCGTCATCGTCCAAACTCCTGATCCGATTTTTTCTTGTGCGCCGCCAGCGCCATCAGCCTGCGGTCGCGCCAGACCTGCCGTTCGCCGAGTTCTTCCCGCGGCAGCCGCTTGCGGCGCTCGGCCTCGACCGTCTCCATGACCTCGCTGGCCCAGTCGACCCGCCGCAGCATCTGCGGGAAGATGTTGGAATAGATCGTCTGGTAGCGCTCTACATAGTCGCGCACACCACCAGGTGCGTTGAGGTCGATCGTTTCGAACGGACCCATGAACGACCAGCGCAGCGCCAGCCCCTCGCGCAGGCCCGTGTCGACGTCCTCGACGCTGGCATAGCCGTCGGCGACGAGCCGGAACGCCTCCTCCAATAGCGCGCCCTGCAAGCGGTTCATGATGAAGCCGTCGAGTTCGCGCTTCATCACCAGCGGCGCATGGCCCGCCTCGACAAGAAAGGCGCAGGTCCTTTCCACCGTTTCGGCGGAGGTCCATGGCGCCGGCACGACTTCCGCTGCCGGGATGAGATAGGGCGGATTGATCGGGTGTACGACGAGGCAGCGATGGCGCCCCTGAAGATGATCGGTGAATTTCGACGGCAACAGCGCCGAGGTGGAACTGGCGATAACCGCCTGCGGACCGGCAAGGGCGTCGATCCGGGAGAACACGTCACGCCTCACCTCGAGGTTTTCCGGTGTGTTCTCCTGGACGTGGACGGCATCGGCCAGGGCCTCGCCAAGCTCGGCCACAATGGTGATGCGGCCGAGCACGGCATCCACCGCTTGTCCCCGCAGCAAATCGTTGGCGGCGAGGTCGCCGAGCACGCCGGCGATATAGTCGCGCGCACCGCTGGTCGCGGCCGGCGCCTGGTCCCACATGCGCACATCATGCCCGGCACGAGCGAAGCTGATCGCCCACGCGCGCCCGATGAAGCCGCTTCCGACAATTGCTACCTTCGCCATGATCGCCCCCTCACAATGTCTCGACGTTGCCGTCGACGCCGAGCGACTGGCCGGAAATGTTGACGCCCGCATCGGAAAGCAGGAAAGCCACCATCGCCGCGACATCATATGGGCTCGTCATACGGCGCAGCGAGATGTTCTGCAGATAGCGTTGTGTCATCTCCTCGTTTGAAACGCCTAATTGCTTTGCCCGGTCGGCAATGACCTTGTCGATGCGCGGCCCTTCGATGATGCCGGGCAAAATGGCATTGACCCTGATGCCATGCGGTCCGAGTTCCTTGGCAAGACTCTGGGTCAGGCCCACAACGCCGAACTTGGCAGCCGAATACGGCGTGCGGAACGCGTAGCCATGGCGGCCGGCGGCCGAAGACATCGAGACAATCGAGCCGCCGCCCGCCGCCTTGATCAGCGGCACGGCACGCCGCGCGCACAGGAACTGGCCGGTCAGGCAGATATCTATGCAACGCCGCCAGTCTGCCGGGTCGATCTCATCGACGCCGCCGGTCGGCCCGGCAATGCCGGCATTGTTGATCAGGGCGTCGAGCCCGCCGAGCTTTTCCTTGACAGTCTCGAACAGCCGGTCGACATCGTCGTCGCGCGAAACGTCGGCTTTGACTGCGCCGGCGAGCGAAATCCTCTCTGGAGCGGCAGCCAGCGCCTCGTCGGAAATATCGCAGATCACGACACGCGCGCCGAGCCGCGACAGTGTCTCTGCAATGGCAAAGCCGATGCCGCCAGCGCCCGCCGTGACCAGCACGCGTTGGCCTTTGAGCCCGGTCAGGAAATCGTCCGCCGATGCCGGTGCGCTTGAGCTCATTGTTCCATCCCTTTCACTGAATCCGCCTTTCGCGCAGCGCCATGACGGCACCGAGCACCACCAGCCCGAACAGGATGGCCCGCGTCGCGTAAGGCAGCGTCGTGCCGGCGAGCAGCATCTGTAACGCGGTCAGGAGCAGCACCCCACCCAGCATGCCAAGATAGTGGCCACGCCCGCCGGTGATCAGCGCACCGCCGACCACGACGACGGCGATGGAGGGCAGCAGATAGTCGTCGCCCATGCCGAGGCTAGCCTGGCCGGAAAAGCCGGTCAGCATGATACCGACGACCGCCGCGCAGACCGCCGACAGCATATAGACGAGCATGAGCGTGCGACCGACCGCTATGCCGGAGAGCTGGGCTGCGCGCAGGCTGTTGCCGATGCCGTAGACGCGGCGGCCGAAAGCGGTGCGGCCGAGCAGCAGCACGGCAAAGACGACGAAGGCGATCATGAACACCACCACCGGCGTGATGGCGAGTACCTTGCCGGTCATGAACCAGCGCAGCATCGGCGAGGAGAAGCCGGCCGGCGTGCCTTGCGAGTAGAGCAAAGCGAAACCTTGTAGAATGCCGTTGGTGGCCAGCGTCATGACGATCGGCGAGATGCCGAGAAAGACGATACCGATGCCGTTGGCGAGACCGATGAGGCAAGCGACGGCGAGCACCGCCGGCAGCGCATATACAAGTGCAGCGTCGGATCCGTTGACCATGCCGGCAAGCAGGATGCCCGAAAGGCCGATCGTCCACGGTACCGACAGGTCGAGCCCACCGGTGAGGATCACGCTGCCTTGCCCAAGCGCCAGGATGGCAAGGAAGCTCGACAGCACGAACAACGAATTCCAGTACCCAAAATTGACGATGGCGCGTCCGAGCCAGATCTGGGTGACGATCACGACGATCGCAAGACAGACATAGGCCGGCAGCGCATAGCGCAGCGTCTCGGCATTGCGGACATGGAAGGCCGGCTGCGGCGCCTGCTGCTCGCCGGCGCTGCCCCGGGCAATTCTCAGCCGCCGGTCGGTGCGATCGATCTGCGAGGGCAGCATTCCGGCGCGCCACGCGGCCAGCCGAGCCCGCAGCGCACGCAGTTGGCGGGCAAGCACGGAGCCATGCGACAGCGAGCCGGCAAGCACGGCAAGGATCAGGATCGTGCCCTCGGCGATCGTCGAATAATAGGCCGAGACGTTGAGCACGAGCAGGATGTTGACGACCATCATCAGGATGTAGGCGCCGAAGACGGTGCCGACCGGCCCGCCTTGACCGCCGCCCAGCCTTGTGCCGCCAACGACGACCGCCGCGAACATCGACAGCAACAACGGGTTGCCGACCAGCGGATCGCCGCTGCCGGTCTGGGCGCTGATGAAAACGCCGGCAAGCCCATAGCAGCCGCCGGCAATGACATAGACCAGGAAGCGTACGAGAACGACGCGCACACCGACCGCGGCGGCGGCATCCGGATCGCTGCCGACCGCATAAAGCGCTGTCCCGAAGCGTGTGCCTTTGAGCCAGAACCAGCCGAGCAGGACGACGCCGATGACCACCAGCGGCATCGGTATCCAGCCGGCGATAGCATCACCGAGATAGAAGGCGCCAAGATCGGGCGAGACGAAGCCGCCGGGCTTGTCCATGACCAGCAGCGTTACCCCCTGCAGGATGAACATGGTCGACAGCGTGACGACGATAGGCTGCATGCGCAGGACGGCAATGAAGAAGCCGTTGAAGGCGCCGACCAGCATGCCGACCCCAATTCCGGCCAAAGTCCAAAGCGCGACACTCGTGCCGGTGGCCATCGGATCCATGCCGTTTGCCAGGACGACATTGACCAGCGAGATCACCGCCCCCGCGGACAGGTCGAAACCGCCAGACAGGATGACCAGGGTCTGGCCGATCGCCGCCAGTGCCGAAGTGGCGCCGCCGCTCGACAGGAACGAAATGTCGAAATAGGTGAGCCGCCCGGCACTGACCAGATCGACGATCAGCAGGAGCGCCGCAAAGACGATCGCCGCGATGATGGCGCCGCGATGCCGCGCGAGGAGCCGCGACAATGTCGCGGCCGGTGCCGCAGCGGCCAAGCTCGTCACACTCATTCCGCCGCCTCCCGGACCAACTCGCCATGGCCAAGCGCCGGCCGCATGATCGCGCCTTCCGTGATCTCGTCGCCGGCAAGCTCCGCCACCAGATGGCCGTCATAGAGGACGAGCACCCGGTCGCATTGATGGACCAGTTCGGGAATTTCGGTTGAGTGCAGAAGGATCGAGCCGCCGGCCGCCACATAGTCGCGCATCATCACGTAGAGCTCGTGCTTGGTGCCCACATCAATGCCCCGGGTCGGATCGAAAAGCAGCAGGATCCGGCTTTCGGCGACGAGCCATTTGGCAATGGCTATCTTTTGCTGGTTGCCGCCAGAGAACGCCCCTGCCCTCGTCCACAAGGCACTGCTATCGACCTCCACGGTCGAGAAGGCGGACTGTACGGCCTTTGCCTCCTCGTCTGTTCTGATCAGGCCAAACCGGGTGAAGCGTGCGACGACCGGCAGCGATGCATTCTGCCGGCCCGAGAGCTTCAGGAACAGGCCTTCGGTCTTGCGGTCCTCCGGCACTAGCCCGATTGCCATATTGGGCTTGAGCGCATCGGCGGGCGAGCCGAGCCACACTGTGCGACCGTCGACCAGGATATGACCGCGCTCGATCTCGGCCATGCCGAAACAGGCGAGGAACAGGTCGAGCTGACCCATGCCCTGCAATCCGGCAACACCGAGGATCTCGCCCTTGCGCAGGTCGAAACCGACGCCGTCGAGCTTCCTCCCGGCCTTGAGATCGCGTACGCCGAGCACCGGCGGACCAAAGGCGGCCTCGCTTTCTGGTTTCGGCGGGAAGGTCTGGGCGATGCTGCGGCCGATGATCTTTTCGATCACCTCACCATCCGAAACATCGGCGACCGGCGCGGTCACGATGTGGTGGCCGTTCCTGAGAATGGTCAGCGTGTCGCAGAAAGCCCGCACCTCGCGCATGCGATGGGTGATGAACACGACCGTCGTACCGGCTGCTTTCAACTGCCCGATGATGCCGCCCAGCCACTCGACATCGCCACCCGACAGCGTCGAAGTCGGCTCGTCGAGCAGAAGGATGCGCGGCTTGCGATAGAGCGCGCGCGCGATTTCGATCTTCTGGCGGACGGCGAGATCGAGCGTCGCTACCTCGGCATCGAGATCGACCGTTAACCCCAGATCGGAGATGTGCTTGCGGACGGCCTTGCGCGCGCTCAACCGCCTGATCAGGCCGATCGGACCGACGGGCGCGTATGGCAGCAACATGTTATCGAGAACGCTGAGATCGCGTACCAGCGTCATTTCCTGGAAGGCTGTCTGCACGCCTTTGGCGTGCGCGGCGCGCGGCGAACCGAGTGGCGCCGGTTCGCCTAACAGGGTGATTTGCCCGTCGTCGGGCCGTGCCAGCCCCGACAGCAGCTTGACGAGCGTGGACTTGCCCGCACCGTTCTCGCCAAGCAAGGCATGCACGCTGCCGGAAGCGATCTGGAAGGAAACGCCATCGAGGGCGACTGTCGCGCCAAACGCCTTGCGGACGCCCTCTATGCCGACAGCTGTCGAATGCGCTGACATCATGATCCCAGTCCCGGCCTGCATCAGAGGTACGTGGAGTGCCTCGAAAGCACCCCACGCCCACTTTCGGAGTGCCTACTCCTCGGGCTGGCCTACAAGGGCGGCTGCGAGACCGATTTCCGGTGTCTGATCGGAGAAGATCGAGGCGAACCAGCCTGGGTTCGAGACCAGCGACGGTTTGAACGCGTTGCAACCAGCCTTCATCTCCGCCCATGTGCCTTCGTCGCAGAGCTTTATCGTCTCGTTGGTGACGACCGGCAGTGGCAGGATCGTCTTCTTGGCAACGTCCTTGCCCTCAAGCGCCTCGACGGCAAGCTTGAGAGCGAGCGCCCCGGAATAAGGCGGCGAGGCGTAGGAAATGCGCGACGCGCCGAGCGGTGCGTAGGGAGACGTCGCGCCCTCGACCTCCGTGCCCTCCGGCAGCATCTGGATACGCCCGCCATTTGAACCTTCGCCGGCGCAAGGCAGGAGTTCGCTGGTCTTCTTGCCGGCCTCGAGCTGCATGGAATTGGCGGTGAAGCAGCCGACCTGCATCCACAGCCCGTTGATGTCGTCCCAACTGCGCGTCGCCAATATTTTGGAAAGTTCGGTACGGGCAACCGCCTGGCTCCACATGCCGACAGCCTCGCCGACGATCTTGATGTCGGGATGCTTGGCAAACACCTCCTTCGCGGCTTTGGTGCGCAGATCATCGACCGAGGTGCCGGGGACGCCGGTCACCGCGATGATGTTGCCTTTGCCATTAAGCTTCTTGACCAGCCACTCCGCCGTCACGCGGCCAGCCTCCTCCTGGTCGATATGGACATTGTAGGCGCAGGGCTCGGTGATCTCGGCATCATAGGCAAACACCTTCACGCCCTTATCGCAGGCGTTCTTCACCACCTGGTTGAGCGCTGTCGGCGAGATCGGGAAGATCACGATGGCTTCGGCGCCTGCCTGCACCATCGCATTGATCTGCTGGATCTGGCGCTGTGCGTTCGGCCCCGCCACCTGGACCTGGAGGTCCACCTTGTCGGCCATGCTCTTGTGCGACGCCATCGCCTTGACCATGTTGGCGGCCTCGGCCTGCCAATCATTGCCGATGAAGCTCATGCTAAGAAATATCTTGTGCTTTCCGGCCGCTTCGGCGGCGGACGTACCAAGAACGCAAACAGCTATGCCGGCAAGCAGCGCAAGCCGCCGGCCTTTCGATCGGATACCCATTCGAAACTCCTCCCAGTTCAGACGACCGAATGCCTCCCAAGGGTACGAGACGTACTCCTTGTCATTCGATGCGGCTGACCGTATCATGATTTGATCAAAGATCAATGATGAAATGGCTGAGAGGCAAAAGCTGGACACGCGGGCGCTTGACGCGGCAATTCGAACCTTGCATTCCGGGCACAGGCGCCGGGATGACAAGAGCGTCGCCCGAACGGGGGAAGGTTGGCAGAAATGGCTGGGGCAGCATTCAGGAAGCCGGGCGTCGAGATCACGCCGCTGTCCAGGGAAACCCTGCAGGACAGGGTTTACCGGCACGTTACCGAGTTGATCCTCGACGGCAGCATCGTTCCAGGTGAGATGGTGACGGTGCAGAGCCTCGCCGACGCTTTCGGCGTCAGCCCGATGCCGGTTCGCGAGGCACTGCGGCGTCTGAGCGCCGCCAACGCCTTGATGGTGGTTTCCGGCCGTTCGATCGGTATCCCGGCATTAAGTCGTGCGCGGCTTATCGATCTCAGGAACGTCAGGTTCGAAATCGAGGCGATCGCCGCCGCATGGGCCGCAGAACGCATTGACGATCACGGCGTGATGCTGCTGGGCCAGCATCTGGAGGCACTCGAGCAGGCCAATGCCGCCGGCGACGTCAAATCCTATCTCAGGGCCAATTACGCCTTTCACTTTTCCATCTACCGGGCCGCGGGCTCGGAAAACATGCTCAGCATCATCGAGAACCTGTGGCTGCAGATCAGCCCCTATTTCAACATGCTGCACGATTCTGGAAACTATTCGACCGCCAACCAGCACCATCAGCAGATGTTTGCAGCGCTGCGAGACCGCAATGCGGAAGCGGTCCGGGCGGCGGTCCGCGCCGACATCGACGCGGCTTTCACAGTGCTGATCAAACTGCTGAAGTAAGATTCCTCGAAGTCGCGCTGGTACGGCGGCGAGCCGCCGCTAGCCACGAATATGTCCATCTGCGTGTAGCGCCCGCCCGTCTGCATCCCTGAGATCAGGAAGGTATAGACTCCGGCTCCATTTCAGAGGCTTCGACCGCGGCGACCTCGTCCGCGCCGAGCTCCGCTGTCAGCTCGACCCGCCGGTCGCGCTTCAACAGCCGGACAAAATCCTCGTAGGCCAGCAGCACCGTGTGCGGGCGACCGTTCTTGGTGATGATGACCGGGTCGCGGACCGCGGCATCCTGATAGGCGCCGAAATTTTTCGAGACGGCGGCGGTTGTGACGGTGGTGGTCATCGGCGAGACTTCCTTTATTCCGGAATATATGGGCTTTCCGCAAGTGTCGGGCGCCCGCCAGATGGAAACGAGGCAGTAACAGGGCAACCTCCAAAGACCCAGAATGCTAAATCGTCGCGATACGGGCCGAAACCCTCGACGCGCGCGATTTCGTGCTGCCCTTCGACCGGGCGATTTTCTGGTCCTCGGACAGGGTGACGATGGTCACGCCTGCGAAACTCAGGCGCTTGAAGACGCCTGCCACGTCCTCCTGATCGCGAATGATTGTCCAGCGCCTCCGACAGAACCATGTCGAAATGGCCGCCCGAGCATCGGCAAGAAGCGACTGAATACAAGGGATGCTCCGGAGATGCCCGGTCGGATTAGTTCTCTACCGCGGTCCGTCCCTCGCGCGGCGCGCTCACGGCACTGGCGCAACTGCTCCTCAATGGAGGCGTCGCGCTGGTTGTCGGAGGAATAACGGGCGTAAAGGGGAATACGGGTCATGGGGCTGACCCCCATCGTCACGGGCCGGGGCGCGTTCGCTACAGGGTGTATGGTTCGCGTATCCCCGGATCGTCAGGTGGAAAGTCTTTGGTATTGCGGGTCACAAGCAAGCGTCCGGCGGTTTGCGCCGTAGCCCAAATCACGGCGTCGGGCAGCTTGATGCGATGTGCTCGCCGCAGCGCTACTGCACGGTTGGCGATCTCGTCGTCCAGAGCGATGACTTTGAAGCCTTCGAGGAAAAGCCGGGTCGGCTCGACCAGATCGGCGTTTGCGCCAACCATCACTCCCATCCAGGTGATGATACTGATGGCACGGCTTTCGAAGCGCTCGATTTCCTCGCGGGCCTGGGGGACGGCGTTCAGATAGTCGATGAGGATATTGGTGTCGAAAAGCGCGCCTACCATTCGCGGCGCACTTTCTCCTGATAAGCCAGCCCCCCAACCTTGCGCTTACCCCACAGGCCGAAGCCATCCTCGACCTGTTCGCGATGATGGCGGTCGAGATAATCGTCTATTGCCGCCCGGATCAGGGCCGCACGAGATTGGCGCGCCCGTTTGGCAAGGGTGTCGAGGGCTTCAACCTGAGCATCGTTCATGTCGATAAGAGCTCGCATCGCACACTCATATGATATGCCTTATACATATCATATGCTACGATACAGCGGAGGGAAGAGATCGTCTCGGGAGCGTGTCTGGAGGCAGTCTCTTCACTCCCTGTCGGCCTCGTCTTCCATGGTCGGCTTTTCAGGGGTTTGTTGTCGTTCGCTGCCGTGCGCGCGGCAAAATCCTCACGCGCCATGCGGCGGCCGATGATGCGCGCAAGCTGGAGGGCGACGTCGTTGACCTTGCGCAGCGCCTCGGGATCGGGGGCCGTCCGCGTCGCCATGACCGTTGGCCGCTCTTTCTCTACCGGTGCGTTTCCGCTCACCGTTCATAGCCGGCTTCTCCCTCTGGCCGCCACCTGACCGGATCGGCAACCCACCCGTTGATATCGGATTCCCGCCATCCTGCGCCGTTGACGCTGATCCTGAACTGGGCCGGGAACGTCCCCTCGGCGATCTTGCGGTAGATTGTGGATCGTGACAGGCCGGTGCGAGCAAGGACGGTGTTCAGGCGGCGACGTCAAATCCTATCTCAGGGCCAATTAACTTCTCGATACAGGGCCGCCGGCTCGGAAAACATGCTCAACATCATCGAGAACCTGTGGCTGCAGATCAGCCCCTATTTCAACGTGCTGCTATTCGGCCGCCAACCAGCACCATCAGCAGATGTTTGCGCTGCGTGACCGCGACGCGAAGGCGGTCCGGGCTGCGGTTCGCGCTGACATCGACGCGGCTTTCACAGTGCTGATCATATTGCTGTCGGTGTTCGGGATGGACGCCCCCACCTCGAACCACCAGCTCGGTGTAGGTGTGGACCTAGGGAGCTGCTGACTACCAAGCGCGGCCGGCTCTACACGCACATGGCTGGCGCGCTCGATCTCGGCAGCCCGGTTAAGACGGTTCGCGATTTCACCGATGTTCATGGCGCGCCTCCTTTTCCTGGCTGTTCTGTTCCTCACCACCGTCCGTGCGGTTGATTGTCACCGTGCACGTGATCAGGGAATTCCAGTCCGGGCCGTGTTCGATGACGTTATGAAGCTCGGAAATCTCTTCTAGAAAATGCTCGATCGCAATGGGGCCGTTCTGGTGGGCGTAGACTAGGACCGCTTTCCAGCGCTTGTCACCATGAAGCGTTACGACGTTACTCATGCCGAGTGTCTCCTGGGTCACGAACAAATCCCGCTGGATGCCCGCGGGGCCAAATGCCTTGACCACCGCTCATATAGCACGCGTCGAGTGCGAACCTCGGTGGGACGACGCCGCGAAAAGTCCTGGGCAACAATCTGGAGCTCATCGTTCGGGCAACCATCCCATGTTATCAATCGTTCGCCGGCGCGGCGCTCAATTTTCGCCGGGCAAGCTCGCACCAGCCTCAGGCGGCGGATCGCGGTCGACAACATGCCGTAGAAGGAAACGCCAAGGTCAAGGCGCAGATCGCCATTGCTCGCGCGATGATGCGCTAGGCCGGCCTTGACGATTGCCAGACGAGCGCCAGATGGGGCCACATGAAGCGGGTCAGGACTGACAACCTAAGCATTTCATCCATTGACCGGTGTGCTGGCAGAATATCGACGCGCACGACTTCGGACAGGTGTCTCACCACGCCGAACCGCAGCATCAGCCACTTTCCCGGGCGGTAGCTGTTTTACGAGCGCCTAAAGAGGTTGGACGTCATGGCCAGACCAATCATCCACTTTGAAATAATAGGGCGCAATCCAGCGAATCTGCGGCGCTTTTACTCGCTACTCTTCGGATGGGAATTCGAGGTCGGCGGAGCAGTGTCGCCGCTTGTTTCCGACGCAGGCGACTATGGCTTCCTCGCCCCACCCTCCGGGGCTCAACCGGTGGCAGGGGGTGTTGGAGGCGGGAGGAATTTTGATCCACACACCATCATTTACGTCAGCGTGACCGATATCGAGACATACCTGGCCAAAGTAGAGCAGTTGGGCGGGTCACGAGTTCTTGGGCCGGAACGCTCGCCCGGCACCCCGCTGACGATTGGGCAGTTCCGAGATCCCGAGGGTAACCTCGTCGGTCTGGCACAAATCGACGAAAACACCTGATCTCTTCAATAATCGATCCCGTGGCAGCAACGGCGGCCAGCTCGTGCGTATGGCGATCGAACTCACTTGCCCGGCCGGCGTGCTGCCGAGCGAAGAGGCAGTCAACCTACTCTATGGACCGTTGCCGGTGCATGAGGGCGAGGCGCTTGCAAAAGCGATCATTGAGACTGTCGAGCGGCTGACCCAGACTATCGACGCTTTGCCGCCGCTGTCCGGGCCAGCGCTCCCGAGATCAGATCAGTCGTAGACCTTGACGATCTTGCGCGTGCTCGGATCCACCAGAACGGTCCGGTTGTCGACCACCACGTAGCGATATTTGACGTTCGGCACTTCATGAAGCTCGACTGTATCCGGAAGGGCCGAACCGATATTGAGCTCCACTCCAGGAATTTTCACCGAAGCGAGCGGCTGCTTCTTCACGAATTCTTTGATGACGGTTTCCTGCTGCGGTTCGATAATCACATCCTGGGCGGCAGCGGCACCAATGCCGGCCAACAACAGAAATCCCGCGGCTGCGGTGGAAAGATGCATTCTCATAGCCGTCTCCTTGTTGAATTTTGCCGGGACGCAGCTTCATCGCGCCAAGCTCACCTCAACGCGAGCCAACCAACGAACGTTCCTCGACGGGGCTTAAACCACTAGACCGTAAGACCTAAGTCTGGCCTACCTGCGCAATGGTCCGTGCACAGGCCGCGACGGGAACAGCCGTAGCTCTTTGTAGTTGGTGCGTCATCTCCGAGAGGAGAAATCGGCGCAAGAACAGGCCCTTCATGCGCTGATTAGGGTCCGCCGACCATGCTGGATTTGGCAGGCGGACCCTTAGTTCCCCGAACGCCCCGGATCGTCGCCAAAGCCCAGCAGCGAAGCGTGGCGTATGTACTTATGCTCGCCACGAAGATGCTTGATCCGCAGCTTCACGCCTGGCTCCACCCACTGCGTCGCCGGTCGCTTCTTGACGCCTTCCGGAGCTGGGCCGGCATGTTCCTTGACCCGCTTCCACAGCCGTTCCTTCATGTCGCGACCCAGGCTGATGAAGGCCGAGCCGACATATTTTCCGGTACCGGGTTGCGCCAGCAGGGCGAACGCCGCCTTGCCAGGCTCCCGCTCAACGCCGAGCAGTTTGATGTTGGCCCGCTCCGATACGGGCTCTCCGCGCGCTTGGAGACGATGCCCTCAAGCCCCGCCTGGTCGGCGAGATAGAAGATAGCCTTAGGGTCGCCAGGGATGGCTTCGCTGAACTGGATGCGGCTGTTCGGCTTGATGATGCCGAACAGCATTTCGCGGCGCGCCTTGCAGCCAATATCGCGAAGATCGTGCCCATCAAGATATATGATGTCGAAGGCGCCGAGAATCATTGCATTAGGGATCGCTGTGGACGGCCTGCTGCAGCGCGTCGAAGTCGGGCAGACCGGCCGCATTGGTGACCACTGCCTCACCCTCGAAGATCGCGTTCTTGACGTCGAGCTCGCGCGCGGCTTCGACGAGCCCTTTGTATTTGCTCGTCCAGTCAGCGCCGGACTTGGTGAAGGCGCGGATATCTTCGGAGCTGTTGATGACGATCGGGGTGCGGTAGCCGTCGAGCTTGATCTCGTGAATCCAGTGTTCACCCTCGGGTGGCTTTGGGACCAGCTTGGGCTCCATCGGCGGAATGAACTCGAGCTGCCGCCGCCGGTACTTACAATTTTACGCACCCAGTCAATACTAGGTACAAAGCTTATATTAGCCAGAGTGAACGGAACGTGATTCCGAACGGCTACGGCAACGCGCGCGGGCTCACCTTGCGCTCAGTGATGAAGAGCTATCCAAATGATAAGCCCGAGCAGCAGAACAAAAACGATCGCGGCGCTACGTCTGACCCCACGTTTCAGGGATTCAGTGAGCCCATACTTCTCGTACGCCCGCTGTGGATCGACGCGGACATCCTCTTGGAATTGGAGTTCAATTCTTTCCTGCAGGCTGAACTCAGTTCGCTCTTTTTTTGACATTGGTGCTCCCCAGACCAGCCCGCTCTCTGCCGCCCCCATCTGCTCGCCATCATCCTCCCTTAGGAAGAGATGTCCATGGGCGTCAGCCGCCATTGCCCGCGCCGGCCGCAACGAAAGTTACTTGCCGGCGTTGCTGTCGATCCAACTCGAAGGAGGACCCAGATGGCTGACGATAGGAGTAAGCGGGATTTCCGAGACCGCAATCGCGTATCCGCGGACGAAGACTATGAGGTGGAATATTTCGCCGAGCAGAACGGCCTGACGCCCGACCAGGTTCGGCAGTTGATCAAGACCTACGGCAACGACCGCGCCCGCCTGACAGAAGCTGCAAAATCGCTTCGTCTCCGGTGATCCCCGAACAAATGCACCAACGCAATTCAGCGATATTTCTTCGAAGGCGGGCCTATCGGTGGAGAGACTTGCTGCGTTAAGATGAACCGCCGCGCCGGTCGGGTGTTACAGCACCAAAAAGTCCCGCCGCACTGCCAGGACGGCGGGACCCGATCAAGCGACTTGCACCAAGCTAGGGACTTCGGGGGTTGGGCTGGTGCGCGCGATCAGGTCGACTTTAGGCGCATGATCTGTAACGCGTCCACCAACCGGCGGTTTTAGTCAGCGCCGGCGTCCGACCCGGTCATGGCTGAATTGCAACAGAGTTTTGGCCGGCAAGCCGGTGCAGAAGGCGCTACTTGGCAAACTAAGGGGGGCACGGGGTCTTCGCGTGAGCCAGTTATCCGATCACCCGCTCAGAAATTTTTACCAAACATTTCCAGGAACAAATTGAGTCCGGAGCAGATCGCTGAGGAACCCTTCGGTACGCTTTCGCACATCGAATTGATCCTTATGACGACGGTAGTATCATCGAACCCTTACAACCGGGGGGTTGGATGGGCGTTGCAAGGATCGATCCAGTGTTGGAGGAGGCAATTAATGCGGTCCTCACCAGGGCTGACCGAGAGGACACCATATCGATTTCTGCCGCGCTACGCCGGGTTCGGGAGGCGGCACCTCATTTGGTCGCGACAGACCAAGAGATAAAGGACGCCATAGTCGAAGTTGCCGATGCCCTTCGGCTGCCAGTAGCGGACAATGACACGTAAAGGCTGCTAAGGAGGGCGGCCCTCTGTTTAGGGCTCGGAGTGCCCGATGTCCGGTTCCGCCTCCACATCGTGGCGCGTGCCCCTCATGGGAACATCGCCCAGGACGGATGAGCACCGCGTGCCGCAGCCTTCCGACTGATCCTTCGCGGCAATCGCCGTCACCACTAAACCGAATGCAAGCGAAATGGCGAGAGCGACACCCATTGGGAGATGATGCATGCCTGCCCGCCTACCGAGCGCTTCGAAGGCGGTCGATGAACGTTTGGAGACAATCCCATCACGGCCTCAAACATGCCTAACGAACCGTTATGCGCCGTCATCGGTTGAAGGAAGGCTATTTCAGAGCCGGGGGCTGGCTACCCACAGAAGCAGTGCAACGCGGATCCCGTAGGGAACCAGCACGACCGCCAGCGCTACCCAAAAGCCGGGGTCCACCAGCACTGCCATTTCACTGCGAAGCTGTTCAATCGCGTGTTTCCAAGGAGGGCGTGTTTTCAGCCTTCAGCCGCTGCTCCCGGAGCCGAGCCGTCTTTGCCTCTCGGGCCGCGCGCTCAACATCGATTAACGACCGGGCAGCATCTGACGTGCGCTGCTCTCTCTCGTCTCTTTGTGTCCAAGTGGGCAAGCGGCGCTCTCCTATGCGAGGCCCCGATCTGGGCGAATAGTGTTATTGATCGAACTATCGTCGCAAGCGGGTGTTCCACCCAAGACAACAAAAAGCCCGCCGACCGAAGCCGACGGACCAGTGTGACCGACAGCTGATCACAATTTGCTGTCTGGCCGGAGTACAAAGCACCAACACGCGAAAGGGCCGAAAGTTCCGCAGATGCTAATATACAACAGGTTCGGGGCTAGCCCGGAATTCCGGTGGGAGACCCGAATCGTGGAACCTTTCAAAAGCGCATGACTTTTGCCTTCTTGTGGAAGGAGATGCGAAATGAGCCTTGACATAGGAAAGGTCGCCATAGCGTTGCTTGGCCTGCTTGCCTACAAGAACAGGGACAAGATCGGCGAGTTGATCGCTGGCAGGAAATCGACAGATCCCAACGCTAGCGCTGGCTCGCCCGGCGGCCTCGGCGACATCCTGGACCGTCTCAGAAATGTGGGTGCGGGCGATCAGGTAGATTCTTGGGTAGGAACAGGATCCAACCGACCCGTTCAGCGCGAACAGGTTGAGAAAGCAATCGACCCGCAAACGTTGGACGATCTGGCCGAGCAAACCGGATTGTCACATGACGAGCTTCTCGACCGGCTCACAAGAGAACTCCCCGACGCAGTGGACAAGCTCACTCCCGACGGCCAGTTGCCAGCGAGTAAGGGTCCAAATCTCTTGGACGAGGTCCCAAGGACTGGTCGTACTTAGCGCCACCTCGCCACCGACAGGTAACGTTGCGGGCAAGCTGATCCAGATGGCGCGTGGACTTCGGAGGGCAAGCTTGCGCCGTGCGTCCAACTTTTCCACTGCAAATTTCGCCCGTTCTCAATTTTTTGCCTCCATTTCTCGCGACTCAATTAGCATCCGCTGATGGAACGTCGTCACGCCCTCCGAAGAGTCACGAACGGGTTTTGGGAGGTGTATGATATAGATGACGACCAGGTTGTCTTCACAGACGGGGTAGCTCTGACAAATTTGCAGGGGGAAGAGGCACTTGACGCTCTGGAGCTACTGAAGGGCGGATTCCTGATCCCGAGCAAGCGAAGGCGTTCCCGATACTGACCCGCCTGATGCTTTCCGACAAGGTGCAGCATGGAATTATCGCGCATTACAGATGCGCGATAATTCCTATCGGCGCTCAGGTGGCAAGGTTTTTTGCGCATCTAAAATGCGCGATATTGTTGCGCAGAGATCAGGCTGGGCGTAGTCCGCTCCCTTCGGAGATCGCGACAGCCAACACTGCTCGGATGCATTCTAACGCTGCTAGGAGGAGCCGCCTGGTGTGCGCTTCGCCAAAGCAAGTCTTGCTAAACCTCTGCCAGGCCATTTCAGGGGAATGGAAGCCGTGCCTATTGCCCTGTGGACGTTGCGACACAGCAGCGATTGGGGCACATTCCAGGCCATGTGCAATCTTTACAATATCACGACCAGCCAGGAGGCCATTCGCCAGTGGACCCGCGCCTTGCGCGACATCCTCGGCAATCTCGAACCCTCCATCGACATCCCAACCAGCCAGGCCCGGTGGTGCGCAATGCGTCGGACGGCGAACGCGAACTGGCCAATCTGCTGTGGGGCATGCCGACGCCACTGGAGCGGGTGAAGGGCAAGGCCGACTACGGCACCACCAATATCCGCAATCCGCAATACGGCCACTGGCAGCAATATCTCGGCATCGAGAACCGCTGCGTGGTGCCCGTCACCAGCTTTGCCGAGCCCAGCCCGACGCCCGGCGACAAGGACCCCGAGACCGGCATCCAGCGCAACTACTGGTTTGCACTCGGCGAGGACCGCCCGCTGTTCTTCTTTGCCGGCCTGTGGACGCGCTGGCAGGGCATTCGCAAGGTCAAGGACGGCCCCGGCGATCACCAGGTCTATGGCTTCATGACGACCAGGCCCAACGCGCCGATCCACGACAAGGCAATGCCGGTGATCCTGACCACGCCGGAAGAAACCCAGACCTGGCTCACCGCGCCATGGTCGGAGGCAAGACACCTGCAGCGCACGGCGCCCGATGATGCGCTGGTGATCGTCGACAAGCCGGCGACACAGATTAAGTTCGCGGCAGCGCCTGAACACGCGCCGGCGCAAGGGTCGCTGTTTTAGGTATGAGTCAACACTCGCTCCGCACTTAAGCGAACGGGCCTTGTCGCGCCGTCGCGCTCGCCCTTTGGCGCCCCCTGTATGGTCTAATAAGTTAGCTGTGGTCGGCTGTTCGCCAATATGCTCCCATGCAGTTGGCATACGTCACGCAACCAGTTCCCCATGTATGGAAACCTCTTGCAGCAGATTTTCGGCCGAGCACCAACTGGGATGTCCGTCATGGTGGCCGTAAATTCAAGGAAGTTCCTGCCATCTCCGAAGTGCAGGAACTTTTAATTGTTCGCCGGTTCAACTACGCTTATTCGGATGCCACGCGGAACACGTGGGCAGGAAGGAGGAAGGCATGCTTCGGATTGCCACCCTTGCGACTTTCAGCATTGGCTTTGCCGTTTTCGCAACCATGTCGGCGCCACAGTCCCAAGCCGCACCTTGCGGTATTGTGCACAAGCAGGCCCGCCAGCCGCTGAATGACCAAAATTTCTGGCTGCTCGCTGAACATGGCGGCAGGGCCTTCGTTGACCAACGCACTTGCCTCGTCGCCAGGATAGACAGGCTTGATCAGCCTGCCACGCTGAGCGATGCGATGGGGTATTGCGCTACGCTCGGACAAGGCGGGCCGTACGGCGACATGGGCTGGCAACTTCCGACGATGGCGGAATTGACGAGCCTCGATTCGGCGGACTGGCCAAGGCAGCGCGAGGCGTTCGCGCAATACAAGCTGCCACCGCTCGCGCGTAGCGAAACCGAATACTGGACGCGCACTGAATGGCCAGGGCTGGCAGGATCCTTCGCGGTCGTCACATTCAGTGCACCCACGACTCTGGTGCGTCCGCTTGAAGCGACCAAGAAGGCAAGCGCATGGTGCGTCTTTGGGGTGCCGGCCACAGGCGTGGACTAGCTACTGGCGTGACCTATTGAGCACCATATCGCTCTTATGCGAGCTATATTTCCGCGATTGTGGAAGGTAATCATAGAGTCGTTATGAATTTGCCAAATTGGCGATCGCCAGGCGATCGCTGGACGTTGGTCTGCTCTTCCTCAGCGCAGTTCTTCGGCTTCTCAGGCCAGATCGTGACCTTCCGCACTCGAACGTGGGCGCCGAACGACGCTTGGACGAGGCCAAAGCAAGCGGAAAGACAATTCTTTACGATATGTTAACTGCCTCGACACTTAGGCCGAGTTTTCCGGGATGGAATGCAAAAAGCCAGGTGTGTTGACAGACAAATTGTTTTAACTTACTTTATTGAGGCGTTTTATAGCGAATGTGAGGTTGAATTGGCCACGCCTTTGGCGGCCAATTTTCGCTGTAACGAGCAAATACCAAAAGTAGCCTGCTAGATATTGCCAGTAAAAAAGCAATGGGGCCGCCGCTTCGGCGGGAGGGGAGGCTTTTGTGCATTTTCCTTTGGTCGTTATGTTGAAGAGATGCGTCTTCAATACAGCGATCATCTTGGCCGCGGTTCTTGTGCTCGGCGGAGGGGTTGACCTCGCGGCAGCCCAGCAAATGTGCGGCTCCGCGCTATCGCAGTGCGACCTGCAGACCGACCCCGCATGTCTTGAACGCACCTATGCGTGCGGCGAATATGATACCGTTATCCAGTCGCTCTTCGTCGAGCGGTTCGAACCGACGCCCGACCAGAAATACTTCGTCGGCGCATCGTTCTACGGACGCCATATTCGCGAACGCGCCGCCGGCGTGCAGTGCGAGATGGTGAAGTTCGCGCGCGAATACCTGACCGACTATCTGTCCGGCGTCGAGGCTGAGTTCACCACCAGCGGCTCGTTCGGCACCATGCGACAGATGGATCAAATCTATCATGCCGCGCAGATGCTGACTGACCTCGGCGACGTCACCGGCTGTCCGGAATCGGCGCTGACACGCGCTACCGTCGAGGACATCGCCCGTAGCGAGGCCGTACGTTATGCGCGCTCGGTATTCCTGCAGCCGCCGCCGGAAGCCCGTTCCTCGTTCGACACGCTGCAACTGGCGCTGAGAAGCTTTGTCAGTCGAGCGTCCGATCTCGAAACAGGCATCGCTCTGCGCCGCGTCGAGATCAAATCGGCCGATACGCACTTGAAGGCGATCCGCGCCATTTTTGCAGAGATCTTCGGACCGGTGAGCGGTGCGGGCGCGACGCTGGTCGCCAACACCTCGATCCTCGACGGGCTGGCGGCGAAGACAACGCAGATGCTGCGCTCCGTCGAAGTCTCGGAGGGAGAGTTCAAGCGGGCGCTCGGCGACGTCACGCCTGAGCAATACGCAAATCTCAATCGCAACACTGTTGCAAGCGCCGAGGACTTTCTCAAAATCTCTGCCTTCCACATCAACATGATCGGAGTGCTGCTGCCGACCGATCCGGCAAAGCCCTTCTGGCGACTGGACGCCGAGGTTCATGCCGACAATGCGGCACAGGGCGCATTCAACGATCTCGCCAAAATAAAGGCTGACTGGAAGGCGCACGGCGGTGCGACCGGAATCTGCGCCCAGGCTGGCGCGGCCGACAGGGTGTGGTACTGCCGATGACAAGCATCCGAGACATTGTGCTGTTTCTAATCGTCAGTTGCGTCCTGGCCGGCGAAGCCGGCGCCGCATCGATCCTGGAGCGCGCTTACACGTCGGAGAAGCTTGACAGTTTCTGGAACGCGACGCTCTCTAGCGCGACGCCCGAGACGACCCGGTTCAGCCTGCTCGCCCCCGGTCCCGCCGCCGTCGAACCGAGTCGCGAGGCGACGCAGCCCGATTTCGGCCTGCCCTTCGCCGGCGAGGTAATCGGCGAGGCATCGGCCCCTTCCGGCGGCAGCCGCAGCGTCGGTTTTCCGGTCATCCCGCTTTCGGCCGACGATGCCTCGGTGCTGTTGCGACGCCTTGCCTGGGCGGAGATTTATCTCAGCCGCTACCGCTTCTTCGCCCCAGTTTCGACCGATAGCGCCGAAGAGCTCGCCGCCCTCGTCGGCCGACAATACGCAGCCGCCATCGAGGCTTATCTGGTCACCGGGCGGCTTTACTTCTCGGGGGCCGACTTGCCGGCGAAATGCCGGCATCTGACGAGAATGAACGAAATCGATGCCGGGCCTTTGTCGGGCGCAAGCGCGGATGCGCTGCCTGCCGCCTGGCGTCCGCTATTCCCGATCGTCGAGGCCGTGCGCGCACGGCTCGGCTCGGACGCGCTGGCGAAGCTGGTCTGTTCGGCCAAGCCAGTGCGCGGGCGCGCCGAAACGACCGAGCTGATCGAGACGCGGGTGCGCGGCCAGATCGTCAAGGCAGTCAGGACGAAGGTCGACGATACGCTCAACCTGATGAACGCCGCTTCGACCGAATACCAGTCGCTGGTCAACGAGATGGACGTGTCGATCAAGTCGGCCGAGGTTATGGAGTTGGAGCGTGTGCTCGGCAACGCGCAGGCCAACATGGTGCTCGTCAAGGCGGATCAGCTGAAGGCAGCCGAGACGATCGCCACGCTGCAAGCGGTCGATCTCTCCAGCCTCAACCAGCCGGATTCGCTGAAGGAGTTCGAAGACGGGAAGGCAAGGATGGCGCAGATCGTCGGGCAGATCGAAGGGGTGATGACGGCTCTGTCGGGCCTCACGCATGTTGTCGACGATCCTGCGATCACGGCTGAGCTTTCTTCCTGCGCAGGACTGGGTGGAGCGTATTCAGCGCTCGACCTCACGCTCGACACTGGCGCGCTGACCGCGAAAATCAGCAGCCCCTACGAGGACTGTATCAACCATGCCCGCGCAGTGGTCGCACGGTTCCAGAATCCGTCGCTTTCCAAGGCGCAGATGGCCGAACTTGCCCGGCATGTGCGCCAGATTTCCGAGGTCTTTCTGATGGCGGGGCAGCCATGAGGCGGTTCTTCCTGCTTTGCGGACTGGTCATCAGCATCATCTTTGCGGCTGCGGGAATGGCGCGCGCGCAAGATTGCATGGCGCTCGACGTCGACGCGGCCGCCGGCCATGCCGGCGAGCTGACGACGCTGCTCAAGATCGCCAATTTCCGAGCCGACGTGAAATATATGGGTGAAGTCGCAACCGAACTCGAACAGTTCTTGACGACCTGCGGCGACGAGACGACCGGACGGCTGGCGATCGTGTGCGATTTCGACTGCCACCTGCAACTGGGGCGCTATCGCCTGTTCCTCGCTGCTGACGTGCCCTTCCTGTCATCGGCGAGCGGCGTCAGCCGCAACGATACGCCGGTTTCGCCGCAGGCGGCGCAGGAATTCGGCCGGCAAGGGATCGAGATCGTCGACCGGGGCCTTCGCGTTCTCGCCCGACAACAAGGGGGTGACCATGGCACCACGGCGGGAGAGGATGCGAGCTACCGCACCTTCGTGCGGCAGCTGACGGCGCTGTCTTCGCTGAAGATCCAACTGCTGATGAATACCGGCGACGTATGGTACCAGACCCTTTCGGAGGCTCGCGTCAAGGCGCTCGACTTCCTGGTCAGCGATACACTGGGCGCCGTTGGAGGCGCTGGTCTCGACAGCCAACCCAACCTCTCCAAGGCCTACACCAACTACGAAGCCGCGATGTGGGTGCTGGTCGAGACGCAAATGGATATTCCGGGCGAGTCCACCTACGACGACCTGCGAGCCGACCTGCTGCTGCAGCAGAGCGACCTGAACGCACGCATGGACAGTGTGCGCAAGGGTTTCCTGTTCCTCAATATCGACCCGATGCAGTTCACGACGATCCCGTTCGAGGAACTGCAGCAGGCACTGACCGAGAGCGAACAGCGGCTGACCGATGTTGAGCGCAATGTCGAGACGTTGGTTGACCGGTGGTACGCCAACAAAGAGGGCGAAGCGACCCGCGCGATCGACGAGGAGCGGACGATCCGTAGTCAGGAAGTCAACCTGATCGCCCACAAGATCGGCAAGCTGGAACACGAGGCGCAGACTTTCGCCACCACTGTCCAGCAAGAGATCAACGCGGTCGATGCCGAGAAGGACACGTTCGGCTATCGCCAGCAGATCAGGTCGCTGGAGATCGAGCTCGCCACCAAGATCGCCGAGTTCGAGAACCAGCGCCGTCAAATCAACGACAGGCAGGAACTCGACCTGATCGTCCTCTCCAAGGAGGCCGAAATCGAGCGGCGCAACGAACTGCGCTGGCTGCTGAACTGGGAAATGACGCAGATGAACCTCGATCTGCAGATTTCCTCGCTCGAAAGCCAGATCACCGAATATGCCCGCCAGACCGAGCGCAACGCCAACCAGCTCGAACAGGCGGTTCGCCAGCGGCAGATCCTCCAAACGCAAATCACCAACAACCAGGGTGCGATCGCTCGCGCGAACGGAGCAATCACTGAACTGCAACTGCGCCAGACCGATCTCTATCAGCGCCGCCGGGCCGTCGACCGCGAGCAGCTTTGCGGCATCGAGAACCAGCTTGCCTTGATCGGAGAAACGCCGGCCCATCCGTTCACCCCACTGCTGGCGGGTGAACAGCCGTGCCAGACAGTAACGCCGGCGTTCACACGTAACCAGTACGTGGCCCAGATGTGCGGCCCGGACGGACAATCAGGCCTCAGGGCTCAGCTCCTCACCACGCAGACCCAGGCCAGGGCTTTCCTGATGAAGTGCGTCATCGGTGACGCCGATTTCGCCGACGTCGAGCCGCTGATGTCCGATCAACAGATGATCACGTCGAACATCTCGCTGCCGCAGGAACTGGCGAACGTCAGTTGCGGCTCGTTCACGCAGACGGAAACCGACTTCGCCAAGAAACTCTACCAAGCCGAGCGTGACGTCTACGCTAAGAGGAAGGCAGACCTCGAGGAGGCGCGTGACCAGGTCGACGGCCAGCTCACCGAGGTGATCGCCTGGTTCGCCGCGTTCAACGGCACGACGCAGGCCGCGCAGATCACACTCACCGCCATCCAGGCCGCCTACGCGATCTCCGCGGCGATACCCGAGGTCAATGTCTGCGCCTGCGGGCTCGCCAGCGGCGCGGCGACCAAGATCGACACCTCCAAGGTCGTCAAGGCATCGCTCGAAGCGGCGCAGTCGATCCTGTCGACGATCATCGCGACCGGCCGGGTGACGCAGGAGAACATCAACCAGATCAATGGCCTGAAGCAGCGGATCACGCAGCTTCGCCAGGCGAACGAGGAACTCGACCTCGACAAGGCGCTCAAAGCCCGGGCACTCATCGACACCCACTTCCAGCTCGCCGGTCGGCTGGCGCAGGGAGCCGAGGAGATCAAGGAACTGACGCTGCAGGGCTCGATGGCGGCGGTCGACTGCCAGAGCCAGGATCTCGGCATCGACGAGCAGGTGGCGCGACTCACGTCCGACCATGCACGCATACTCGCCGGGCTCGATCTTCAGGCGCGCGAAAACGACATGCTCAGTTTCCAGATCGCCGACCAGCAACGCACGATCGACCGGCTGACCAACGAGATCGCTATTGTCAATCTCGAACTCGACAAGCTGTCCCTGTCGGAAGCTCAGCTCAACGACGACAATGCACGTGTCGCCGAACTGGTCGCCGCAACCAACGGCCGCATCGACCGCGTTCGCGCCGCGCAGACGACCGTGACTGGCCTCGCCGAGGAATCAAATGCCTCTACCAACCTGATCAACGAACTGCGCGACCGGCAGAAGGACAAGATGCTGGCGCTGAACGATGCCGAGCTCGCCTTCGTCGAGCAGCGCATTACACAGTCGCGCGGCAACACCGAGGAACTCGTCGCAGGCCTGAACCAGGCCAAGGAACTCGGTCTCAAGAGCCGCGCGCTGCAGGACAGCATGCTGAAGTTCCAGAGCAACGTTCAGGCCGAGGTGACGAAGCAGCAGGAGGACATGACGAAGCTCGTCACCCAGATTGACGATCCGGCGAGAAGCAAGAATCTGTTCATCGCAACCCAGGACACCGTCGCCGACCTGATGAAGGGCATCCCCGAATATCTGGTGACCAAGCGGCGCGTGCTCGAGACCGCCAACCGGCTGATGCACCTCATGCGCCGCCGCTTTGAAGTGGTGCAGGCCTTCACCGGCGAGGCGGCGACTGTGCCCGTGGTCTATGTGCGCAACGCAACTCAGCTTCAGGCGATGATCGACGACATTGTTGCCAAGCGCTTCTTCGACGAGCGGCAGATCAATATCGATGTCGCCCAGATCGTCGTGCCCGCCAATTCCGGTTTCGCCCGCAAGCTGGCGCTCGACGAGAATGTCGAGTTCGAGGTTTCGCCCTTCGCGTCGACCGACGCGCTGATGAAGGCAAACGGCTATTTCGCGCTATGGGCGCCCAACAAATTCCGTGAGCGCAAGAACCTGACCCTGATCGATGTCTTCGTCGGCACCGACTATCAGTGCACTGGGGCGCAGTGGAACCGCTTCGCGTTGCAACACCGCGGCAGCGGCTTCGTCCTCAAGCCGCTGACCAAGGGGTCGAGCGAGGTCCGCGCCGACATTTCGGTCGGGCCCGAGCGGGTCGCTTTGCAGACCTTTTTCAACCAGGCCGACAGCGGCGACGAGATCAGCCGGATCATCCGCTACTGGGTGCAGGATCGCTACCAGGCGCGCAAGTTCCCGCGCGCTCCCGGACCATCGAACGACACCAGCCTGATCCTGCCCTATCTCGGTGCGCCGCTGATCGGCTCGTACCGGCTGTCGCTGCAGCCGAGCGACTGCCCCTTCGACGGCGCTGTGTTCACCCTCTATTTCATCTTCGCGAGCGCTCCGTGAGAGCGATGGTCGTCACAGCAGCGCTCGGTCTGGCGCTTTGCGCGACGGGAGCGGCCGCGCGCGACCTGTTTGTCGACAATCTCGCCGGCTATACGATCGAATCGCGCGTTCTCGACGCTCCCAACTGCGAGGGGCCGGCCATTCCGGACGGCACGCTGAAGACCTTCGAGCAAGGCCTCTGCGTCTTCCACCGCCCGGCCCGCAGTCCCGACGACAGCCAACGCGCTGCCAATCTGATGCGCGAGGCGCAGACACGCGGACTGCCGCCTGTCCACCAGCAGCTCGCCGCTCTGATTTCAGGCTTGGCCAACTGTGCCGAGGCGACGCGTCATCTCGACGCCTACCGCGCTTCGGGCAACCAGAGCCGGATGGAACAGACGCTGTTCTGCCGCGACCGGCGGCACAGCCAGGCTGACTTGAATGCGATCGAATGGAACCATGCGCTGTTCGAGTATGCCGACCGACTCGGTTCGAACCGAACGCTCGACCAGAGGCTGGCCGAGATGAGCACCTGCCAGGCCGGCCCCTTGAGCGCCGATTTCGACGCCCAGTGCGGCCTGATCTCCAATCTGTCCGACACCGAGATTGATGCCTTCTCCGACGGGGCGGCCGGCAAGGTGATCGAGAGCTACTTCGCCAGCGTTGAGAGCCCGATCACGGCGATGTTTTCCCGCAAGCTGAAGCGCGCCGAGGGCCTGATGCAGAGTTCGCGCGCCGGCATCGACGACATCAAGACCGGTGCCGATGCAGTGAACAAGGAGTATGCCGCGCTGAACCAGGTCTACGAGGCGGCGCGCGACACCAAGATGGGGTCGATCTACAGCGCCTACCGCGAGGCGATCCTCAGGGCGACCTCGATCCTTGACGAGTTCGACCGCTGGAAAGGCGGGCTGTTCATAACCTCGGAAAACATCAACCTGATGCCGAAGATCACCGAACGGTCGGGTGAGATCACGGGCGAGAAGACCCGCGTCGAAAGCCTCGCCTTCGAAGCCAAGGCGGGCGCGCTGGTCGCAGACATCAAGCGCATCATCAATGCCGACGCCGAGAACCGCGCCACTGTCGCCGCGCTCTGCCGTATCTACTTCTGCGAACTGACCAATCGCCGCGCGATGGCCGACGTCATCCGCACCTGCCGTCGGCCGGCGCTGGCCAACAATCCGCTGTGCGTCGGCCAGAACGGGCAGATCACCAGCGGAAAGCTTACGGTCGACTTCCAGGGGCCGCACTCGATCTCGGTCAAGGAGTTGTGCCAGTCGGCCGGCCTCGATCCGTTGATGACCGAGGTCAACATGGATCCCGTCCGCGCAGCAAGCTGCCTGAGCGAATTGCGATGAGACAGGCGCCCGCCTTGCTCGCCCTGTTTCTCGCGGGCGCTTCGGTGGCCCGCGCCGAGCCGCAGCTTGCTGCTTTCGTGACCGACCAGAACAAGGACGTCTATGTCGCGCTTTTCGACGGCAAGGCGGTGGAACTCGCCGGCTGCACCAGCCCAGGCCAGGCGAAGCGGCTGCTGCATCTGCCCGACACCGCCACGGTCTCGCAGACGACGCTCGCCAAGGTTCAAGCTGAAAACGGCTTTGGGGCGCAGCCGCGGCTGCCATGCCTTGGCACCGCATTCGATATCGACTGGCCGGCGACAACCGCGATCTGGGCCGACGTCGAGGCATCGGGCAATTATTATCTCCCCTCCCCCTCGGGCAGCGGCTATTTTGCCGTGCCCACCGCCTGCGCGGAGATCAAGGCGGCGCTCGCCATCCGCGAGCGACTGCAACTGCCGGGGGTGCTCCAGGGCTTCGTCACGCCGCCCAGCGTTGGGACACCGTTCGTACTCGATTGCGGGCGCGGCGATCTCGGCGGCCCGTTGGACCTAGCAGTGCCGAGCGTCGCCCGCTGGAGCCTGCACCGGTTTGAAACCTTCCTCAGCGCCGACAGCATCGGCGACACGGTCTATGTCGTGCGCTACACGCCGCCCGGCGAAGGCGCGCAGCCCTCCTACCTGCCCATTGTGCGCCTCGACGGCAGGGCGACGCGCGACATCATCGTCGATGCGGCTGCGGCGGAAGCGGTAGAGAAGAAATTGCGAGCATTCTTCGGAATCGCCGAGGCCGAGGCCGTAACCCTGCTCGGCGCCGACGCGGTGGCTGCGCTTCGTTCGGCGCCCTTCGTCGACCTGTGTCTGTCGAATTGCGACGGCTATCAGCGCGAGCACGCGGCCTTCGCGCAGCCGGGCATCGACCTCGGCCTGGCGCCGCTGCCAGCCGGCCCGTCCATCAGCTCGCTTGACCCCCTCGGCAATGCGCGGCTGGACTGGACCTTCGCGGAAGGGCGAAGCCTGTCCTTCACGGGCTGCCCGCTTCTCACCTCGGCGCTCGGCCTGTCTGCCCCCGGCATTGGCGACTGGATGGGCGAGACTGATCGCGCGCTGACAGCCGCTCCGCCGCCGGCTACCGGTTTCGATTGTCGCGGCTCGGCCAGCGATACGTGCGTTCGCCGCATTAATGATGGCGGCTCGCTGACGCTGACGCAATTCTCCGCCGAGGGCGATTGCGCCGGGCGGGTCAATCTCAGGCTCGAACTGCCTGCAGCGGTCCAGGTGCCGCAGACACTGGTCTTGAAGGGATTGCCGTTCCAGACGGTGCATATGGCGCCTGCCCCCGGCGTCGCCCGCACGCGGCTCGTCGGCACCGCCAACCGCGTGCCGGCCGGAACCTCGTCATGCATCCTGTCCGCGACTGGCGTGATCATCGTTGCGGATGGTTTGCCGCGGCTCGAGCTTGAGCGGATCGATCTGGCACGGGCAGCCGATCAAACGACCGACGAGGTCGTCGCCGTGATCGCGCAGAACGGCACTGTCGCGCTCGACAATGTGACGATCGGCACCGTGGCGGACGGATTGTCGCCGGTGGCGCGTGGCGTGTCTCTGTGCCTGGCCGATCTTTATGCGCGCGGCCTCAGGGTGGAAGCAGACATGCTGGCGATCCAAGGCGTAAGGGCACGGCTGCTGATCTCGGCCCAGGCGCCCGCCCGGTCCACTATTGTCCGCGCGCGCTTCGGCGCGGTGCTCACCTCCGACAGCCTGATGCGGGTGGACTTTACCGATGTCGCCGCCGCCAATCCGCTGGTTCTGCGAGGGGCGATCGTGGCGGGCCGCTCGGATAGCTTCGCGCCGACCGCCACTGGCCTTGCGATCGGCTCCGCCATCCAGCTCGAGCGCGGTTCGTCGGCGAATTTCACCACCTCGACGGTATCCGGCTTCCGCTGCGCGGTCAGTTTCGCAGACAGCGGCTCAAGCGCCAGTTTCCTGCTGCCGGGCAACGACATCGCACGCGACAATACGAGCCGGGCTTGCGGGCCAGGCCGCTTCAGCCTGGTCGAATAGAGCGGAAAGGAGAAACCAGATGAACTGCATCGCTTGCTCGCTGCTCCTTCTGCTGACGCTGCTCCTGGCGGTCGATGCCGGTCCGGCCCGCGCCGAGGAGCCGAAGGTCGTCCTGTTGGAGGACCCGACGCTGAACGCCAGCCGCTTGCACTATCCCCTGCTCATCTCCGAAGGACGCGGCTACCGCATCCGCTGCAACGACCAGGCTGACGAAGAGGCGGTGATCCGTGGACTGGGCTTCGCCACCGTTCCGTCGCAAGTGCTGACCGCCGTCGACAATGCGGTCATCGCGGCCGACCCCGCCGCCAATCCGCTGTTGTGTCCGTCCGACGAGAACTACCCGATCAAGGTCTTTGCGCACGACGGTGGCAGCGGGCTCGTCTACTACCTGCAGTTCCCGACCGATTTCGGATCAACATCCTTCTCCGACCAACTCTACATTCCCGGCTGCGCGCCCCTAGTCGCGGAACTGAAACTCAATCTCAATCAGGCGATTGACGCCGATCCCACCGCATTCTTCGCCGGAAAGGTTCATACCATTGCATGCGTCGCCGGCGCGCCACTTGTCGGCCGGCCGACGACCTTTGCCAGCTGGTGCTTCAAGGATGACCTTGATCCCGCCCAGCAGACGACGGTCGAGGAGCTGCTTGCCCTGACACCCGGCGGTGCCTCTGCGCTGGGCAATCCGGCCGCGTGCGCAAGCGCGCAGGATTTTCTCGCGTCTAGCACGACGCTCGACCTCGCCGGGCGACGGCTGACCAACCTTGAGCCGCTGGCGACACTCACCCATCTGACGAGCCTGACCTTGTCCGGCAATGAAATTGCCGACACGCGCGATCTCGAAAAGCTCACCGAGCTGACGTTCCTCGATCTGTCGCGAAACAGGATCAGCAACATCAACGTGGCGGCCGTGATGAAGAAGCTGGCCGACGCCGACCTCAGTTCCAACCAGATCGCCGACCTGCGACCGCTCGCCTCGGCGCGGGCTTTGATGCGGCTGGTTCTGGCCAACAACAAGATCACAGACGTGTCGCCGCTGCGCTTTCTGCAAGAACTCACGGTGCTCGACCTGTCGAAGAACCGGATCGCGGATGCGCGCGCCTTGACGGGCTTGGCCAAACTTACCGCTCTGAACCTGCGCGCCAACCGCCTGGCCACGGTGCAGTCCGTCAGCGCCATCCTGCCATTCAACCCTTCGCTGGACGGCAATCCGGTCTGCATCAGTCGACCGGAGCATTCAACCGTCGCCTCCGGGAAGATTTTCGAAGCCTGCATCACGGCAATCAAGGAGGCCGACGTGGTGCTGGCAAACATGCAGACCGGCAAATGCCTGGCCGTTGCCGAGGGGCGCCTCGACAACAACGCGCCGGCAGTACAGTTCAACTGCGACGGCGACCAGTGGCGCCGCTGGAAGCTGGTCGAGACGGACGACGGTTTTCAGCTGCAGAACGTGCGGTCCGGAAAATGCCTGACCATTGCCGGCGGGATCAGCACGGACAACAATATCCCGGCCCTCCAATTCAACTGCGACCGGGACCCGTCGCGACGCTGGAAGCTGACCGCGACCGGCGACGGCTTTCAGGCTGAAAACGTGCAGACGAAAAAATGCCTGACGATTGCCGGCGGGGTGAGCACCGACGACGACATCCCTGCCCTCCAGTTCAACTGCGACCGCGATCCGGCACGGTTCTGGAGTATACGGGCGGCCGACCCCGAGGTCGTGCTGGTGAACCGGCAAACCGAAAAGTGCCTGTCGGTCGCGCAAGGAAGAACCGACAATAACGCGCCGACGGTGCAATTCGACTGCGACAATAGTCAATGGCAGCGCTGGAGGCTGGTCGAAACAGGCGACGGCTTCCAGGTGGCGAACGTCCAGACAGGCAAGTGCCTGACGATTGCCGGCGGAGTCAGCACCGAAAACAATATCCCGGCCCTGCAATTCAACTGTGACGGCGATCCTTCACGCCGCTGGAATCTAATCGAGACGCGCGACGGAGTTCAGGCGGAGAACGTCCAGACGGGCAAGTGCCTGACGATTGCCGGCGGGGTTAGCAACTTGAACAACATCCCGGCCCTTCAGTTCGCCTGCGATCGCGATCCGTCGAGCTATTGGACCGTCAAGGCGGCGGACGAGAGGTAGCGTCGCTAATGGTTCGGGCTGATTGACCTGCATCGATCAGCCTGGAGCCTCGAAAGGAGAAGCCAGATGAAACGCATCGCCCGATCGCTGCTCCTCGGTCTGGTCCTGCTCGTGACCGCCGGCGCCGGCCTGACCCGCGCGGACGAACCGAAGGTTGTGTTGTTCGAGGATCCGTCTCTGGAGGCGAACCGACTGCACTATCCGCTGCTTATCTCCGACGGGCGCGGTTATCGCATCCGTTGCAAGGACCAGGCTGACGAGGAAGCAGTGATTCGCGGACTTGGCTTCGCGACGGTTCCCTCGGAGGTGCTAACCGCCGTCGACAGCGCGATCGTCGCCGCGGATCCCGCTGCCAACCCGCTGCTGTGCCCGTCGGGCGAGACATATCCGATCAAGGTGTTCGCGCACGATAATGGCAGCGGCCTCGTCTATTACCTGCAATTCCCCTCCGATTTCGGCGCGACGACATTTTCCGACCGGATCTACATTCCCAGCTGCGCGCCGCTGGTCACCGAGCTGAAGCTGAATCTCGACCAGGCTCTGAACGCGGATCCCACGCCGTTCTTCGTCGGCAAGATCCACACCATCGCGTGCCTCTCCGGCGCGCCGCTGGTCGATAAGCCGACGACCTTCGCAAAATGGTGCGTCAAGGGCGACCGCACGCCGGCTGAAACGGCGACCGTGATGGCGGTGCTCGATTCAACGCCCGGCGGGGTCTCTGCGCTCGGCAACTCGGCCGCCTGCGCCACCGCCCAGACCTTCTTGGAATCGATCGCGACGCTGAACTTGAACGGCAAGGGCGTGCAATCGCTCGAGCCGATTACAGTGCTGACGAACCTCACCAGCCTGTCGATCGCCAACAATTCGATCGCCGAGCCCGGTCCGCTGGCCAAGCTCAAGACGCTGACCTTCCTCGACATTTCCGGCAATCACATCAGCAACATCAACGCGCTGGCGCCACTGACCGCGCTGACCCGGGCCGACCTCTCCGACAACGACATCACCGACATCCGCGCGCTGTCAGCGCTGGCGTTACTTACGAACCTTACACTCGACAACAACAAGATCGCCAGCCTTGAGCCGCTGCAATTCCTGCAGGCGCTCTCGATACTGTCCATTGGCAACAATGGACTCACAGGCGACATGCTCGAACCGCTCAGCGCGCTCGGCGGGCTGACCAGCCTCAACCTTGCCAACAACAAGATCGATACCTTCGCCAATCTCGGAAGCTTCCCCTCGACGCTAGCCATCAACCTCAGCGGCAACCCAATCGTAGCGGGCGGCGGGCAAAGCTTCGTTGACCTTTGCGTGCTGCACCGCGATGCCGCGACCCCGCTTGGGCAGACCGTTCGCGCCATGGTCGAATTGGAGGGCGGCGGAACATGTTCGGCGGTCGGCAACAAGCTGCTGGCGACCACGGCGCTCGACCTGTCGTCCAAGATCGTCAGCGACCTGCGTCCGCTCGCCACCTTGCCGCAACTCACCTCGCTCAACCTCTCGAGCAATGACATCACCGACGTCGCGCCGCTCGCCGGCCTGACCAATCTCGGCATACTCAACCTGTCAAAGAATTCGATCGCTAATGTCAGGCCGCTGGCGGCGCTGTCGGGCCTGATCAATCTCGATCTTTCCGACAATCCTGTGCAAGCGACTGATTTCCTGTCGGCATGCCTGATGCGCAACCAGACCGACTTTCTGACCCCCGCGCAAGCCGCAGAAGTGAACGCGCTGTTGTCCATCTCAGGCAAGACTGTCTGCGGCAGAGCCTATGACGATCTCAGCTCACGCCAGTTCGCCGATGCGAAGAACCGTGGGTTGACCAGCGTCTCGCTCTTCCAGGTGATGGGCAATCTGACCTCCATCGACCTGTCCGACAACCAGCTGTCCGACGTCTCGGCGCTGTCGGCAGTACCGGGGCTGACAAAACTTTGGATTCGCAACAACCAGATCCCCTCGATTCAAGGGGTATTGCAACTGCGCCGCCTTGAACAACTGAACGTCGACGGCAATCCACTGTCGAACCTGATCGGCATCGGGCTGCTCAACAAGCTCACCAAGCTCTATTTCTCGAACACCCAGGTGCAATCCGTTATGCCGTTGGCGGACCTGCCGTTGCTCGACGACGCCGGAATGCGCAACCTGCCGCTGCAGTACGCCAGCTTCGCTGAATACTGCATCGTCTACCGGTTCGATTCGATCGCGCTCGGCGACTCGCGCGGCTTCATGGCGGCACTCGACAGCCGCATGCAGGCCGGCCACATCGACAGCACCGATTGCAGCGCAGCGCAGAACTGGGCGCAGTCATTGACCAGCCTGACGCTGAACAAGAAGTCGATCATCGCCGTCAACCCTGTGGTCTATTTCCGGGCGCTGGGCGAACTCAACCTGTTCGACAACCTGATCACCGACGCGTCGCCGATCGCATCGCTGACGGGACTTCAGAAGCTGAACCTCGCCACCAACCGGCTGTCGGCCATCCCGCGCTTCGGCTCGAGCGGGCTCAAATACATCTACCTGAATAACAACCAGATCACCAATGTCGGCAATCTGTCGAGCATGCCAGCGTTGTCGGATGTCGATCTGCGCAACAACCGCGTTTTCAATGCGCTGCCGCTCGGCACGCTTCCGGCGCTGTCGGTCGTCGATCTGAGGGGTAACCGGGTTGAGAATTTCGCTCAGGTCCATCCGGTGATCGGAAAGTCCTATCTCGGCAACAACCCGATCTGCTCGTTCCCGCAGCCGCTCCTCCAGCAAGTCGCCGAAGCCTGCAAGCGCGAGCCGTTGCGTATCTTCGATGGAAACATTCACTTGCAAGACGCGATCGCCGTCCAGCCCTCGGTCATCTGTCCACGCCCGAATTGCTTGCAACTCATCATCGTGAGCCCGCACATTCATCAGTAATGCCTGCATCCGGAGAGGTAGTCCCATGTTCGCAAAGACCTTTGCCACTCTCGCAGCCCTGACCGCCGGCGCCGCAGTACTCGGCTCCCCGGCCCGCGCCGAAGACAAATCGGCGACGTCAGTCGTGCAATTGCCCGCGGCGGGCGGCACCGTCTCGCAAGAGGAAGGCAGCTTCTCGCTGAACAACAACACGGGATCCGCGAACTTCACCTTGCCGCTGCCCACCTTGCCGACGCGCGGCCAGTTCGGGCCGCAGATGAGCCTCACCTACAGCCAGTTCGCGGGCGATACCGGCAACGGGCTCGGCATCGGCTGGCAGTTCAACACCCAGGCGATCGCCGTCAATGACGATCTCGGCACGGCCTTGCCCGGCACCAAGCCGGGCGGCGATTTCTTCTCCCGCCTGTCATACATGGGCGCTCGGCTCGTCTTTCTCGGAAACCAGAACGGCGTCTGGGAGTACAAGCCCGAATACGCCGAGGATTTCGTCAAGATCCTCTACCACACTGGCGCGTTCGACGTCGTTTCGCTCGACCTGACAGGCGGCCTGCACACCGATACCATCCCCTCAGGCTTTGAGGTGATTAATGCCAACGGAACGCGGCTGATCTTCAGCGGCGATCCGTCCGTGGCGGAGGGCAATTTCGATATAGCCACCCCCTACGTCACGAAATGGCCGCTGGTTCTGCAGCTCAACGCCAACCGCGAAGCCGTCCGCTACGACTACCAGCGTTTCGGTGGACGCAGCTATCTTACAAAGGCCAGCTTCGCCGGCGGCCAGAGCAGCTATCAGTTCGACTTGATCGAGACACAATCGACGCTCGTCAGCCACACCAATGGCAGCAGACAGGAAAACGCCCGGCTCTACGGCAAGATGACAGCCAAGTTTAAGGACACCGTCTACGGCCAATGGTGCATGGGATATGTCGGCCGTGATACCAGTGACACGTCGAAGTTCATCGTCCGGGCGCATCCGGACTGCCTGGCGAAGGCTCAGGCCGACCTGACACCGCTTATCGATACCCAGTCGGTCAATGTGCTCGACCAGCTGCGCGTGCTTTATCGCTATGGCGACACCGGCGGCGAGGCGCTGGCGCAATCGACGCTGAAGTTCCCGGATATCCATTTCGGCTATTCGTCGTGGACAAGCGCCGAGCTGGCGTCGCGCCCCGTCGTGTTCGAAGCGCCAAAGATGGCGTTCGCTGGCGACATCCCCCCGCAGAATTTCGAGTTGGCCGACCTCAATATGGATGCGCTGGTCGACATCGTGCAGAGCAAGGATGATGGCGCGACCGTGCATCTTGGCAGCGGCGACCTGAACAGCGCCTTCGGCGAAACGAGCCAGCTCATCCTGTCGCGTCCGACCGAGGCTGGACTGATGCGCCAGATCGCGCCACGGCTCACCGACAACCGCTTCGCTTTTGCCGACATCCTTGGTGACAGCTTCGTCGACATCGTCGAAATCGAAGATGGGTTGATGCACGTCTATGATGGCAAGGCCGACGGGACTTTCCCCTATCTCGGCCGCTCGATCCCGCTACTCGGCGTCTCGCCGACGACATTCGCGGGCGGCAACGGCCGCTTCGCCGACGTCAATATGGACAGCCTGTCTGACATCGTCACGACGCGCCTCAACGCTGATGGCCGCACCGAATGGCGGATATTCCTCAATCTCACACGGCGCCAGGCCGATGGCGGTTACAGCGTCAACTTCGGCACGCTGACCAAGGCGTTCCCATTCAACAGCCAGGACGGCCAGATACTCGGCCGCAACAATGTGCGGATGGTCGACATCAATGGCGACCGGCTGCCCGATCTCGTCGTCATCCGCCCAGCCGACCAGGGCTTCTGCCTCTACGAGAACCAGGGCAACGCCTTCTCGACGGACTCGAATGCGTTGCTGTTCGGAGATGCCGCGATCAGCGATCCGGTCTGCGGTCACGGCACCTTCTCGAAGATTGGCGGCATGCTGCCCGGCGATAGCCTCGTCACGATGTGGTACATCGACGCCAATGGGGACGGCATCATCGATTTCGCGTCTATGGGCGAGCGCACCGACCAGATGCGCATCTGGCTCGGCTTTGGCGACGGCACCTACCTGAAAGATCCGCTCGGCATCACACTCAATCTGCGGGTTCAACTCGGCACGTCGACACAGACCTTCGGTTCGCGCGTCGCCGACATCGACGGCGACGGTCAGACCGAAATCATCGTGTTCCAGAAGCCGTCCGGCGATGAGGTGAAGCCCGTCGTCGTCATTGACTTCAACCGCACCGACACGATGCAACTCGTCAAGGCCAACCTGCTCACGGTCGTCGACTTTGATTCCGGCCGGCGGCACGACATTCGCTATGCGACCTCGATCGACGAGATGCTGCGCGACCGCGCCAACGGCCAGCCGACGCGCAACCTGCACTTCCCTGTTGTCGTCGCCAAGCAGCTCGTCACGTCGCAGGGAATACCGGGCCAGGCTCGCGACCAGGTGCAGACGGACGAATATTTCTACCACAACCCATTCTACGACGTGATCAATCGCCGTTTCATCGGCTTCTCGGATGTCGAAAAGGTCGCTTACGGCGACGAGAACGCGGCCGGCCAGCGTGTCACGCAGCGTTCAAGTCTCGATCGCGAACAATATTACACCTTCGCCGAAACGGCGGCTGACCTGAACCTCGCCGGCAAACTGAAGATCCGCAAGACCTATGAAGTGAAGCCCGAGGCGACACTCGTTGCGAGCGCGGAGACAACCGAGACGCTTGATCCGTCGGCGGCGGCGCTGCACTCGCTGTCGACTGCCACGCGCAGCCAGAAGCTGCCGACGACCGGCATGATGCTCAAATGCGAGGCTTCGATTTGGGAAGCCCACCCGAACGGCGAGGGCTCGTCATACCTCAGGAAAGTCAAGGAAACTCTAACCGAGTCCGCCGGCGAGGCCGAACAGCAGGAACCGGCGGATCCCGAATGCAAGGATCCGGTTAAAACCCAGACCTATACGGACTTCGACGAATTCAATATGCCCGCCTCGGAAACGGTGCAGGTTCGCGATATCCCGGGACCCGCGGGTTTGACTGTCCAGGGCTTTAGCCGCACCACCCAGACCGGGTATGCGCAATCGCGGGCCGATCTCGCCGCGCTCAGCATTGTCAACGCCGCATCCGAGCGCCGTATCCTTACCGGCACGCGACTGCTCAGCCGTGAAAGCTTCACCTATCTAGCCGACGCGGGCGGTCGCATGGGCACCCGGACGCTCGAAGTCTTTTCAGGCCTCAGCAGCTTGCCGGCGTCGCTCGAGCAGTTCCGCAACGCCACCCGCACGCTCACCAAGAGCATGGCCTATGACGTCTTCGGCAACACCACGGCGCTGTCGGACGACCTAGGGCAGACAGAGGCCGTTCTCTACGAGGAGACCGGCACCCTGCCGCTGAGCCACACCAAGATGGCAGGTGGTGCGTCCGAGCTCAACCAGGTCACGTCTATGACCTACGACGGACCACGGGCCGGAGCTGTGCGGACGATGACGACTCCCCTCGGCATGGTCGTCACCAACGACTATGACGCGCTCGGCCGCAGGATCCACGAGGCGGCAGCCGACGGTGCGGAGAAATTCTACAGCTACAAGATCGGCGAGAGCGGCCTGCCCTCACTGATCCTGACATCGAAGCGCCGCTACAAGAGCGCAGCTGAAACGCCGGAAGGCGAAAGCGAGTTCATAGCCGAACTGGCGGCATATAATGCGCGCGGGAACCAGGTCGCCGATCTGGAAAGCGTTGCCGAGGGGGGCGTGCGGGTCCGCAACTTCGCGCTCTACAATCGTAACGAGAAACTGGTGTTCCGCTGGACCCCATTCGTCGTCAGGAGCTTCGGCGGTGTCGACGACCTGAACCTGCAGAAGGTGTTCGACCTCGGCGACGTTCCGCGCCCGGATCACGAAATCGGCAACGCATACACATACGACGCGGCAGGCCGCATGGTGCGCGAGTCCTACCCGTCGGGCAAGCTTACCGAGATGACCTTCGGGCCTTGGGGCACGCACACAATCACGACCTATGCCGATCAGTTCGACGGTACGGTACGGAGCGAGGAATATTCGCTCAGCAACGAGAACGGAGTGACCGGCTTCATCGCCGCCAACGGCGACGGCGTAATGCACATCTCCCGCTTCGTGCGCGATTCCTTCGGCTATTTGAGCGAGATTTGGCTGCCGGGCGAAACCACTCCTCGACGGCTAGTCTACAATTCGGTCGGCGACATCGAATTCCAGTCGATTCCCGGAATGGGCGACCGGTACGCCTTCTACGACGCGCGCGGGCGGCAATCAGCGATCGCGCGCGTCGGCACGAACGGCGAAGCTTCCGTGCAGACGTCCACCTACGACTTCCTCAACCGCAAACTCACTGAGGTTGACGATGGTGTCCTCCATCTTGAATACCGCTACGACCGGGGCGTCGACATCGCCTCTGCGGACGGGTTCGAACTGCCGATCGCATTACCGCTCGACAAAATAACCGAGGTCATAATCCACGATCCCAATGGCCTGTTCGACGCGGTCGAACGCTACGCCTACAATGCCAATGGCCGTATGACGGCCAACGAGGTGGAGATCAACCACGTAAAATATGCCGATCGCTTCCATCACACGCTCGATGGCCGGATTGACTCATCGATTGGCCCACGCGGCCTCGCGTCGAAATTCGCGCTTGGACCGGACAAGAACCTCCGCTCCGTGACGGTATCCCATCCAGACTTCGCCGGCCCGCAGAAAGTGATCGAGAACATCACCTACAATCCGGAAGGACGCATCGAGCGCGTCGACTACCGGCTCGGCGCCTTCACGCAGATGACCTACGATCCGACGACGCTGTTCCTGACGCATATTGTCTCGCAAGCGGGAGGCGTTCCGCTGCAGGACCTGGCGATGGCGTTCAATTCGAACGGCTCGATCACACAGATCGTCGATGCGCTGGGCAGTGGTGCCGGCGGCGCGACCCACGTCGATCGCTCCGGCAGCTTTCACTATGACTTCAAGAACGAGCTCGTGAGCATCGATCGCTACGGCAAGCATGCCGAATTCGGCTATTCGCCGGCCGGCACCTTCGCCCGCAATGACGAGCTCGATCCCGGGGCAGGGATTGTCCCGGCGGCAGCCAGCGCAACCGGCCTCATTCCGGCCGGCAGCGCGTCGAAGCCATATGGTTTCGACGGCTTCGGTCAGCTGGCGACGTCGCCGAACCTTACCGGCACTGTCTTCGACATCAACGGCAGGCTCATCCGAGCGCAGACCGCAACGAACGACGTCTTTTACGGCTACGACCAGACCGGTCGGCGCCTATACAAGAAGGTCGCCACTCCGGACGGATCGAAGCCTGACCAGCTTTATCTCTATCCGGTGGAGACATTCGAGGTCGGCCCAAAGGGCGAGGAGAGCTATGTCAACATTGCCTCAACCAAGTTGGTGCGGCTCGAGCACGGTACCGGCAAATGGTTTTATTACCTCAAGGACCATATTGAGAGCAGCGACTATGTGATCGCCTCGGGCGGCACCCCGGTGGAGCAGATGCTCTATCGGGCATACGGAACCGAGCACAAGCCGGAGCTGCTGGCTCCTGCCTGGGCCGATCACTTGACGGATGTTTCGGGCGAGTTGCCGCGCGAAAAGACGCACCATCGGTTCACCGGCAAATATCTCGACGACGATACCGGGCTCTACTATTTCGGTGCCCGCTACTACGATCCGGCCCTTGGCCGCTTCGTCTCACCCGACCCGCTCTATGTCGGCGATCCTGAGCGCTGCACCGGCAACCCAACCTCATGCAATCTCTTCGCTTATGCCAACAACAATCCGATGGCCTATATCGACCCGACAGGCCTAAAGGAGATCGTGGCCGGCGATGCCGCCTACCGGCGGCAGGTTGAGGAGGACATCCAGCGTACCGACCCGACTGCCCGAGTCGACAGCAAGACCGGCGAGGTTTCGCAAAGCTGGCTCCACGGCGCCTGGCTCGACGTCAAGGACTTCTTCGTGCCCGGTACCGGAATGGATACAGGGCGCGAACTCACCAAAAGGATTGTCGACAGCCCGGAAACGGTGACGATCCAGAACGTCGCCGGCCGTACGGGAACCGATCTCGCCGATCCCACGAAGAACCCGATGACGACACCGGGAGGGGCGATCATCTCTTACGATCCGGCCGCGGCCCGTATCCGCACGTCGAGCGAGTTCGACAAGTCGACCGGCACGGTCGCGAAAAACCCGGCCGACCCTGGCATCGTGCTTGCCCATGAGCAGATCCACGCCTCCCACATCCAGGCGGGGCAGATCTCCGGCATGGGGCCAGCCACCTACAACGGGCTGGATGGAAAGCCGCATACCTCTATGGACGAGGAAGCGCGGACCGTCGGTGTCGGCGGAACGCCGCGGCCTGACGACATAACAGAGAACCAATTGCGCGACATGCTCGGCATCAAGCCGCGCAACCACTACAACTGATTCGCGGCAACGTAGAAGGACGGAGGCATGACATGCGAAACTTCCCTCTCCTTACGGCGGCCCTGGCCGGGCTGGCGATGCTCGCCACCGCGGGGGCGCTCGCCCAATCCATGAACCCGCAGATGAAGGAGCCACAAGCGATTCCGCTCGATTTCCTGACCTGGATCGATCGCGACTCAGACTGGCTGCAGAAGCAAATTGCAGCACTTGGCGGAACTGGAAAGCTCACCATCAATGGCGGCATTCTGGAGACGACAGACCTTGATACCTTGAGGGCAGCCAATCGCATCCGTGCCTTTGCCTACCTCGCGACCAAGGGCCTGAGGCCTCCCTATTTCGATCTGACGATCGCTGCGGGTGATGCGACAGCGCGGTGCGTCACACAATTCCCCCGCAGCATAGCGCCAGGCATCGGTCCCATGGATTTCGCAAGGAAGAGTTTCCCGGCTGACGCTGCCGACCAAACCGAACTGAAATCCTGCACCGTCGCAGGTAAGGGCGGAGACTATGCAGGGCTTGACCGGGCGAGCTTTCGAGATCGCTACTTCGACGCCTCCGGCACATTGAAGCCGGAATTCCAGGACCTCGGCTCCGATCCCGCGTTCAAAGCCAAGGCCATCGATGAGGGCTTCTTCCTGACGACGGAGGACTATAGCGGCCAATTGCAGCTGGACCTGCGGTAGGCAGCTACGAGGTAGCAGCAACAGCCGCGAGCGAACGAGGCTAGCCCAGACGCTCGTGGCCTGCTGCCTGAGTCAGGCACCGCATCGCATGGCTCGGCAATCTGCGCACTCTACTGTCTAACAGATCACTAGAGTCTTTCACGTTTTGACGGAAGCGTATCCGGCGTTTGCGAAGTAGTTTTTGCATTCGCCGGGTTCGATCGTCGCAACGAGGTGGCCGATGTGGCGCCA
>NZ_JAMYLO010000024.1:0-90466 GCF_040318075.1 Mesorhizobium sp. M1328 | reverse complement strand
TCGCGGCGAAGGCGCTGGCCTCCGGCTCGATGATGTGGCGGAATTCCTGCACCGTCCTGAGGAACACCTCGCGGTCCGGCGAGGTCGCATACCAGGCCAGCACATCGCGATCGAGCAGGTTCCAGCGCTCCTTCGGCTCGACCCAGCTGCCGATCTTCGGGCGTGATGCCAAGAGGCTCTTGGCCATCAGCATCTTGATCGCCTCGCGCACCGCCGAGCGGCTGACGTCGAAAGTCTCGGACCATTTGGCTTCGTTGGGCAGGATGGTTCCCGGCGGATAGTCGCCGCGCACGATCCTCAGCCCGATTTCGTTGGCGAGCGACGCATGCACGCTCGAGCCGGGAAAGTGTGCGGCGTCGGCACGCCGAACGCCGGCCGGCCGCGCAGCCTCGGCCTTCAACTTGGCGGGTCGCTTTTTTGATGTCGCGTCCGGCATTCGTATTCCCCGGCAGCTGCTTGTCGAAACCTGAACTCAGGACACGACAAAGCAACGGCCTACGCTCCAAAGCAGCGTCGCCTCGTGCGTTTGTATGGACGATCTGTGACGGGGCGCCCGTCGAAGGGCGCCCCGAAACTGCGAACCTACTTCTGGATGCAGGTGTCGACGGTGTCCTTGGTGCATTCGTCGAGGCCGGTGAACACCGGATCGGCGACCGGCTTGCCGTCGACCAGGTCGATCATCACCGAAGGCGCCTTGTAGCCCATCTCGAACGGCCGCTGGCCAACCAGCGCGGTCACCAGCCCGTCACGGGCAATCGCCACCTCGTCGCCGATCGTGTCGGCGGCGCCGATGACGAAGGCGTTGCTGGCGATCTTGTCGGCCATCGGCTTGAACAGGTCGCGATAGGGCTGCGGAGCGCCGAACAGCGGCCAACCGCCCATGATACCGAAGGCGTCGAGATCGGGATTAGCAGCGAGGATGTCGGTCATCGCCTGCACGCCCTTGGCGCCGTCGTCATTGGTGAACACCGGGCAGCCGGCAACTTCCGTCCAGCCGCCTTCGCCCGCCAGCGCCGCGAGGCCTTCCTTGCCCGAAAGCGCGTCACGCATGCCCTGCGCGCGGCGCAGGATGTTGTCGGCGGCCGGATTGCCTTCGATGGTGCAGATCTTGCCGCCATTCGGCTTGGCCTTCTTGATGTATTCGCCGATCTTGTGACCCATCAGGTAATTGTCGGTGCCGAGATAGGTCTTGCGCAGCGCCGCGTCTTCCTTGCTGAGGTCGGCGTCGAGGGTCATGATCGGGATCGACGGATTGGCGCTTTTGATCGTCTGCGCGATCAGCGGCGCGTTCGACGGCGAAATCGCCATCGCCACCGTATCGGGCTTGCTCAGCATGTCCTGGACGATCTGGGCTTCACCGGCCTCGTCCGAGGTCGATGCCGGTCCGGTGTAGAAGCACTCATATTCCGCGCTGGCGTTTTCCTTGTTCCATTTCTCGCAACCCTGGTGGATGGCCTCGAAGAATGGATTGTCGAGACCCTTCACCACGATGACGAGCTGTTTCTTGGCCATGGCCGGCCCGGCACCCAACGCCATGACGGCGGCGGCAGCGAGCAATAGTGATTTCCTCATGTCAGTCCTCCCTTTTGAAACAAACGGACACCACGTGCCCGCCACACACAGATCGACCCGGAGCAAGATGACAGAGGACGTCGCACTCGTGTCGCCAAGCCAGGTCGATAAGCATTTTCATATTCAGTCTCAGACCGGCACCGACAGATACTGCTGGTTACCAGATCCCTGACCGACAAACCTTCACCGATTCCTTCCGGCAACCCGGGGGGATCGGCGCAAGCTCCTCCGACACTTAGCTAATATCGCCTTGTCACCGACGTCAATGCTATTTGTCCTACAAAACTGATTTTTCGAAAGAAGCCGTGGTTGACGCCAAGGAGGCTTATGCGTAAATGGGCAAAATCGCTGCCTCCGGGAGGAACTGGGGAGAGCGAAAGGCCGCGGCAGAACCGCGGGCCGCAAAGCACGGGGAGGCAAGAAGGCTGGTGGCGGTTCTCGAACTCACCAACATCTCGAAGCATTTTGGCGCCATCCAGGCGGTCAACGACGTTTCGTTGTCGATCGAGGCCGGACAGGTTGTCGGCCTGATGGGCGACAACGGCGCCGGCAAGTCGACGCTGGTCAAGATGATCGCCGGCAATTTCCCACCGAGCCATGGCACGATGCAGATGGACGGCAAGGAGCTGATCCTGCACAAGCCGGTCGAGGCGCGCCAGCACGGCATCGAAATCGTCCATCAGGACCTGGCGCTGTGCAACAATCTGACGGCCGCCGCCAACGTCTATCTCGGCCGTGAATTGCGCCGCGGCCTCGGGCCGCTTCGCATCCTCGACTATGCCGCGATGTACAAGCGTGCCGGCCAGATCTTCGCCGAGCTGAAATCCGAAACGCGCCCGCGCGACCTGGTCAAACAAATGTCGGGCGGCCAGCGGCAAGCGGTGGCGATCGCCCGTACCATGCTTTCGCAGGCCAAGATCGTGCTGATGGACGAGCCGACGGCGGCGATCTCGGTGCGCCAGGTCGCCGAGGTATTGAACCTGATCCGCCATTTGCGCGACCAGGGCATCGCCGTCGTGCTGATCAGCCACCGCATGCCCGACGTCTTTGACGTTGCCGACCGCGTCATCGTCATGCGGCGCGGCCGCAAGGTCGCCGACAAGACGATCGCATCGAGTTCGCCGGAAGAAGTCACCGGACTCATCACCGGCGCCATCGAACAGGTATGATTGACGCCTCAACCATGAGTAAAAAAGGTCGATAATGGCTGTCACCCTTGATCAGACGATCGCGCACAAGCAGCACACCTTGCTGAGCAAGGTGTTTGCCAGCCAGACCTTCTGGGTGGTGATCGCGGTCATCCTCGCCTGCCTGTTCCTGTCGGTGGCCACCGATTCCTTCGCCACGACCAAGAACCTCTACAACATCACCCGCAACGTCACCTTCGTCGCCATCGTGGCGCTCGGCATGACCTTCGTCATCATCACCGGCGGTATCGACCTGTCGGTCGGCTCGGTGCTTTGCCTGTGCTCGATGGTGCTGGCCGTGACCATGCATGCCGGCTACGGCATCGAGATCGGCATTGGCGCTGCGATCGCGACGGCGCTGATCATCGGCGCCTTCAACGGCATCTTGATCGCCTATCTCGGGTTTCCGCCCTTCGTGGTGACGCTCGGCATGCTGTCGATTGCGCGCAGCCTTGCCATGGTCGCCTCCAACAACACCGTCGTCTTCCAGTTCGGGCCGGACCACGACAAGCTGCTGGCGCTTGGCGGCGGCGCCTGGGTGTTCGGCATCGCCAATCCGGTGCTCTACATGATCGTGCTGGCGATGATCACCGGCTTCGTGCTGCGCTGGACGAAATTCGGCCGGCACATCTTCGCCATCGGCGGCAACGAGCATGCGGCGACGCTGACCGGCGTTCCGGTGCGCCAGATCAAGGTTGTCGTCTACATGATCTCGGCACTGGCGGCGGGCCTTGCCGGCATCATCCAGACCGGCTGGCTGGGCGCGGTCACAACAAATCTCGGCAACGGCATGGAGCTTCAGGTGATCGCCGCCACCGTCATCGGTGGCGCCAACCTGGCCGGCGGCATGGGAACAGCCTTCGGCGCGGTCGTTGGCGCGGCGCTGATCGAGGTCATCCGCAACAGCCTCGGCCTGCTCGGCATCAATGCCTTTTGGCAAGGCGTGTTCATCGGCGGCGCCATCCTGCTCGCTGTGCTGTTCGACCGCATCCGCAATTTCAGGCGCAACGACTAGATCTCGGCCGGATCTCGGCGCTGAATCATAGATCGTTCGCCGGTTGAATTGCCGGCCTCGAGGCCTCGATAGCGCTGGCCGCCGGCCTACCGCGTCGATTAGCCGTACCGGCCTGGAACGCTCGCCTTCCTCCTATCGCCGAGTCTGAAAATCCGCCGGTGCGGCGCATGGCCGGCGCCCGGACGTGCACATGCGTCTTGACGCAAGCCCAAACTGAGCCGCACAATCGCTCACAGCAGGCGAAGGGAGGCCAGTCGCCTGCGGGAGGATATACCCATGACGGAAGCGATCAGGCTCTACTGGGGCCGGTTCGGACATGTTTCTGTCCTGAACGTCGCCAGCGACTTCGTCACCCATGCCCATGTCGAGGCGCATATCATCATCTGGCTGGAAGGCACGGCCGGTGAGATGACCATCGGCCGCGATACGGTGCGGCTTGGACCGGGCACCGCCGCCGGCATCAATTCCTTCCAGCCGCACAGCCACGCTCTGTCCCGCGACGGCACGCCCGGCCTGTTCCTCGCCTTCTACATCGATCCGGACTGGGCTCGAAGGCGCCGCGAGCTGCCTTCCGCCGCGCCGCTGTTCTCGAGCCCGGCAATCACGCTCGAGCCTTGGCTGCACAAGGCAGCGGCTAACCTTCTCGACCATCTCAGCGACAATGAGAGCATCGACGACATCGCCAATTACGAGATCGAGCGCTTCATCGACAGCGTGCTCGATGCCGCCGACGCGTCCACACCGCCGACGGTGCGCGCCCGCGTCAACACCATGCCGGATTTCCGCGTCCGCAAGGCGATCCAGCTGATGAAAGCCAATGTCTGCGAGCGTATCTGCTTCGACGACGTGGCGCGCAGCGTCGGCCTGTCGCGGCCGCATTTCTTTGCGCTGTTCAAGGAACAGACCAATCTGACGCCCAACGTCTACTGGAACACGCTGCGCATGGACGAGGCGGTGCGGCAATTGCAGTGGTCGCAGGAGCCGCTGATCTCGGTCGCCTGCAATCTCGGCTTCACCACCCAAGGCAATTTCTCGCGCTTCTTCCGCGACCATGTCGGCGTCCCGCCGACGCTTTATCGTGAGGCGGCGCGGGCGATCAGCTGAGCGCCCGTTTTTCAGACTATTTGATAGGCGTTCAAGACGCATTGATAAGCGCTGCCGAACCTGCCGCCCTACTCTCCCAAGCAGCTGATTTGCAAGGGAACGATCATATGGCGAAAGTCACCATCTCCAGCGTCATCGACGCACCGGTCGAAAAGGTCTGGGCGCGCATACGCGACTTCAACGGTCTGCCGACCTGGCACCCGCGCATGGTCAAAAGCCATATCGAGGACGGCAAGGATGCGAGTACGATCGGCTGCGTGCGCAATTTCCAGCTCGTCAGCGGTGCCCGCCTTCGCGAAAAGCTGCTCGATTTCTCCGACGAGAATTTCCTCGTCAGCTACTCCATCCTGGAGACGCCGCAACCGCTCACCAACCACAAGGCAACGCTGCAGTTGCGGCGGGTGACCGACGGCGACCGCACCTATGCCGAATGGACCGCCAGCTTCGACGCCCCTCCCGAAGAAGCCGACAAGCTGGCCGAAGGCATGGGCGCAAACGTCTTCCAGGGCGGCTTCAACGCCCTGAAGGCGCATTTCGCGGGCAAGGTTGAGCTGAATTGAGCTGACAAACAGGAGCGTTCCATGGCGCTTGCACTGCAGACTTTCCCGACGGTGAAGGACGCCGGCGCGGCGCTGAAAGCCGCTGGCACCCGCTATCTCGGTGGCGGCACGCTGGTCGTGCGCGCCGTCAATGAAGGCGACGTGTCGATCTCCGGTTTCGTCAGGTCGACCGAACCGGCGCTGTCGGTCATCCGCATTTCCGGCGGCACGGTCGGCATTGGCGCTTCGGTGACCATGGCGGCGATCGCCCGTCACCCGGATCTCGCTCCGCTGGCCAGCGCCGCGCGCGCCGTCGGGGGACCGGCGATCCGCAATATGGCGAGCGTCGGCGGCAATCTTTTCGCGCCGACGCCTTACGGCGATTTCACCGTTGCGCTGCTGGCTCTGGACGCAACCGTCAGCACCGGCGACGGCGAGCTGCCGATCGAAACCTTTCTGGCAAGGCGCGATAACAATCGCGCAATCGTCACCGCGGTCGGCTTCACGCTTCCGAAGGAAGGCGGCTTTCGCTTCCTGAAAGTGTCGCGGGTCAAGCCAAAGGGCGCCTCGGTGCTGAGCATCGCCACAGTGCTGGAACAGGCGCCGGACGGCACCGTGTCGTCCGCGCGGATCGCGCTCGGCTGCATGGCCGACCGGCCGATCCGTGCCAGGGCGGCGGAGAAAGCCCTGATTGGCCGGGAACTCACCAGCGAGGGGATCGCACCGGCACTGGCTGTTGCCCGCGACGGCACTTCGCCGCCAACCGATCCGATCGCCAGCGCCTGGTATCGCAACGAAGTCCTGCCGGTCCATCTCGGCCGGCTGCTGCTCGCCTGAAAGACCGTGGCGCGTATGTCCGCCTGGCTGCGGCGCAAGGAGTAAAAAGATGGCAAAGGTCCCGGTTCAGTTCACGCTCAATGGTGCCGAAAAGGCCGAATTCATCGACAGCGGCACTACGCTGCTTCATGCGCTGCGCGACAAGATCGGCGACACCTCGCCGAAGGGCGGCTGCCATCAAGGCACCTGCGGTGCGTGCTCGGTCATCATCGATGGCGAGCTCAGGCTCTCCTGCCTGACGCTGGCAGAGGCCTGCAATGGTGCGACTATCACCACAACGTCAGGGCTTTCGGAAGGCGGCGTGCTGCATCCCTTGCAGCGCGCTTTCCTCGACGCCTTTGCGACGCAATGCGGTTTCTGCACGCCGGGCATGATCATGGCGGCCAAGGTGCTTCTCGACCAAACCCCGAACCCCAGCCGCGAGGACGTGGTCGAGGCGCTGTCGGGCAACATCTGCCGCTGTACCGGCTACGAGCCGATCATCCAGGCGGTGCTGACCGCGCGGTCCAATTCGCAGAACGCGGCTTGAGGGGAGTTAAGAAAATGGAACTCCGCAAGAATTACTTCGCCGACCAGCGCAAGGACGATCTGCACGAGATCGGCCAGCCGCGGCCGCGCTCCGATTCACCCGGTCATGTCACAGGCAAGACCGCCTATTTCGCCGACCGCAATTTTCCCGACATGCTGCATTTGAAGATGGTGCGCAGCCCGCACCATCACGCCCGCATCCGCAGCATCGATACGTCAGAGGCGGAAAAGCACCCAGGCGTCGTCAAGGTGCTGACCGCCAAGGATGTGCCGCACAATGTCTACACGATCCTGATCCTGATCCAGATCGGGCCGGAGGACGAAACGGTCCTGGCCGACGGCAAGGTGCGCTGGAAGGGCGAGGCCGTGGTGGCGGTGCTGGCCGAGACCGAGCGCGCCGCGCAGGAGGCGGCTGCCAAGGTCAAGGTCGATTACGAGGTACTGCCGGCCGTCTTCGACATCGAGGAAGCGCTGAGGCCCAGCGCGCCGATCGTCAACGAGTATCACGGCCGGAACTATTATCTCTACGACAGCGGCGAATGCCGCAAGGTGCGCTTCGGCGATGTCGAGGCCGGCTTTGCCGAGGCCGACCACGTGCTCGAACAGACTTACCAATCTTCGCCGATCGAGCATGCGCCGACCGAGACGACCGGCTGCATCGTCGCACCCGAGGGCAACGACCGCTTCACCTGCTACACCAACACGCAGGCGATGTTCTTCACCCTCGACAATGCCTCGATCATCCTGCAGGTGCCAGGCAACAAGCTGCATTTCGTCGGCGGCACTGTCGGCGGCGGTTTTGGCGGCAAGGTCGACGTCATCGTCGAGCCGATCGCCATCCTCGGCGCCAAGCTGACCGGGCGTCCGGTCTCCTTCATCTACAGCCGCGAGGAGGAGATGCAGATCTCCTCGCCGCGCGCAGCGGAAAAGGTCGTCATCAAGGACGGCGTCATGAAGGACGGCCGCATCGTCGCGCGCAAGGTCACCGGCTATACCGATGCCGGCGCCTATTCGCGCCACTCACCCTATGGCGCACAGAAGGGCGCCGGCCACTATCCCGGCCCTTACACGATCCCGAATGTCTGGATCGACACCTACTGCGTCTACACCAACCGCACGCCCTCCTCCGCCATGCGCGGCTTCGGCGTGACCATTGGCGATTTCGCGCTTGAGGTGCAGATGGACAAGCTCGCCCGGCTGATCGGCATGGACCCGCTCGAGTTCCGCTTCATCAACGCCTACCGCGACGGCGATATGAAGGCGCATCGCCAGCCGACCGAAGGCGCTGCGCTGATCGAGTGCATGCAGGAAGCCTCGCGCGCCGCCAACTGGCCGGTGGCGGAAAAGTACCTCTCCATGTCGTCCTACACGAAGGGAGCTTGAGATGGCGATCAGGCGCGGACGCGGCGTCGCCGCAATCAATTATCCGACCGGCATGAACCTCGGCGGCGACCCGACGCAGGCGCTGGTGCATTCGACACCGACCGGCAATTTCATGGTGACGCTGTCATCAGTCGATCTCGGCCAGGGCATGAAGCAGATCATGGCGCAGATCTGCGCCGAGACGATCGGCGTGCCGACCGACCGCGTCGTCGTCGATACCGCCGACACCGACACCGGCCCGCACTGCATGGGCACCTTCGCCTCGCGCGGCACGCACCGCGCCGGCAACGCCGTCATCCAGGCGGCCAGGGAAGCCCGCCAGGTGATGCTGGAAGTGGCGGCCGAGGAGCTGGAAGTGAATGCCTCGGACCTCGAGACCGACGGCCAGGGTAACATCCTGGTCAAGGGCGCGCCGCAGAGATCGATCTCAATCTTCGATGTCGCGCTGTCAGCGCATTTCAAGCGCGGCCGCTCGATTTCCGGCCGCGGCATGTTCCTCATCCCCCGCTCGTACCCCGAAAAAGAGACCGGCGCGATGAAGCCGTCGACCTGTTATGCCCATGCCTGCACGGTGGCGGAGGTCGAGGTCGATGATGAGACCGGCGAAGTCACCGTGCTGACCGTGAAGAACGTTTTTGAGATCGGCCGCGCGCTGAATCCGAAAATGGTCGAACAGCAACTGGTCGGCGGCTCGTGGATGGGCATCAGTCATGCGCTCTACGAGACGACCGAACCCTATTATCCCAATCGCGATCATGGCGGCACCGACTTCAACCAGTATCTGATGCCGGGACCGGGCGATCTTGCGCAAACCGAGATCATCGTGCTGGAACGGCCGTCGGCCGACGGGCCCTATGGCGCCAAGGGGCCAGGCGAAATGTGCGCCAACCCGCAAATCCCGGCGGTCGCCAATGCCGTCTTCGACGCCGTCGGCGTGCGCATCGACACGCTGCCGATCACGCCGGAGCGCATCCTGCGCGCGCTGAAGGCGCAAGCCGGCGCACCGAACTGAGTGCTGGAAATGCCCAAGAGAAGCGCAGAGACTGTCGCGACCTCGCCGGAGGCGGTGGCGTCGCGCCTCGCCGCTTCGCGCTATCTGGCGGACGAGAGCCTGGCGACCGCCATCTTCCTGGCGATCAGGCTGGGCAAGCCACTGTTGCTTGAAGGCGCGCCGGGCGTCGGCAAGACCGAAGCAGCCAAGGCGATCGCCGACGTGCTCGGACGCGACCTGGTGCGGCTGCAATGCTACGAAGGCATCGACGCAGCACACGCGCTCTACGAATGGAACTACCAGCGCCAGCTGCTCGCCATCCGTCATGCCGGCGAGCATGAGGTCGACATCTATGACGACCGCTTTCTGATCGCGCGGCCGCTGCTGCAGGTGCTGAAGGCACCGGAAAAACGCGTGCTGCTGGTCGACGAGATCGACCGTTCCGACCATGAATTCGAAGCGCTGCTGCTGGAATTCCTGTCCGATTTCCAGATCAGCATTCCCGAGCGCGGCACCATTCGCGCGACGGCGCAGCCGATCGTCATCCTGACCTCGAACCGCACCCGTGAACTGGCCGAAGCGCTGCGGCGGCGCTGCGTCTACCACTGGATCACCTATCCCGACGCCGGGCGCGAGGCCGAGATCATCATGCTGCGCGCCGGCGACGTCGCCGAGGCCACGGCGCGCGCCGTGGCTTCCGCCGTGCGCGACATCCGCGCGCGTCCGCTGGCCAAGCCGCCAGGCATCGCTGAGGCGGTCGAATGGGCCAACGCCGCCACCATCCTCGAAAAGGGCGGCAGCCCGTGGCCGGAAGCGTTTCGCCGCGCCATCGGCGTGCTGATCAAGGACGAGGAGGATCTTTCCTGCATCGCGCCCGAGCTCGGCAAGATTGTCGAGGAGGCGCTGGCGTGAGCCCCGCGGCTCTGCCTCGAGGGGCGACGCCGTTCCTCGGCTTCGGCCGGCTGCTGCGCCGCTACGGCTTTGCGGTGGCGCCCGAGCAGGTCTCCGGCTTCATGCAAGCGGTGACGCTGCTCGGCCCGCGCTCGATGGTCGACATCCGCGAAGCGGCCCTTGCCACGCTGGCGCCGCCGCCCGACCGCCGCGACGAATTCGAGGCGCATTTCCGGAGTCATTTCTATGGGGACACCGCGGCGCTGGTCGAAGGCGAGGCCGATGAGGAAACCCGCATCAAGGACGATGGTGCAACGGGCGAAGAAGAAATCGAGGTAATCCGCCAGGAGCAAGGCGGCGAACTGTCTTCGGCAAGCGAACAGTTGAGTGTCCGCGAATTCAGCCGCGATAGCGACGGGCTTGCCGCCTTCCGCCGCAAGCTCGCCACCGCTTTGCCCGCCCGCCGCTCCTTCCGCACCGTGCGAACGCATGCGCGCGGCAAGCTCGACCTGCGCCGCTCGCTGCGCGAAATCGTCAGTGCCGACGGCGATATCCCCTCGCCGCTGCTGCGCCGGCGGCAGACAGTGCCGCGCAAGCTTCTCATCCTGATCGACGTGTCCGGCTCGATGAAGCTCTACACATCGGACTATCTCAAGCTGGCGCATGCGGCGGTGCAAGGCGCCGACCGGGCGGAGGTCTTCACCTTCGGCACACGGCTGACCCGTATCACCTCGGCGCTGCGCATTCGCGACCGCGACCAGGCGCTGGCCCGCGCCGCTGCCCAGGTCGACGACTGGGACGGCGGAACCCGCATGGGGCCGACGCTGCTCGCGTTTCTATCGGTGCCGCGCTTCTCCGCCTTTGCACGCGGGGCGGCGATCGTCATCCTGTCGGACGCGCTGGAGTGCGGCGACCATGCCGAGCTGGAAATGGCGATGCGCCGGCTGAGCGCCCGCGCCTTTCGGCTTTCGCTGGCGACGCCGCTGGCCGGCGATCCACGCTTCCGCCCGGTCACGGCAGCGCTCCGCGCCATCCTGCCGGTGCTCGACGATCTGGTCGATGGCTCCTCTATCGCCGGTCTCAGCGAGTTCATCCTGTCGCTCGCCCGCCCAGCTCCGGCGGCCGCGGCAATCTGGAAAAGGGTTTTGTGATGCGGAAGGCGATCGACGCGCATTTCCACATCTGGCGCCAAAAGGACCAGCCCTGGCTCGTCGGACCGATGGTGCCACGCATCTTTGGCCCTTACGAGCCGATCCGCCGCGATTATCCGATCGAGGAATTCCTCGCGGACCAGCAAGGCTCGGGCGTCGAGAAGGCGGTCTATGTCCAGACCAACTGGGCCAAGGAAGATTTCGAAAAAGAGGTCGCTTTCCTGCAGAAGACCGCGGAAGAAACCGGTTGGCCGCACGCCATCGTCGGCTATGCCGACATGACGGTGGACGATGTGCGTCCCCAGATCGACCGGCTGAAAAAATATCCGCTGTTGCGCGGCGTGCGTATGCAGCTGCACTGGCACCAAACGCCGGCCTTCCGCTTCGCCGCCTCGGCCGATCAGGTCATCGATCCGAAGGTGCGGGCCAATGTCGCCCGGCTGAAGGATTACGGCCTGTCCTTCGACCTGCAGCTTTTCCCCGCCCAGATGAAGGATGGGCTGACGCTTGTCGGCGAGAACCCCGAGACGAATTTCGTTCTCACCCATGCCGGCATGCTGACCGACATGGAACCGGAGACCACCGAGGCGTGGAAGACCGGCCTGCGCACGCTGTCAGCGGCACCAAACCTCTATGCAAAGCTGTCCGGCCTCGGCACCTTCGTCCACCGCAACGACCCGGCGCTGATCAGCTATATCGTCGACGCCGCCATCGACATCCTCGGCAGCGACCATTTGATGTTCGGCTCGAACTTCCCGATCGAGAAGCTGTGGACCAGCCACGTCGAGCTGATCAGGGCGCACCGGGAAGCGGTGGCGAAGCACGGCGCGGCTGCAGAGGCGGATATCTTCTGGAACACGGCGGAGAAGGTATATCGGCCGGCGTAGCGCATCCCTTCTCCCCCTGTGGGAGAAGGGAAGGCGCCCCGCCCCTCACCTCACCTCGAACTCCGGATCGACCGGGATCTGCATCGCCGTGACCATCTGGTTGGTCTGCCCCGCCAGTCCGATGATCGACACCAGCTCGCCATGCTGCGCGTCGGTCATGCCTTTGGCCCGCGCTGCCGCGGTGTGCGAGTGGACGCAATAGGAGCAGCCATTGGCTGTGGAGACGGCGATGTAGATCATCTCCTTGGTCAGCGGGTCGATGGCGCTGTCAGCGACCATCACCGCCTTGAGCTGCTCCCACACCCGCTTCAGCGAGACCGGATCATTGGCCAGCCCGCGCCAGAAATTGTTGACGAAGTCGGATTTGCGCGTCGCGCGGATGTCGTCGAACACGGCCTTCACGGCGGGAATCGCCTCGACCTCGGCATCGGTCAGCAGTCTTGTGGTGGCCATGGGCAGGCTCCTTTTGTTTGAATCGATGAGAGAGGTCGTTGAATCGGCTTGGTAGCGAATGCGGCTAACTTGCTCGGGTGATTCAGTTTTTGCGGGCCGGCCCAGAACCTTGGACATGCACAGCCCCTCAACATCGTCATCCCTGGGCGGAGCAGGAGCGAAGCGACGTCGCGGAGACCCTGGGATCCATGCCGTGACCTCAGCCGAAGGGTGCAGCGGAGCAGAATTCCGGACCGTCGCAACGCTTGGAAGTCACGGCATGGATCCTGGGGTCTGCGCCGCGTCGCTTCGCTCCTTGCTTCGCCCCAGGATGACGAAGCGGTGGACGTTTCTGCCAATCTCCAAAGTATGCACCAACGACCATCGGACATGTCGACCCTCTAAGCCAAGCCCTAATGCACCGCCGCATACATGATCTTCTCCTCCGTCGCCTCGGCCGGCGAGAACTCCTCGACGATGCGGCCTTGCCGGCAGACCAGGATGCGGTCGGACAGGTTCATGATCTCCGGCAGGTAGGACGAGATGACGACGACGGCCAGGCCCTCATCGGCCAGCCGGTTGATGATCTGGTGGATTTCGGCGATCGCGCCGACATCGACGCCGCGCGTCGGCTCGTCGAAGATGACAATGCGCGGTTTCTGCACCAGCCCCTTGCCGATGACCACCTTCTGCTGGTTGCCGCCGGAAAGCTCGACCACCCGCGCATTGTCGTTGATCGCCTTGACGTTCAGCGTCTTCGTCCATTCGGCCGACAGCGCCCGCATCTCTTGCGCATTGATCACCCAGCCATTTTCCCGCCCCGCCGCCAGGAAGCCACCGAACAGGTTCTCGGCAACGTCCATCGTCTCGAATATCCCCTCGCTCTTGCGGTCTTCGGTGACATAGACGATGCCGTCGGCAACTGCCTCGCTGGGCACGAGATAGCGCACCGGCCTGTCGTCCAGCTCGATAGTGCCGCCGCGCAGGAAGTCGCGCTTGTAGATGCCGGAGACGATCTTGAACGTCTCGGTGCGGCCCGAACCGATCAGCCCGAACACGCCGGTGATCTGGCCCTCGAAGATCGAGAAGGAATTGTTGCGCACGACATTGCTCATCGAGATGTCCTGTACCGACAGCACCTTCTTGCCGGGCTTGCGCAGCCTGGCCTCGTCGCGCTGGCTGTAGAGCTGTCCCGACAGCGTGCGCCCGACCATGGCGGCGACGATCCTGTCGCGATCGAAAGCGGCGGTATCGTCGGTGATCACCAGTTCGCCGTCGCGCAGGATGGTGATGCGGTCGGCGATATCAAGCGCCTCTTCGAGCGCATGGCTGATAAAGACGATCGACACGCCCCTTGCCTTAAGCCGGCGGATCAGTGCGAAGAAGTGCCGCTTTTCCTCCGGCGTCAGCGTCGCCGTCGGCTCGTCGAAGATGATGATCTCAGCGTTGTGGTGCACGGCGCGCGCGATCTCGACCATTTGCCGTTTGGCCGCGCCCAGCGTCGCCAGCATGGCGTTCGGGTCGACGGGAAAGTTCAATGACTGCAGAAACTGCTGCGCCGAGATGTAGGTGCCGCGCAGCCGGTTGAGAAAACTCTCGGTGCCGAGATAGAGGTTCTGCGCCACCGTCATCGACGGCACCAGGCTGGTCTCCTGGAACACCATGGCGATGCCGGCTTGAAGCGCCGCGTGCGGCGAGGCGTAGGCGATCTCCTGCCCCTTGTGGAACATCTTTCCCGAGATCGCGTCGACGACGCCGGCGATGATCTTGGTCAGCGTCGATTTTCCCGCACCGTTCTCGCCGAGCAGCGCATGGATCTCGCCCTTGCGCAGCTCGAAGCTGACATTCTTCACCGCGGGCACGCCGCGATAGGTCTTGGTCACGTTCTCCAGGCGGACGATCGGTTCCATCAGCGATGCCCTCCTGAAGCCAGATCGATGGCCAGCAGGCAATCGCCGCCTTTCGAGGCAATGAACAGGCGACCGTCGTTCTCCGCCACGCTGCAGATGCCATGACGGGTGCCGTTGGCGCGACTGTGCAGGCTGAATTGCGGCCGCATCTCACGATCGAGCCTGACCACCAGCCCGTAGGAGCGGCTCGGCGACCATGGCTTGTGGATGCCCATGGTGCGGATGCCGCCACATTGCAGCGGCTCGAGGAAGCTTCGGTTGGAGGCGAGCGCCGGCGCGATCCAGTGTTGCGGCGACACTTGCGCCAGCATGTCGTTTCGATAGTGCTTTTCCTGCAGCACGAATTCGATCAGACGGTTGCGGGGCGCAAACAGCGCCAGCCAGGCACCGCCGTCGGCGGCAGGCGACAGGCGAGAGGGATAGCCGGGCAGATGCGCCAGCACCGTCGAGCGGCTGCCCGACGCGCCATCGAAGCGGACAAGTTGGTGCCGCCAGCTCTCGCTGACCAGCACATCCTTGCCGGTTGGATGCAGCCCATAGGGAAAGGCGATGTCACCGGCGACCTTGCGGAATTCGCTGCCTGCCGGATCGCGCTTCCACAGCGAACCGGAAGCGCCCTTCTTCATCAGATCGGCGGCCCATTCCGACGGCGCGTGTTCGGCCGAGCCATTGGCCAGCCAAAGCGTGCCATCTTCTGCGTAGGCGACTGCTGTAATGCAGCGGATCTCGGCTGGCAGGCGAGCCTCCTTGCCCGCGATTAACAGCTCGCCGTTTTCGAGCCCGACCGTCAGTTCGCCGGCGGGCGAGCGCGCGAGCGCGGTAACCGCGGACGGAAATGTCTCGACTATCGTCGGCGGGCCACCGACGGTGATGACGTAGACGGCATTGCCGCTGGAGGCCAGCAGCCGGCCGTCAGCGATCAGCAGATTGTCAGGCTCCGGCAGCTCAGCGAAGGCGGCAGCATCGTCCAGCAGCGTATTGGGCCTGAAGGCACCGTCGAGCGGCGGGATGGTCACCGCCTTGCCGCGAAAGATGTCGAGGATCGGGTCCAGCATCATGGCTTCGCCCCCCAGTAAGAAGCGGGGCTGGTCCAGTTCGGATCGGCGCCGGCAATCCTGTAGCGGCCGATCCGGTTGTTGAGGATACCGCCGACGAACAGAAAACCCTTGTGCTCGCGCATCGAGGTGACCATCGGATGCGCGGCGCCCGACAGGTCGCCCATGGCTTCGACGATGCCGCCTTTCTCGTTGAATTTCACCACACCGCCGGTGTTGATGTTGGGGAACAGCCATTCGTCCTGCGGCAGCCGGCGCGTCATGCGCTTGCGCATGTCGGGATGGCGCAGCGACAGGTCGAAGCTCGGCGTGCGCATGCCAAGCCAGGCCATCCAGTAATTGCCGTCTGACGCCCGGTTGATGTTGTCGGGGTAGCCCGGCATGTCGCGGATGACGCATTCGGCGGTGCCTGCTTTCGGCCCTTCCAGCCAGTAGCGGTGCACGCGGCAGGCCCAGCTTTCGGCGAAGAACAGCGACTTGCCGTCATGCGCCATGCACACGCCGTTGGTGTAGCGGTAGCCGTCGAGCAATGTCTTCGTCGAACCGTCCTTGGGGTCATAGACGAGCAGCCGCCCGGTGGCGCGGTTCTCGATCGAGTCCAGCGCCCAATCGTGCGCGTCATAACGCTTGGTGGAATCGGTGAAGTAGATGCGGCCGTCCGGCGCGATATCGCAATCATTGGGATCGCGCAGCCGCGCATCGTCGACGATCGAAGTCCAGGAGCGCGACGTTTCCGCCGAAAGCCGCTTCACCTCGCGCTGCGGCGAGACCGAATAAAGGCCCATCGCGCCGACGCAGCTGATCAGATTGCCTGTTTTGTCGAAGGCCAGGCCCAGCGGGAAGCCGCCAATATGCGCAAAGACCTCCGAGCGTTCGTAATCCGGCGCGAAGAAGCGGACGATCTCGCCATGCCTGGTGCCGCAATAGAGATGGTCGTCGCGGTCGAGGATGACGTCTTCCGGCCCTTCCAGCTCGCCGAGCCCGATATGGTCAGCCTCCGATAGCCGGTTGTCGAGTTCGTAAGGCGTGCCTGAGCCCGGTGCAGCCGACTGCGTTGCGCCCATCTTCAGGTAGACCGGCGCGACATAGACCTCGTCCAGAACCTTGTGGCGGTTCTTCAGCCAGCGAATGTCGATGGTGACCGCGACTGCCAGCATGATACCCAGCACCATCTGGTTGGTGCCGGTGCCATAGCCCAGCCGGATCAGCCCGTTGGTCATGGTCAGCACGATGATCGCGCCCATCAGCCCCTTGATCACCGAGCCGCGGCCGCCGCCCAGGCTGACGCCGCCGACGACCGCCGCTGTCAGTGCCATGACCTCGAGGTTGAGGCCGGTGCCCGGCCCGGCGCCGCTCAGCCGGCAGGCAATGAGGAAGCCGCCGAGCGAGGCGCTGAAGCCGGAGAACACATAGGTCATGAACACGGTGCGGCGCACGCGGATGCCGGCATTGTGGGCCGAGCGCCGCGACCCGCCCACCGCCTGCACATGCCAGCCGGGCCGCGAGCGCGTCAGCGCGACATGGGTAATGATGGCCAGGATAATCGCCGCCCACACCGCAACCGAGAGGCCCCAGAAGGTATCGTCGCCGATAAAGTCCAGCACATCCGATGTGGCATCGGAAAGCTGGACGTCGGCGGCATAAGTGGTGACCAGTATGTCGAACAGCGCCCGCCCGAAGATGAAGGTGACCAGTGTCGTCAGGAAAGCGCGCAGCCGGAAATAGCCGATCAGATAGCCGTTGATCGCGCCGAACAGCAGCCCGGTGGCGATCGAGGCGGCCAGCGCCAGCCACACCGATTGTTCGAGGATGAAGAAGACGAACACGGCGGAAAAACAGGACAGCGCGAAGATCGAGCCGACCGAAAGGTCGATGCCGCCGCCAAGCATGACCACCGTCATGCCGGTGACCACCAGCGAGAACTCGCCGAGCTGGCGGGTCGATTCCTGCAGCGACATCGGCTTGAAGAAGCCGGGGATGATCGAGCCGAACACGCCGAGCGTCGCCACCAGCGCCAGGAACGGAATGGCATTGTCGGTCCAGCGTTTGCTTAGGATCTCGCCGACGAGGTGGTCGGGCACGAGATTGTAGCGCCAGGATTGAAGGCGTTCGCGAAAGGACATCGGTTGCTGCTGCCACTCAAGAGAGAAAGAGGCGGCCGAACCAGGTCCGGCCACCTCGTCGATGCTTGCAACGGACCCGCGGTTTACTTGGCCGCAGCTTGGGCTTGCAGTGCTTTCAAGTCCCAGCAGCTGTCCGGCTTGACGTCGGCCTTGGTCGTCGCCTTCTCCAGCGTGTAGATGTAGGTGTGCGAGGTGCCGGCTGGCTGGCCACTCTGCAACAGGAATTTTATGACGGCGTTCATGTCACCCGACTGGCGGGCAAGGTCGGTCATCACCACCGCGCCATAGGTGCCGTCCTGCAGCTTGTCGCAGTCGGCAGTCTTTTCGCCACCGCCGGTGGTGACCAGAAAGACTTTGCCGTCGAGCTTGGCATCGCGGATCGCAGCAGATGCGCCCGTCGCGTCGCCGTCCCAGAAATCGATGATGGCGCAGATGTCGGGGTTCTGCTGCAGCATCGTCGTCGTCACGTTGCGCGAGGTCGTCGCATCCCAGTTGGAGTCCGGCTTGGCCACGACCTTGAAGTCGGGATTCTTGTCCAGCACCTTCATGATGCCGGCATACTGGTAGAGGCTCGACGAATTGGCCTGGTCGCCCTGCACCAGCCCGATCTTCTTGGAGGAGTTCGGCCCACAACCCTTGATCGCCGCTTCGGCTTCGAGTTGGCCGAGCCGATCCCAGTCGCTGCCGACAAAGGCATCGGCCGGGAAGTTCGCCGGATTGTCGACCAGCAGGACATAGGTGCCGGCGGCCTGCGCCTTCTTCATCAGCTTGGCATAGGAGTTGAGGTCCGGCGAGTGGATGATCAGCACGTCCGGCCTGGTGTCCGACGAGATTGCGTCGGTGATCGCCTGCGCGCCGGCATCGACCACCCAGTTCGGGTCACGTGTCTCGAACACGCCGCCCCAGGCCTCGACCTCCGTCTTCAGGTAATGCGCCCAGCCCTGTGCCAGGTCGAAGCCCATCGCCATCGGCACCAGCATCACACGCTTGCCCTTCAGCGCTTGCGAATAGGCGCCCGGACCCGGATCTTCGGCGGCGAAGCTTGGCGCCACGAAGGCGGAGACGGCAAGCGCTGCCGCGGCGGCCATAAACGTCCTGATGATTTTCATGTCACATCCTCTGGTTTGGTCGTTGTCGTTCGCGGCCGGCCCCAACCGTTCGCGTCAGTCTAGATGTCGCCTTGCTGCGCGGTCTGCTCGTCGCGCGGATTGATGAACCCATCGACGATGATCGCCGCCAGCAGGATCGCGGCCTTGATCAGGTTCTGATAGAGCAGCGGAATGTCGATGATGGTCATCGCGTTGAGCAGGATGCCGATCAACGCGGCACCCACCAGCACGTTGCGCACCCCGCCCCGCCCGCCCGACAGACCGATGCCGCCGATCACCGCCACCAGCACGATGTCGTAGAGCAGCGTGGAATTGACGATGCGGGTGTTGATCGAATGCAGGCTGGCCGCAGTGAGCAAGCCGGCCACCAGCGAGACCAGGGCCGACAGCACGTAGCGCAGCACCAGCATCGGGCGCACTGGAATGCCGATATTGCGCGCGGCGACCGGGTTGTCGCCGGCGAAATAGACGTAGCGGCCCCATTTGGTGTAGCGCAGGAACAGGAAGAAGGCGAAAGCTAGCCCGGCGAAGACAAACACCTCGACCGGAATGTCGAGGAGGCGCAGCCCGCCCAGAAGCTCGACCCAATGGCCGGGCGGCACCGGCACGGCGTCCTGCGTGATCAGTTGTGAACGCACATAGCCGAAGACGAAGGACGCAGTCGCCAGCGTCACGAAGATCGCCGGAACCTCGGCGTAGGCGACCAGGATTCCGTTCAACAGCCCGATTGCGAGAACGCCGGCGAGCACATAGGCGAAGGCCAGCCCGTCGGATGTTCCCGAATTCAGCAGTTGCAGATACCAGGCGACCGACATCGCCATGATCGCCACCGCCGACAGGTCGATGCCTCTGCCTATTATGACGACCGCCATGCCGAGCGCCAATATGCCCAGCACCGAGACCGAGCGTACGATGGCAACGAGATTGTTCGAGTTGATAAACCCGGGCAGTCCGATCGCGGCGGCAATGAACAGCACAACCGCGATGGCAAAGACAATGCCCTCCTGGTTCAGGCTTCTCCAGTTTAGCCAGCCGGTCGCGTTCATTGCCCGCTTTCACCCGCGATGGCTACGCCCTGCTCCCTCTGCGGCCATCGGAACGAAAGCTAATCGGCTCAAGACCAATTCGTCAAATGAATCCGTGCATTGCAGGCCGGCTTGCGAGGAAATTCTGCGGTTGGACGCACCGATTGGCGAGGCTGGCGCAATGCCTGGAACTCAAGCACTTTTGCAATTGATCGCGCTGATCGAACCGCTGGCGAAGGTTCGCTTCAGGGCGAGCGGAGCAGGCAGAATTTATGTCCGCGCTCGCCGCGCAGGTCCTGCATCAAATCCGCAAAACATGGCCCGAGACCTCGGCGCCGGCGGCCTTCGGCAACGCCAGAAAGCGAAACGAGGCGACGAGCCCGATTGCGCCGATCACCAGGAAGGCAAGGCGGAAGTCGACGAGATCAAGCGCCGCCACGCCCCTGGCTATCTGCGACAGGTTGAGCAACGCCGCCGCGACCGCTACGCCGAACAGCATCGCCACCTGCTGCAGCATGCTGGACAACGTCGCCGCCGAGCTGCGCTGCTGTGAGGCCACATCGGCGAAAGCCAGCGTGTTGAGCGCGGTGAACTGCATCGAGCGCGAAAGGCCGGCGATCAGCATCAGCGCCACCACCAACGCTTGCGGCGTCTGCGGCGAAAGCGCCGCGCAGGCCATGATCGACAAGGAAGCGATCACCCCGTTGACGATCAGCACCGAACGGAAGCCGAAGCGCCTCAGCGTCGGCGTCGTCACCGCCTTCATGCCGAGATTGCCGAGGAAATAGGCCAGGATCATCATGCCCGCATCGACCGGACTCAGGCCGAAGCCGACCTGGAACAAAAGCGGCAGCAGGAACGGCGTGGCGTTGATGGCGATCCGGAAAATCGTGCCGGCCGACAGCGTCGAGATGGCAAAGGTCTGCACCTTGAAAGCTGTGAGATCGAGCAGCGGATGGTTGGCGCGTCCCAGATGCCGCACCGCCAGCCAGCCGACCAAAATGCCCGTACCGAGCAGTGCCATGGTCGGCAACACACCGTCTTCCGGATGCGCGATACGCTCGAGGCCGTAGAGCAGGCAGGCAAGCCCCACCGAGGTCAAAAAGAAGCCCGGCCAGTCGAGCGGCTTGCCCCCGGCTTCGCGGTCGCCGGGAATGAAGCGGGCGACCAGCGCCAGTCCGGTAACCCCAAGGGGAATGTTGATGAAGAAATTCCAGTGCCAGGAGAGATAGGTGGTGATGAAGCCGCCAAGCACCGGCCCGACCACCGGCGCAAACAGCGCCGGCCAGGTGATCAGCGCCGTGGCGTTGAGAAGCTCGGATTTCGGCGCATTGCGCAGCACCAGGATGCGGCCGACCGGCGTCATCAGCGCGCTGCCCAGGCCCTGCACAGCACGTGCGGCAACGAACTCGGCCAGGTTCTGCGAGATGCCGCAGGCGAGCGAGGCCAGCGTGAACAGGGCGATCGCCACGAGGAAGATGTTGCGCGCGCCAAAACGGTCGGCAAGCCAGCCGGACAGCGGCACGAACACCGCCATGGTCAGCATATAAACGGTGATGCCGATGCTCATCGCCACCGCCGGCACGCCGAAGGATTCTCCCATCTGCGGCAGCGAGGTCGAGATGATGGTCGAATCCAGAAGCTGCATGAAGAAGGCGACGGCGACGATCAGCGCCGCCCGCCGGGCTTGCCGCGCCGCGGGCGCGGTCTCGGGCAAGGCTTCGTTTTCGGAAATGGCGGTCATGCGCAGAACTATCCGAAGGGAATTTTCACCCGCTCCATCGGCAACCGCACAATTGTCAGGCAAACCGATGACGCACCGGTTTCAACAGCATCTGGCCGGTGCCGTCCAGACATGGACCAACAAACTTTCGTGTAGCATCGCAGCCGGCTACGCGATGACCTGGCCCTGCCGCCGAACCGGCCTTTTACGATCCGCGATGGCGCTTCGCGCTGTTGCCGGCGTGTCTCATGCGGCTTCGATCTTTTCCAGGAACAGACCAAGCTGGTCCGGGTCCATGTGCACGACGTGCCTGTCTTCGGGATAGGCCAGGCTGTTCACATCGGCGACATATTCGGAAAAGGCGGCGATGCGTTCGGCCTGCAGGCGATCGTATTCGGCGGCGAAATTGCGATAGACCTTGGAATGGCGCGGCATGTGGCCACGGTTCTGGCCGAGGATGTCGTCGGCGAACAGGTATTGCGCATCGCAGCCGGTGCCCGCCCCCATCGACAACATGATCAGCGAAGTGCGTTCCGAAATCGCCTTGGCCACCTCGACCGGCACCACTTCGATCTCGGCGCCGATCGCACCGGCAGCCTCCAGTTGCTTCACCGCCTCGAACACCTGCATGGCGGTATCGGCGGTCTTGCCGACGGCCTTGAAGCCGCCGGTCCAGGTGGCACGTGACGGGATGAGGCCGACATGGCCGATCACCGGAATGGCGTCGTCGGCCATCCGCTTGATGGTGGCATAGCCGGCGCTGCAATAGACCGCATCGGCGCTGGCCTTGTAGAGCCGGAACGCCCAGCGGACGAAATCGTCGGCCGTGCCGATCTCGAAGAAATTCTCGCCCGGCATGGTGAACAGGCTGGGTGCCGCATCGCGGTATTGCGGATTGAGCACCAGCTCCGGCGGCACCGAGACGATGTCGACGCCGGCGCGTTCGGCGGCCTCGGCCTCGTCCATCGTCAGCACGCGCAGCATCGTCAGCTGCCGCTTGCCCTTCATGGCACGCAGGTCTGCGACGGTCGGTCTTTTCCGGCTCATGGATTATGGTCCCCTTTGCTACGTGACAGAAGGCCCGTCAGCCAATCTGGATCATCACCTTGCCAGCTTCGACCTTGACTGGATAGGTCGCGAGATTGACGCAGACGGGAGCGCCCTTGGCCTGGCCGGTCTTGTAATTGAAGCGGCCATTGTGCTTGGGGCATTCGATGATGTCGTCCATGACCAGCCCGTCGGCCAGATGCGCCTTCTCATGCGTGCAAAAACCGTCGGTGGCGAAGAATTCATCGTCCGGCGAACGGTAGATTGCGAAGGTGCGGCCGTCATGGTCGAAGCGGATGACATCTTCCTCTTCGACATCGTCCACGGCGCACGCTTCGACCCAATCGGCCATTTCTATCTCTCCCGAAATTCCTGCGGTGCCTACTCAGCCGCTGCCGACATGTTCACTTCGTGGAACTCGCCACGATAGGGCCGTGCCGTCGGTGGCAGTTCGCGCTTGAGGAAATAATCCTCGTATTTGAGCTGCCTGAGCAGGACCGGCCAGACCTCGCGATAGGCATGCCATATCGACGGGTTCGGCTCAGGCAAATCGTGCTTGATCAATTCATGCAGCCTGGGCAGCGCGTGATACGGCACCATCGGGAACATGTGGTGTTCGACGTGGTAGTTCATGTTCCAGTAGATGAACCGGCTGATCGGGTTCATGTACACGGTACGGGTGTTGAGCCGGTGGTCGACGACATTGTCGGCCAGGCCGATATGCTGCAGCAGGCCAGTCAGCACCATGTGCCAGGTGCCGTAGAGGCGCGGCACGCCGATGAGCACCACCGGTATCCACGACCGCATGAAAACGGCGAGCGCGATCGTCGCGATGTAGATGACGATATGCCAGCGCGCCGCGATGACGGCCTGGCGCTGTTCCATCTCGGGAACGTAGCTTTTCTCGTCGGGCGTCAGCTTGCCGAACGCCTGGCGTACCAGTGCCGGAAGCGAATAGCGGAAATCGAGGATGCCGGTGAAAGCCAGCGCGGCGCGCAACAGGTCCGGCGGTCGCATCACGGCGATCTCTGCGTCGCGGCCGACGATGATCGTGTCGGTGTGGTGGCGGGCATGGCTCCAGCGCCAGGTCACCGGGTTGCGCATCAGCATGAAGCTGGCGATCTGGTAGACGACATCGCTCATCCAGCGCGTGCGGAAGGCAGTGCCATGGCCGCATTCGTGCCAGCGCGAGTCGCTGGACGAGCCGTAGAGCACGCCGTAGACGAAGAAGAACGGCAAGCACCACCAGGTGCCCCAGAAATAGATGGCGCCGGCGGCGGAGCCGAGGATGGCGACGATCCAGATGATCGTGTCACGGATCGCCGGCGCGTCTGAGCGCTGCATCAACTCCTTGATCGCCTTGCGGGGGACATCCGTGTGGTACCACTCCGCCGAGGCCAGTCCCGTCTCGATCGCGATCCGCGTGCTTTCGCCGACCAGGCTGTAATCGCGCTTTACCGTGCCAGCCATTGTGACCTCCAATTCCTGATCGGCCGCGAGCCCTCCCCGCTCCGGCCGGAGCCAGCCTCCCAACTGGTGTCCCGTATCGTCCTCGCCCTTATCACGACCTGCCTCCAAGAACAGGAAAATGGCCCGACGGCCGCGGGTAGTCCTCTCGCGGTTGTCTGGCAATCGCCGCGATCCGGCTTTCGGCTGCGGCGATCTCGCCGGCGCCGTCGAGGACCCGGAACACTGCATCGTAGGGGCGACTCTCGCCGTGCTCCAGCCAGATCATCTCGCCGCGTTCGCGCGCGGCAAGATTTCCCAGCACATGATGCGTCGACGGCTCAATCCCAAGCGCGTACTGCCCAGCCTGGAAATTCTGCCATTGGTAGGCGCAGGGCAATTGGTCCTTGCGCGTGACCACCTCGAAGCCGAGGCCGAGCCTGTCGTTGACCACCGCCACCGGGACCTCCCCGGTGCTGCCAGCGCCGAGTTCGTGCTGCCAGACCTGTTCCTTGAATCCCAGTTGCGGCGCCGGCACCGTGCGGTAGCCGACCTTCTGCGCTTCATAGTGCTCGCCGGCATGCCCGGCCCAGACGACGTCGCGGATCGGCGCCAGGTAGCGCGAACCCTCGTCGAGCACCGGATGGCTGACATTGATGTGGTAGAAATACATATGCGGCGTCCGGTTGAAACCGTGATTGACGACACGGTCCGAAAGCCGGATCTCGTTGCCGCCGACATCGGCCTCGATCCGCCGCAGCAGGTACAGATCCTCGCCGAAGACGGTCGATTGCTGGACGATGCCTTCGGCCCACAACACGCAGCGGTCGCCGTCCCAGGTCTCGCCATAGCCGGTCAGCCGCGCCGGGATGGTGCTGATACGGCCATGCAGCGAGTGGCGCACCGTCTTCTTGGGCGGGTAGTTGTAGGTGTCGGCCGGTACCTCGTTCATGAACAATATATGGTCGAGGCCGCAGGTCAGCAGAAGGCCGGAAAACGACCGCGCCCAGGCCAGCCCCTCCTCGCCTTCATACTCGTGCAGGCCGGGATGGCGAAAGCCGCTCGGCGAATGCCAGCCGATCGCCTGGCCCCTGAAGTCGCAATCGGCGATATCGAGCGCCCGGTCGACCAGCGCGGTGAAGCGCAGGCCCGAGCCGGTGCGGAATTCGAGCATGCGGATGCCGCGCTCGATGCCGTCACCAAGCGTCATCAGCCTCACGCCGGCGAATTGCGACAGCATGCCCGAGCGTTCCGAGACCTGCCGGCGCGACAGCGTCTTGCCGTAAAGCTCTACCATGTGACGGCCAGTTCTTTCACTTTGCTCCCGTCCTTCACTTGGCTCTCGTCTCCTTGAGCAGGGCCGACATGTCGGCGCCGGTGATGATGCTTTCCACGGTCAGCAGATCGGTGTCGGCGACCGTCTGCTCGGCGACGATCTCGCCGCGGCGCATGACGATAATGCGGTCAGCGACCTGGAAGACGTGATGGATGTTGTGGGTGATCAAAAGCACCGAGTGACCGGCGTCGCGCACTTCCTTGACGAAGCGCAGCACGCCGTGCGTTTCCTCGACGCCGAGATTGTTGGTCGGCTCGTCGAGGATGATGACCTTGGCGGCGAACTGCATGGCGCGGGAAATGGCGATCGACTGGCGCTCGCCGCCCGACAGCGTGCTGACCAGCGCATCGGCGTCGAGCTTCTTCGAGATGCCGACGCGCTTCAAAAGTGCCGAGGCAGCATCGCGCAATTGGGCGAGATCGAGCGGCGCGAACACACCCAGCCATTTGAGGTTGACCGGCTCGCGGCCGAGGAAAAGATTGCGCGCGATGCTGAGGTCCGGTGCCAGCGAGGTGTCCTGGTGGATGGTCTCGATGCCGAGATCCATCGCATCTCGCGTCGAGCGGATGGAGACCTTCTGACCGCGCACATAGATGTCGCCGCGATCGACGGGAAAGACCCCGGAGATCGCTTTGATCAATGTCGATTTGCCGGCGCCGTTGTCGCCGAGCAAGGCCACCACTTCGCCCTCGTTGAGCGTGAAGGAGGCGCTCTTCAGGGCGCGGACGCTGCCGAAGGATTTTTGCAGGTTCTGCAGCCGAAGCACTTCCATGATCAGCTCCTGGCGGCGTTCTTCTGCAGCAAAGCGTGCAGGATGAGCATGGCAAGTATGATGACGCCGACGAAGATGTTGTAAGCGAGCCCAGGCACGCCGATCAGCACGATGCCGTTGCGGATGCTGCGCAGCATCAGCGCGCCGACGATGGTGCCTAAAATGGTGCCTCGCCCACCGGTCAGCGCGGTGCCGCCGACCACCACCATGGCGATCACTTCGAGCTCGTAGCCGGTGCCGGCCACCGGCGAGGCGGCAGAGATGCGGAAGGCGCTGATCATGCCGGCGAGACCGGCCAGCGCCGAGGTCAGGATGAACAGCCAGATCTTGACCGCATCGGCCGGCACGCCACGCGCCACAGCAGCGTTACGGTTCGAGCCGATAGCGCTGATCCAGTTGCCGAGCTTGGCGTAGCGCAGCACATAGATCGCCAGCAGCGACAGGCCGATGAACCACCACAGCGAGGTATAGAAACGGAACGTTCCGATACTAAAGCTGCCGGCCAGCAGCGTCACGAAGAAGCCCGGCTGGTCCCAGGATTTCAGCGGAAACCCTTGGGTGATGTAAAGCGCTGCCCCACGCACCACCAGCAGCATCGACAGCGTCACCAGGAAAGACGAGATGCCGATCTTGGTGACGATCAGCCCGTTGATCGCACCGATCGCTATGCAGAGCAGCAAGCCGGCCAGCAACGCCACGCCAATATCAACCCCGCCGTTCTGGACCAGCAGCATGACCACGACCGGCGCCAGCCCGAACACGGCGCCAACTGAAAGGTCGAACTCGCCCGCCGTCAGAAGCAGCGTCATGCCGAGCGCGATGATGCCGAGCTCGGGCAGAAACGCCATCATGTTGGAGATGTTGAGCGGCGACAGGAAGTTCGCGTCGGCGATCGCAAACACCGCCAGCAGGACGATCAGGATGACGAGCGACGAGAACTGCGGCGAGCGCATCAGGCTCGACCTGCGTTTGGCACGCGGCATTTCCTCTTCTGCGGCAATTGTCATGACAGCTTGGACCATATCTCAGGGTGACGCACGCCGCCTGCGCGGCGGGCGTCAATTTCAATCACTTGTTGTAGAGTTTCAGGATCGGTTCGACGCTCGAGGCGTCGTAGAGGCTGAACGTGTGGATGTCGTAGCCGATCGGTTCGCCAGCGGCGGCCAACCCGAGCAGCGCCACCGGCATGAAGCCCTGCGCCGACGGGAACTGCCAGGCAGCCGCGTTGACGAAACCGGCCTTGACGGACTCGGCCGTTTCCTTCGAATTGCCCCAGCCGACGACCGGAATCTTGCCGGCCGGCACGCCGGCGCCGTCGAACACCCGCTTGACGCTGGCCGCTACGGAATCGCCGAGCGCGATGATTGCCGGCGGGTTGTTGGCGACCATGTAGTCGGTCATCTTGGCGATGATGCCGGCCGGATCGGTGCCGCAATCGACCACGTCATATTTGATGCCGAGCGGATCGAAGACGCTGGCAATGCCTTCGGTCTCGAGCTGCTGGTAGCTGGCGCCCGGCACTTCGACCGGCAGGAACACCTTGTCGCCCTGCTTCACCATCTTGTGGTCGACCAGATATTTCGCCCAGATGACACCGGCTTCCTTGAGATCGGCGCCGACATAGGCTTGCCGGCCGGTTGCCGGATCGTCGGTATTGAAGAACACGATCGGGATGCCGGCCGCCTTCGCTGCCTTGACCTCCTCGGTCCACAGGCCGGGCTGCGCCGAGGTGGTGGCGATGCCGTCCGGCTTAGCGGCAAGGGCCGAATTGAAGGCCTCCTTCTGCGCCGCCATGTCGCCGCCGCTGAACGAGATCTTGCAGGTCACCTTGAGCTGGTCGCAGGCCTTGGTCGCGCCGGCATTCCAGTCGATCCAGAAGGCGTCCGACGGGCCGCCATGCGACAACAGGTAAAACGTCTTCTGAGCGTCCTGCGCCAGCGCCGGCGTACCCAGCGCCACACCGGCAAGAACCGTCGCCGCAGCCGCGATTTTCAACGCGAGTTTCAACATTTCTCTTCCTCCCTTGTTTCGTAACCGAGCCGCGCCATCACAGTCCGTTGGCGCGGAATTTTCCGTCGAGGAATTTCTTCGCGCGCGGCACGTCGTCTTCCGAAAGATGCTCGATGATGACCGGGATGTTCGGGTGCTTTTCGGCCAGCCGCTTGAGATAGAGGTCATAATTCAGCGAACCGAGGCCGGGCGCCGGCAGCTCGATCTCGCCGACGCCGCGGAAAGTGTGGCTCTCCAGCGCGTCCTCGTCGCCGATGTCTGCGTGCTTTTCCGACTTGTCGCCGCCGGAGCGCTTGACGTCCTTGGCGTGGGCTATCTTGATCTTGTCGGTCAGCGTGTCGAACACCTGGTTCAGGATCTGGTCCATCCTGTCGATGTTGTGGGTTTCGAAATAGTTGGTCGGGTCCATCAACAGGCCGAGGCCTGGGTGGTCGACCTGCGCGAACATCCTCACCGTCTCTTCGACCGAGCCGACGACATTGTTGACATAGGTTTCGAGGAGGAAGACCGCGCCATGGTCATAGGCGGTCTGGGCAAGGTCGGCGATGACCTTGCGGCATTCCTCAAAACCTTCCTCGGTCTTGTTCTTCGGATGATGCACCCAGTCGGACTCGGTGTTGTAGGTACCGGTTTCCGAGATCACGTAAGGGGCGCCGAAATGGCGTGCGTTGCGGATGATCTCCTTCAAATAGCCGACGCGCCTCTCGCGCTCGCCCATATCCGGATGGATGATGTTGGTGTAGCCCGACACGCAGCAGATCGGCAGATTCTCGTCGCGGAACGTATCGCGGACGGTCTTGGCCTTGTCCCTGGTGATCTGCCCGGCCGACAGATCTATGTCCTTGAAATGCAGGTCGAGCTGCACGGTGTTGAAATCGAGCGCACGGATCTTCTGCGCGGTTTCCTTGAGGCCATACGGGAAATAACCCGTGAAGATACCTGCCTGCATCATGGTGTGAAGTCCTCCCTGTAAGTGACTCAGTCAGTTGATATTTCGGAAAGCTTGACCGTCCGGCCCATGTCGATCGAGCGGTAGCCCGCTTCGACCAGCGCCATGGTCTTGACGTTGTCGGCGATCGAGAGCGCCGGCGGCTCGCCCATCTTAACCGCGTGCTGGAGCTGCTCCATGACGCCGATGAAGGCATGCGGGAACCACATCGTGTCCCAGCTGGGCGTCACCCATTCACCACCGGTGGTCTCGGTCGAGGCATAGGTCAGCGTCGACGCAGCGCCTGTCGGCCAGCCGATGGTGCCCTTGGCGACGCCCTTGGTGCCGTCGACGCGCCAGTTGATGTGCTGGTCGTCCTTGTAGCCCTCCTGGCGCGGACCGGACCAGACATCCTCCAGCGATACGGCAAGCACGCCGGACGGGAACTTGATCGTCGACACGGTGATGCCGTCCGAATGGTCGAAGCGGGTGCGCGGGTCCTTGCGGGTCAGGGTGGTGATCTCCAGGGGATCGCCGAACAGGAAGCGCAGTACGTCGAGATGGTGGACGCTCATATTGGCGAGCGTCAGGCGGTCATAGTCCTCGAGGAAGCTCTGCCAGTGCGGGATCGCATGCATGTCGATCTGGGCGAAGACAATGTCGCCGAGCGCGCCGCTGTCGATGATCTGATTCAAGACGCGCATCGACTGGTCGTAGCGCATGTTCTGGTTGACCGAGAGGATCTTGCCTGCCTTGGCCGCCTCGTCGCGCAGCTTGATTGCCTCGTCGAGGGACAGCGCCAATGGCTTCTGCGCCAGGATAGCCTTGATATGCTCCTGCTTGAGCGCATGACGGATCAGCGCCGGCTGCTGGTCCGGCGGAAAGGCAAGGTCGATGATCTCGACGTTTTTGTCCTCGATAAGCTGTTCCGGCGTATCGTGGACGGTCGGGATGTCCCAGCGTTTGGCGACCTTCTCGGCGCTGGCCTTGGTCCGCGAGGCAATCGCCACCACGGGGAAACCGGCTTCCTTGTAGGCGGCAAGGTGACATTCGGCCATGATCATGCCGGCGCCGACGCAGCCGATCCTGTATTCCCTGGTGCGGACTTCAACGTCCGGCTCGAAGCCGTTGCTTGCCATATGTTCCTCCCGAAGCTCGTTTCTTGCAGCCACCGTCATCTTGCCAGCGCTCCCCCGCTTTGCCCGAAATAATGCACCCTGCCCGGCTCGCAGGATATCGCCACCATCGCGTCCGGCCTGATGTCCGGCTGGCCGCGTAACAGCGCCCGCAGACGCGCCTGCCCGGCGGCGAGCGTCACTACGGTGTAGCCGCCGAGCGGCTCGACCTCGAACACTCGCGCCGGGCGGCCCGCGCCCCCCTCCGACCAAGCCTTGACCTTGATGTCTTCCGGCCTGAGTCCAATTTCGACGGCATCGGCCGGCGCCGCCTTATCCGCGATGCGGATCGTGCCTTCCGCCGCCTCCACGCCTTCAGCGCCGTGCACCGACTTCAATATATTCATCATCGGCGAGCCGAGCAGCCGCGCCACATAGGTGCTGGCCGGCCGGTCATAGATCTCGGCAGGCGCGCCGATCTGCCTGATCTTGCCGCTCTCCAGTATGGCCATGCGGTCGGCGACCGACATCGCCTCTTCCTGGTCGTGCGTGACATAGATCAGCGTCTTGCCGAGCTCGCGCTGGATGCGCTTGAGCTCGACGCGCGTCTCCTCGCGCAGCCGGGCGTCGAGCGCCGAGATCGGATCATCCATTAGATACGCGACAGGATCACGCACCAGCGCACGGGCGATTGCCACACGCTGCCGCTCGCCGCCGGAAAGCTGCGCCGGCGGTTTGTGCAGGATATGTCCGATATGCAGCTTAGCCGCGACCTCGGCGACGCGTTTTTCGATCTCGGCTTCTGTCACCTTCCGCTCGACCAGCGGAAAGCGGATATTGTCGCGCGCGCTCATATGCGGAAACAGCGCCAGGTTCTGGAACACCATGGCGACATTGCGCTCCGCCGGCGACACTGCGTTGACCGGCCTGCCGCCGATCAGGATCTCGCCTGTGTCCGGGGTTTCCAGCCCGAGCACCAGACGGAGTATCGTCGACTTGCCCGACAGCGGCGGGCCAAAGAAACAGAAGAATTCGTTGTCGTCGACCGTGAACGAGGCGTCGTCGACGGCCAGCGTGCCACCATAGTGTTTCGTCACATTGCGGAAAACGATATCAGCCATCTCAACCTGCTCTCAACGCAAGGCCGGAAGCGGCGTCGAAGACGCGCACCGCCTCCGCCGCAGGCGCGACGACAGCTGTCTGCCCGATCGCCAGCCCGACATCATTGTCGAACACCGCCTTCACCGCAGTCTCGCCGTCGCCAAGGTGGATGATGGTGCGCGCGCCGATCCGCTCGACGAAACTCACCGGCATGGACAGGCCACGGCCGCCTTCAGCCAGCGTCACCTGCTCCGGTCGAAAGCCATAAAACGCTTCGCCGCGCATCCGGCGTGCGGCATCGGCGATCTCGACCGGCAGCGGCGGCGTCGCCCCGAGTGGGCCGAGATCGACGACCAGGCCACGGTCGCTTTCCGCCGGCCTGCCCCTGAGCAGGTTCATGCCCGGCGCGCCGATGAAGCGGGCGACGAAGACATTGGCCGGATTGTTGTAGACCTCGAGTGGCGTGCCGACCTGCTGCAGCACGCCGTGATCCATCACCGCGATGCGGTCGGCCATCGTCATGGCTTCGAGCTGGTCGTGGGTGACGTAGACCATGGTCTGCCGGAACTGCCGCTGCAACTGCTTCAGTTCGGTCCGCATCACTGCCCGGAAGGCGGCGTCGACATTGGAAAGCGGCTCGTCGAGCAGGAAGATCGCCGGCTCCATGATCGCCGAACGGCCGATCGCGACCCGCTGCAATATGTTGACCGACAGCCTGTCCGCCCTGCGGTCGAGCAGCGGCGTCAGTTGCAGCATCTCGGCAATGGCGCCGACACGGCGGTCGATCTCGGCCTTTGGTGCGCCGCGCATTTTCGGCCCGTAGGCGAGGTTCTGCCGCACGCTCATATGAGTGAAGATCGCATAGTTCTGGAAGACGAAGCCGACGCCGCGCCGCCCCATCGGCACGCCGGCCATGTCGCGCTCGCCAAACAGGATCTTGCCGCTGGTCGGCTCTTCCATGCCGGCGATCATGTTCATCGTCGTCGACTTGCCGCAGCCCGACGGTCCGAGCAGCGCCATGAACTCGCCGTCGGCGATGGCCAGATCCATCGTCTTCAGCGCGGTGAAGTCGCCGAATTTCTTGACCAGGTTCTGCAGGTGGATGGTGCTCATGCCGCCACCTCGCGTACCCGGGCCATACGTTTCATGGCAAACACCGCGGCGATGGACAGCACGATCAATATGGCCAGCGCGATTGCCGCCACATAGCCCCAGATCAGGTCCTGGGTAGTGAGCTTGTAGATGTAGACGGAGATGGTTTCGGTAGCGACGCCGGGACCGCCGCCGGTCATGATGTAAAGCGTGTCGAAGATCTTGAAGTTCTCGATCACCCTGATCGCCAGAGCGATGATGATGATCGTTTTCATCTTCGGCAGCACGATGGTGACGAAGCGCTGCCACGGGTTGGCGCCGAGCAGCCTCGCCGCCTTGATCTGGTCCTCGGGCACGCCGACCAGACCGGCAAGCAGGATCAGGAACATCAGCGGCGTCCACTGCCAGATGTCGGCGATCATGACGGCGATGAGAGCCAGCGTCGGGTCCGACAGCCAGGCAATGGTGACGGGAACGCCTGACATCGCCGACAGGATGTCGTTGACCGGGCCGCCCGACTGAAACAGCATGAAGAACATGTAGCCGGCCACCGCCGGCACCACCATCATCGGCATCAAGAGGATTGAGTAGAAGATCCGCTTGCCGGGAAACTCGTCGGCAAACAGCGTCGCGAGCGCCAAGCCGAGCAGGAACTCCGCCGGCACGCAGACGATCATGACGATGGTCGTGCGCTTCAGCGCACTCCAGAAGCGCGCGTCCGCGGCAAGGTCGGTGTAATTGGCGAAGCTATTCCACATCGACCAGGCATTCCACCAGCCGGTGCCCGACAGCGGCGACCAGTCGGTGAGGCTGATATAGAGCTGCATCAGGAGCGGGAAGACGGCGATGAACAGCACCAGGATCTGCGCCGGCAGGGTCAACCGGAAGCCGAGCCGTGCGCCCTCGTCCGGCAACACCGATGCCGCCTTAGAGGCTTGCATGTCGCCCTCCGAAATCGTGGCTGTCACCGCGCTCATTGCTTGAGCGCCCCGAAGGTCAGCCCGCGCACTAGATGGCGCTGGATGGCGATCCCCATGATCACCGGCGGCACCGCGGCGATCAGGCCGAGAGCTGCCTTGGCGCCATAGAGCTGTCCGGTCATCGAGGAGGACAGCGAGGCCATGTAGACGGGGACCGTCACCCATTCGCGCGTCGTCAGAAGCAGCGCAATCAGATAGTCTGACCAGTTGAGGATGAAGACGAACAGCGCGGCACTGGCCAGCGGCGCGCGCATCATCGGCAGCGTGATGCGGGTGAAGACGCGCCATCGCGAACAGCCCTCGACCAGCGCCGCCTCCTCGATCTCGCGCGGCATGTCGTCGAAGAAGGTCTTCATCAGCCAGAAGGCGAAAGGCAGCGTGACGATGCCGTAGATCAACGACAGCCCCCACCAGCTGTCAGTGAAGTTGAGAAAGGCCCACATGATCATCACCGGGGTCATGACCGCCATCGGCGGAAACAGGCGAAGCTGGATCAGCGCCAGCGGCAGGTTCTGGCCCGAGCCGAAGCGCGACAGCCCGTAGGCCGCCGCGGTGCCCGCCGACATGGCGATTGCCGTGCCAAATGTGGCCGACAGCAGCGACGACAGGATCGGCTTCAAAGCCGTGCGGTCGAGCGCGACGATCAGATTGTTGGTCGATTCACCGAAGACGAAGCGGAAATTGCTGAGTGTCGGGTTCTTCGGCCACCAAGTCAGGTCGGCGCCGGTCGCCGACCATTCGGCGATCGGCTTGAACGCCATAGACACCATCCACAGGATCGGCACCAGCGTCACCGCCATCGCCGCAAAGATTGCGGCATAGCGGAATATCTCGAAAGGAACTGAACGCTTCATCTTGCGGCTTCGCTGGAGTCTTTCGTTGCCGAGGGGAAGAGCGACCGCTCCTCCCCTCCTTGGTAGGATCCTGGAAGGATCAGGCGATTGGATCGAGGACGGTGGGCCAGGCCTCCTTGTTGGTCTTGATGGCTTCGAGAAGCTTCTCCTCGCCGGTACGGCGGGCAATCTTCTTCCACTCGGCCTCGGTGTCGGCCATCGCCTGCTCGGCCGTCTTGGCCTTGGTCAGCGCGGCGACGAGGTTCTCGTCTAGCGCGTTGTGGAAGGCGGTGGCGCCGGGATAGTTGATGGTGGGCACGGTGCGGGCGACCGTCTCGCGCACCACGTCCATGTGGTAGGCATGATAGGTCTGGCGAACCAGCGGATCCGAGAAATCCGATAGCCGGAACGGATCGAAGTAGCCGCCCGGATTGGCGGTCATCCAGGCGTAGATGCGGCTTGAACCCAGCCACTGTAGGAACAGGTAGCAGGCCTCCGGGTTCTTGGCTTGCGAGGAAACCGACGCCGACAAATTGAGCCACAGCACCGACCGGCTGACCAGCTTGCCGTCGATCTCGCGGCCCGGTGGCAGCATCGAGCCGATCTTGCCGGTGACAGCTGAATCCTTGTTGCCGGCATTGTCGAGGAATTTCGGCAGATTGGAGAAGGCGCAGGTCATGGCCGCACCGCCCTTTGCGAAATTGCCGTACTGCTCCGGCCAGCCCCAGGAGATCGCATCCGGCGAATGATGCGAAAGCGAAGCAATGTACTCGTTGGTCGCCGCGATACCTTGCTCCGAATTGATCAGCGGCTTGCCGGTATCGTCGAACAGGAACTGATTGGGCGAAGCCATTGAGACATAACGCTGATACCAGTTGGTGTAGCCCCAACCCTGGTTGCGCAGATCGGTCGAGCCGAACAGGCCCTTGTCCGGGCGCTGGAAGAAGGCCGCGATCTCGTCATGCTGCTTCCAGGTCTTCGGCGCCGCCAGTTCATACCCGTATTTGTCGGAGAAGGCCTTCCTCTCGTTTGCGTCGCCGAACAGATCGGTACGGTAGACCCATGTCTGGAAGTCGCCATCCAGCGACACGCCATAGGTCGAGCCGCGATACTGGTTGAGCAGCGACACGCCCTTGGCACCATTGACGTAACCACGCTCGGGATCGTCCCATTCCGGCTTGTACTGCGCGACGAAGTCGTCGAGCTTGAGGATGCCGCCGGTTTCGGCCAGGTCGCCAAGACGGTTCCATTCGACCGCGTAGATGTCATACGCCCCACCCTTGGTGGAGATGTCCTGCATCGTTTTGGTGAATTCCTGGCCGTTGGGCACACCGACGATCTCAAGCGGAATGCCGGTTTCCTTCTCCCAGAGATCTTTGATCGACGGCGCGCCGGCCGGAAACGGCTGGGTCAGCTGGCCGATCGAGCCGTCGGACAGGCCAAGTACGATCTTGGCCGGCGCCTTGCCGGCGCCCTTCATCGCCTTGGCCGCCTCGATGGCGCGACCCTCGGGCGTGTCGGCGCCATATTGATAGCGCTCCGAGCCGTCGAAGCCCGTCGGGCCACCGATCATGCCGGGCGCCAGGGCATCGGCCGCATAGGCCCGGCTTGGGCGAATGAATTTCGGTGCAATACCTGCGGCGGCAACAAGGACCGCCGCCTTTCCACCGGATGCCAGCAAACGGCGCCGCGACACGCGGATCAAATTCGACATTGGAACTCCTCCCTCAGGGCCTTGTTCCTCCATGGCCCTTATGATGGATATTGACGGCACTATACGAAGGCTGTCAACATCATAAATAATCAAGACACCTCATAACATCTCATGGGAGGGGAAGGATGGCGTTTATCAAGGCTCTCACACTGAAGCCGGTGCTTGAATTTGAGGGAGCCCGGCTACCCACCTCCCCGCGTTGGTCCGCTTCGGCATTTTGGTGTAGCGCGGCAGCTTGCGCATCGGCCAAGGCTGGTTACATCATTTCCCATCAGAATCGCGGCTGGCGATGAAGCCGCCGCTTCGACAACGGACCCATGAAATGCGTGATCTCGATGCGCCCCTGGCACATTTTGGAATGAGGTGATCTACAGTGCGGTCCACCCTGACAGACATAGCCCGGGAAGCCGGCGTTTCCGCCGCCACGGTCGACCGTGTGCTCAACAACCGCGCCGGGGTCAGGGCGCGCACTCGCGAGGTCGTGCTTGAAACGGCACAGCGGCTTGGCTATATCGCTGAAAATTCGAATAATCCGAGCTCGCTCAACGCGCTGCGCGGTGAGGTCATACGGCTCGATTTCGCCCTGCCCGCCGGCACCAATTCCTTCATCAAGATGCTGCACCGCCAGATCGAGGCGCAGGCGCAGGCGCGGCCGGACCTCGACGTCCGCGTCGCCACCATCGAGGGCTTCAATCCGGACCGGCTCGCCCGTCTGCTGCAGGAACTGCACGGGCAGACGCAGGGCGTCGGTGTGATCGCGCTCGACCATCCAACGGTGCGCGAGGCGATCCGCTCGCTTTCTGCCAGCGGCGTCAAGGTCGTCACCATGGCTTCCGACATCCTGCATGTGCCGAGGGTCGCCTATATCGGCATCGACAACCGCGCCGCCGGCCGGCTCGCCGGCTACCTTCTCAACCGCTTCATGGGCGCCGGGCGTCCGGGCAAGGTCGCGCTGTTCGCCGGTTCGCTCTCCTACCGCGGCCACGAAGAGCGCGAGATGGGCTTCCGCCACATTCTGGCGGAAGAATCGCCCAATCTGCAGATCGTCGAGATGCGCGAAATGCTCGACGATCGGGAGAAAGCCTATTCGGAGGCTTCCGCCCTGCTGGACCGGCACCCGGACCTGGCCGCCATCTACAATGTCGGCGCCGGCAACACCGGCATCGCCCGCGCACTCAAGGAGTGCGGGCGCGCGCTGTCGACGGTCTTTCTCGGCCATGAGGTAACGGAAGGCACCAAGGAGCTTCTGCTCGACGGCACGCTCGACGCGGTCATCGACCAGAACCCGCGCGTCGAGGCCCGCGAGGCGCTCAACACCTTGACCCACGCGGTCAGGGGGTTGCCTTACGAACTGCACCAGCCACGGCTGCAAGTGATCTTCAGAGAGAGCATTCCGGAGATCTGAACGGAACCTTTAGGGATGAGAAGGGCCGCGCCGACTGGCGCAGCCCGCAACATCGTCAAGCAACTCTACTGGACGGCGGCGACTTCCGTATAAGCGCCGTCGACAAAGCTCTTGTCGACCCATTTGCCATAGTCGATCGACCCCTTCAGCAGCCCGGCGCCGGCCATGAACTTCTCCTCGCCCTTGAGCGCGGTGATCGCATCGTCGGTTAGCTTCGGGTCCTGGTAGAACAGGCCCTGGCTGTACGTCTTGCGCACGGATTTTTCCGACGACTTGGTTGCCTCGACGAAGGTCTTGATCGTCTCATCGGGGTGGGCGTCGGCCCAGCGCGAAATCTCGATGTCGACCTTCAGCAGCCGCTTGATCAGATCCGGGTATTTCGCCGCGAAGGCGCCGTTGACGGAGATGACGTTCGGCACGTTCCATTCCGGATGGGTGCCGGTGTCGTAGAGCACGCGGGCCTCGCCGGTGTCGACCAGCTTGGCCGCCGTCGAGTCGGTCTCGACGATGGCATCGATGTCACCGCGCAGCAGTGCCGGCCCTGACGCCTCGAAGGGCAGGTTCAGCCCTTCGACGTCGCTCGTCGTCAGGCCGACGCTGTTCAGTGCCTTGCTGAAATTCGAATGCCGTACGGTGCCGGTGAGATAGGCGACCTTCTTGCCCCTGAGATCCTGCAACGTCCTTAGTGGCGAGTCGGCCTTGACGATGATGGAGGAGCCGCCAGCCTTCACATAGCTCGACAGGCCGATCAGCTTGACGTCGGCCCCAGAGGCCGCGACGCGCAGCGCTGGATTGTTGCCGGTATAGGTGACCTCGATCGCCCCGGTCGCCAGCGCTGTCGTCGCCTCGGAACCGCCATTGAAGGTCACCAATTCGACCTTGATGCCGTCCTTGGCGAATTCCTTCTCCCACCAGCCGTCCTGCTGGGCGAGGATGAATTTGAGGTGCCCGGGCGCTGTGCTGCCGATCCGGATGACCTCGGGCTTGTCCTGCGCAAAGGCGGGGACGCCACCGAGCCCGACGATCACGGCGATGGCGCCCTGCAAGAGCAACCTGCGAATTGCATCGAACGGTATTCTGGACATCTGAAATTCCTTCCGATTGGGATGAATGGCTGGCTTATTAAATGAGAGAGCTCTCCGACTGGCCCTTCCAGGCAGTTGCCCAGCGCTCGAACCAGACGAGCAGGTAGTTGACGGCAAGGCCGATGACGGTGAGGGTCAGGATGCCGGCATACATATCGGCCGTTTCCATCATCAGTTGCGAGTTTTGGATGAGGAAGCCGAGGCCGGATTTGGCGGCCAGCATCTCGGCGCCGATCACCGCGAACAACGAGGATTTCACGCCGAGCCGCGCGCCGGCGACGATCGAGGGAATACTGGCCGGCAGGATGATTTTCCGGAACAGGTCGAAGTCGGACGTGCCCATCGAGCGCGCCGCCTTGATCAGCAGCGGATCGACCGACTTAACGCCGCTGATCGTGTTTACGAGGAGGAAAAACACCGAGGAATAGAAGGTGATCGCCACCTTCGATTCCTCACCGATACCGAGCAGAAGGATGAACACCGGCAGCAGCGCGAACTGCGAGGTGTTGCGCAGCGTCTGCACCAAAAGGTCGGAGACCTTCTCGAACAGCGAATAGCGCCCCATCAGCAGGCCGAGCGGGATGGCCACGACCACGCCAAGCGCGAAGCCTATGGCCGCGCGCTGCAGGCTGATGCCGATATGCTCGACCAGCACGCCCGAGGCGAGCATATTCCACCACGCGACCAGCACCTCACTCAGCGGCGGGAAGAAGATGCGGTTCAGCCAGCCGAGCCGCGGCGCGATTTCCCAGGCGAGGAAGAACAGACCGAGCAGCGGCAGGCCATAGATGAAGGTGCCGAAGCTTGCTCCTCGCCTGCGCCTGACGGCGGGTGTAGCGCTTCGGGCCTTGATTGCCGGAACCCTGGCGGCTACCACCGCCTCACCGGCTCCGGCAAACGGATGAACGCCGCCGGCGGGGCCGAACTTTTCGGTCAGATAGGCCATGCCAAAAACTCCCTCAGTGGCTGAACGCCGGCGACAGCGTCCAATCCTTCTGCGCCTTGTTGACTTCGTCGCGCAGCACGTCCCAGACACGGGCGCGGTGATTGTTGAAGGCAGCACTGGCGCGGATGTCGCCGTCGCGCGGCCGCGGCAGGTCGATGTCGATGATCTCCTTCACCGTGCCCGGACGCGCGGTCATCACCACCACCCGGTCGGCCAGGAAAATCGCCTCGTCTATCGAATGAGTGACGAAGATCACCGTCGTCTTGATCTTACCCCAGATCCTGAGCAGTTCGCCTTGCAGGATTTCGCGGGTCTGCTGGTCGAGGGCAGCGAACGGCTCGTCCATCAGCAGCACTTCGGGATTGCTGGCCAGCGCCCGTGCGATCGCCACGCGCTGCTGCATGCCGCCGGAAAGCTGGTTGGGGAAGCGGTCCTCGAAACCGGCAAGGCCGAACAGCGCCAGAAGATGGCGGGCCGTGGCGGTGCGTTCGGCTTTGGCGACGCCACGCACTTCCAGCGCATATTCGATGTTGGCCAGCGCCGTGCGCCAGGGAAACAGCGCATATTGCTGGAACACGTAGCCGGTCTTGGGGTCGGGTCGGGTAATCCGGCTGCCGTCGAGCTGGACGCCGCCGCTGGTCACCTGCGTCAGCCCGCCGATAATGTCGAGCAGCACCGACTTGCCCGACCCGCTCGGCCCGACCAGAGTGATGAACTCGCCCGTGCGGATGGCGAGATCGACGCCGTCTAGCACGGTAACGCGGTCGGTCGCCTCGCCGTCGACGGTGACGAACTGTCCCGGCTTGAGCTGAAAGGTCTTCCTGATGTCGTTGACGACGATGCGGTCCATGCCTGTCTCCGATCGCTTTATTGCGCCACGCGGATGCGGTGCGTCGGGTCGAACTCGGAGCCGCCGGCCTTGCCGCGCTGCCAGCCGAGCGCGCGGGCATAGCTGCCGAACAGATGGCGCGCTTCGACCTCCATCTCGCTGATGCCGGTCGGCCCTTCGGCGACCTCGGCCACATAGAGCGCGTCGGTCGGGCAGTAGATCTCGCAGAGGAAACAGGTCTGGCAGTCCTCTTGGCGGGCGATTATCGGCGCGCCGTCTGTCGCGTCGAAGACATTGGCCGGGCAGACCTTGACGCAGATGTCGCATTCGACGCAGCGCGTGGCCGAGACGATCTCGATCATGACGCCAGCTCCGCCAGCCGCTCGGGCGCCCCGGCGACGCGGAAATCATCGACGCCGGTGATGACCAGCCGGTGCGCGAAGGCCGGGTTCTTGCCCGGACGATCCGTGCGGCGATGCATGCCGCGGCTCTCGCTGCGATGCAGCGCAGCCGCCACCGACCAGCGCCCGGCAGCAGCGATAGACGCCGCCTCGCGGGTGCGTATCCGCTCCAGCCCCTCGCCTTGCAGATGGTCGCGCACGTCGCGCCAAACGCTCTGCAGCCGCTCGCCGCTTTTTTCGAGACCTGCACTGCTGCGGAAGAAATTCTTGTCCAACGGCACGACTTCCGCGCGCACCGTCTCGATGATCTCGTTGGTGTCGATATCGGCACGCGGCGAAGCCGCCGGCCGCAGGCCGGCTTGGCCGAGCGGCTGGACCTCGCTGCGGAACGCCTTGCCGGCGCGGCGCCTGGCATGGGTCGAAGCGCCTTTGCCGGCCCACCAGCCGCTGGCCAGCGCCCAGGACGAATTGACGGCGCCGCCGCCCGAAACCGCGCCGGTCATGATCTCGCGGCTGGCGGCGTCGCCGGCGGCGTAAAGACCAGGCACGCCGGTGGCGCAGTCGTCGGACACGATGTCAATGCCGCCAGTACCACGCACAGTGCCTTCGGCGCGCAGCGTGACGCGGAACAAATCGTTGAAGGGGTCGATACCGGCGCGGTCATAGGGCATGAAGCAGTTCGGCTGGCCTTGGCGCAGCCAGCCTTGCAGCGCGAGCTCGGCCTGGTCGAGCCGCGCATAGACCGGCCCCTCGATCAGCGCGCGCGCCACTTCCTCCTCGCGGTCGCCGATGCCGTTGCGCAGCGGCTCGCCGGTCGGGCCGAGGATCGGCGAACCGTCCTCGCGGTGGAACGACGCCCAGCGGAACGGCAGGCCCTTGTTCAGCGACGAGCCATGCGGTGCCAGCGTGTACTTGCCGGTGAACTCCATGCCCGACAGGCTGGCGCCGGCTTCCGCCGCCATCAGATAGCCGTCACCGGTCAGCCCGGTCGAGCCGAGGATGCGTTCGCGGAAGGCGCAGCCGCCGGTCGCCAGCACGATCGCCTTGGCATTGACCCGCCAGTCGCGCTCGACCTGGCGGCCGACGCCGGCAGCACCGACGACCGCATCGCCGTCCGACAGAAGTTCGAGCGCAGGATGATGGTCGAGCACGGTGACGCCGGCCAGAAGCACCCGGCGGCGCATGAAGCGCATATAGTCCGGCCCGCGCAGATTGGCGATGTAGAGCCGCCCGTCATCCTCGCTCGGAAACGGATAGCCCCATTCGGAAAGTTGCAGCAGGTTGCGGTAGGCGGTGTCGACGCAGCGCAGCATCCAGCGCTGGTCGGCGAGTTCGCCGGTACGCTGCCAGCGGCGCTCGACCACCGCATGCCTGTTGTCGCCCGGCGGCACGCACCAGGTGCCGGTATTCGACGGTGCGGTAGCGCCGCTGGTGCCGAGATAACCCTTGTCGGCCAGCACCACGCTCGCGCCGTTTTCAGCCGCCGCGACGGCCGCCCAGGCGGCTGACGGACCACCTCCCAGCACCAGCACATCGGCATTGAGGTGCAGCGTTTCGGGCGCGGCGCGGACGGCTGTGACAATCTTCGGCATGAGCACTCGCGGAAAGGGGAATTAGCAGCTGCGACGGGTCAGGCCGCCTTGGAGAACCACACCGGCTCATTGCCGGCGCTCCACTTGATATTGCAGCCGATCGACGGCACCTGCTCGGCGGCCGGCGCCTCGCCCTTCAGCACCGTGTCGACCGCGGCGCGCAGATCCACCCCCGTCACCGGCCTGCCGTTGCCCGGCCGGGCATCGTCGAACTGGCCGTGATAGGCCAGCCGCCGATCGGCGCCGAACAGGAAGAAATCGGGCGTGCAAGCCGCGCCATAGGCTTTCGCCGTCTGCTGCGAAGCGTCCTTGAGATAGGGGAAGGTATAGCCGAATTCTTCGGCCTGCTCGCCGATGCGGGCCAGCGTCTCCTCGGGATGTGCTTCATGGTTGTTGGCGTTGATCGCCACCACCTGCAGGCCCTTGTCGGCATAGTCCCTGGCGAAGTCGGCGAACGCCCCGCGGATCAGCACCACGAACGGGCAACGGTTGGAGATGAAGGCGACCAGCAACGCCGGCTTGGCATCGAGATCGGCAAGCTTGTGCAACACGCCTTGCGCGTCGGGCAACAGGAAATCGGCGGCCTTGGTTCCGAGGTCGATCGGGTTGGATTCGGTTTTCGGCATCGACGCGCTCCCTTTGTGCCTTGGTTCTCTCGCAGTCCAGCCGCAAACGTCAACGCGTTTGCAGTTAGTCTATGAATTTAGTAGAATTATAGGCTGAAGACGCCGTTCGCGGTCAAGCTGGCGGGATAGAATATCGTGCCAATGTTTGTGCCGGTCCGGCAACTTTGTTTGGCCGGAAAGCGCCTCTGAGAAAAGAGCGCGCCGGCCGGGTAAGGGCAATCGGCGTGGCCTTCGTCGAGATCGCCGACGATGGCGAACGGCAGGTCATCGACAACGCGACCGGTATTGAGCTGCACTGGCTGCCGAGAAATGGCGTGCAGGCCGGCATCGACGACAGGCTGGCGCGCGCCATCCAGTCGGTCGCATGGCCGACCGGTTCGGCATTCGGCTGGTTCGCGGCCGAAGCAGCCGCCGCCAGGACGGTGCGCGAACACTGGCGCGGTACACCGGCGCTCGGCCGCAACGAGACACTGGCGGCAGCCGACTGGCGGCGGGGCGCGGCGGGACTGATGGCCGGCTAGAGCTTGCTCACCATCGCTTGCGCATCTTCGCCCAGACCGATTGCAATCCGGTCGCCGGAGACAATGCCTGACATGCCGCAGACGACCAGCGGCATGCTGATTTCGTAGAGGAATTCGGCAACGATGGCGCCGACGGCAAGGATCGGGTCCGGCCGCGCCAGGATAATGCCGGCCGGCGCCGTGCCTCTGCGGATCGCTTCGGCCAGAACCGAAGACGAGGACGACGACCCTCGCCCGCTCGGCATTATCAGGATCTTGCCAGCGATATTGCCGCCCAGGTCCGGATGCGAATGGTCGATGATGTCGCCCGTTTCGACGTCGATCCCGCCCCAGAAGCTGAGCGCCTGCGAAAGCACCAGCGCCGGGCCTTGTGCCGAGCCGGAAAGGTGGAATGTACCGGTTCTGGCCGGCGCCTTCATGGCGCGGCTCGCACGACGCGGCCGGCCGCAGCCGAGCGGACGCAGTCCTCCATGTCACCGAAGGCCACCGACACACCGATAATGCCAGGTGCGTAATGCGCCCATTTGCCCGAATTGGTCATCACCACGCCGTCGAGACGCTCGAGGATCGACGTGACATAGGTGCAAGTGTCGGTGACCGGAACGAGGCCGAAGGCTTCCATGCCGGCCAGTGCGCCTTCGTCCTGCAGCCGCGTCAGCGTCGCGCGCCCTGTGTTGACATAGATTGGGACGCCCTTGCCTGGACCGACTTCGCGCAGCAGCGGCAACAGGCGCATCCACTCGTCATAGGAGAAATGCGGCGTGCCTAACGACACGGCCGCCAAAGGCGCACCGTCAGCTACGCTCGACAACCTAGCCAGCGCATCGTCGAGGTCGGCACGCGTGATGCGGATTGTTTCCTCTGGCCCCATGCCATGAAACGCCTCTTCAAGCGTGTTCGCTTCCGGCGTGATACCAACCGCATGGAACAGCGCAACGGCCCCGGTCGTCGCGGCGGCGGCGCCTAGCGCTTTCAGCTGATCCTCATCGCGCGGTCTTGGCAGGCCCGAGATCACGGGGATGCGATCGCTGCTTGCTTGCCCGATGATAAGCCCGACGGCAACGAACAGGCTGTCGCTCGGTTCTGGGTCAGAACCGACCAGCTCGAACAGAACCTGGCCGCGCCGGTTTTCGCTCAAGTGCAGCCCCCAAGCCGGCGCGCGCCCGGTGATGGCGCAGCACAAATCGATGAAATCGCCATAGCGGTTGGTCCGCGCTCCGATCACCGAATTGGCAAAGACGATGGCGTTGGACTCACCCCAGGCGATCTGCTCGCCGAACCCTGGCCGGAACCGAGTCTGATAGGGTGCGCAGGTGAAGGTCGCCTGGCAGCCGAGTTCCAGATGGGCCTTCATTAGACGGCGCCCCGGTACTTCTTCGGCGGCCGGCATCTTCACCAATCCGGGATGGATCAGATCGAACGAGCCGACATTGAGCGTCGTCGGCACCCGAACGCGACCGCCGCCCTCGATCAGCCTTTCGACGAAATCGAGGCTGGCCTGGCCGTGATAGAGGCAGCCGTCGATATGGGCACCGGCAATATCCAACAATTTGTGCGCGCCGACCGCTTTCGAAAAGGCAACCAGGATCTTCATCGCAGCGGCCACGGCCGGACCCTGCTCGCCCTGCAGCATCGACTGGTCGCCCGCATTCAATTCAAGCGACATCGAGTATTCCGCTCACGCTTTGCCCGACCATGCTTTCCCCGATTGCGGACCGCCTGGCAAGACTGAAGGATTGGATCTGCTAGCTCGCGTCGATCAGCACCGTACTCTCCGACGACCAGCGCAGCACCACCTGTTGTCCTTCCGCCAGCTTTTCGATGCCGGTGTTCTGCACGATGACCTTGATTGTCTGGCCATCGCGATCGACAAAATACGTGCTGTTGTTGCCGGCGAAGATACGCTTGGAGACCCGCCCCGTGAGCATGTTGGCATGGGCTCGGTCCGGAACGCCGGCATTGGTGGCGATGCGGATCCGTTCGGGCCGCACGGCGCAGCTCGCCTTCATGCCGGCGACAAGCGTAGCCCCCGCGCCTGCGGCAATCCCTGTTCCGTCAGGCAGCCGGATGCCCGTACCAGTGGCGTTGCCGCGAAGGATGTTGGCGTCGCCCAGGAAGGTGGCGGCAAACTCACTCTTCGGCCGATCGTAGATCTCCTCGGGCGGACCTTCCTGCACCAGCTTGCCGTCGCGCAGAATGCCGATACGGTCGCTCATCGTCAGCGCTTCTTCTTGGTCGTGGGTGACGAAGATGGTGGTGATGCCGATCTCGCGCTGGATGCGCTTGAGCTCGATCTGCATGTCGACGCGCAGCGCCTTATCCAGCGCGCCGAGTGGCTCGTCGAGCAACAGCACGCGCGGGCGGATGACGATCGCGCGAGCGAGCGCCACCCGTTGGCGCTGGCCGCCGGACAGCTGGTGCGGCCGGCGGCCGCCGAGCCTGCTGAGCTGCACGAGGTCGAGTGCGCGCTGCACCTCGCTGGCAATCACCGCCTTGGGCTCGCCGCGCACCGACAAGCCGAAGGCGACATTGTCGGAGACGCTCATATTGGGAAACAGCGCGTAGTTCTGGAACACCATGCCGATGCGCCGCTTCTCCACCGGCACCCGCTCGACACTTTCGCCGCCTATGGAGATGCGGCCAGAGTCGGGAAAGTCGAAGCCGGCGATCTGGCGCAGCAGCGTGGTCTTGCCGCTGCCGGAAGGACCGAGCAGGGCGTAGAACCCGCCGTCGGGGAAATCGATCGAGACATCGTCCAGCGCCTTATGCGTGCCAAAACTGCGCGATACATTCGATACCTGCACGCCCGCCATTATTTCTCTCCGCCGAATTTGAAGAAACGCGCCGTCAGCAGCATCAGCGCCATCGACACGACAATGATGATCGTTGAGACAGCATTGATCTCGGGCGTGAAACCCTTGCGGATCGCGGCGTAGATTTCGACTGGCAGCGTCGTTTGGCCGGGCGTCGACAGAAAGTAGGAGACGACGAACTGGTCGAAGGACACGGCGAAGGCGAACAGCCCACCGGCAATGACGCCCGGCATGATCCAGGGCAGCGTGACGCGGTTCGTCACCTGCCATTGATTGGCGCCGAGCGAGCGCGCCGCCTCTTCCAACTCGGGCGCGAAGGTCTGCAGCCGGGCCGATACGACGACGATGACATAGGGCAGTGCAAGCGCGACGTGGCCGAGCAGGATGGCGAACAGGCCGCGCCCAATGCCGACGCCGAAGAAGAAGATCAACATCGCCGTGCCGGTGATCAGCCACGGAATGGCGATTGGCGGAAACAGCAGCACCTGCAGGAATTTCTTGCCGCGAAACTCATACCGGTAGAGCGCCAGTGACGCCGCCGAACCAAGCAAGACGCAGATGATGGTGGTGATGACTGCGATTTCGACGCTGTTCCAAGTGGCTGCGATAAGCTCGTCGTTCTGCCACAACGAGGCGTACCATTCCGTCGTCCATGCGAACGGCAGCTGGTAGAAGGGCGAAACGTTGAAAGACATCAGCGCCATGATGATGATGGGCACATAGAGGAAGGCGAGCAACAGCCAGATGTACAGTCGGCCGAGCCATTCGAGGACACGTGTCGTCGCCATCACGTAGCCCTACGCAGCACCGGCGAGGCAACCGCCAGGATGACGAGCACGACGGCCAACAGGATAAAGGAGAGCGCAGCACCCAGCGGCCAGTTGAACACAGCGACGAACTGGTCCTCGATGACAGTGCCATAAAAGGTGCCGGTACGGCCGCCGAGGATGCGCGGTTCCATGAACGAGCCAACGACCGGCACGAAGATGAGTGCTGCGCCCGCCACTAGGCCCGGCATCGACAGCGGAATGATGACCCGCTTCAGCACCTGCAGCCGCGAGGCGCCGAGCGAGCGCCCGGCCTCGATCAGCGAGTCATCGATGGCCTGCAGGGTCAGATAGCAGGTCAGCACCATGTAAGGCACGTAGGAGTGCACCAGCCCGATGATGACGGCCGGATAGGAATACATGAGATCAATGTTGATCTTGAATGGCAGCACGGCGTTGAGCGCGGTGTCGAGAATGCCCCCTTCACGCAGCACCATCGCCCAGGAGAAGATGCGCACCAGCCCGTTCGACCAGAACGGCAGGATGACAAGCAGGAAAATCGCCTCGCGGCTTCGCCCTTTCAGCACCTTGGCCAGCACATAAGCGGCGGGATAACCGATGACGATGCACCACAGCGTCACCTCGAGGCCGAGGCGCAGTGAGGCCACAAGCAATGTCAGGTAAAGGCTTTGTGAAAAGAAGGCGGCATAGTTTTCGAGCGTGAATGCCCACGGCTTTCCCGACAGCGGCAGGTCGGTCATGAAGGAAAAGAACACCATTGCAGAGAGCGGCAGGAAAATTGCAACCGTCAGCCAGAGATAGGCAGGCGCCAGCAGCGGCAGGGCCGATCTCAGCTCGTTGCGCGACGCGGCTGCAACCTGTACTGCCATGACAATCTCCTCCCAGGACGGGAAGGATCAGCCGACACGATGGTCGGCTGATCGCGGCTTTTGCTGTTACTTCACGTCGACCTTGAGCTGCTGCCAGAGCGACAGATAGGCTTCGCGCTGGGCGTCTGTGATCGGCGCCTGGAACTGGATGCGCTTGGCGACTGCCGGGTCACCCATCACCTTGCGGTTGAACGCATCCGAGGGAAGTGCTTCCACAGCCTTGGTGTTGGCGGATACGGGGGCTCCGACCTTGGTGACCCATTCGACATAGAACTTCGGGTCGATCATGTAGTTGATGAAGGCCTCGGCGCCGGCGACATTCTTGGATCCGACCGGAATGGAGAAGGCGTCGAGCCAGGCGACGGCGCCCTCCTGCGGGATCACGAGCGCGACCGGCAGCTTGAAATGGGTCTTGGCGCGGTCGGCCGAGCCGCTCCAATAGGTGCCGATGTCGATCTGGTTAGAGGCAGCCATCTGGTTCCAGTCGTTCTCCGAGCTCCAGAACGTCTTGATCTGCGGCATCAGCGAAGTGAGCTTCGCCTTGACCGCCTCCATATCCTTGATGTCGTTGATGTTCTGGCCGGTGGCAATGGCGCCGAACTGCACCGCCTCGACGGCATCATCACGGATGGTGACGCGGCCCTTGTGATCGGGATCCCACATTTCGGCGATGCTGGTCGGCGGCTTGTCGAAGGATTTTTCGTTGATGGCGAGCGCCGTCAGTCCCCAGACCCAAGGTACCCCATAGACCTTGCCGTCATGGACGAGCATCGGCGAACTCGCCTTGTCCTTGCTGATGTCGGCATAGTTCGGCAGCTTGGATGTGTCGATCGGCTGGATCAGCTTTTCCGCCATTGCCTGGTCGTTGAAGGCGGCGTTGATCATAACGACGTCGTAGAGGCCGGGATTGGTCCTGAGCTTGGTCAGCATTTCCTGTTCGGAATTGAAGAAGTCGTTGACGACCTTGTTGCCGGTCGCCTTCTCGAACGCCTCGACGGCCCACGGCTCGTCGGCGCCGTAGCCCTTCCAGTTGAGTACGTGCACCTCGTCGGCCTTGGCGGCAAATGCGAGTGCGGAGGTGAAGACGGCGGCCGCCGTCAGCAGGGCAGTCAAGTGGGGCATGCGCATGTTCGTTCCTCTCTGTGTTTGCCCGCTTCCCGGGCTTTGTCAGGCTGTCGGGCGTTTGGCCTCTTGCTTCCGGCCATGGAGGCCGATCGGCGGACCGCCGGCATGGCTTAGGAATGTCCGGATGTCGCAGTCGGTCGGCGCTGATGAACCACCGTGGCGGGTGACGGAAATGGCCGCCGCCGCATTGGCGTAGCGCGCTGCCTCAAAAGGCGGCATGCCGCGCGCCAGCGCGCTGACGAAGGCGCCGATATGGGTATCCCCGGCGCCGTTGGTGTCGATGGCATCGACCTGGAAGCCGGCAATCGTTTTCGCCGAGCCATCGGCCAGCCGCACGTGGCAGCCTTTCGCCCCGGCGCGAATGACGACGCCGACGGCCTTCGGGGAGTGGTCTCTTAGAAGCCGTGACGCGAGTGTCTCGACACCGCCCGGACCGGCAATCGCGGTCGCTTCCGTCGTGTTGCAGCTCAACCAGGTGGTGCGGGCGAGTATCCGCGACAGGATATGGCGAGGAATGTCGGTGATAACAGGTGTTGGGTCGAGGACAAGCGGTGTGTCGGCCGGAAGTGCCTCGATCCAGTCAACAATCGCGTCTCGGCTTCCCGGGTAGCTAAGCGTATAGCCGGAGGTGAACACCCAATCCCCCGGTGCGACCGAGACGGGCGCCATCATGTCAAGGCTCAGCACACTCTCCGCACCAGGCCATGAGACGAAGGTGCGCTCGGCATCGCTGCTGATCATGGCGACGCAATTGCCACTGTCCATAACCGACGATGGCGGCGTGAGTGTCTCGATTCCCTCAGTTGCTAAGGCCGTGCGCAGGAAGTCGCCATTGGGTCCGCTGCCGAGCTGGCCGCCGAACACCACCTTCATGCCGGTGCGGCTGGCTGCGACCATCATGTTGAAGCCGCCGCCGGCGACTTGTGCATAGCTCGACGCGGTCTTCTCCGTGCCCGGTGCCGGCAAGGCATCGATATGGTAGACATAGTCGACCACCGCGCTGCCGACATGGACGAGACGCCCCTTCATGCCGCCGCATCCTTGCCGGTGCTGGTCTTGTCCGCACGGCCCCTAGACGTCCGCGCCGCAACAAGGTCGGCGGCGAGCGCGCTAACCTCCGTCATGTCGATACCCTTGAGGTCTGCAATGCGGTTCTGAGGCAATCGGGAAAGGCCGGTGCAGGCACCGGCCATGCCGGCCGCGATGGCGCCGATCGTGTCGGTGTCGCCACCGAGATTGGCGCTGATGACTGCCGCCTGCCAGGGATCGCCACGGGCGACTTCCAGCACCGCGAATGCAGCCGGAACGGATTCCTGACTGGCGACACCGGTGCCGACCAGATCGGTGATCAGCCGGATCGCGTCCTTCGTCGCCTTGCCGCGTACGAGCTCCTGCGCCCACCCAATACGCGCGGCGATGTCACCGCCGGTCACCCAATTGCCGAGCGTCGCTCCTCGTCTCGCTGCCGCGATGGCGCTGTCGGAAGCGGCGCGCCAGTCACCGCCAGCGATGCCGCGACTGATGGCGGCAGCGACCGCTGCCGCCGAAGCGATTGCGATTGACGTGTTGTGCGTCGCCCTGCAAGTTTCGGCCACTTTGCCGACCAGTGCGTCAAGCGGCTCTGGCGGCATCATGATGCCGACTGGCGCGATGCGCATGGCTGCACCATTTGTGTCGCCGCTGCGTCCCGCTTCCTCGGCTGGCATACCGTTATTGATGGCGTCGATGGCGCGTTTGGTCGATGGTCCCAGCAGATCGTAGCTGCCGCGCGCCTTGACATCGCGTTCCCAGTCGAGCAGCGCGTTGACCCACCGCGCATGGTCGAACCGATTACCGGATTCGACCAGGATACGGCCAAGCAGAAGTGCCTGTTCTGTGTCGTCGGTGATCGTTCCGGCCGGGAGTCCCTTCGACACCGGATGGTCGGCGAAAGGAGCAATGAAGTCCTCGACATGACCGTAGAGTTCGGCAATCCGCGCCGGCGACAAAAGCTGCGTCGGCATTCCCAGCGCATCTCCCAGTGCCCCGCCCACAAGCGCTCCCATGGCCCGATCGGTTATGCTCCCGGTGTCGTCCGGCATCACTCAGAACCTCATATGCAGCGCAAAATGCGCCGGGTTGAGCAGGCTGGTCACATATTCGATCGGCCGGTCATCGGCGGCGCGGGTCAACCGACGACCGCGCAGGAACGGCGTGCCTTGCGGGCAGCCGAGGATTGCGGCGTCCTCTGGGTTGAGCATTTCGATGCCGACCCATTCCTCGCCATGGTCGGGAATGAGGCCGGCGCCGCGAAGCGTCTGGTGCAGGGAACCTTCGCGCAGGCCGCGCAACGGCACGTCCTCCAGTTCGGGTGACAATGGCAGGCGGCTGCGCTCGATTGAGATAGCGTGGCCGTCGCTGGCATTGGTTCGCACCCGATCGACAGCGATGAAAAACGGGTTTTCTATTCCAAGCAGTGCGGCAAGATCGGGGTCCTCGATCACCTCGAGCCGCAGTGTCCGCGTTTCGGCATTGGCGCCGGCGTTGGCGAGCGCCCGCGACCAGCCGATTGAGTCATCAACGGGCTTGCCATCGAAGGTGACGAAAGAGCCGATGCCGACCTTGGTGGTGATCAGCCCGCGGCTGGAAAGTTCCTCGAGGCCCTTGCGGACGGTGTTGCGGCTGACGGAGAAACGCTGGACGAGCTCGTTCTCGCTTTGCAGCCGGTCGCCGAAGCCGAGGACACCGGAGCGGATTTCCTGTTCGAGAACGGTGGCGATCTGTTCGGGCTTGCCCGTGCCGGGAGACGATGGAACCACGCGGCGGACCATAGGCATACCTGTTCATTGCACCTGTATAGTCCTGTGCAATGTATCTGCAAAGCCAGCTCTGTCAACCGACGGCGGAGGGGCCACACAGATAAACCAAGCTGCTTGATGATACCCTGTGGCCGTGAAGGCCATGCGAGGTGCGGCGGGCGAACGGGGTCGCTGGAGATGTCACTGTTCGCTGCTGGAAGACCCCTCGACTACCCCGTCACCATCTGCAGAATGGGGCAGAATGCGGAAGTCGCGCGACTTGGTCCCATGCGCCGCCGTCAGGAAACCATCGGCTGTGAGACCTCGCCTCAAAAGCTCACGTACCGCGGCCGACCGGCTCGGCATGCGCTTGTCGAAGCGCCAGTTCTCCAACGCCGCCAGTTCATCGACGGTCAGCATGATCTGCAATCGTTCCGGGCGTTCCAGTTCGGACATCTCGGCCTCCAGTCATACTAGCCTAAATGCAGCTGAGTTAGTATGTTCCTAATTTTCTGTAGAATTAGGTACGTGAGCAGAATACGTCAAGACCTTCAGATGTGTGAGTCATGCAGAAGTCCGATGAAGCGGATCAAGTATCAAATGGGCAATCAACAAAATACGCTAACTATTTGATATAAAATGGTTTTTTAAGGATTTCGCTTGCCAATCGCGAGCCTTGGGCGCATGGTAGAACCCAAGGGACAAACCGCTCCTGAAGGGAAGGTTTTCCATGCGCTACGGATTTTCGGTTCGCCTGCACGAAGACGTCAGTTCCCGAGTTCGAGCTACATTGCGGTCCGGGATTGCCATCAATCTGACTGCTGTCGCCGAAGCCGTGCGACTGCAGAACCTCGCCGAGAATGTTGCGCGCGAAGACATTGAATGGCTCGTCATGCAAGCCGCCCAACTCCAAGGCGCAGCTATCGAGTTCGACGGCTTCGCGGAAGCCGATCTGGCGGAGTTTGCATGCACTCAGCTGATGCAAAGCAGCCCCGTAGTGGGCGGGGATGCCGTGGAAGACAGAGCGGCCGCTCCGCCGGATCTTGGCCGTCAGACGCATTGAGGCGCAAGCTCTTTCGAGCCCCGCCATGCTCCGCCACGTGCTCGGCAAAAAAGCCCGCCGCCGCAATGGCGGGCTTTGGACTGCTGGAGGTTTGGTGGACGAAGGCCTCTCGGCCCGGTCCGACATTTCATCCGATGTATTCGCCTTAGCGGCGAGCGATCAGCAGGCACAATTGGCGCAGATCGCTGTCGTAAGTGCCTTCGCTGCCGAGCACGTCAACGCAGCGCTTCTTCATCCTGGCCAACTTGTCGCCCGACATGTCGGCAACGACCTGGGGCAAGCTGGGATTGTTGGGGTTGCTGGGATTGGACGGGCTGCTCGGATTGCTTCCACCACCGATCCCGACACCGGCGCCGACATTGATGCCACTGCCGACCCTGACCCCGGCGCCAGCGTTAACGCCGCTGCCTACCGCGGCGCCCGCCGCGATGCCACTGGAACCGCCGATCGTCGCGCCGGCACCGGCGTTGATGCCGCTTCTGGCCCCGACCGATGCGCCGGCGCCCGCGGCGATGCCGCTGGAACCGCCAATCGTTGCGCCGGCACCGGTGTTAATGCCGCCGCTGCCGCCCACCGAGGCACCGAGGCGTGCCTTGATGCCGCCGCTGCCGCCAACCGCTGCGCCGGCACCGGCGGTGATGCCGCCGCGATCGCCAACCGTCGCGCCGGCACCGGCGTTGATGCCGCCGTTGCCGCCGATGGACGTTCCAACGCCAACGGCAATTCCGTTCGCGACATTTACCGGCATCGAGAGCATGAAAAGCACTGCGCTGCCTGCCACCGCACCGGTGATTGTTTTGATCTTGATGGTCATAACATCCTCCTTGCTGTAGTTGCGCTGAGCAGCCCGCGAACTCGCCGGTTGCATTACGCCCTAAGTGCAAGGAAGAAGATCGGTTTCTTTGCCGATCCAATTATTGGCCTCATGGTAAATGTTCAAAGAACAGCCGCGTGAAATTTGTAGTGAAATTTTCCGAAAGTTTTGCTTCGGGATGGCCTCTACCGGTTGAAGCGATGCGAGTGTAAGCTGATGGGCGCCGGGACAGAAGAACGTCGCGCAACCGTCGGCAGCTAAAATAAGGCGAATTCCTAATCTGCAAACAACAACATCAAACCGACCAACGCTAATAGAACAACGGGCCGAGAAGATCCGCGCTGCGCGGGTTTGCTTCACCGTGCTGCGTCATTTTTGCCGGAACCTTTCCATCACCCGTGTTGCTTTCTCTGTAGTCGCCACATGATGATAACCGAACGATGGAGATCAACATGCTTACGAAAATCCTGACAGCCTCCATACTTGCAGCCGGTCTGGCGACCGCAGCGATGGCCCAGAATGCCGGCTCGGACAACAATGCGCCTGGCAGCGAGAAGAGCATCGTCGTCCAGCCCAAGCCGAACGGTATTGACCCTGGCACGACCAGCAGCACGATGGGGACGACGGGTGCCATGAACTCCAATGCGGATGAAAACTGCCCTGCAACCCCGCAAGGAGCTCAACCCGATGCGTCCAACAAGCCTGCCGGGACGGTTTCACCGACTGTCAACGACAACAATTGCGGTAAGTAGTTAGCCGCACCAATCGGGCCTACCATCGCGCGTGGGCTTGCGGCGGCGGGACCGGTCAGGACTGGTTCTGCTGCCGATCACGGAACGACGTGCACGAGCGCCAAGACGATGGGCCCGACCAACCGCGAGATCTAGCGTTGGAATCAAATCCGCTCGAGTTCACGCTTTGCGTGGTCGCGCCTTGGGTTTGGTTCCGTCCTTGGCGGCCGGCGCCGGCTTAGGCTGACGTGCTTTCGGCTTCGGCCGGCTGGCGGTCTCTGTCGTGGCGATTTCTGCGTCGATTTCGGCGGTAGCCTGATCCCAATGCTGCTGATGCGCCCCGTCGGGCCTGCCTGCCTGTTCCCAGATCGCGTGTGCCCGCTGGCGAATCCGTTCCTGCCTGTCCGTCACTGTTGCCTCCGTCGGCTCGGTTCATGCGTAAGCAACTTTGTTCTAGCTGAAATTTCGACCGGCGTCTTGAGCGCTAGGCAACAGCGTCATTGAACCTCTCTGTCACACAGGACGGCGACGCCGAGAAGCGCCGCCTTCTTGATGATCAGCCCTTCAAGGTCGGCGTCCGAGCGCTCGGTTCCGGTGCGTTCGCGCAACAGTGCAATCGCCGCCTTCATCGACAGCAGGCCATCGCCTCGTTCAGCAAGCAGTTTGTCGACGGCGGCGGCCACGTTGACCGGCTCGACATGCGGCAGCATGGGAATGGCTCCTTTCCTTGTTTCGAAACGACAGAGCTCCATCCCGATCGCTCAGGATGGAGCTCTGATTGGTTATTAGACCGTGACCTTTCCCAATCCGGTTCGCGGTTTGGGAACGCCGATCACTCGATGACCTGCACGATCTTGCGAGTGCCTGGGTCGACGAGCACTGTGCGATTGCCGACGACGACGTATCTGTACTGCACGTCGGGAACATCGATCGGTTGCAGCTCGACCGTATCGGGCAACGTGGAACCGATATTGAGCTCCACCCCCAGAAGACTGATCGACGCCAACGGGTGCTTGTGGACGTATTCGCGGATGACCGTCTGCTGTTCGGGCGTGACAATCACCTGGTCCGCGGTGGCCACGCCGACGCCGGCGAGCAACACCAATCCCGCCGCGGCAGGAACAAGGTGGATTTTCATCGTCTACTCCTGTTGTTGCGGGCCTCGCCTTTATGGTTGCGACACGGCATTCCGGTCGAAGCGGCGAACCCTCTACGCAAACGCCCACGCCACCTTGTTGTTCCGTAAGTGGCGGCTAATCGAATGGCGGTGAAGTGCCGTGCGGTGCGGCGAATGGACTGCGGATGAGCTGCGGTGGCCCGCGTCGCAAGACGCGGGCCGATCGGTCTCCCGATCAGCAGCGATACCGGAGGGGGTGATATCGGCTGCGTCTAAAACAACATTTAGGACAAGCTAATGTTCCTAGGCCACTGCAACAAACCTGCCGGCTCGAACGGCGCGGCGTTACCGCCCCGTCGCAGCGCCATGGACAGCCCCTGTGGCAGCAAATGAAGCGGCTACTGCTTGGGCGGCTGTGGCGGCACCTCGCCGGGCTTGATCACCGGGGTCTTGCCGTCATTCGGCGGTGGCGCCGCCATGCCCTGATCGCCCGTTGGCGGCGGCTTCAGCACCCCACCGCATGGCTCGAGCATATCGGACAAATTGTTGCCGGCCGGCTTCTGCTGCTGGCTGTTCTTGTCCGGCGGCTCGACCTTGCAGCGGTCGAATTGCGACTGTTCGCCCGGCTGCGCGGACGCCGGCACCGCCAGTACCAGCGCGCCTAGCATGTACGGCAAGAAAATGAGCGGTCTCATGTCGAGCTCCTTTCGCGCTGACTTGTGAAGCCAGGCAGTCGCGATTGGTTCCGTCGTGCGGCAATGCGCCCGGACCGCAGTGGCCCCGGGAACGGGAACCGGCCGCCAGACTTATGAGTTCAACCACTGAGCCAATTCAGGGCCGCTGACATTATGGAGAACCAGCGATGGAACCGCGCAGGAAAGAACGAACCGACGACGAGACGGAGAGCCCGACCATCCAGCAACAGGACTGGGATGCCATCCGGAGCGGGAGAATTCTCCCAGACGGCGTGCCGCAAAACGGCGACATCCGTTACGACGTCGAGGAAGACGGCGAACTGCCCGAGGAGGACGACGATAACGCTTACCAGGAAAGCGACGAGGCCTTGCCGGACGATACCGATGAACGCGTCATTTCGCGCGATCTCGCACGCGAAGGTGGTCCTTTCGACGAGGAGTGAGCCACCGCCTTTCGCACTCTGCGTCGGCGGCCGGATGAAAGCCCCTGCTTTCAATTCGGGAGATCGAAGACCGGCTCCTGGCAGCGATAGACCAGACATTGACCGTCACGCGTCTTGATATAAGCGGCGCCCGGCACCTGCGGCCAGTCGCATTCGTTGCCGAATTGGCGGACGTATCGGTCGTAGGTGTTCTGTCCGGTGGTCAGCACCACCGAGCGATGCCTCTGGATCAGAAGCTGTGTCTGTTCGCACGTCATCGCGCGGCTGTCCGGCCGGGCATGGGCCGTCGCGGCAAACAGAAGCGCCCCGACTGTCAGGACTGCCGCTTGTGTCAGGACTCTGGCAAGCATGACCACCATCTCCCGTGAAGCCTAACGCGCATCTTGGTCTGGCAAGCGCCGGATCGAGCCGCCCTGTCGCGAAGTAAAGATCGTACAGAATGCGAGGAAAAATGCAAAAAAGCCCGCCGCCCCTTTCGGCGCGGCGGGCTCCAGCTGAACGTCACTATTTCGTCGGGCTTGGGCGGCTTACTCCTCCTTCACCGGCCCGAACCGGCGCACGATCATTTCGAAGACGATGTCCGATAAGGCCGATAGGCGGCAAGCTGGTTAGTGCGGCGCCTCCGGTCCAACTCCGCCAGCAGGCTGAGATATTCCTTCCTTGCCGCCCGGCTGTGCGAGGCCTTTTGCGGGGCCCGGTCTTTCGAGAAACGGCCGGAGGACGGCTTCGAGGCCGCGGATGCGCTGCCTGATTTCGTCATCGCTCAATGCATCCAGATTGTTGATGTTGACACTAAGATCCTTGGGCAGCACCGACAGCACGAGCTTCAGGTACTGGTCGGGCTTTTCGGCGCGCACCTCGGCGATGACGCCGGCGCCATGGGCGCGGAAATCGGCGCGGATCGCTTCGAGGAAGCCGTCGGCCAGCGTCTTCTTCGCCCGCTTGGTTCGGCCGGACTTGCCGGGTGCCTGATCGTGCGGCAGCGGATCGCCGGCGGAAGGAGCCTTGGCCATGCCCTACTCCGCCGTCCCGGCGGAGATCGCCGGCTTCTTGTTGCCTGGCCGCACGATGCGCCTGCGCGGCTTCGCCTTCTTGCCGGCGCGTGCCGACTTCGGCTTCCGCAGCTGGCTTGCCGGTTTCGCATCAGTCGCCGTGCCAGGCCTCATCGCACCGGCGTCAGGCAAGGCACTCAGCCTTGCCCTGAGAATTGCCGCCGCCTTGCCGTCGAGTGCTCCCAACGGGAAGCCGAAGCCGCCGACCGCATCGACGGTACCGCCACGCACCATGCCGATCCGCACGCCGGCGGCAACCTGCTCGAAGCGGCCATGGCGTGCATAGGGTGCGGCGCCGGCGAACTCGCCAATGGCGCTGACGACCTCTCGGCCGTCATCGTCGGTGATGATGGTGGCGTAACGGTTGGGCATGGGGGCTTCTCTGGGATGGGCGAGCGCGTTGCGGGATTCATGGTTGGTGATTTCGCGGTTCCGACGATCGTCAGGTCGCGTTCCTTCGCGCCCCTCTCTGTCCTGCCGACTTCACAGAAGGCAGCTCACGTAACGTTTGGGTCGAAAGGGAGCCTGAAACAAAAAACCCGCCTTGGCGGGCGGGTCGTTGGAGCCAATTAGCACCATACCCAGATTAGTACCATAGCTGCCGGCACAAAGCAAGAACAAAATGTGGCATCGGCGGAAAAGAATGCACTGACGACCTCGCACCTCGTCGGTGAACGGCGCGAAAAGGCGGGGCATTGCGTGAGACTTGCGTTGATGGGATGGTGGTTGCGCTTGAGGGGAACGCGTCATGGGCAATGTCACCAGTCACTACGGCAGCGACGGCATCGTGGATCGCATATTGGCCGCGATCCCGGACGCCGACCCGGCCGAAAAACTCGCGGCCGCGCAACTCTATCCATTCGATCAGCTCCATGGCCGCGAACTGATCGCCACGCGGGAGCATGCGGCCCGTCTTGCTCCTTCGCCGACAGATCGGATCCTGGATATCGGCAGTGGCATTGGCGGGCCGGCAAGGTTTCTGGCCTCGACCTATGGCTGCCAGGTCGACGGCATCGACCTGACACCGGCCTTTGTCGCCGCATCGAGCCGACTGACCGCACTCAGCGGATTGTCTGACAAGGTTAGCTTCCATCAAGCCGACGCGACGAAACTGCCTTTTGGCGACAGCACCTTCGATGCGGCGATCTGCTTCTATGTCGGCATGAACATCGAGAACAAGGCCGCGGTCATCGACGAGGCCCGGCGTGTGCTGAAACCCCGAGGCAGGCTGATCTGGACCGAAGCCGTGCTCGCGGGTGGCGAGCCATACTATCCCATGCCCTGGGCGGTTTCGCCGGCGACCAGTCACCTCGCCGATCGGGAAAAATTGAAAGCCCTGTTTGTCGATGCCGGATTCCGCATCGACGAGATCGTCGACGAAACCGGCGAACATGTTGAGCTGGCGCTGAAGAGAGCCAATTCCGGCATCGTGCCCTCGCCGGCCCAGCAGCAGGCAAATGAAGTCGTCATGGGCACGGAATTCCTGCAGCGCCGCCGTAACTACATCCGAAGCCTGAGTGACGGAAAGCTCGCCTCGCTCGCCGTGATCGTCTCCAAACCGGCCTGAAACAAAAACCCCGCCTCGGCGGGCGGGTCGTTGGAGCCAATTAGCACCATACCCAAATTAGTAGCATAGCTGCCGGCACAAAGCAAGAACAAAATTCACCTGAGACGCGAAAAAATGTGAGAATACCCTCGCCTAAGCCACCGCCGCCCGACCGGTCCTAGACCTGCCTGCCGCCCCACACTGGATCGCAACGCGCGCTGACGCGTTTGAACCCTAGCCAATGGGAGCAAAAGCCATGAACGTCGCCAATCTGCAACTCGAAGGCCTGCTGATGGCCATCGCATCGATCAATCAGGTCCTGGTCCGCAAGGGCGTGCTCTCCGTCGAGGAGATAGACATCGCATTGCGCAAGGCCGAAGCCAGCGAGACCAACGAGGAAAGGTCCGAAGGCATGTCGGCGTCAAGCCGCGACGCCGTCAACTTCCCGATCCGACTGCTGGAGTTGGCCAATCAATGTCAGCCGGAGACGGACATGCCGTCTTTCTCGAAACTGGCGCGCATGGTCGGTCAGATCAAGGAACCTTACAACGACCAGATGTGACGCGGCGATCATAACTGACGCAGCGATCGGAGTTGACACAGCGATAACGGCTGCCGTGCCGGGCTGGCGGCGACTGCTAGCGGCCCTGCAGGATCTTGATCAACTTGCTGCTGTCGGCCCCCGGCGAGGAAAGCCTGCGGTAGTCCGCGTAAGTCAGCCTGCCATTTGCAACGGCATTAAAGAGCCGGTTACAAAAAGCGCTGTCGTATTTTGCGACACTGACATTCATGATTGCTGCGTAAGTCTTTCTTTCGTTGAGCGGCGTGGACCTCTCGCGTGCAATGCATTCGTTGATCGCCACGCGCTTGGTGACAGGGCTGCCTTCAAGCGTGGCATGCATTGTGTTGAATTCGCCTTCGGTCAACGTGGTGCAGCCGGCAAGCAGTGACGCGCCGATCATGGCGGCAGCAAAACGCGTGGCGATGTTCATGAATTCCCCCTCAAGACCCGTGTCTTGCTTAGCCCGCCGAAAGTTGGAAGTACAGAGGGAATGCAGGCGCATCTACAAAAAGCATAAACCTCGAACGCTCGTACTTTAGCTCTCGCTTTTATTTCACTCGACCTGTGATGCCTTGAATGACGGTATCCGGCCGTTCTCGATCGTCACGACGATGCTGGTACGGATTGTGCTGCCGATCTGGCCCTGGTCGCGGTCATAGACCCGACCGCCATTGTCGCAGCCACCCTTCTGAGCGCCTTTACGAGAACGCCGGATCCGAGATTGGGGATCACCCCCTGCCAAGCTTCAGCGCCAGGACGCTGCCCGGCCCGTGCACGGCGGCAAACAGCAGCCCGGCCAGGAAGGTGAAGTGATCGACGAAGAAGCCGAACTCCGCCTGGTTGCCGGCCCAGTGCGACGGCCCGTGGAAGGCGAAGCCCAGGAACAGCACATAGGCGCCGGCGACGAGTGCTGCCCATGAGAAGAAGGCGCCAGTCAGGAAGCATAGAACGAGGACGACCTCGAGCAGGGCTGCACACCAGGCCAAGAACAGCGGGAATGGAAAGCCGGCCGCCGCGATATAGCCGGCGGTGGCGCCGATATCGATAAATTTGAAGATCACGGCCATCAGGAAGACGGCGGCAAAGATCAGGCGGGCGATAAGGATTGCCGCGGTCTGCCACGGCGACTGAACGGTTGATTGAGCGGTTTCCAAGGTCATGATGTCCTCCCAAGAGTTGCGATGGTTGTGCCCCAAGGACGCACCACCAGCCGCAAGCCCGACATCATCCGCCAAAAAGCCTGCGAGATACAAGCGCGGGGCGAGAAGGCCTTACAGGACCAGGGTTCCTCGCCCTCACGAAGTGGGGGAGAGGTGGCGCGGCGAAGCCGCGACGGAGAGGGGGCCTTCGCCTGCATGGAGCAAACGCCCCGCTCGGGCCGCTGCGCGCCCACCTCTCCCCCCGCTGCGCGCGGGGCGAGGAACCAGGTTCAGGACTACCCCACCTTGGCCCCCGGCTGGCTGATCGGCTCCCGTACCGTTCCATACTGGCTGCCCCAGCGGTCGGTCATCGCCCAGCGTATGTCCCAGAGTTCCGGGAAGAAGCGGTGGCGGGCGCCGGCCTCCAGCAATTCGACCGGCCGGCCCTTCAGCGATTTCGCGCCGAGGCCGATCGTGCGGTGAATGAGGTAGAGGTGGTTGGCGCGGAATTTCTGGAACAGCTCGTCGAACTCGACCAGCGCTTCGGCAACGACATAGCTGTCGCCGTGATCGTAGCCGGTATCGTAGACGTCCTCGACCGAGAGACCGCGGCCGTCGAGGTATGACGCCTTGAAGGCCCGCCACAGATCGGGCGGCAGCCGCAACAGCTGCTTGAAGCCCGGTGATTCCTGGCCGCTGCCATTGCCGAGCTGCAGCCGGATCTGCTGGTACTCCTTGGGCGACATGGTTTCGAGCAGGTCGAGCTGCGCCGTCATCAGCCGCATCAGCCGGTGCACGCGCCCCATCAGCGTGACGATGCGATACGTGTCCTGCCTTTCCAGGAAATCGACGACATCGACCAGCGTGTAGGCGATGAGCTTCATCCACAGCTCCTCGACCTGGTGCACGATCTGGAACTGCAGCTCGTCGGCATTGACCATCTCGGCCAGCGGCTTCTGGCAGGCGAGCAGCCTGTCGCATTTGAGGTAGACGCCATAGTCGCGCATCTCAGGCGTTTCGATGCGGGCATAGTAGTCCTGCTTGTCCATGGCCATGCTCCTTGCCGCGGCCCCTCCGGGCGCGGGCGCTGTTGGGTCCCGATCCCCTGAGTCTAATCGCTTTCTTGCCGAACATTGTCCCCTTCTGTTATTCGATTAGCGGTAAACGAAGGACGAAAATTGTCTCTTAAGCAGATTGGAAGAACGAATGATGCTGGATGCGGTCGATCGGAAGATCGTCGCGGCGCTCGAACGCGAGGCCCGCATCTCCTTTGCCGCGCTCGCCGATGAGGTCGGCTTGAGCAAGACGCCGTGCTGGAAGCGGGTCAAGGCGCTTGAGGACGCCGGCGTCATCCGCGGCTACTCGACCCGCATTGACCCGGCAAAGCTCGGCTTCGGCATCGAGGCCTTCATCCAGGTGTCGATCGATTTCGAGCTGTCGGACGCCTTCGAGGCGGCGGTCAAAAAGCATCCGCTGATCCGCCGCTGCCACGCCACGACAGGCGAGGCCGACTATCTGCTGCAGATCGTCACCGTCGACATGATGGCGCTCGACAGGATGCTGCGCGAGGAGCTCAGCCGGCTGCCCGGCGTGCGGCGCACCATCACCTCGATGGCGATGCGCGAGATCAAGGGCGGCATCTCGTTCGCCAATGCCGTCGGGCATACGCAGACCAAGCGATAGACCGGTCAGGCCCTGGTCATCAATTCGCGTCCCAGCCGCTTCGGTTGCTCGGCGCGCAGAACCACATTTGTCGTCACCGTGCCGTAATGGCCGATGCTGTCGACGATGCTTTCAAGATCGGGCGGTGACGGGACCACGACCTTGACCAGAAAACAGTCCTCGCCGGTCACCCGCAGCACCTCGACCACCTCCGGCAACTGGGCGAACTTCTTCAGGCAGGCCTGGATATGCTCATGCGTGGTGCGCAGGCGGATGACCGCCATGGTGCCGAGCCCGAGCGCTGCCGAATCGATCACCGCCTTGTAGCCGGTGATGACGCCGCGCTCCTCCAGCCGCGTCACCCGTTCCGAGGTGGCGGGCTGGGACAGGCCGACGCGGCGGCCAAGCTCGGAGATGCCAATACGGCCATCCTCCTGCATGATCTCGATGATCGCCAGATCGGTGGGGTCGAGCCTTGGCCGATAATCGCTGTTCCGCATGATCGCCTTTAATCCATCGGATTTCTTCGCCGCTTTCCGATGATCTCTCATTCCGCCGCCCGGGAGAAGACCTAGAATTGCGCGCGTTGCATCAGGAGAGAAGGGCTTCGCATGACTGACCTCATCATTGTGCCGGGCATCGGCGGATCCGGCAAAGCCCACTGGCAGACGCATTGGCAGCAGGCAAGGCCCGCGATGCGGCGGTTCAACCCGGCGAGTTGGGACGCGCCGGACTTCGACGACTGGGTGGCTGCGCTGGACACCGCTGTATGCCTGGCAAAGATACCACCGGTGCTCGTCGCCCATAGCCTCGGCTGTCTGCTGGTCGTACACTGGCAGCGGATCTCCCCCCGCGAGATCAGCGGCGCGTTGCTGGTCGCGGTTCCGGACCCTGCGTCGCCGGCTTTCCCGTCCTCCGCCCGGGCCTTCGCCGACGCACCGCAACAACGGCTTCGCTTTCCATCGCTGATTGTCGCCAGCACCAACGATCCCTATGGCTCGCTGGACTATGTCAGGGCGAAATCCGAGCGCTGGGGCAGCGATCTCCATATCGCCGGGCCGCTTGGCCACATCAATGGCGACAGCGGGCTCGGCGACTGGCCGGCGGGAATGGAGCTGCTGACGGCTTTTCTCGGGCAAACGCAGGCAATCGCCCGAGGCGCTGTGCTTCAGCCGTGACAGCACTGGAACGGCTACCGCGCCGCCGCCCTGATCTGGTTTGCGCCGCGGCGCCGCGCCTCAGTTCGATGCTGTGGCAGGCGTGCTGAGTTCGAGGAACGGCACTGTCGAACCCGGGATCATCGACTTCGGCAATTCGCCGTTCCATCTCTCCGCCTTGGTCAGTTCGACCAGCAGCGGATTGTTGGCGATTGCGGCGGCGCGAGCCTTGATGGCGCCCGCGGTCGCATCGCCTTCGACCCTGGTCTTGTAGGCGCTGGCCTCGGCTTCGGCCTTGACGCTGTCGGCGCGGCCCTTGGCCTGGGTGACGGCGATGTCGGCCTTGATCTTTTCCTGCTGCAGGTTCTGTTCCTGCTTCTGCACCTCGACCTGCGCCGTCATCCTGGCTTCGACCGCCTGCTCGTAGGCGTCGGAGAAGTCGATGTTCTCGACCTGCACGCTGTCGATCATCACCGGGCCGTCGGTTACCGCCGCAATGGCGTCGGCGACGTCCTTGTTGAACTTCGCCCGGTTCTGGATCACCGACACCGCGTCGTACTGGCCGAACACCGTCTTGATCTCCTGCGGTGCTTTCCTGGCGATGACACGGTCGGCCAGTGCCTCGATCGATCCATAATTGGTGTAGACGTTGCTGACCTCGGCTGCCGGCACGTGGAAGTTGACGGTGACGCGCATGTCGGCCGGCTGCTGGTCGCGCGAATAGGCCTGCATGGCCGGCAGGCCGCTGCAATCGTTCTGGTTCTCGCAGCCCCATTTGAGCACCTGCTGGCGCAGGCTGATCTTCTCGACGCGCTGCAACCACGGCAGCTTGAAATGCAGTCCGGGATCGACGACCGAACTCAGCGCTCCGTTGGTCAAGAGCACGCCGCGGTCGCCCTGGTCGATCGTGTACCAGGATCCAAACAGCGCAAAGACGCCGAGCGCCACGATGAGGAGTGCGATCAGGCCGGAACCGATCGACCCCGATGCCGTCCCCGGCTTGCCCTGCGGACGGCCTGAACTGCCTTGCGTTTCGGTCATTGCCCCACCCCAACCTGATTGCCCGTGCTGCTTTTGCCCACAATAGTGGCGGCATTGCAATCCTCTGGACATGGAAGGACCTTCGCGCCGGCCTGTCGGACCGGCGGGGTGGTTCAGGCTGGCTAGCGGATTTCCCCTGCAGCCGCAGCGCCGGGTTGGTAGGCGTTGCCTGGCGTCTGCTTCTGCCGTTCGGCATCGCTTTTGCGCTTCGGGCAATCCTCGTAGTCGTGGTCGCGCCCGCCGCAGTAGGAGCAGCATTTTGCCGGCGCGTCGGAGCGAAGCATCGTTGGCATGCACAAGCATGCACGAAACCCGACAGATTGCGAAGGCTTGCGCACCGGCAACGTCGTTTTTCGCCACGGAACCGCTGCCGCCGCATGAAAGTTATCTGCTCATTGCAACCGGAGCACAGGACATGGCCGACGACCCGAACCGCTACGAGACCGGAGCGAGGAAATATCCGGCAAAGACGAGCCCCGACGCGGCCGACGAATTCTCGCAGGATGCGGCCGGCAACAAGCCACCTCCCGGCGGCATGGGATTGACTAGGCCGGCTGACGATTTCGACGACAAGACCCGGCATTCGGAGGGCCAGAACCCGCCGCGCGCAGCGATCCGGCCAGACGACAAAGCTACGGTCAAGAAGCCCGGCAAGGACGCAAGACGATGAACGTCGCCAATCTCCAGTCGAAGGACTGATGATGGCGATCGCGGCCGTCAACAACGCGCTGGTCCACAAGGGCCTGTTATCGGTCGACGAGGTCGACATGGCGTTGCGCCGGGCCGAGGCGGCGATGACCAGCGACGAGCGTCTCTATGAAGACATGTCGCCGTCCAACCGCGACGCCGTCTGCTTTCCGCTCAGGCTGCTGCAGGCGGCCAACAATGCCCGGGGTGAAACCGGCGTGCCATCCTTTGGCGAACTGGCCAGGATGGTCGGCCGGACCAAGGAGCCCTATAACGACCAGATGTGATGGAGGACGCCATGGCCGACGACAAATCCAAGACCAAGCAGGATCGCAAACTGGTCTCCGGCGAAGAGCCTTACGAGGTCGCTGCCTTTGCCCGCAAATACGGCATACCGCAAAGCGAGGCCGCAACCATCATCAAGCGGTACGGCCCCTCGAGGAGGAAGCTCGACGCGCATATGGCGAGCCGCAACGCCTGATCCACGTTTGGCAGCCGCCGCCGTTCAGAAGCGTCCCTGCCCTGCCGCCTTGTCGAGAGTATCTGCACCGTCGGTCGTGCCCTGTCGGGTTCGCCCTGCAGGATTCAACGCCTGGTTTTGACAGCCGCGGAATACTCTCGCGGCGCAACAACTCATTTACCTCGACGCTGTACCAGTCCGGTGAGCAAAGCCGGGGGTCGGATGCAGGAACAATTATTGCGCTACGAATGTGTCATGGAGCCGAACGGCCGATGGATGGTGTGGGACATCGTTCACGATCTGCCGGCGCAATTTTCGGAAATCGCGCTGATCGGCCTGAGCCGTCGTGAAGCGGTTTCGCTCTGCCGGCTGCTCAACGAGACGAGCCGTTCCGAGACGCGGCAGAGCCGGGCCTCCTGAGAAGCGCGTGCGTCTCAGGCCTGCCCAGGCTCAGGGGATTTTTACATGCGATCGACAATATTCGGTCTGATCCTGTTGCTGCCGGCCGCCGCCCTGGCGGAGCCGATCGAGACCCAGAAGATCATCACGGCGGCGACCGGCGACTGGAACGGCGATGGCGCCGCCGATCTGGCGATGATCGTCCAGACCGAGCCCGGCCATCCCATGGACCTGCATTTGTTCCTCAGGGATCGCGACGGCAATTTTCTCAGACCTGCCGGGGTCGTGCATGAACAGATCTACGGCGAATGGAAGGATTACGACCGGCCGGGCCCCGCCACATCCGACACCGAGCCCGAACTCACCGCGCTCCCCAACGGCTCGATCAAGCTCTATATTCCGGCGATGGAGATCGGCAGCGAGCGGACCAACAAGACGCTGACGCTCGCCTGGCGCAACGGCACGTTCGTCGTCGCCGGTTTCGCCTACGAGTATTGGGATTACATGGACGACAATGTTGCCGGCGACTGCGACTACAATGTGCTGACCGGCAAGGGCAAAAGCAGCAAGAAGCTGGCAGACGGCACCACCAGGCAAGCGACCGTATCGGTCGAAGGTAAGGTCATCCCATTCGCGGAATGGACCCCAGGCACTGGCTTCAGCGCTTGCGGAGAGTGAGGGGTTTCGGTTGCCTCACTGCAGCGGCGGCTTCCACAGCAGGCTGTTGCGATCGGCGGACTTGACGCGCAGCCAGGTTTCGCGGCCATCGCGCAGCACCCGGAGCGGGATCTCGGCACCCGCCGGGCCGCTCTTCCAAAGCTTGCGATAAAAATCGGCAAGCCCGTCGACCGCCGTGTCGCGGACATCCGAGATGACGTCGCCTTGGCGAAGGCCCGCCTGGGCGGCCGGACCGCCCTCGGCAACGCTCATCACCACGACCTTGCCGTCGCTCTCGGCCGAGAAGGCGCCGAGCCAGGGCCGCGGCGGCCTGGCGACCTGCCCGCGGGTCAGCAGATCGTCGAGGATGGGCGGCAGAAGATCGATCGGCACCACCATGTTGATGTCGGCGACCTCGCCGTTGCGGCTCATCTGCAGGCGCAGCGAACCGATGCCCAGCAGCCTGCCATCCGCGCCGATCAGGCCGGCGCCGCCCCATGAGGGGTGAGCCGGCGCCGTGAAGATCGCCTCGTCGAGCAGATATTCCCAATAGCCGGCGAATTCCTGCTTGGTGACGATCCGCGCCCGCACGGAGCGGCCGACGCCGTCGGCGAGCACGACGGGATCACCGATCTTCGCCCTGGACGCATCGCCGAGCGCAATGGCGGGAAGCCCGAGCGGCGCCAGCGCCTGCACCAGGCCGAAGCCCGATTCCTGGTCGTAGGCGAGCGCATGGGCGGGAACCACGCGCCCGTCCTGGTCGGCCAGCCAGACCTCCTCGGCCTCGGTGATGAGATAGCCGATGGTGAGCACCAGCCCGTCGCCGCGGATGACCACGCCGCTGCCTTCGCGGCGGGTGCCCAGCGCGTCTGCCGTGAAGGCGTCCTCCGGCACGGTGGCTCGGACGGCCACGATGGATCGCAAAAGGGGTTCGATATTCATGCTTTGGTTCCTGGCGATGTTCGCAGGCTGATATGGGCTATAGGTATGGCGCAGGTGATCAGGCGCAAGAGGCGGCGCCGGCTTTAGCGTGGACCGGCGCCGCGCCGTTCGCGCCGGGTTTTTGCAACTGCGCCGGCAGCCCTATCTGTACCTACGGCTATCCGAAGCTGCCCTATGCAAAGTTCCTCCGCCATTACCCAAGTTGATACCTGATATCCTCCCCAATCCTCCCAACCCAATCTTTCCAAAGGCCTCCCAAATGAACGACTACACAACGGACCAATACACGCCGCCAAAAGTCTGGACCTGGAACAAGGCAAACGGCGGCGCTTTCGCCAGCATCAACCGGCCGATCGCCGGCCCGACGCATGACAAGGAGCTGCCGGTCGGCAAGCATCCGCTGCAGCTTTATTCGCTGGCGACACCGAACGGCGTCAAGGTGACGATCATGCTGGAGGAGCTTCTGGCGCTCGGCCACAGCGGCGCCGAATACGACGCCTGGCTTATCAGGATCAACGACGGCGACCAGTTCGGCAGCGGCTTCGTCGAGGTCAACCCCAACTCCAAGATCCCGGCCATGATGGACCGCAGCGGGAAAAAGCCTGTCCGCATCTTCGAATCCGGTTCGATCCTGCTCTATCTCGCCGAAAAATTCAGCGAATTCCTGCCGACAGAGCAGCCGGCTCGCGCCGAGACCCTGTCATGGCTGTTCTGGCAGATGGGCTCGGCGCCCTATCTCGGCGGCGGCTTCGGCCATTTCTACGTCTATGCGCCAACGAAGATCGAATATGCCATCGACCGCTTCGCCATGGAGACCAAGCGGCAGATGGACGTGCTCGACCGGCGCTTGGCCGAAAGCGAGTATCTCGGCGGCAGCGACTACACGATTGCCGACATTGCGGTGTGGCCCTGGTATGGCGGGCTGGCCAAGGGCCGCATGTACGAAGATTCCGGCGAGTTCCTGCAGGTTGAGCAGTACAAGAACGTGCAGCGCTGGGCCGACGCCATCGACGCGCGCCCGGCGGTCAAGCGCGGCCGCATGGTCAACCGCACCTTCGGCGAGCCTTCGATGCAGCTGCACGAGCGCCATGACGCCAGCGATTTCGAGACGAAGACGCAGGACAAGCTCGAGGCGGCCAAAAGCTAAGCCGACGACGCGCCGATCTCCCGCCTTGTAGGGGAGATCGGCAGCTTCGGCCGACTGCTCAGGCTCGCCTCCACCGCCGCCATCCGCAGCCGGTCGATATTGGCCAGGAATTTCTCGTCGAGCTTGTCGAGGTGCTTCCAGTACATGCCGTCCTCGAAGAAATAGCCGAGTTCCTTCTCCATCCTGTCGGCCTCCTCCGCCCGATCGAGCCGCAGCCGGGCAAGCATCTCCGCCTTCATTTCCGAAAGTTGCGAGGAAGAAAGCGCGCCGAGTTCGTCGAGCGTCAGCCGCGGGAAGATCAGCCGGCTGCTCGGCAGATCGGATAGATTGACGCACAGGCAGCCGCGCCGGAGCGCATGGATGAGCAGGCGGGCCGACTTCGCCTCGAGGTTGCGCAGCGTCACGTCGTTGCGCAAAGGGTCGGCCCGGCCGACGCCGTAAAAATGCGTGTTGCCGGGCTGATCGTAGATCATGTCGCAGCCAAGGAATGCCAGCACGTCCGGCTTCTGGCTGTGGATCGTCCAGTAGGCCGCCGTCATCGACATGGTGCCGCCGGCATAGACGAAGCCGCCAAAGCTGTTTTGCGCCGGCACGTAATGCGAGGCGCTGAATATCTGCGCCTGCTGCAGGGGATCGCCTTGCGGCATCCGCTCCGCCGGGAAATCGCCGGCATGGACGAGGAAATGCCAGTCGGGGCGCACGCGCCAGGCATTGTTGATGGCGACAATCTTGCCGAAGGCCTGCTTGGGCCAGGCCGCGCAGCGCACCACATCGGGCGCGCTGCCGATCAGCAAAATCATGTTTGGCGTTCCGTCGGTGGCCATCATCCCCTCTTCGACCGGCCGACGCGCACCTCGATGCCGCACGGTTGAACAGCTTTATAGCCCTCAACGCCCCATCGAAAACACCAGCCGGATTCACAGGCCGACCAGCAAAGGACCGTTGCCCGCCGATTGTAAACTGTCGCCTCAGGCACAATCGTACAAGCGGCAGCCAGGTTTTCCCGCTAGCCCAAAACCGACGATATGAGTTGGGCGATATATATTAGTTGACTAAACTAGCGGAACGTCCAATGCACATTCCCAGAACCGAACATGTCCTGTCTAGACCATGATATCTATATGGGACATTACTGCCTAAGCTGAACGCGACCTCGACGGTTCGGCGGCACAGCCCTCAGACGCCGCGGCTTTGCCGCCGCGTTTTTCGCCCCGGATCCGTAGATCAACCGGACGACGAATAGGAAATATCCAACTTGCATGACGATCAAGGTCAAGATCGTCCAGGCCAGCGTCTTCCAGATTGAACCCGTCGCAAAGTAAGCCGAGATCGCAACGATGGACGATGTGGTGGTCAGCCCCACCAGGAACTGTGGAAAGTTCATGACTTTTCTGCGCCGCCCCGGAACTCGCAACAGCCGGGACGAACTCCCCTAACCCATTACCCCGAACCAACGTTTTCACCATTTTAGCAATTGCGCAAGCACCAAATAGAGCAGCAGTTAACGCATGCTTCCGTGATTAAGGGCCGCATGTCACGTCATCAAGGTGGGCTGGCTTGGACGGCGGCTGCGCGTCCCCTCCTCCCCAACCAGCTCTCCATACTCCCTCACCGCCCCATCAAGCCCACGTATTCGCCACGTCTCCCCTTCCCGCGCCTCAAGATGGGACGGGCCGAGCGGCACTTTCCCTCCGCCGTCCGGCAGGTCCAGCACGTAGACGGGATTGCAGATGCCCGACAGGCGCGCCCGCAAGGCGCTGGCCAGCGCCTGGCCCTCGGCGATCGTGGTGCGCCGGTGCGCCATGCCGCGCGCGAGGTCGCCGTGGTGCAGGTAATAGGGTTTGACGCCGAGGCGGTACATCAGCTCCCGGCACAGTTCCTCCAGCACCTCGACCGTATCGTTCACGTCTTTCAGCAGAACGCTCTGGTTCATCAGCACGAAGCCGCCCTGCCTTAAAGTACGGCAGGCCCGCTCGGTCGCCTCAGTGATCTCCCGCGGATGGTTGAAATGGGTGACGACCGTGACCATCAGCCGACCCTGCAGGGCTTGAACCAGCCCGCCGGTGACGCGCGACGGCAGCGCGACGGGCACGCGGGTATGAATGCGCAACAGCCGCACATGCTGGATCGCCTCGACTCGGGCTCGGATTTCCGCCAGCGCTTTGTCCGGCAGGGACAGCGGATCGCCGCCGGTCAGGATCACCTCGCGGATTTCCGGACGGGACTCGATATAGGCGAAGGCCGGCTCCAGCGCCTCGCGCGAAAAACCCCGGCCGATCGACGTCAGCGACTCCTTACGAAAGCAGAACCGGCAATAGACCGCGCATTGATAGGTCGGGAACAGCAGAACCCGGTCGGCATGGCGATGCGTCAATCGCGGTACCGGACTGAAGGCGTGGTCGGCGATCGGATCGTCGAGTTCGCCCTCCTGCTCCCCCAGTTCATCGGGCGACGGGATGACCTGAAGCCGTATCGGATCGGCGGGGTCGTTCCAGTCGATCAGGTCGAGATAGGCCTTGGGAATGCGAACCTTGTGGCGCGTGGCCGCGGCTTCGGCCGCCGCGCGCTCGGCTGGCGACAGCGGCAGCGAATCCAGATCGCCTATATGCCGCACGCCCTCGCGAACATCGTCCTGCCATGCGGCATCCGCCTCGCGTGCGCGCTCGTCATCGGCTGTCATGCCGGCCGCATCAACCGCCATGCCGGCGTCGGGGATGTCGGGATGTGAGGTCATCGAGGCTCCTTGAAGTTCGGGCCGGGGTACAGCATTGGAGCCTGGACGTGAAGGCAATAAGCGGTGCTGGGCCGGTTGGAGTGCGCGGCCAGGAGCGGCGGCCGTCCACTGATCAGAAACCAACGTCCCGCATCGCTCACGCAAAACATTAGCTTGCTCTTATATTAGCTTGAGCGTATACACATAAACGGCCGGTAATCTACCCCCCACCGGTTAGGCTCGGCGCCAGTTCCCTCCCTACCCCTCAGGTCAACGACGCCGGGCCGCTCGGGGTCCGCCCGGTCGCCCGCGGTCGAGACCGGATCGTCGACCTCTTCGATGTCGATCATTCCCCCCTCCTCAACCAGTACCCAAAACACCAGCTGAACACATCGGCAATGCCCGCGCCTCTCGGCCTTCCCGTCGCCGGCCGCGGTCGCTAATCTCGGATCGCGAAAAGCTGGAGAAGCGGAAATGGCGAACGATTTGTCGCCAAGGCTTTTGGCGATCATCAATGCGCTGCCCCTGCGGCCGGGCATGCGAGTGCTGGAGATCGGCTGCGGACCGGGTGCTGCAGCGCGCGAGATGGCGCGCCGGATCGGCGGCGGGCACGTGCTGGCGATCGACCGCTCGGCCAAGGCCATTGCGCAGGCCGGGGCCGCTTCGCGCGCCGAGATTGCGGCAGGCCGGCTGAGCCTTCGCCAGATCGCCATCGAGGATTTCGAGTTGGAGGCCGACGAGAAGCACTTCGACATTGCCGTTGCGGTGCGCGTCGGCGCGCTGGACGGGCGTCATCCCGAAGCAGGAAAAATTGCCCTGCAACGGCTCAAGGCGGCGTTGACCGCGCAAGGCCGGCTGTTCATCGATGGCGGCGATCCGCTGCGCGAAATTGCGATACACGGCTGAGCAGAGCTCGATCGAACGCCACGCGCTTTAGGCGACGGGGAGTGGCAGAGCCGAATCTGTGTCTCAGCTCCGCAGCCCCGGCGCCTCCTGCCCGGTGCGCTCGACATATTCGGTATAGCCGCCGCCATAGGTTTGGATGCCCTCGGGCGTCAGTTCCAGCACCCGGTTCGACAGCGCCGCCAGGAAATGGCGGTCATGCGAGACGAACAGCATGGTCCCCTCGTACTGCGACAGTGCCGTGATCAGCATCTCCTTGGTGGCGATGTCGAGGTGGTTGGTCGGCTCGTCCAGCACCAGCAAATTGGGCGGGTCGAACAGCATCAGCGCCATCACCAGCCGCGCCTTCTCGCCGCCCGACAGCACGCGGCATTTCTTCTCGATCTCGTCGCCGGAAAAGCCGAAGCAGCCGGCCAGCGCCCTAAGCGGCGCCTGGCCGGCCTGCGGAAACGCATCTTCCAGTGTCTGGAACACGGTGCGCTCGCCCTCCAGCACTTCCATGGCGTGCTGGGCGAAATAGCCCATCTTGACGCTCGGGCCGCGCGCCACCGTGCCATTGTCCGGCTCGGAAGCGCCAGCCACCAGCTTAAGCAGCGTCGACTTGCCGGCGCCGTTGACGCCCATGATGCACCAGCGCTCGCGGCGGCGCACCTGAAAATCCAATCCCTCGTAGACCGAGCGGCTGCCATAGCCCTTGTGCACGTTCTTCAGCGTCACCACGTCCTCGCCGCAGCGCGGCGCCGGCTGGAAATCGAACGACACCTTCTGGCGGCGCTTGGGCGGCTCGACACGGTCGATCTTGTCCAGCTTTTTCACCCGACTCTGCACCTGGGCGGCATGCGAGGCACGTGCCTTGAAGCGCTCGATGAAGGCGATCTCCTTGGCCAGCATCGCCTGCTGGCGCTCGAACTGCGCCTGCTGCTGCCGGTCGGCAATCGCCCGCTGCTGCTGGTAGAATTCGTAGTTGCCGGAGTAGGCAGTCAGCGAGCCGCCGTCGATCTCGACGACCTTGTTGACGATGCGGTTCATGAACTCGCGGTCGTGCGAGGTCATCAGCAGCGCACCGTCATAATTCTTCAGGAACTGCTCCAGCCAGATCAGGCTTTCCAGGTCGAGATGGTTGCTCGGTTCGTCGAGCAGCATGGCGTCGGGCCGCATCAAAAGGATCCTGGCCAGCGCCACGCGCATCTTCCAGCCGCCGGACAGCTTGCCGACGTCGCCGTCCATCATCTCCTGGCTGAAGCCAAGGCCGTCCAGCACCTCGCGAGCACGCCCATCCAGCGCATAGCCGTCGAGTTCCTCGAAGCGGTGCTGCGCCTCGCCGTAGCGGGCGATGATCTCGTCCATCTCACCGGCGCGATCGGGGTCGCCCATGGCGTGCTCGAGCTTGCGCATCTCGGCCGCCACTTCGCTCACCGGCCCGGCGCCGTCCATCACTTCGGCAACGGCGCTGCGGCCTTCCATGTCGCCGACATCCTGGCTGAAATAACCGATGGTGACGCCGCGATCGACCGAGACCTGGCCCTCGTCAGGCTGCTCCTCGCCGTTGATCATGCGAAACAGCGTCGTCTTGCCGGCGCCGTTAGGCCCGACCAGCCCGACCTTCTCGCCCTTCTGCAAGGCGGCGGAGGCTTCAATGAAGACAATCTGCCGGCCGTTCTGCTTGCTGATGCTTTCGAGACGAATCATGGTTTCCCGGGAAAGGCCAAAGGAGAGGTCCCGCGCCAATACGCGATAGGCCGCGCTTGCGGAAGCCCGCAAGTGGCGAGGCGCCGCGCGCCAAATTGTCTGAACCCGCCAGTTTCTTCCCGGCTGGATCAGGCTTTGACGGCGTAGGGATGAGCCGGCGAATCAGCTATCGGTAAGGGCCTTTGTCGTCGCCAGCTTGACCCCGGCGGCGGCAAATGCCGCATTGTGCCGGGCGATGATCTCCGCGGCGGTCTCGCTGGTGGTGTCGAGCGTGCTGTGAGCGTCGGAAATCACGGTGACGCCCAGGCCCGCTGCAAAGGCGCCCTTCACCGTGGCCGCCACGCAAAAATCGGTCTGCGCGCCGATCAGAACGACCTCGCCGGCGCCCTGCCCGACCACCCATTCTGCAAGCGCGGCATTGCTGAACGCGTCGCCGACACGCTTGGCGAAAGTCGGCTCGTCCTCGGCCTGGCCGAGCGCCGGCCACACCGGCCAGCCCGGCTCACCCGGCGCCAGAGGATCGCCCTGCGGGCCGTCATGCCTGATGAAGGCGATCTTGCGCCCGCTGCGCCGTGCCCATTCGATCAGCGCGCGGGTGCGGGCAACCATGCCATCGGCATCATGGATCGGCGGTTCGGCGACACCGTCGAACATGCCGGTCTGAAGATCGATCACGATGAGCGGCGCAGTGGCCGCGGGGCTGGTCCCTGACATGGGTGCGAACATAGCGTGGGTGGTAGGCGGGTCAAGGATACTCGGCGCCGACGCTGAAGCCACCGATCTCCCCCCTTGTGGGGGAGATGTCCGGCAGGACAGAGGGGGGCGTGAAGGATCGCGGCCCTTCGCAAAGTAGCCGGCGGCCCCCGGCGCACGATCACACCCGGCCCGATGTCCCATCCTCGCCAAAAATCCCGGTCACCCAGTCGATGAACACGCGTACCCGTGGCGCGAGCTGGCGGTTCTGCGGGTAGAGCGCCGACAGCGGTGTCGGTGACGGCGGGTAATCCGGCAGCACTTCGACAAGCGTGCCGCGTGCGAAATCCCCGGCGAAGCGGTAATGCGGCGCCTGCACAAGGCCGAAGCCGAGACGCGCCAGCTCCGCCATCGTGTCGGAGCCGTTGACCGTCACCCGGTTGGGCAGGCTGACATAGCGCAACGCGCCGCCAACGGTGAATTCGAGCGGCATGACCTCGCCGGTCCGCGACGAGCGGAAGCCGACCATAAGATGGCCTTCGAGATCGTCGGGGGTTGCCGGCATGCCGTGCTTTTCGAGATAGGCGGGGCTGGCGCTGGTGACTTCGCGTAATGTTGCCACCCGCCGCACGATCATGCCGCTGTCGGCCTGTTCGCCGGAACGCAGCACGCAGTCGATGCCCTCGCGCACCAGATCGACCAGCCGGTCGCCGTCGCCGATATGCAAGTCGATCCCGGGGTAGCGGTCGAGGAATTCGGAGAGCCGCGGCAGGATGAAATGGCGGGCCATGAAGCCGTGCACGTCGATCCTCAAAAGGCCCTGCGGCTGCGCCGATTGAAAGCCGGCCTCGGCATCCTCGACATCGGCAAGGATGGCGAGGCAGCGCTGGTAATAGGCTTGGCCGTCCAATGTCGGGGTGACATGGCGCGTGGTGCGTTCGAGCAGCCTCACCCCCAGCCGCGCCTCGAGGTCCTTGATCGCGTCGGTGGCAGTCGATCGCGACATCGAGAGATCGGCGGCCGCCGCGGTGAAGCTGCCGCGCTCGATCACGCGGGCAAGCAGGCGCATCCGGTCGAGACTGTCCATCGCCATTGTTCGCCATATCCGAATGGTGTTGGCAAGTGCCGATCGATTATCCCGCAAGATTTATCGCCTATTTTCAGCCGACAAGAATTGGAGAGCTGACATGACTACGCGGAATGGAAAGGTGGCGCTGGTAACCGGCGCCTCGAAGGGCATCGGCGCCGAAATTGCCAGAAGGCTGGCACGCGACGGCTTTTCGGTCGTCGTCAATTATGCCAGGGGCGCTGAAGCCGCCGAAGGCGTGGTGCGCGGGATCGAGGCGGCGGGCGGCACGGCGATCGCCGTCCAGGCCGATGTCGGCGATCCCAAGGGCGTGGCGCATCTGTTCGACGCAGCCGAGCAGGCCTTTGGCGGCCTCGACGTGCTGGTCAACAATGCCGGCATCATGAAGCTCGCGCCGATCGCGCAGATGGACGACGCCGGTTTCGAGCAGCAGATCGCGGTGAATCTCGGTGGCGTCTTCCGCGGCATGCGCGAGGGCGCAAGAAGGCTGCGCGACGGCGGCCGCATCATCAGCTTCTCGTCCAGCGTGGTCGGGCTCTACCAGCCGACCTACGGCGTTTACGCTGCCACCAAGGCCGGCGTCGAGGCCATGACGCATGTGCTGGCCAAGGAACTCGGGCCGCGCGGCATCACCGTCAATGTCGTGGCGCCGGGGCCGGTGGCAACCGAGCTGTTCCTCGGCGGCAAGTCCGAGGCACTGGTCGAGACGATCACCAGGATGATCCCGCTCGGGCGGCTCGGCCAGCCCGCCGACATCGCCGGCGTGGTGTCGTTCCTCGCCGGACCGGACAGCGGCTGGGTCAACGGCCAGGTGCTGCGCGCCAATGGCGGCACGGTCTGACTTTACCTCCAACAACCAACAGGAAATCGACATCATGCCGTTTGCAAATTTCAAGGTGCCTGAGCGCGCGCTGTCCCCCGGACAGAAGGAGGACCTCGTCCACAAGACCACAGCCCTGTTCGTCGAGATGTTCGGCGAAGGCGTGCGCCCCTACACGATGGTGCTGATCGAGGAGGTCGCCGATGGCGGCTACGGCCGCGCCGACGTGGTGTTCACGATCCCTGAGAGAAGGACGTGAAGCTGCCGATCTCCCCCCTTCTGGGACCGTCAAGGGAGAGATTGCAGCTTGGCGGTCGCGCGCTAGATCGCTGGCAGAGCTAACGCGAGGCCAGCGATGGACGATTGGAAGCTACCTTGGGACGGCGGTTGCCTGTGCGGCGGAATACGCTTTCGCATCAGCGCGCCGCCCTTGCTGACGACGGCGTGTCACTGCACCGGCTGCCAGAAGCTGAGCGCCAGCGCGTATTCCCTGACCATCGCCGTGCCCAGCGACGGTTTTGCCATAACGCAAGGCGAGCCGGTGGTCGGCGGCCTGCACGGCCCGCACCGGCAGCTCTATTGCCCGCACTGCAAGAACTGGATGTTCACGCGTCCGCATGGCCTGGACTTTTTCGTCAATGTTCGTGCGACCATGCTGGACGAACATCATTGGTATGCGCCTTTCGTCGAAGTCTTCACGTCGGAAAAGCTGCCCTGGGCTTCGACCGCCGCTACCCACAGTTTCGCTACGCAGCCCGACCTTGAGGGATACGCCCCTTTGATCGAAGCGTTCGCCCGCGAAGCGGCGCGGCCAACCTGACTGGTTGCCGCCCGGAAAGGCGGCGCCAGCTTTCATGCTTCACCGCAACTCCACCCAGACCGGCGCGTGATCGCTGGCGCCGGTCTCGCCGCGCACGTCGCGGTCGATGCCCGCCGCTACCAGCCGGCGCGACAGCTTCTTGCTGAGCAAGATATGGTCGAGCCGCAGGCCGGCGTCGCGCGGCCAGCGATTGCGGCGATAGTCCCAGAATGTGTAGAGCGTCTCCGTCGGATGCTTCTTACGCAGCGCGTCAAGCCAGCCCTGGTCGAGCAGCCGCTGGAACGATGCGCGGCTTTCCGGCTGGACCAGCGCGTTGTCGTCATAGGAGCGGGTCGGGTAGATGTCGCGCGGCTCGGGCACGATGTTGTAGTCGCCGGCCAGCACCACGGGCAGGCCGGTGTCGAGCAACTGCGCCGCATGCGCCTCCAGCCTTTCGTGCCAGGCCAGCTTGTACTGGAACTTCGGGCCGGGCTGCGGGTTGCCGTTCGGCGCGTAGAGCGAGGCGACGACGATGCCGTTGACCGCCGCTTCGATGTAGCGCGCCTGCTGGTCGCTATCGTCGCCGGGCAGCGCGTCGCGGGTCAGAACGGGCTCCGAGCCACGCGAAAGGATGGCGACGCCGTTCCAGGTCGGCTGCCCGACCCACACCGCGCCATAGCCGGCCGCCGCCAGCGCCGTTCGCGGAAACTGCGTCTGCCTGGCCTTAAGCTCCTGCAGGCAGGCGATGTCGGGTTTGGCGGCGGCCAGCCATGCGAGCAGGTTCGGCAGCCGGCCGTTGATGTTGTTGACGTTGAAGGTGGCGATCTTCATCGGCCTGCTTCAGCGCACGATGCGTTCGGTCCACGCCTTCACCGCATCAGCGAGCGTCTTCAGATGATCGGCGGTGGAGAAGCCGGAGATGTTTTTGCGCGGCTTCAGATCATGGTCGCCGTCTTCCAGCCAGAAGATCTCGATTGCGTCGGACAGAGCATAGGTCGCGACCTCGTCTTTGGTCCCGAACTCGTCGCGCGTGCCCTGGAAGATCAATGTCGGCGTCTTGAGATCGGCGAGGTGTTTTGTCCGAAGCTGCGTCGGTTTGTCCGGCGGATGGAAGGGATAGCCGAGACACAGCAGCCCTGAAATCTCGCCCTTCGAAAACATCTGGTCGGCGATCATCGAAGCGACGCGTCCGCCCATCGACTTGCCGCCGATGATGAGCGGACCCGTCACGCCCTTCGCCCGGAGGTCGGCGATCGCCTTGACGTATTCCGGGTTAACCGTCTCGGCGCGCGGCGGCGGCTTGCGGTGGCCGTAGCGGCGGGCCGCCATGTAGTGGAATTCAAAGCGCGCGACGCGGAAGCCGGCCGCGGCGAGCGCTTTTGCCGTGGCGGTCATCGAGGGCGAGTCCATAGGAGCGCCTGCGCCATGCGCCAGCAGGATAGTGATGGCAGCGGTGTCGGGACCGTCGAAGAGGAAGGTGGTCATAGGGTGGCCCACTTATGGAGGCCGCGTTCCGTCCCACCCCCCTCTGGCCTGCCGGCCATCTCCCCCGCAAGGGGGGAGATTGGATGTCGCCATCGCTTTCGCCAATCACCAACGTTGGAAGGCGGGCGGTAAGGAGAAGCTGCCGATCTCCCCCCTTGCGGGGGAGATGTCCGGCAGGACAGAGGGGGGTGTTCAAGCGCAGGCATTGGATTACCTCACCCTGCCGACATCCGCGCCAGCTGCAAATCGACGAACTGGACGCCCTTGGCCGCCATACGCGCCCATTCGGAGCTGGCGTCGAGTTCAAGATAGCGCACCCAGCTCCGCCGCGCCTCGGCGAGATTGCCGGCGTCGAACTCCAGCCTCGCAAGGTTGAACACCGCATCGGCGTACTTCGCATCCAGCGCGATCGCCTTGAGCAAATGGCGGCGCGCCGAGGCTACCCGCCCCTCTTCGCTCATCAGCCCGGCGAGATTGAACCAGGCCTCGACGAACCCGGGATCGAGCTTTATCGCGCGGGCATAGTCGTGCGCCGCCTCCGCCGCGTGGCCGGCGGCGCGCAGGCAGTTGGCGCGGTTGAAGGCGGCGATGGCGTCGCTCGGGTCTATGGCCAGGCAGCGCTGGTAGAGTGCCGCGGCCTGCTCGTGGTCGTCAGCCTCTTCCGCCGCCTCGGCATCGGCAAACAGCTCTTCCAGCGTATCGTCATCCTGCGTTCCCAGATCGAACAGCAACTGGCCGTCGAGCTCGCTCTGGCCGCCTTCGAGATAGATGGCGTCGGCCCGCCCATGCAGCGAGCCGACGGCGAGCGACTTGGCGGTGAGCGAGGCGACCGGGCCGGAGCGGTGCACCGAGCGCGCAATCGCACCCCATGAGGCGCCGCCGGCAACCAGGCCGGCATATTTGCGGGCGAGGATCAGGTCGCGAAAGGAGTAAGGTTCGGCGTCGTGCTCGAAGGCATCGAACAGCGACAAACGGTCGAGATCCGCGCCGGTCAGCCGCGATTGGTCGACCAGCGACTGCCGCGACAGCGCCGAAGCCTCCGGCGCCTTCATCAGCCCGAGCAGGCGCAGGAAGCCGTTCTCACTGACCAGCTTGCGCCCGGCCGCGCGCTCGGTGACGACGCGGCGCTCAATCTCGGCATCATCGGCCTTGGCGAGGAACGTCCGCCCGAACACGACATGGGTGGTCCGTCTGGTGACTCCGCGCCGCAATTGGCCCTGCCGGCGCGCGACCTCGCGCGCCGCCATGCGAAGCGGAAACGCCGCGAGCGCGCCGATAGTGCCGAAGATCGTGCCAGTGGGCGCCGTCACCCTTTGCTCTTACCGACGGCCTGCAGCAGATTGGCCTTGAGCGGGTTTTCCTTGGCGCCGCCCTTGGCGGACTTTGCTTTGGCTGCCGGTTTCGCCGCGTCGTCGGCCTTGCTCTTCGACTTGGCCGGCGGTTTGGCCGATTGGGACAGGCTCGCCTTCAACGCATCCATCAGGTTGATGACATTGCCGCGCTCAGGCGCCGCCGCGATGATAGGCTTGTGGCCCTTGAGCTTCTCTCGGATCATCGTCATCAGCGCGATCTCGTAGCGGTCCTCGTAATTCTTTGGATCGAAGGTGGTTTCCTTCTGCTTGATCAGCGCTTCGGCCAACTGCAGCATTTCGGGATCGGGGTTTCCGGCCGGGATATTGCCGAAATATTCAGCCGTGCCACGCACTTCGTTCGGATTTCTCAAGGTGCAGACGAACATGCCGTTCTCGCGCGCGCCGATCGTCACCACGCGCTCGCGGCTGGACAGCACCAGGCGGGCGATCGCCAGCTTGCCGGATTTGCGCATCGCTTCGCGCAGCACGGCGAAGGTCTCCTCGGCCATTGCGCCGTCCGGCGCCAGGTAGTAGGGCGCATCCTGATAGATGACGTCGACCGAATGCTCGTCGACAAAGGCCTCGATGTTCATCGTATGATTGGATTCGATACGCACCGCATCGAGATCGGCGTCCTCGATGATGATGTATTGCTTGTCCTCGTATTCGTAGCCCTTGACCAGGTCCGAGCGCTCGACCAGCCCGAGTTCGGGGTCGACCGGTTTCATGTTGATGCGGTTGTGCGTCTTCTTGTGCAGCTGGTTGAAGCTGATGCGCTCGCTGGCGCTGGTCGCCGGATAGAGCCGGACCGGACAGCTGACCAGACTGAGCTTGAGGTAACCTTTCCAACTTGCCCTGGGCGCCATGAAATACTCCTACGCGGACTTGTGCTGTCGAACTGTTCGCAGCGTTCATTCGTCCGGAGGACGAACGGGGCTGCCGAAATCCTACATTGCCCCTTACAATACCGGCAAATTCCTAGCGAAATCTTCCTCCGCTGAGAGCCGCCTGCAGGCAAGAGGTCCGTGGCGAAGAATAATTCAAATTTTCCGGAGCGTCGATGGAGTCTGGGGCCGCGCCCGCAGGACTACCTCGCGGTGCCTATCACCGGCAAATCCCGGGCGAAATCTTCCATGTCGGCCCAGGGATCGCCCGACGTCGCCAGAAGGCCCGGCAGCGAGGAATAATTCAGATCCTGCGGAGCGTCGATGGATTCCAGATCGCTCCAGCTCACCGGCGTCGAGGCCGGCAAGTTGGTGCGGGCGCGCAACGAATAGGGAGCCGCCGAGGTGTGGCCGCGCGCATTGCGGTGATAATCGATGAAGATACGCCGCTTGCGGTTGTCCTTGCCCATGGTGGTGGTGAAAGTGTCGGGCGCGGTGGCGGCAAGATGCGTGGAGACGGCGCTGGTCGCCTGGTGCAGTTTCTTCCAGTTCTGCTTTTGTGTCACCGGCACGGTGATGTGGATGCCGTGCCCGCCGGAGGTCTTGGCGAACGGCACCAGCCCTAGCGCTTCCAGCTCGCCCTTAATGTGCACCGCCGCCTCAACCACCTCGCGCCAGGCGATCCCTTCGCCCGGGTCGAGGTCGAAGACGATCAGGTCCGGCTTGTCGAGCCGCGTGCGATGGGTGCCCCAGGTGTGGAACTCGACGACGCCGAACTGCGCCAGCGCCAGATAGCCCTTGGCGTCTTCCACCGAGAGATAGGATTTGGTCTCGCCCTCCGAATTGGTCGCCTCGAAGGTCGCCACCGAGGACGGCATGCCGGTGAAGGCATGGCGCTGGAAGAAACAGTCCTGCGGTCTGCCGGTCGGGCAGCGCACCAGCGACACCGGCCGGCCAAGGATATGCGGCAGCATGAAATCGCCGACCAGCGCGTAATAGACGGCGATATCGAGCTTGGTCGGGCCGGTCTTGCCGAACAGCCGCCGCGTCGGGTTGGTCACCCAGATTGTGGCGAGGTCGGCCTCGGCGATCAGCCGCTTGCGCTTGGCCGAAACCGGCGTCGACAGCCCGACGTCACGCAGGCCGCGGAACACGGCATGACGCAGCGCATTGTCGGTGGTCCGGTTGGCGTAGTGGATATGCGCCGAAAGCAGCGGCCGCACCCAGTTCATCTCGCGCATGATTTCGCGGGGAACCCCTTCGGGCGCGGATGCACCGGCCCGCAATGGCTCCAGCCGCGCCAGCAATTCGCCTGCTGTCGCGGCATCGAAGCCGGTGCCGACCTTGCCGCGATAATGCAGTTCGCCGTCTTCGAATTCACCGAGGCCGAGTGCTGCCAACCCCTCTGCCGCATCGGAGACGGTGTAGCCGGCGATGACGAAGTCGCCGGTCTGGAGCGCCTTGGTCTTGGTCCAGGTCTTGGTGCGGCCGCTCTGGTAGACCGCCGTGGCGCGCTTGGAGACGACACCCTCGAGCCCCATCTCGGATGCCTGGTCATAGAGCGCCTGGCCGTCGCCTTCGACATGATCGCTGAGCTGGATGGCCGAATTGGCACCGAGACCGGACAGCAATTGCGAAAGCAGCGCCTTGCGCCGGCGGAGCGGCGCTTGTCTCAGGTACCAGCCGTCGAGATACAGAAGATCGAAGGCGTAGAAATGGAGCTTGTTGCCGGCGCCTTCGGCCAGCGCGTCCTGCAAAAGGGCAAAGCGGCTGATGCCCTTGGCGTCGAGCGCGACGACCTCGCCATCGATGATCGCCTCGCGGCACGGCAGCCTGGCGAATGCAAGCGGAAGGTCGCCATAGCGCTTCGTCCAGTCGAGGCCGGCGCGGGTGATCAGCCTGACTGCGCCGTTGGCGAGATGCGCCATGGTGCGGTAGCCGTCGAATTTGATCTCGTGCAGCCAGACTTCGCCCGTTCGGGCCGCGGGGTCATCTCCGCCCGGCGGCTTCGGAACCTGCGTAGCCAGCTGCGGCTCGATCCGGGGAGGCGGCGGCGTCTTGACGGCGCCCGGCAAAGCGCCGGGTTTCAGCACCACCGGCCTGGCAGGTTTGGCGGCAGGCTTCGGCGCTGCCACCAGTTCCTCGATGAGGCGTCCGGATTTGACGCTTTCCGGGCGGGCTTCCAGTATGTCGAGCGTGGTGTCGGCGGCGAGATCACGCTCCTTGAACAGCAGCCAGTTCTTCTTGCCCTCATCCTCGCCGGGCTTCGGTTTCAGCCGCGTCAGCATCCAGCCGCCATTCAGCTTTTCGCCGGCCAGCCGGAACTTGAAGGAGCCGGTGCGCAGGCTCTTCTCGACATCGTCCATCGGCGCCCAGACGCCGGTATCCCAGACGATCATCGGCCCGCCGCCATATTCGCCTTCGGGAATGACACCTTCGAAGTCGATATATTCGAGCGGATGGTCCTCGGTCTCGACCGCCAGCCTTTTGTCGGCCGGGTTCAGCGACGGGCCGCGCGGCACCGCCCAGCTCTTCAGCACGTCGCCGACCTGCAGGCGCAGATCGTAGTGATCGGCGGTGGCGTGATGCTTGTGGACGACGAAACGATTGCCCTCACCGGCAACCAGACCGCCGGCCGGTTCCGGCGTCCTCGTGAACTCGCGCTTGGCGCGATAGGCCTTGAGCTTTGGTGGGGCGGTCATGGACTAGGCGCGGGTGGTGGGCAAAAGCAACGAGCGCAGCATCAAAATCCCATCGCAGCGGCGCTCCAATGTAACGGCATGGATCCCAGGGTCTCCGCGACGTCGCTTCGCTCCTGCACCGCCCTGGGATGACGAAGGATGGGAGGTCACGCCGCTCAATCGTCGGTGGCCGGCGTCAATTCGAGTTCGGCCGGCGACAGGCCCTGCTGCAGCTGGCTGAGCCGGAATTCGTCGACCCAATAGGCCTCGCCATCGACCAGCACGCGCGCGCTGTAGCTGCCGGCCGAAAAACGTTGCGCGGTGATGTAGACCTTGTGGCGGTCGAGCGCCTTGCGCACCGCGGCGCGCTTGGATTTTTGGCTGGTAGCGGAACTGGCCATGCAATTTGCTCATACACGCAGAGCCGCAAGACAAGACGGCCAGCTCAAGGATGGCTGAGACGGGGTGTCGTGTCAATTTCGGCGAGCGAGCGTCCCACGACCGCCGGCGCATAGTGCCCGACGTCCATATATCAGGACGTGACACTTCCCCGGACTGGATGAAGCATCCCTCGAATGGATGAAGCTAAAAGCTCGAATTTACTCGAATGGATGAAGCTAAAAGCTCGAATTTATGCGTAGGCTCGTGGTGCACGTCTTCCAATTGGCGTCGCGGGATAGCAAGCCCCCGACCGAGGTCGCTCTTTTGACGAACGGAAAACGGACAGACATTGGCCTCAAAGCTGCGGTTCCACCTGCAAGCGGCGCCGAGTTGCTGAAATCCAGGGGCTGGTTTCGTGTCAACTGGCAAAAAATACTCTTGGCTAGTATGTTGATCGTCGGCGCGACAATTACGCTCTCGACTGCGTCCGCAGTTGAGATCGAAAAGCTGCGGCAACAGGCGACCGCCGATCACACGGAGCTGGTGAGCGAAGCCGCCCAGGCGGCTTCGACGGATGCCGCCCCGCTCGATCGCCAGCTGGCCGAGCTCGCGGCTGAGATCGAAAAGCTGCGGCAGGACGCGACGATCGACCGCGCGACCATGGCGCAACTGCGGACGCAGGTGAGCGAAGCCGCCCGGGCGCCGCCACCGGATGCGGCTACGCTCGATCGCCAGCTGACCGAACTTTTGGGTCAGATCGAAAAATTGCAGCAGGTGGCGGCGGGCGACAGCACGAACCTCCCCCAGTTGGTCGAAAAGCTGCGGCAGGACGCGACCGCCGACCGCGCGGCAGTGGCGCAGCTGCGGACGCAGGTAAGAGAAGCCGCCCGGGCACCGCCACCGGATGCGGTTACGCTCGACCGCCAGCGGACTGAACTCGCGGCCGAGATCGAAAAGTTGCGGCAGGGGGCGACCGCCGACCGCGCGGAGCTGGCGCAGTTGCGAGCGCAGGTGAGCGAAGCCGCCCGGGCGCCTCCGCCGGATGCGGTTGCGCTCGATCGCCAGCGGGCAGAGCTCGCGGCCGAGATCGAAAAGCTGCGGCAGGCGGCGACCGCCGACCGTGCGGCCGTGGCGCAGCTGCGGATGCAGGTGAGCGAAGCCGCCCGAGCGCCTCCGCCGGATGCGCTCGACCGCCAGCGGACCGAGCTCGCGGCCGAGATCGAAAAGCTGCGGCAGGACGCGACCGCCGACCGCGCGGAGCTGGCGCAGCTGCGGACGCAGGTGAGCGAAGCCGCCCGGGCGCCTCCGCCGGATGCGCTCGATCGCCAGCGGACCGAGCTCGTGGCCGAGATCGAAAAGCTGCGGCAGGACGCGACCGCCGACCGTGCGGCCGTGGCGCAGCTGCGGACGCAGGTAAGAGAAGCCGCCCGGGCACCGCCACCGGATGCGGTTACGCTCGATCGCCAGCGGGCAGAGCTCGTGGCTCAGATCGAGAAGCTGCGGCAGGCGGCGACCGCCGACCGCACGGAGCTGGCGCAGTTGCGAGCGCAGGTGAGCGACATCGCTCGGGCACCGTCACCGGATGCGGCCGCACTCGATCGCCAGCGGTCCGAGCTCGTGGCTCAGATCGAAAAGCTGCGGCAGGCGGCGACCGCCGACCGTGCGGCCCTGGCGCAGCTGCGGACACAGGTGAGAGAAGCCGCCCGGGCACCGTCACCGGATGCGGTTACGCTCGATCGCCAGCGGGCAGAGCTCGTGGCCGAGATCGAAAAGCTGCGGCAGGACGCGACCGCCGATCGCACGGAGCTGGCGCAGTTGCGAGCGCAGGTGAGCGACGTCGCCCGGGCGCCGTCGCCGGATGCGGCCGCACTCGATCGCCAGCGGTCCGAGCTCGTGGCTCAGATCGAGAAATTGCGGCGGCAGGCGACGGACAATCATGCCGGCATGGATCGCCTTGAAAAGCAGATGGATCGCCTTGAAAAGCAGTTTGCTGAAGCATTTCAGCCTCAAGAGTCGTCTCAGCCTCAGTCTACCGCAACCATCGGCACATCGCCTGATATCGTTCTGCCCCCAGATACAACTCCACGAGTCATTCTGCGCTTTGCGCGTAACCGCGATTCCGCGCGGACACGAGCGGCGACCCTTGAGCGGAGTCTGCGAGCCCAGGGGCTCGACGTCGTAAAATCTGGCAATTCACCCACAAGCTCTCGGGCAAACGAAGTCATGTACTTTTATAATGAAGATCGACCAAGCGCAGAGCGTATAGCGGCTGGGCTTGTGGAAGCTGCACTCATCCAGCGCGCATTTGCGGACGATGGTTCACTCCCCCGCCCCGGAACTATCGAAGTGGCAATTGGGCGGTAACTAGTAAGGTAGCGCAAAACAGGAGTCTGATATGAACCTCAGTTGCTTTGTTCGCCATCTCGCCTTTATTGTCCTGTTGGGAAGCACATCTGCTTTCGCGCAAACAGATCCGCCTTCGCCCGCGACGCCGGAAAGCGCGAAACCACAAAGTGGACCGGCCCCATTGGTCATCCATTTCGGCACCGGCAGCAGCACAATTCTTCCCAAGGACAGAGAAGTCCTCGATCAAGCGTCTCGCGCCTTCAACGAGGGCAAGCCGCAAGTCATGATCGTTACTGGCAGTGCCGATCGTGTCGGAACACCAGCGCGGAACCTCTTGCTTTCTCAGCGCAGGGCGACAGCGGTGCTGAAAGCTTTGCTCGATCGCGGACTTCCGGTCGACCGGTTCCAGGTCCTGGCGAAAGGCGAAACAGAACTCGCGGTTCCGACCGAAGAGGGTATTGCCGAACCTGAAAACCGTCGTGTCGAGATCACCTGGCGCTAACGCCGTGCGCCGCTTCGTGACCGCGGCCAGTCTATTGCTCGCGTTCGCACAGTCGGTGACGCCGGCTAGCGCCGAGGATCCGAGTGCTTTGTTTCGCGAGGCATTGCGACAAGACTTGATGGGCGGGCCGACAGGTGCTCGGCTCGCCTTCGACATGTACCGCCGTGCTGCAGAAGCGGGTCTGCCCGAAGCACAATTCAATGTTGCCATCATGCTTGACAGCGGCCGCGGCGTGTCCCCGGATATGGCGCAAGCCGCCACATGGTACGCGCGTGCGGCCTCTCATGGCATTCGAAGAGCGGCATATAATCTCGGCCAGCTTTACGAGGCAGGGCAAGGCGTTCCGCAAAACGTCGATCTCGCCCGTGCGTGGTTCAAAGCATCCGGTCTCCCGGCTGCTCGCGCGCGCCTGACTGCCATTCGCTCTGATGGCGCAAAGGCCGCGACGCTTTCCGCTCCAATACTCATCGCGCCTACATATGGCGAGTTGATTGGCTCCAGCGCAAATAGTGTCGAGCTCGTGTGGACGGCACGCCAGCAACCAGAGGGAGTGCGCTTCTTCGTGGAGTTGCTCGCACTTGTGCCATCTGGTTCAAGTGAGATCTATTCCGGCTTTGTCGATATTTCGAGCCTGAACGTGGCTCTCTCAAGTCATAAGGGAGCCTTCGCATGGCGCGTGCTCGCCGTGGCACGAAGGGGTGGCCGCTACGCTGCCAGCGATTGGTCTTATATGCGCACCGCTGCCAACTGATGGTGTGATTGGTGGCGATCGCATCAATCAAGGCCACGGGTGGTCCGAAGCTAGCTGCTTCTGGCCTTTCCGGCCCGGACCACCCGCCTCCTTGCGCCTTCCCAAGACAGCGGACACTGTAAGCGCATCGATGCGGCGCACTTTGACCTGGATTCAAATGGCCGGTCAGCTATCGGCTGTGGAAACCCAACCGGCGCGCTATATGGGATATGGCGGCTTGGACTGCGACACCGACCCCGGAGAACCTCAGATGACATTGACAAAGCGCAAACTCGGCAGCCAGGGGCTGCAAGTCTCGGCAATTGGTCTCGGCTGCATGGGCATGAGCCAGTCATACGGTCCGGCCGACGAGGCGGAGTCGATCGCCACGCTGCACCGCGCCATCGAGCTCGGCTGCACGTTTTTCGACACGGCGGAGGTCTATGGGCCGTTCGCCAACGAGGAACTGCTCGGCCGCGCGCTGAAGGGCCGGCGCGACGCGGTGACGATCGCCACAAAGTTCGGCTTCCGCATCGAAAACGGCAAGCAGATCGGCACCGAGCGCGACAGCCGGCCAGAGCATATCCGCGAGGCTGTCGAGGGCTCGCTCAGCCGGCTCGCCACCGACCATATCGACCTTTTGTACCAACACCGCGTCGATCCGGCCGTGCCGATCGAAGACGTCGCCGGTGTGGTCGGCCGACTGATCGCTGAGGGCAAGGTCCGCTTCTTCGGCCTGTCGGAAGCCGGTGCCACCAATATCCGCCTGGCACATGCGGCGCATCCGGTATCGGCGGTGCAGAGCGAATATTCGCTTTGGGAGCGTAATCTGGAGCCGGAAATCATTCCCCTGCTGAAGCAGCTCGGCATCGGCCTGGTGCCGTTCTCGCCGCTCGGCCGCGGCTTTCTCACGGGCGATGTCAGGCGTGCAGAAGACTATTCGGAGGGCGATTACCGGCGCGGCGACCCGCGCTACCAGGGTGCCAACTATGACGCCAACATGCAGGCGGCGGCCACTGTCCTTGAATTTGCCGCGGCGAAGCGCGTCAAGCCAGGTCAGATCGCGCTGGCCTGGCTGCTCCACAAGGGGAGCGGCTTCGGCGTCGACATCGTGCCGATCCCCGGCACCAAGCGCAGAAAATACCTCGAGGAGAACGTCGCCGCGGCTTCGATCAGGCTCGACGCCGCCGAGATGCAGGTGCTCGACGACGCGCTGGCGCCCGGCAAGGTCGCCGGTCCGCGCTACGGCGAGCGCACCATGGTGATGATCGATCGGTAGGTCTTGCCTTCTCCCGTTCTTGCGCAAAGCTCCCGCCTTGGCTAGCATCCGCGTGCCGGCGCCGAGCGGAGGAGAAAACGTCGCGGTGGACCGGTTGGAGCGCCGTTGCGTCCCCTCATTCAAAGCGAGTTGGGCGCTCAAAGGACACTCCATATTTTGGATCGACGCAGGAACTTGCCGGAAACCCATTCCGGTTTTGGGGCTCGTGCGCTTATGTGGAGGAGACTACATTGATCAACAGACGTGAATTCCTGCTGTCGTCCGCGGCGATGGGCGCCTTGGCGCTGGCCGCTCCGCAATTGGCTTTTGCCCAGGACAAGCTGACCATCCTTGGTTCGGTGCCGAGCCTCGGCTTTCCGTTCTTCGTGCACATGCTGAACCAGATCAAGGCTGAGGCGCAGGCGCAAGGCGTCAACCTGGTCGAGAGCGACGGCCAGAATTCGGCGCCCAAGCAGACCGCCGATATCGAAGCGGCACTCGTGCAGAAGGTCAACGCCATCGTCATCTCGCCGCTCGACGTCAACGCGCTGGCCCCAGCTATCGAGGAAGCGGTCAAGGCCGGCGTTCCCGTCGTCACCATCGACCGCCGCGTCGAGGGCGTCGAAGGCATCCTCGCCCATGTCGGCGCCGACAATGTCAAGGGCGGCGAGGCCGAAGCGCAGGCCATGGTGGCGGCGTTCCCGAACGGCGCCAAGATCTTCCATCTGCAGGGTCAGCCCGGCGCCGGCCCGGCGATCGACCGTAACAAGGGTGTCCACAACGTCCTGGATCCCATGAAGGACAAGTACCAGATCATCTTCGAGCAGACCGCAAACTTCGCCCGCGCCGAGGCGCTGTCCGTCACCGAGGCAGGCCTTGCCGCCAACGGCAAGCCCGACGCGATCATCTGCGCCAATGACGACATGGCGCTTGGCGCGGTTGAAGCCTGCGCGGCGCGCAACTTCACCGACGTCAAGATCTATGGCTTCGACGCGCTTCCCGAAGCGCTGGTCGCCGTGCGCGACGGCAAACTGGCCGGCACGGTCGAGCAATTCCCCGGCGAACAATCGCGCACCGCCGTGCAGATCGCGGTCGCGTACGCCAGGGACAAGACCGAGCCGAAGGAAAAGCTGGTGCTTTTGACGCCGATCGTCATCGGCAAGGACAATCTCGACAAGGCGGAAAGGCTGGGCGAGACGAAGTAGGCAAAGCCGGC
>NZ_JAMYLO010000023.1:0-94512 GCF_040318075.1 Mesorhizobium sp. M1328 | reverse complement strand
TTCATGCGCACGGCTCGCAACCTTCTGGGCTGATTGGCTCCTGGGCTGGCCGCCTATTTGCGCAAAAGCTCGATCTCAGGCGGGATATTAACGACGTCGCCCGGTTCGTCATCGGTTCTACCAATGACTGGGGCGTTCACTCCCACGACAGCGGCACTCGGCATCTTCCCTTACCTCAACGATCGTTCGTTCGTCTGAGTTCGTTTCTGCGAGTGCGCCAGTCTGCCCAATCAACCGGCTCGGAGTTGACGACCCTTAAATCGGCTGAAGTAAACCGCTCTGTGAAGAGCACCAGGTTCTGACATGGCCAGCGCGCACTCGGCGCCAAGATGCCGTCGAAGCCGAGAAAGGCGGCTGCATCACCGATCTCCTGCGTTCGTTCGTAGCTCAGCGACCCATAAGTTTCGGGCGAGACTCCGAGAGCCTCCAATGCAGCAAGATCGGCTATCCTCAGCGTTCGTTCGGTGCGGACCAAAATCCGGTGAAGAACCGACCGAATTTTCGAGGGAAAGACAGGTTGCCGACTGAGGTGGAAATGGATCTCCTCTAGAGCGCCTTCGCGCTCGAGGGAGGTGTAAAGGACATCGAAGGTGCCCGGATCCCATCGAGCGCGAGACGGATAGCCTTGTAGAGGCTCCCGCTCTTCCCGCACGATGCGCCACACTTCACCTTCAAACGAAACGCCGGCATGAGCATCGAGCGCGTCGAGCAGATCCGGATCGCGCGCGCGCCGCTCCACCCGAAAGTCTCACACGTATGCGCCGGCGTCGAGCCGCTCAATTACAGCCAGAACTTCCTGCGTCCGGTCCGCATTGATGAGATCGATGGCACGCTCATTGTTGAGGAGCGGATGACGCGAATGCAGCCAAAGCCGCGTTTCGTCGGCTGTGTAAAAATCCGACAGGCGCTCGACGACGTAGCGCAGATCCGCGATGACCGTCTGGGTCCGCAGATTTGGGGAACCGTTACCATGGGACCACCGCGATACGGTCGCCGTCGACACGTCAACGATGTTGGCTATGTCCTTGCCCTGAAGTCCACCGCGTGAGCGCAGATCATCCAGAATTCTCACCACCGCTGTGCTCATGACATTACCCTACCTGCTCTAAGCAACTCTGGCGCCGTCGCCTGCCGGCGCGGCGGAACCAGTGCACGTGGTTGGCCCGCAACTAAACGACATTCTTGCCCATCGGGCAAACACTCAAAGCCAACAATTACAGATTGATTTCACGAATGTCAATCTGTGAAACCATTTCGTAACGGACTTGTTTCGGGGTCGCCGGTCGCCGCCGCAGATAGAACGTAACGCCCAATTCGCCTCCGCTCGCCATGAGGACACCCGCAACTGGAAACGATGGCGGGCGTTTCTGTGACGAACGGGCTATAAGGCTATCTGTGGCAGCGAGCCTGGTTGAGGAAAGCCCAACCGTCATGAAGCCAATGACCGAAGAGCATCTCGCGGTGCTACGCAGGCACATGGTTGAGATGATTGCAATCTATACCGACCTTGCAAGCGAAGAACTTGGCAAGGCGGCGCTCGATCAGCGGGTGATGGCGGCGATGCGCCGGGTGCCGCGGCATCTCTTCGTGCCGGCCTCGGTCGCGACTTATGCCTACCAGGACACGCCCCTGCCGATCGGTTTTGACAAAACCGTCTCGCAGCCTTTCATCGTCGCTCTCATGACCGATCTCCTCGCGCCGCAACCGCATGAGGCGGTACTCGAAATCGGCACCGGCCTGGGCTACCAAACCGCAATTCTCGCCGAGCTCGCCGGGCAAGTTTGGAGCGTCGAAATCATCGAGGAATTCGCAAGCCATGCGGAGGCCCTCCTGCAAGGCCTCGGCTTATCCAATGTCGGCATTCGTGTCGGAGACGGGTCTCGCGGCTGGCCCGATCACGCCCCATTCGACAAGATCCTGGTCACGGCAGCGGCTGAGCGGACACCGCCGGCTTTACTGAAGCAGCTCAAGCCGGGGGGACGCCTGGTTCTGCCTTTGGGACCTGAAGAAACACAGTTTCTGACTGTCATCGACAAGGATGCGGCAGGGCAACTCGAGACGCGGCAGCTTATCCCAGTTAGGTTCAGCCGGCTCGAAACGGGCTAATGAAAGGTGCAGACAGCCGCGGCCGGTGGTTACATCGTCACACTAGATGCCAGGATTCAGTCCGTCTTCACCATCGGAGATCGCGAAATCGATTCTTATCGGACTCCGCTGGGAACTGTCGGAAACTTATGAGTCTTTCCCGACATGCAAAATTGCTCTGCGGACGTTCGCCTGACGGCCGGTGTTGTCAGCACTGAGTCTTGGTATTTACCTTGAGGCGACCGCTTCGAGTGATGCCTCTACGCGGCCGTTCTTTTCCATACTATTCCGCAATGCAAGGTGGTAGTAGGCGTTAACCGCTCGTGAACAACGAGAGGGGTCGACTGCGCCGACGACCATTTTCTCGTGGTTTCTCAGGAGCTCTCAATGGATTGGAGTGCAGCTCGTTCTCTTAGGCGTACTCTTCAATTCCTCGCGTTTTAGGCGGCGCTCGCTCCGGTCTCTGCGTTTGCGCAAAGCTCCAGCGGTGACGTAAGCGCGAGTGTCCGGAGGCAGGTGCTCAGGCATTGGGAGGTGCGCTTGCCGGTGCAACCGTCGAACCGTCATCTGGTGTAATGCGGGCGTCGCTGCCCATCGCGCTTCCACGTGCCCGCGGTGCGTCGCAGCCCGGCCTTGCGCGGCGGCAATGTAACCAGGGCCGAGTTTTGCGTTAGCGGAGAAACGCTCCATGACCCAGCAACGAAACGCTACGCCATCTTCCAATGCATACCTCGGCAGCAGGCACAGCCCATCGAGGTGAAACGCAGCATGGCGAAACTGATGGGCGTCGGAGTGGACAAATACGCCAGAACCTATTGTCATCGTTTTTACGACGCGTGGGCCGACGGTCGATACACCTATGAAGACTATCTGACCCTGCTGAAACCGGGGAGACCACCCTCGAAATTTCTTAAAGGTTGATCACTTGCGCGCCGTTAGTGACGCGAACTGCCATTTGACCGGGGACGCTCCTATCGCTGACCGGCCGCATGCTGCAGCCGCGCGATCAGGTCGCGATTGCGGCAATAGTCTGGCGGATCGTCGGCTTGCTGCTGCTCGTCGAGCCAGGTCGAGCATTCGTCCTGGTGCCCGCAGGCGCGGCAGCGGTCCACCGCCCGATTGGTGACGGCTACATTGTCTGGAACGATCTTCAATTGTTTGTCGACGCCCAGCTTCCGCATCATGCGGCCCATCAAGGCGGTCCTGGCGTCAACTGAGATCAGGTAGTCGAGAAAAGTCATGTCGGTCACTCCCGTTTCCCGCCATATCATTGTCATTCGGCGACCGCTGCATTGATCTCGGTCAACTGGCTGTCTGCGGACGATGACCCTCGCGTGAATGCCGCAACTGGCGGACTTGCGATGCGGCCGGGGGTCAATACGACATGAGGCGGTTGATGCTGCTTTCTTCGATCAGCGTGCGCGTGACTCCACCGAATGCCCATTCGCGCAGGCGGCTGTGGCCATATGCGCCGGAAACGACCAGGTCGGCGTTGATTGAGCTCGCAAATGCCAACAGATGCTCACCGTCAGCGTCGCCGCGGATGAACTCGGTCCGCGCCATGATGCCGTGATGCTCAAGAAAGACTGCGACATCTGCGAGGCTGTCACGGATGCCGTCGTCGCGCTCGCTGTCGATTGTGGCGATGACGACGTCGTTGGCCTTGGCCAAGAAGGGCAATGCGTCGGTCAGCGCCCGTCGCGTCTCCCTGGTGTCCTTCCAGGCGACCAGCACGGTATTTGCCATGACGTGTTCGATATGGCTTGCAGCGGCGAGTACTGGCCGGCCTGTGCCGAGTACAAGGCTACCGATATCGACGGTGCGATAGACATTTTCTCCTTTGTCGCCGCCGGTCACGATGAGGTCGGCCGCACGGGCCGAAACGCTGAGGAAGCGCGTCGGGCTGTAGACGGCTTGCCCCCATTCGCTTGAGATCGAGGCAGGAACCAGCCTCTCGAAGTCGGCGCGCAGTTCGGTGAGCCGTTTTTCGATTTCCGTTCGCTGGATCTGCATGATCTCGCCTTCGTAGACCATACCGTCGCCAGTCGCGACCAGAGGCGGGACATCCGCAGCCGCGAGGCCGATAAGGTGAGCGCCGAATCTTTCAGCAAGTTCAACCCCGAGGCTCACCATGGCCGCAGGAGGTGCATCGATGGCGAGGTTCACGGCATTTGTAGGACACTGGAGGCGCCTTTCGCTGGAGCAGTTGAATGCAGCATGAGGTGCATTGGCCTGCGGCGCCTTGATGCGCGTCAAAGTGCATTACCAACCGGCTTGATCGCGACTATTTGGCATCATGGTTTTGCGTGTGCAGATAGAGCGATGAATGATAACTAGACTGCGTTGCGGGTTCCCTGATCAAAGGGCTTGATTTGGACGACAGACAAACACGTGACTTGTCGACCGACGTTCGCGGCCAGGGGCAGACCACGGCCGAACACGACCGGCTGGCCCAGATGTTCGAGCAAGCCCCCGGTTTCATGACATTGATGCGTGAGCCGGGTCATGTCTATGAGTTGACCAACGCCGCCTATCAGCGCCTGATCGGCCAAAGGCAAGTGATAGGAAAGTCGGTACGCGAGGCCCTGCCCGAGCTCGAAGGTCAAGGTTTCTACGAACTGCTGGACCAGGTGTACGAAACGGGCGAACCCTACAGCGGTCAGGGCGTGAAGGTCGCCCTTCGCAACAGCCATGACGAGCCGGTCGAAGAGCGCATCCTCGATTTCGTCTATCAGCCCATCAGGGCCGACGACGGTCGCGTCACGGCTATTTTCGTCGAAGGCACCGATGTTAGCGAGCTCTCCTTTGCGAACGCCGCCCTCCGCTTGCGCGAAGATCATTTGCGTTCGATCCTGGCAACGGTGCCCGATGCAATGGTCGTCATCGACGAACAGGGCCGTATTCAATCCTTCAGCACGGCTGCCGAAACGCTGTTCGGCTACCAGTCGAGCGAGGTGCTCGGACAAAATGTCAGTCTGCTGATGCCGTCGCCCTATCGCGAAGAGCATGACGCTTATCTCCACCGCTATCTGACGACCGGTGAACGCCGCATCATCGGGCTCGGCCGCACCGTCACTGGAATGCGTAAGGATGGCTCAACCTTTCCCATGGAACTTGCCGTCGGTGAAATGCATCCTGGGACCGGCCGCTTCTTTACCGGCTTCTGCCGGGATCTGACCGAACGCTACAGAGCGGAAGCAAGAATACAGGAGCAGCAGCAGGAGCTTCTACACATGGCGCGGTTTACCGCGCTGGGCGAAATGGCTTCGACATTGGCGCATGAGATCAACCAGCCTCTCACGGCAATCACGAACTATCTTAAGGGCAGCCGCAGGCTTCTCGAAAAAAGCACGGAAGAGAACGCGCCGATGTTGAGGGAGGCCGTGGAAAAGGCAGCGGAACAGGCCTTGAGGGCCGGAGACGTCATTCGCCACCTTCGGGACTTCGTCGCAAGAGGCGAGAGCGAGCGCCAGGTCGAACGCCTGCCCATACTGATCGAGGAAGCCTCGTCGCTGGCCCTGGTCGGTGCAAGAGAAGTAGACGTGCGCGTCAGCTACAAGCTTGATCCCGCCGCCGAACTGGTCTTGACCGACCGCATCCAGATTCAGCAGGTTCTGCTCAACTTGATGCGCAACGCGATAGAAGCCATGCAAGGCGTGCCACGCCGCGAGTTGCAAGTCATGACCGTGGCCCGTGACGACGGCATGGCAGAGGTAAGCGTGATCGACACAGGCACTGGTCTCGCGCCGGAAGTCTCCGCACAGCTTTTCCAGCCATTTGTCACCACCAAGAAACAGGGCATGGGCGTCGGCCTCTCTATTTGCCGTACAATCGTTGAGTCGCATGGTGGCCACATCTGGGCCGAGGCAATACCGACTGGAGGAACCGCGTTCCGGTTCACCTTGCGCATCGTGGAGAAGGAAGAGGTCGCCAATGACCGGTAACCATCTTGTGCACGTGGTCGACGACGACGTCGACGTTCGCAAATCGCTCGGTTTTCTCTTGGCGACGGCTGATTTCGCCGTGCGCCTGTACGAATCGGCGACAGCTTTTCTGGCTACGGCCACGGGCAATCTCGACGGCTGCATTGTGACCGATGTGCGCATGCCGGGCATTGACGGCATCGAGTTCCTGCGACAGCTCCGGAGCCGCGGGCATACGCTTCCGGTCATCGTCATGACGGGTCATGCCGATGTGGCCCTCGCTGTTCAGGCGATGAAGGAAGGTGCCGCCGACTTCATCGAAAAGCCGTTTGACGACGAGGTGCTGATCGAAGCGATCCGCTCCGCATTGGACAGTCGCAATCGGACGGAGGCGACACACCCACAAGGCGTGGAAATCCGTGGTCGTCTGGCGGCCCTGTCGGAGCGGGAGCGACAAGTGCTGGACGGGCTTGTGTCCGGCCTGCCGAACAAGACGATTGCCTATGACCTCGGCATCAGCCCGCGCACGGTCGAGATCCATCGCGCCAATGTCATGAGCAAGATGGCCGCGAGCAGTCTGTCGCATCTCCTGCGCATGGCTTTGGTTGTGGAGTCCAAACGTTAAAGCGAGTCAGTAAGAGACCTGTGGTTGTTTGCCGGGATCGTATCCGGCACCCAGTCTCGCCAGTGGGTCGGGTGAACGTCGATGCGTGCGCGGGTGGCGGCGTTCTTCCAGCCTTCCCGCTCCTTGATGCAAGGAAAGACAAGCGCATGTTCGCCGTCCTCGTCGAGGACGGCCAGTTCCAGCTCACGATCGAACGGAGCGCTTGAGATCGGCTTCCACATCATCCCCTATGATGGGTGGGAGCAGCAGGCCCCGCCTTGATCTGGATCATGTTCCAAATCCCCACTCCGGCATGGACGCTGACAACTAACATGGGCCGCCATGCGAGTCGCCGGCGGGCCCAGCCACGGTTGTCGATTCGTCTGTCGGCCGACCGACTCCTTGATCGTGATCAATGACCTCCCCTGCGGCAGGGCTACGATCCGCGACGCCGAATATCAGAGTCGATGGAGCACCGGCGACACCGTGCTGTCACAAAAAAACAGGAGATCGCGCCGATGCTGATCCGCACGCTTTCTGCTTTGGAATGTACAAAATTGCTGACGGCCAACCGGGTCGGCCACTTGGCATGCGCCAAGGATGGACAGCCCTACGTCGTGCCATTCTACTATGCCCACGCCGACAATCACCTTTATGCATTTTCCATTCCGGGCAAAAAGGTCGACTGGATGCGTGCCAATCCGCTGGTGTGCGTCCAGGTCGATGAACGCGGCCAAGGACGGGCATGGAGAAGCGTGGTTGTCGACGGTGTCTATGAAGAACTGCCTGACCGGATCGGCTACAAGGTTCAGCGCGACCATGCGTGGTCGGTGTTGAGCAAACACGTCGACTGGTGGGAGCCTGGCGCTCTGAAGCCGGTTACGCCTCCTGTTTCGGACAGCACTCCGCATGTTTTCTTCAGGATCGTTATCAAGCAGGCATCGGGTCGGGAAGCAAAGGAATAGCGTGCTTCCCGTCCGAACACCGCGGGCGCACAGCCGCTGTGGATTGTGCCTTGCAATCCGTTTTCACGTCAATTCGTCCATCGCGCAAAAAAACATTGGAAGTCCCAGCCAGCTTGGGGATAGGCATTCTCTAGCGCATGTATACCAGTGGTGAAGGGCGATGGCGCAGGAAAATCTGGTGGTGTGCAGCAAATGCGGCGGAATCAATCGACTGCCGCCAGCGCGCGATGCCAAAAACGCAAAATGCGGAAAGTGCGGGAAAAAGCTGTTCTCAGGCCACCCCGAGGACGTCGATGCACGAACCTTCGATCGTCAGGTCAAGCGAGGCACCCTTCCCGTTGTCGTGGATGTCTGGGCGCCATGGTGCGGGCCCTGCAAGATGATGGCGCCCGCATATGAAGCCGCAGCAAACGAACTGGAACCGCATGTTCGGCTGATCAAGCTCAACTCCGATAATGAGCAGGCCGTTTCAGCCAGGCTCGGCATTCGCGGCATCCCGACCATGATCCTGTTCCATGGCGGACATGAGGTTGCGCGCACATCCGGCGCAATGACGTCGGGGCAGATCGTCAGGTGGATCCGCGACCACCTGCCTATGGCCGGCGCCTGAAGTCTTCAAATCGTGGATCCGCTCATCGCCCGGCTCGGACTTGCACTGACCATAGGCCTGCTCGTCGGACTGGAGCGTGGCTGGCGAGAGCGGGACGCGCCCGATCGCAGCCGGACGGCCGGAATTCGAACTTACGGCATATCCGGTCTGCTCGGCGGTATTCTCGCAGCTCTGGCCGATGCTCTCGACGCAGTGTCCGTGCTGGTCGGTGGTTTCATCGCCTTTGCGGCAATCTTCGCCTGATACAAGGCGCGTGAGGCAGCCCATGATGAGGATTTCAGTGTCACGGCGGTAATAGCAGCCCTTTGCGTATTCGCGCTCGGTGCATTGTCCGTCGCTGGCGATTACCGCGCCGCTTCTGCCGGAGGAGCAGCACTCGCGGCCATCCTTGCCAGTCGGGAAGTCCTGCACGGCCTCCTGAAGCGGCTGACCTGGATCGAGCTTCGTTCCGCGCTGATCCTGGCTGTGATGAGCGCGATCGTCCTGCCCTTGCTGCCAAACCGGACGATGGACCCATGGGGCGGTTTCAATCCGTGGGAAATCTGCTTCCTGACGGTACTGATCGCATCGATATCGTTCGCCGGCTATGTCGCCGTTCGCGTCCTGGGGACCACCCGCGGCCTGCTCGTCAGCTCGCTCGCCGGCGCGATCGTCTCTTCCACCGCCGTAACCGTGGCGCTGGCCCGCAACGCCGTGTCGGCAAGCAATCCTCTGCCGCTCGCTGGCGCGGCGTCGCTGCCCGCAATGGTTTCCTTGCTACGCGTCTGCGCCGTGGTTCTGATCGTCGAGCCAAGCGTGTTCCCTTCGGTCGGCATTCCCGCAATTGTCGCGGCGCTCTCCTTCGCTGTTTGCGGAGCATTGCTGCTGGCTCGGGACAGCGGGGATCGCAAGGGTGCCGCCGTCGCGCGCAATCCCTTCGACCTAGGCCCGTTGCTGCTCTTCGCCCTGCTGTTTGCGATCGTCGCGACCGCGAGCGCTGCATTGGCTGCTCAATTCGGCGGACGCGGCTTGCTGGCGAGTTCGGCGCTTGCGGGCACATTCGATGTCGATGTCTCGGTGCTCAGTGCCTTGCGCCTGGTCAAGCATTCGGTCCCTGTCGAGACCATTGGCCAGGCGGTGCTCGCGGCGCTGGCAGCAAACGCGATCTGCCGCCTGTCGCTGGCCGCATTTGCCGGCCCGATCAGGTTCTGGTTGCCGCTCGCAGGTGCAACCCTCGTCGCCGCAATAGCCGGCTACGGCACGATGTTGCCGCCCTCGACCTTCTGGTAGCGCCGAGAACCGGCCTCTTTGATGCCGATCAAGGGCCAAGCCGGACAGCCGTTTTATGAAACTCCGCGAAGGAGTACGCCATGATCAGCTTGAAGGGTCACGCCCCGAAATTACGGCACGTCCGGTTGCTGCCAAGCCGCCTCGGAGGTAACCCATGCCGCGGCGCATCTTGATTGTTCTCGGCCATCCCGATCCGTCGCCACACCGGCTTTGTCGTAATCTCGCCAGGGCCTATGGCGAAAGTGCAGAACTGGCGGGGCATATGGTCCGCCGGGTCGACCTCGCGGCACTCGATTTTCCAATGCTTCGGACGGTGCAGGAGTTCGAGCACGGCGCGATTCCCGACAGCCTAAAGGACGCCGCTGAAGCGATAGTCTGGGCGGAGCACATTGTATTTGTCTTTCCGCTGTGGCTCGGGACCGTGCCGGCTCTGCTCAAGGCTTTTCTGGAACAGGTGATGCGGCCGGGAACTGCCTTTACCTACCCGGACAGGGGTGGCGGCTTGCCCAGGAAACTGCTCCGCGGCCGCTCCGCTCGGGTCGTGGTCACGATGGGCATGCCGGCCGTTCTTTACCGGCTATGGTTCCTCAGTCACGGCATTGCCGGCTTGCGGCGGAGCATTCTGCGTTTCGCCGGCGTGAGCCCGGTGCGCGAAACCTTGTTCGGCATGGTCGCGGATGCCACCGATACGACGCGGGCGAAATGGTTCGAACAAATGCGCAGGTTCGGTGAGCGGGCGCTTTAGCACGATCGTCTTCAACCGGAACAGCAAAACTCCCCTCTCGCACGAATGCAAAGGTGGGCGACCGTGAGAATTGGCACGGCTTTGCGAAGTGCCGGTCAGCAAAGGCTCGCCCGCCGACGTCGCAATGGGCCCTGAGCGCACTGCTCGCCTCGGCCTTTGTCGTTGCGCTCGGCTACGGAATCGTCTTGCCGGTCCTGCCGATGATGGTCGAGCGGCTTGCCGGTGCGACAGATCCGACATTCAATGCGCGGCAGATTGGCTTCCTGACTGCTGCCTATGTCGCCGCGCCGGTGGGCGCCGCTTTCCTCTCGGGGAAGTGGTCTTATTTGATCGGGCGCAGATCTGTCCTTGTCGTCGGTCTGATCGGCTTTGCCATCACCTTGGCCGCTTCTGCGCTGGCCCCAAGTCTGCTCGTTCTTTATGTCGGTCGGATATTGAATGGCGGCTTCGCGGCTGCCGTGGGGCCAACGGCTCTTGCGTTCATTGCCGATACCCAAGGCGGGGACGATCGCCGCACGAGGGCGTTCGGCCGGATGAGCATGGCATCGATCGCAGGCTTCGTGGTCGGGCCCACACTTGGCGGGCTCGCGGTGGGACTGAAGCTTGATTTGGGCGTCGCGGCTGTCCCGCCACAGACCGTTCCCTTCCTTCTAGCGTCCGGCCTCGCCGTAGCGGCAGCGCTTGGTGTGTGGTCTGTGCTGCCTGGAAACCTGCTGCCCGGCCCCGTGTCGAGGCGAGCAAACCCGGGTCATCAATGTTCGCACCCGGAGAGTTACGGCTGCTCGCTCTTGCCGCCGTGGCTGCGGCAGGGCTTGGCGCATTCGAGGTCGCGCTCACCCTGCGAAACGCCGAACTCGCAATGGGTCCCGCCGCGCTCGGCCTCATGTTCGCAACATGTAGCGTTGTCATGTTCGCGGTCCAGGGACTTGTCTTCTCGCCGCTCGTCAACCCGGCAGCGGCGAGGCTGCTTGTGGCTCCTGCCTTCCTGGTGATGGCGATGGGTCTGGCGGTTGTGCCGATACTTGCCGGGCTCACGGAAATGCTGTTTGCGGTTTCCGTTGTTTCGGCTTCGGCCGGCGTGATCAGCCCGCTGCCCGCCTACTGGTGTCGCGCATCAGTGCACGACGCCAAGGTATGGAACTCGGCATCGAGTCGGCAGCGGTCAGCCTCGGGCGCTAGTGGGCTCCGCGGCCGCCGGCCTGCTGTTCGGGTTCCCCGGGCTGGAAGGCGCCGCCTTCTTCGCCTCTGCCGCAGCAATGGGCCTCGCCGCGATTGCAACCCTGAAGCTGCCGCTGCCATTGGCGCGCGCACATTCCGAGGCGCGGTCGAGCCCTGCCGATCAAGCGGACGCAGCAGTTTGATCCACGTCATTGCGAGTGCGGCTGCCAAGATGTGAAATACAAAAAACAGGAGATCGCATCGATGCTGATCCGCACGCTGTCTTCACTGGAATGTACGAAGTTGCTAGCGGCCAATCGTATTGGCCACTTGGCATGCGCGAAGGACGGGCAACCCTACGTCGTGTGTTTCAACTACGCCTACGCTGACACTCACCTCTATGCGTTTTCCTTGCTAGGAAAAAAAGTCGAATGGATGAGAGCCAATCCCTTGGTGTGCGTCCAGGTCGAGGAACACGGCCAAGGACGCGGATGGAGAAGCGTCATTGTCGACGGCCGCTTTGAAGAACTGAGTGACCGGACCGGCCACGAGTTTCAACGCGGTCATGCATGGGCAGTGTTGAGCAAGCACACGGACTGGTGGGAGCCTGGCGCGCTCAGGCCGATCACACCTCCCGTGTCAGACAGCACACCGCACGTTTTCTTCCGGATTCTCGTAGAAGAAATTTCGGGCCGGGAGGCAATAGAATAGGCTGTTTTCCGGTAGATTGACGCGTTGCACGGAACGCAAGCACCTGGCTGACAGTGGATTGCGCCGGGCCGATCGTTTTCAGCCTTTGAATTCTCAGCTCGACATTTCGATCGGCGCCGATGATCGCGAACGTGCCGGTGGCAAGGGGAAGCTATAGATCGCGCGAACTTGGCCGCTTTCGATGGACCAAGCCCGCGCCCAACTCAAGTAAGTTTCTTCTCTACCTGCCCTGGATGAGGTCCATGACAGGCGGGAACGTCAGCAATACGCCTACCGCCAGCAACGCGAAGGACACAGAAAGGACCTTTGTCATTTCCACGTTCTTTGGGGCCCACCTGCGCGAAAGGATAAACCAGGCAATCAACCAGACGATGACTGCGCTGGTCGAGACGCCGGACAAGGCTCCGGTTGGTGTATAAAACGTGAAAAAGTGGTTGAGTGATGTAAAGGCATCGCCGGCCAAGGCGAATATCCCCATAGCGGCAGATCCAATTCCAGCGGCCAGGATGGCGGCCGCACCGGGACCGTTGGGAATCTCGTCAGGCCTGATAGGCTTGATATTGGCCATGACTATTCGCCCTCCTGTTCACCGGCGATGATCTCGATCATCGCGCCACCACGAACCGGAGCGTATTTGTTGAGAAACGCCCCGAAAGCACCCGCTACACCAGTCGCCACGAAGGCAACGACTGCGAAGCCGATGACGGCCGTGCGGATTTCTTTCTGCCTGGCCAAAGCCGGTCCGTATTTGGCGAAGACATAGGCGACCATCGTCATGGCAATTGGCGCAAGCCAAGCCACGTGTTCTTTCCACTCCATGCCCAAGCTATGCCACGCGGATGTCTTCGGGTCGGAGGTCAGCAGAAATTTTGGATAGTCGGCCAAATCGGTAACCCCTGGGGGCACCGCCGCTCGATACCACGGATATACTATGTAGGCACCCGACAGCACCGCACCCCAGGCAAGGAAGACCATTATCGAGAGATAAAGCAAAAGCAGATTGTGTTCTCTGGCGCTTGGGATGGATGGGGCTCCAGGCGCAGACATTCGATAAAGTTCGGCAAGCGCCGCCGAAAACGCCAGCATGAACAGCGCCCCAAACCCCATGCCGTGGAATACTGTCATAAGATCGCGAAAAGAGATTTCCATGATGGCACCTCCCGACATCAACAGCTGTTTGATTAAAGCCGATGGTTGACCTTTCCGCTTTGACTGGGATCAATTTGCGATATTTGGTGGCTTCATTTCCTGCTTCGTCATCCAAGGCACCTAGCCGCAGCTATTGGCGGCCGGTGCCGATAAGGTCGCGAGCACGGATTCGATTCCGCATCCGTCGACCGTGATTTCCATCGCCGGGTTGCTGGCCGGGGCCAGCGCCGAATTGTCCGGGAACGCTTCGCCAAAGGAAAGGTCGTGACTACGACGCTCCCCTGTTTCAGGGCTTTGTTCATTCCTCCGAGGCCAAGCCGATCACGCAGTTGGCGTCGGACCTGGTTCAAGCTCCCTCAACCAGCCGCCCTCGAACTCCGCCCGTTGCAAGCCGCTGCGGATATACCGGCACGAGCGCATCAGCCGCCACAAGAGGCCGCTGCGGTCGTTCTCGATCATCAGGACAACCGGGCCTTCGTTGAGGCCGAAGTGCCAAGGCGAAACCCACCATCCAAAGGCGTTGCCGAATGTCCCCGGATGCGTCGGGTTGAAGGCCGCCTTGAAGCCATAGGCCTTGGCGGCCTTGAGCTTGGCCTGATGGATGCAGAAGCTGATCGCCGGTCGGACGATTTCAGGAGCAAACGGCAAGGATGCCGCGACAGCCCAAGGGGCGAGCGTGCCATCGTCGGGACCATAAGGGACACCGCGCCCGACATAGCCCTCGAACCGGCGCTCGATGCCGTTCAAGTTGAGTGTCGAAGGGCCGGGACCCTCGCTTGCGGTGATGCCCCAACAGTTTTCGCCATAACCCTCGAATCCACGCGGATTGTCCACGGCGTAGCGCTGCTGGACGAAGGTGGCGCGTCGGCTGTTTTCGAAATAGTCGCTTCCCTTGCAGCGCATGAAGGCATCCTGCACGCCACGAAAATCGATCCATACGTGCGAGAGCTGGTGGATGAACAGCGGTCCGGCATAGAGGTAATCGTAGCCGTAGCAGCTCTCCCATCGGAAGGTCGCGGTCCACGCAGTGTAGCTGCTCGGGGGCAAAGGGTGTGTCGGCGAACCTAGTCCCAGGACATAGAGCAAGAGCGCTTCGTCGTAGCCTTGCCAGCGATATTTCAGGAACCCGTGCTCAGGAGTCCAGCCATGAGTTACGGTGTCTCCCCCGTCCTGTGCCCAGCGCCAGTCGGCCCGGTGGAGAGCGCTTCCGCTAAGCCGCGGATCTCGGCTTCGGCCTCGGTCTCTTCGTCGAAATACTGCCCTGCAGCCAGCGCGCCAGCCAGCAGCAACGTGCTGTCGATGGTCGACAACTCGCATTGCCAGGCCCGTCGGCCGGTCTGCATGTCCAGGAAGTGGTAGAAGAAGCCGCGATATCCCGTGGCGTACGGTTCCAGGCCCTGTGGGCTGTTCCAGAAGAAGCGCAAGGTTGTCAAAGTGCGTTCAACAGCCGCGGCTCGCGTCATGAACCCTTCACCGCTTTCCCAGTCAAGCACTAGGTAGTTTCCCGTAGGGATAGAACCGAATTTCGCGACCTGCTGATTCGCGCGATTGCTGTGTTACGGATCAACCGGGAAACAGCCATGCACGCCCAATCGAGCTCCAGAATGTCACTGCCGTCGCACGCCTTACAGTCGAGCCTGCCTACGGCATTCGATCCGACACCGCTACAGCCGGTCAGCTTCTTTCGCTGCGGTTCGGAAATCTATGCGCAAGGTGAAAAGGCCGGAGCCTTCTATCAGGTCGAGTTTGGCGCCGTTCGTGTTTACCGCCTGCTTGCGGACGGTCGCAGGCAGATAAGTGCCTTCCATCTGGCCGGAGAGACATTCGGTTTCGAAGCCGACACCACCCATCATTTTTTCGCCGAAGCCATCAACGCCGTGGGTGTCCGCGTCTTCCGCTTTGCCATTGGTGCGGATCTCTCCCGTCAGCTGCTGCCGTTGGCTCTCAAGGGCCTGACGAGAGCGCAGGAACATCTCTTGGTTCTCGGCCGTCAGAATGCCATCGAACGCGTCGCCGCGTTCCTGGTCGACATGGCGGAGCGGCAGGGCGGCTTGCGACAGGTCGAACTGCCGATGTCGCGCATGGATATCGGCGATTATCTCGGCCTCACCATCGAAACCGTGTCGCGGGTTTTCACCCGGCTGAAGGACAAAGGCGTCATCCGCCTGCTCAATCTGCGCAGCATCGAGATCATCAAGCACGACGTGCTTCATGCGATGAGCGAGTGAGGCTACTTGGTCACTTGCCGCGCGTGGCAGACCGTAAGCGTTGCCGCTTCAAGCCCAAACGCTCGCGGAAGGGTCAGCAATAATACACAGGCACGGGATTTCAGTTCGTTGGCGGTGCGGGCAAGCGGCTCGGTAGCCGATCTCGTTGTACTCAACAACTCGACATGAAAGCGGTGCTCGCAGCTGCCAACGAGGCTGCGGCGTTTACGAGCCGGCCGGCTGATTGGACAGCCCGCGAAGCGCGGCAACTCGCGTGCGCGCTTGCCGCTCGACCCCTGATGAGGATCCCACTGGGACGCCGATTCAGATGGCCTGTCTTTGAACGCCGCCAAGCAGGCCTACGACCGCTTCAACCGGGCAACCGCAGCCGACCCCCTGCAGATGATGGATACCTTCGTCCCAGTTGAGGTGGGTGACGTCGAATTGCCCCTCGCATTTTCGGCAAGCATCCCGGCAATTTCGCCGTGATGAGGGCTCCGAGTTTGGACGATGCAGGCGCTGTCAACCTTCTGCAAGCCAGCACCGTCGTCTGTAACAAGGACGCCTCAACCACGAGGGCGCGGCCGCCATCGAAGCGAGTTATCTCAGCACTCGCGGTGAAACCGCAGCCCTCTTATGCCGCGTAACGGCTAATTTCAGCCGGCTTTGGTGACTCGAGGTTCAATCGCTGTGGGGCTTTCGGGGCAAGCGCGCAGCTAGGCCGCCTTCTTAATCTCCGCGACCTGAACGCCCAGTCGGAACGCCTGACCGTCTGCAAACGAACGCGCGTAGCTCTCAGATGTAAAAGGGACCGTGGTGGTGGTGCCGTTGACCGTCACGCGAACCGACCACCCGTTGTCCCTAACGATTTCAACGGCATGTTGCTCATGCGCAGCCATGCATTCCTCCCAGAATGGTCCGTTGAGGATGGAGGATAGCGTCGTGAAACTGGTTTGCATGCAAATAATCCGACACCGCGACGTCGAAATGTCAAAACACGCACAGCCTCGCAAGACCGGCTGATTGTATCGAACCCGGAAACAGACCAACGCCGGCGCAACCTCACCCTGAAACCAAAAGACAATATCGATGAACTCCAACAGCTATGCTCCCAAGGATTCAAGCGCCTGCAAACGTTGACCACGCCCACTTTCGCTATCGCCGCTTGGATGATGACGGCCGCATCAATTTCATGGGGCAAGCATAGCCGCCAAGGGGTTCTGCCCGATGGCCGCGACCAGGCTCGTGGATACCTCGAACCATCACCAAGACACCGCGAGACGCGGAAGAGGCAAGCCGCTTCATCAACCGGCAACACCGAAAAGCTGCTGATCAATGTGAGCCGCAGTAACGAAGCGTAATCGGGTTCCCACTACAAAAAGGCTCAAACCGCGCAAGACCGCTGATCGATCCGACCAGGATCTTCAACGGTCTGCCCAATGGAAGTCGCCGCTATGGAAATCGTCACGAACAACCCTACGAACAGGCATCTGATGACTTCACGGCGTTTTGCGCCTCTCTTCTGGACGCAGTTCCTGTCCGCCTTCAACGACAATTTCCTCAAGAACACGCTGGTTTTCCTTATTCTGTTCACCCTGGCGGCGGACAAGGCGGCATCACTGGTCACCCTGGCGGGTGCCGTCTTCATGGCTCCTTTCCTGCTCCTGTCTGCCCTTGGTGGCGAGATCGCCGACCGGTTCGACAAGGCGCTCATCGCCCGTCGGCTGAAATTCACCGAAATCGCGGCAGCTGCTGTCGCAGTCGTTGGGATCGCGCTGTCGTCGATCCCGGTGCTGATGATGGCGTTGCTCATGTTCGGCATCATCTCGGCACTGTTCGGACCGATCAAGTACGGCATCCTGCCGGATCATCTCGAGCGCAAGGAATTGCCCCGCGCCAATGCCTGGATCGAATCGGCAACCTTCGCCGCCATCCTCGGCGGCACTATCGCCGGAGGCGTCGTCTCGGCCGATGGCATAGGCGTCTCGGTCTTCGGGCCGATGATGATGATCCTCGCCATCGGTTGCTGGTTTGTCAGCCGATACATTCCGTCAACCGGTTCTGCTGCACCCGACCTCCTTATAGACAGGAACATCTTTCGCTCGACGTGGCGACAGGTCAACGGCTTGCGTGCAGACAAGCGGATCTGGCGCGCCGGACTGATGACCTCGTGGTTCTGGCTGATCGGGGCCATTGTCCTTTCGATCCTGCCTACGTTGGTCAAGGATTCGCTCGGTGGCGGAGAAATCGCTGTCACCGCCTATCTCGCGGTGTTCGCCGTCTCGATCGCCATAGGCTCTGCCATAGCCGCATGGATGTCGCAGGGCCGCATCGTGCTCTTGCCAGCCCCGGTTGGCACGGCGTTGATGGCACTATTCGGCTTGGACCTGGCCTGGACCATCTGGAGTATGCAGCCTTCGGTCAGGGCCGAAACGCTCGCAATATTCTTCGCCGGGCCAAACACGGTCCATGTTGCGATCGACCTTGCCGGCATGGCTATTGCCAGCGCCTTTCTTGTCGTGCCGACCTTCGCCGCCGTACAAGCCTGGGCGCCCGAAGCCAGCCGCGCTCGCGTCGTCGCCGCCGTGAGCATCGTCAATGCAGGCTTCATGACGGTGGGCGGCATACTCGTCGCCGCGATTCAAGCAGCGGGCGTCTCCACTGGAGGTATCCTGTTCGGCCTCGCCGCACTCAACGTGGTCGCCGCCTGGCTGATGCTGAGATATCTGCCAACCAACGCCTTCCGCGACTTCGTTTCCATTCTGTTCCGAGCCTTCCATCGTCTGGAGGTGGAGGGGCTGGAAAACCTCAAGGCGGCCGGCCCGGCACCCATCCTGGCGCTCAACCATGTCAGTTTCCTCGACGGCCCGCTGGCTTTGACTCTGACCGATGAGGAGCCGGTGTTTGCCATCGACTACACCATCGCCCAGGCCTGGTGGATGAAGCCGTTTATGAACCTCGCCCGCGCCCTGCCGCTCAATCCGGCCAAGCCGATGTCGACCCGCACGCTTATCAAGGTCGTGCAAGGCGGCGATCCGCTGGTCATCTTCCCCGAAGGCCGGATCACCGTGACCGGCGGCCTGATGAAGGTCTATGACGGTGCCGCCATGGTGGCCGACAAGACCGGCTCGATGGTCGTGCCCGTGCGCATCGACGGCCTGGAGAAGAGCTATTTTTCGCGGCTGACCTCGCAGCATGTTCGTCGCCGGCTGTTCCCGAAGGTCAAGGTGACCATTCTGGAGCCCGTCAAACTTCAAGTAGCGCCGGATCTGAAGGGCCGGAAGCGCCGCGCAGCGGCGGGCGCTGCCCTCTACCAGGTCATGTCGGACCTCCTCTTCCGCACCCAGGACATCAAGAAGACCGTGCTGGAGAAGATCATCCAGACGGCGAACGAACGCGGCATGAAGCAGCTGGCCGTGCAGGACCCGGTCACCGGTTCGCTGAGTTACGGCAAGCTGCTGACAGCGGCTGCCGTGCTTGGCGAGAAATTCGAACATCTCTATGCCGGCCAGCAGACGCTCGGTATCATGCTGCCCAACGCTAATGGCGCCTGTGCGACACTGCTCGGCGTCATGTCGGCCGGCAAGGTTCCCGCGATGATGAACTTCACTGCCGGCGCGGCCAACATCCTCTCCGCTTGCAAGGCCGCCGAGGTGCGCACCGTGCTGACCTCGCGCGCCTTTGTCGAACAAGCGAAACTTGGCGCCGTGGTCGAGGAACTCGGCCGCTCGGTCGATATTGTGTGGCTTGATGATCTGCGGGCCACTATTGGCCTCAAGGATAAGCTGCTCGGCCTTTTGCGCAAAAGCGCACCCCGGGTCGCCCGCAAGTCTGAAGATCCGGCGGTGATCCTGTTCACCTCGGGATCCGAAGGCACGCCCAAGGGGGTGGTGCTCACCCACCGCAACATCCTGGCCAATGCCGCGCAGGCCGCCTCGCGTATCGACTTCCATTCGGGCGACAAGGTCTTCAATGTGCTGCCGATCTTCCATTCCTTCGGCATGACGGCGGGCACGGTGCTGCCGCTGATCTCGGGCGTGCCGGTCTATTTCTACCCCTCGCCGTTGCACTACCGGATCGTGCCGGAGCTTGTTTATGCCTCAAACGCAACGATCATCTTCGGCACCGATACGTTTCTTGCCGGCTATGCCCGCACCGCACACCCCTACGACTTCCGCTCAGTGCGCTACTGCTTTGCCGGCGCGGAACCGGTCAAGCCTTCGACGCGCGCGACCTATATGGAAAAGTTCGGCCTGCGCATCCTCGAAGGCTACGGCGTGACCGAAACCGCGCCGGTGATCTCCATCAACACGCCGATGTACAACCGCTCCGGCAGTGTCGGCAAAATCATGCCGGGTATGGAGTATCGCCTGGACCCGGTGCCTGGCGTCGAGGATGGCGGGCGGCTTTTCGTGCGCGGGCCCAATGTCATGGCAGGCTATCTGCGCACCGAGAAGCCGGGCCTGCTCGAGCCGCTCGAAGACGGCTGGCATGACACCGGCGATGTCGTCGCCGTCGACGATGTCGGCTTCATCACCATTCGAGGCCGCGCCAAGCGCTTTGCCAAGATCGGTGGCGAGATGATCTCGCTGGCCGCCGTCGAGGCGCTGGCGGGCGAATTGTGGAAAGGCTCGCTCTCGGCGGTCGCCGCCGTGCCAGATGCGCGCAAGGGCGAAAAGCTGATCCTCATCACCGAGGCCGTCAACGCCACGCGTGCCGAATTCCTGGCCTTCGCTAAGGCCAACGGCGCCATGGACCTGATGGTGCCCGCCGGAGTGCGCGTCGTTGCGAAAGTGCCCGTCCTCGGCTCGGGGAAGCTCGACTTCGCCGCCGTGACAAAGATGGTGCTCGGCGCAGAGATGAAGATTAACGCCGCTTGAATGGCCGACGAACCAAGCTGCCCGCTTTCCCGCGCAGTCCCCTCCACTTGCCGCCCGCGTAGTAACGCCGGTACTTCACTAGGTCCCGCAAATCACAGGATGTGAGGCGGTCGTCTCTGTCTGACCTTTGGAAACTTAAACATATAGCTATCCCGATTGCCGAACTCAGGGCGAGCAGTTCTGGACCTCGCAGAACGGCAAGCGGGGGTGGTGACGCCGCCAGCGTGCTCGGACGCTGATCAAGCTTGAAAGCCAGGGCAAACTGCCCTGTCGCTTCCTCGCCGGCGCGGATCCAATCGCCACGGCGCTGAACAGTCAATGACCACGGACAGCTTGCCGCGGCTCTTAGCGGCTGCGACCACGGGCCTGGGCGAGTCCTCGACGAGGCGCGCGCGGAATGTTCAGGGTTCAGGCTTATCCGTTCAAGAATATCCGTGGCGTTCCGGTCTCAATGAGCATTCTTGAGCACGGCAGCGCTGGTGAACCTCACGGCGCGCTCGATCGGCCTGTTTCGGAACTTGCCTGTGGCGAGAAACAGCGGCTGCAAATCGGTCTGGCGCTGACAACAATCGGTTGGCCTGCTCCTACTCGACGAGCCGCTTGCCGGCATGAGCCCGTCACGCACGATGATCATCATTGACCTCGCGTGGATTCGCTATTTGAGCTGGCCGAGAAAGTAACCGTCCTGCAGGAGGGCAGGAAGCTGGTCGAAGGCATGCCAGGTGAGATCCGACCGCTGCGAAGGATGATTCGGCTCGAGGAGCGGAGCCTCACGCAGGTCTCTGCCGTTGAGATGGAGGAGGTTGAATAGGTGGAAGACCTTGGGCGGCATCTCGACCGGCGTGGGCATTTGGAATTCGACAAAGGACAACCGGCCAAGGCCAGGCTCCGTAAGCATGCACCCGCACTCCAAGCACTGCCATCGCATCAAGAGGCATGCCGAATAAATTTTCACCAATATTGCGGGCTGAACGGCTAAGCAACGGTGAGCAACCGTACGTTTTTTAAATTCAATTGAAGCCAATCAGGAATAGACTATTATCCCACCGGGGCGTGTTTTTTGGGGTGGGTTGGATGAGCAATGTGCAAAGGGTAACTCCAGTTCTAGAACAAGCAATCGCTGCACTTCTAAACAGGGCCGAGTATGGCAACACAGTTTCGATCAAAGCAGCACTGAAGGAAATTAGGCAGGCTGCGCCTTATTTGGTCGCATCCGACGAAGAGCTAACCGAGGCGGTCGTCGAAGTATCTGCTGCCATGGGCCTGTCTCAATGAGTGGCATAGCCTATCCTGGCGATTTGGCTTTGTTGAAACAGGTCTTTGATCGTGTCTGCGCCGAGGCAGGTATCTCGGTTAGTAGCGAGCAGGCGGAGCGCCTGAGCGTGACCGCAATGGCACTCTTCTCGGACGGTGAGTTCGACGAGGCTGTTCTTTATGAACGCCTTCGGCTTGTTGCCCGCTCTCTGCCGAGAAAGGACCGAGCATGACTCCCATCATCGGGAAGCCCTAGCGAGCGTTGTCCGTCCATAATGAACCTTTGTCGATCGACGACGTGGGCCGATCAGGGCAAGCGATCCGGCAGCAATACTGTGAGGCGAAGGGTATGCGGCATGCGCCGAACTTCCCTGTGCGCCGGTGTTCCACCGCGTGAAAAAAGCCCGCCGCACGGTTGGGTGCGGCGGGCCGGACGGGCGCTGTTGCACCAAGCGGGGGACTAGGGTGGGCGGGCTTGCCAGGTGCGCGCGGGCCGTAGGCAAACTTAGGCGCATGAGTTGCTATACGTCTAGCAACCGCCAGTTGGACTGGCCCGAAATCAGGGTTCCAGTGCCAAGGGACAGGACACTTCCCGGAGCCCAGCCCCAAGGCCCGTCGGGGCCGGCTCCGTGCTCCAGCCTACCGGTTCAGATCCGAGCCGTGCCCACATCTTGAACAGGCAAAGCCGCGAGCGCCTGTGAGGTACGAACCGCCGCTGACTTCCATAATGACGCTACACGTGTCGGCCCTTGATAGCTGCGTGAGGGGAGCTGTGCGAAAGACCGGTTCTCGGGGCGCCTCAAGCTATGTCCTTCAACGTTTCCAGCGGCCCTTTCGGAGCCGACCTGGGTTGGATCAACTCCGGCGCAATCAGGAAAACCTGCGGTGCCGCCGGGGGGTGTTGACCTATCCGACAGGACCTTGAGGCATAGCGAGGATTGCTATAGCTCACCTTTCGTGGCATCATGAGTTATAGAAAGGTGCTCTATAACTCATGGTATGGAATTGGGAGCAGGCTGACTGGCCGCATTTTACCTACGATAAGAAGGTATTGGAACCGCTGGAAAGCGAGTTCCTGTTGCGATCGGGCGAGTTCCTGGGCGTCTTTCGTCATGTCGGTGCCAACGATCGCGACCAGATCCGCATCGATCTTATCAGCGAAGAGGCCTTGAAGACATCCGCGATTGAAGGGGAATACCTCAACCGCGAGAATCTGCAATCATCCTTACGCCAGCAACTTGGCCTGGGAAGCGAGATCAGGCACATTCCGCCGGCCGAGCGCGGCATCGCTGAAATGATGGCCGATGTTTACTTGCGTTTCGCCGATACACTCTCGCACCGCACCCTCTACGCCTGGCACAAGATGGTGATGTCGGGTGAGCGGGGTATCGGGACCATCGGCAGCTACCGCCAGCATGCCGATGCTATGCAAATCGTTTCCAATCGGCTGGATAAGCCCAAAGTGCATTTCGAAGCGCCGCCGTCGGCCCGGGTGAAGACCGAAATGGACGCCTTCGCGGCTTGGTTCAACGAAACCGCGCCCAAAGGCAAGATACCGATTCCGGCGTTGACGCGTGTCGGAATCGCGCACCTTTATTTCGAGAGCATTCACCCATTCGAGGATGGCAACGGGCGCATAGGGCGTGCCCTCTGCGAAAAGGCGTTGGCGCAAAGCCTGGGTGAGCCCAGTCTCATCGCTTTGGCGTACACGATTGAACGCCACCGCAAGGCCTACTACGACCATCTGGAGGCCAGCAACAAGAGCAACGCGATTACGGATTGGCTGCTCTACTTCGCTAAAACGATCCTTGAAGCGCAGCGCGTAACGCTTGCCCGTGTCGAATTCTCCGTCGCCAAGGCCAAGTTTTACGAACGCTACCGCGGTCACTTCAACGAGCGCCAGGAAAAGGTCATCACCCGGATGTTCCGCGAAGGTATAGATGGTTTCAAGGGCGGTCTCAGCGCCGAGAATTACATCGCCATCACTCAGGCATCTCGCGCGTCAGCGACAAGAGATTTGCAGGACCTCGTTGCCAAGGGTGCACTGATTAGAACTGGCGAACGACGATACACACGTTACGCATTGAACACTCTTGCTGGCCGAGCGTAAACCACAACAGGGCAGAAGAAGCGGGCTGTCGAAGAGCCTGCCTGCCTGGCACCGTCAGCACCCAGTAGAAGCCGAACAGCGGGCGAAGCTGATGTTCGACCACCGGCGCGTGGATGAAGGGCAGAAATCGGACGTTGATTTGTTCGTCTATGTGACGTACATTGTTTGCGAAACATAGACCACGACAGGAGTGATCCCAATGGCGCGCAAACAGCCCCAGATCGAACGAGAGACGCCCAACCGCGTCGAACGCCTCGGATTCCGGTTGGATGAAGAGACTAAGGATCTTATCGAGCGGGCAGCGCATCTGTCACGACGCAAAGTCAGCGACTTCTGCGTCACTGCGCTCACTGACACCGCGCGCCGGACGATCGCCGAGCATGAGACGTTGGTGCTGTCCGATCGCGACCGCGCGGCATTCTTCGACGCGCTGGTCAATCCGCCAGAGCCGAGTGAGCGGCTGGTCCGCGCCTTGGCCGAGCACAAGCGCCGGGTCGCGTCCTGAGCATGGCGGCGTCTCGGCCAGATTTGAAGATCGAGGCGCTCGCGTCGCATCACGACCGGGACGGCTTTGCCTGCGGCGTCGACAGACTCGACCGTTATCTCCGGACGCAGGCAAGCCAAGATGTGCGGCGCAAGGCGAATGGGGTCTTCATTCTCGTGGAGCCTGATAAACCGGATGTCGTGCTGGGCTATTATACGCTTTGCGCAACCGGCGTTGCACAGGGCGACGTGCCGGCCGCCGCGCGCAAGCACATCCCGCGCTATCCGCTGGTCAGCGCCACGCTGATCGGACGGCTGGCGGTCTCGGAAGCCCGTCAGGGCGAACGCCTGGGTGCGATGCTTCTCGCCGACGCCGTGCGGCGCGCCTATGCGAGCGCGGCCACAGTCGGTTCCTCGATGCTGGTGGTGGATGCCATCAGCGAGCGCGCCGCTGCCTTCTATGAGGGAAACGGCTTCGTGCGGCTGCCGGACTCCCTCCGGCTGGTCCTACCGATGCACGCAATCCAGCAACTGGTGGAGCCATGATCGACGCAGCACCTACATCGCCTAACGCGCAGCCTTCGCCGTCGGACCGCGACGGGTTCGGCCACCCTGTGCTTTGCCGAAGCCCTCAGAAGCATCTCGCAGACCCAATAAAAAGGACCCTCTTTCGTCGTGCTACGGCGCCCTGTCAGGTGCTCTGTCGCTCGGGCAGCCGAAGCCGGGCGACAATCTCTCAAACATCGCGTCACAGCATGCCCTGTTGCGCCGCTTCGCCAAAACAGAACCGAAAGATGGGAGAACTTTGTGTGCAGCAAGTGTGCACGTCGCCCTCTAAACACTGGTTCCCATCCTGATGCCGAATCTATCACTGGATACCTCAGAGCACCCTGAATGATCCAAACGCAATCGGCAGCGGCATGGTCGGCCTTCAAAGTCCCTTGGCCGGGTTGGTACGGATAGTCGGAATCTTGCCACACCCGTTTCCGAACTGGATTTTGAAGCCGTGAATGAGCGGCTATGATGAACGTGCCGAGTGCAAGCAAGGTCGAGGAGGCCTCGAACAATCGGTATTAGAGGAGATTACGTCGATGACGAACGTTCGCGCCCTTGTCCTTGAACGCCAGCACGAACTCAAGCTGCGTGAGATCGATCTGCCACAGACCGTAGGCGCGGGCGAAGTTCGCATCAAGATCCATACGGTGGGCATCTGCGGCTCGGACGTGCACTACTACACGCATGGCCGCATCGGCCCGTTCGTGGTCGAAGCGCCGATGGTCTTGGGCCACGAAGCCGCCGGCACTGTCGTCGAAACAGGGAAAGGCGTCGAGCATCTGAAGGTCGGCGACCGCGTCTGCATGGAGCCGGGTATCCCCGATCCCAATTCGCGGGCGAGCCGGCTCGGCCTATACAACATCGATCCGGCGGTCAGGTTCTGGGCAACGCCGCCGATCCACGGCGTGTTGACACCCTATGTCGTCCACCCCGCCAACTACACTTTCAAACTGCCCGACAATGTCAGCTTCGCCGAAGGCGCCATGGTCGAGCCCTTCGCCGTCGGCATGCAGGCGGCTGCCAAAGCAAAGATCGCGCCTGGTGACACGGCGGTGGTGATTGGCGCCGGGCCGATCGGCACGATGGTGGCGATCGCGGCACTCGCCGGCGGGTGCGCCCGCGCCATTGTTGCAGATTTCGCCCAACCCAAGCTCGACATCGCCAGCGGCTATCAAGGCGTGATCCCGGTCAACATCCGCGACAAGAACCTGGCGGCGGAGGTAAAGCGCCTGACCGATTGCTGGGGCGCCGATGTCGTTTTCGAATGCTCGGGCTCGTCCAAGGCATGGGAGACCCTGCTCGATCTGCCGCGGCCCGGCGGCGCGGTGGTGGTGGTCGGCCTGCCGGTGGCGCCGATCGCATTCGATGTCGCCACCGCCTCGACCAAGGAAGTCCGCATCGAGACTGTGTTCCGATATGCCCACCAATATGAGCGGGCAATCGCGCTGATGGGGTCGGGTCGGGTCGACCTAAAGCCACTCATTTCGGCGACCTTCCCCTTCGAAGATTCCATCACCGCCTTCGACCGCGCAGTCGAAGCCCGGCCGGCGGACGTAAAGCTTCAGATCCTGTTGCCGGATTAAGGGGAGTTCCAAAAGCCCCCGGCTGTCCTCCCGATCTCCTCGATGCTTTCGTAGCTTTCCTTGGGCTGCCAAAGTTGGCGGCGGCCCTGAGCGCGTTTGAGGCTGGTGCACGGCATTTACCGGCGGCGTTTCCTCCAAAAACAACTCCATACCCGGCGATGACGGCATCCTCTGGGACCACGAGCAAATCCCTTGAGCGCTGACGGAACCGACTTGACAAATCGGCGGCCGTCCGACACGTTCCTAACAAAAGGCACAACAAACTTACAAAAGTTCAAGTTGGCACAATCTGGCCGATAGGGAGAAGGCCGATGCGTCTCTGTGACCGAGCGGAGATTTGCACGTGAGCAGCGCTATCCTCACGCGGCCGACTTCCAGGTGGGCCCTGCCCCGGTTCATGACGGCCGAGCATCCTTTTCCCTGGCTCGCGCCGATCACGGTGATGCTTCTCGTTTTCGGCATCTACCCCCTCGCCTATTCAGTCTGGCTGTCGTTTCACAAACGCAATGTCGTTTCCCGGCAGCTTGACTTCGCAGGGCTCCACCAATGGACGCGGGCCTTCTCGGATGCGCGTATGTGGCATTCGCTGGAAACCACGCTGATCTACACCTTCGTCGCGCTTGCGGTTCAGCTTGCGCTCGGCATCCTCATTGCCCTTCTGCTTGACACCGATCGCAAAGGTTACGGCGTGCTGCGGGCGCTGATGACACTGCCGCTGGTGGTGCCGCCTGCGGTGACCGGAATGATGTTCCTGCTGATGCAGGACGGCTCTTTCGGCGTCCTGTCGTTCTACCTCTATGCCCTCGACCTGATCTCGCCGGCACAGCCGATCCTGACGCAGCCCGGAACCGCATTGGCGGCGATCCTGCTGGCAGACATATGGCAATGGACGCCGTTCATGGTGCTCATCATCCTGGCAGGACTCAGGGCGCTGCCGAAGGAACCTTTCGAAGCCGCGGCGATCGACGGCGCCAACGGCATCCAGACATTCTGGCGGCTCACATTGCCGATGCTGCGCAAGGTGATAGCGGTCGCGGTGCTGATCCGCGGCGTCGATCTCTTTCGCATCTACGACTACGTTTACATCATCACCGCCGGCGGGCCAGGCACGGCCACCGAGACACTTTCATTCTACGCGGGTCGAATCTACTTCACCGGAGACTTTCCCTATGCCGCGACCCTGTCGCTGATCGTGCTCGTCGTCTTGATCGTCGTGTCGAACCTGTTCGTCAGGCTGTTCAAGGTGAGGTTCTGATGGAGTCGTCGCGCGCCCAAACGATCGCCCGTGACGTGCTCGCCGTCCTGGTGGTGGCGATCTTCATGTTCCCGATCGCGTGGTGGGCTCTGTCGTCCATCAAACCCTATTCGGCGATTTTCGACCGCAGCGGACCAGTCTACACCGGTTTCACGCCGACGCCGGACAATTACCGTGTGACGTTGCTTGGCGTTTCGCGCGTCGACATCGGCATGGAACAAGGCGGCGAGGCGGCCGGGGTCATCAAGGGTGGCGCGAGCTCCTACGATTCCCGCCAGTCGTTGCTCGACAGCGCCATCATAGCCGTCGGATCGACGGCGCTGACGCTGCTGCTGGCCACCCTGGCTGCCTATTGCCTGTCGCGAATGCAGTTCAGCGGCCAGCAGTCCTTCCTGTTCTGGATTCTCTCGCAGCGCTTCATGCCGCCAATCGCGATCGTCATTCCGATCGTTTTCATGTTCCGCGATCTCGGCTTACGCGATACTTATACGGGCCTCATCCTCGTTCACAGTTTGATCAACCTGCCGCTGGCAGTTTTGCTTTTGAAATCGTTCTTCGACGATGTTCCGCGCGAGGTTGATGAGGCGGCGCTGATTGACGGCGCGACGCGCTGGCAGACGTTCCGACGCGTGGTCCTTCCCATGGTCAAGGGCGGCATCGCTGCGACGGCTGTGCTGTGTTTCATCTTTTCGTGGACCGAGTTCCTGCTCTCACTGTTCCTGACAACGTCGATCCGCACCGTGCCGGTGAAGATCTCGACCTTTGTCACCTCGACCGCGACCGAGTGGGGCTACATCACAGCGCTCGGCACGTCCGCGATCATACCCAGCTTCATCTTCATCCTGCTGGTTCAACGGCATCTGGTCCGCGGCCTCACCCTCGGGTCCCTGAAGGAGTGAGGCGCAGACGAGAAGAACGACGACAAAAACGCAATGGAGGAACGATCATGAGCTTCAGTGAACACGACAAGAAGACATTCGTCGCCGATACCTGCAACGATTTTACGGCGCGCCGAATAACCAAACGCGACTTCATGAGGAAGATGGCGCTCGCCGGTGTCGGCTTTTCTGCCTTCGGATCGGCCATGCTAGGAGGCGGCCGCACCAATCGGGGGATGCTGGGGCTTGGGGTTGAAGAAGCCCGCGCCCAGGACGCCGACATGCTGAAGTGGCTGGCCGATGTCGGCAAGCCATATGCCGGCACCAAAATCCGCTACACTTCGGAAGCGACGCCGCCAACGATCGTGGCCAACCAGCTTGTCGCGGGTGAATTCACCAAGGCAACCGGCATTGAGGTGGAAGTCGAGATCGTGCCGCTGGAGCAGGTTCTCGCCAAGGCGACGCAAGACGTACAGGGCCAACTTGGCACCTACGACGTCTACTATCTCGACCAGTCCTGGATGGCGACATTTGCCCAGGATGTCGTCGATCCGCGCGAGTATTACGACCAGAACAAAGACCTGGCGATGCCCAACTTCGACTGGGACGATTTCTCCAAGCCGCTGGTCGACGGCATTGCCATGTACAACGGCAAACAGTGCGGAATTCCATTCGATATTCCGATCTTCATCCTGATGTACCGCAAGGATCTATTCGACAAACACAACATTGCGCTGCCGACAGACCTCGACGCCTACCTCAAGGCCGTTCAGGCGCTCACAGAGGCAGAAAAAAGCAACGGCATCTTCGGCACCGCGTGCCAGGCGAAGTCCGGCCACTATTCGCTCGAATGCGACTGGACCTTCGCACTGTGGGGCCATGGCGGTTCGGTCTTCAACAAGGACAAGAAGTTTGTCGGCAATGACGAACGCGGCGTGGCCGGGCTCAAATTCTATCAGGAGTTGGTCAAGAATTCGCCGCCGTCTGCGACGACTTGGACGTGGGACGGTCAGGGACAGGCGCTGACGCAGGGACAAGCCGCTATGGCAATCACCTGGGGCGAGGATTTCCCCGGCTTCGACGCCAATGATTCCAAGGTCAAAGGCCTGTTCGAGGCCCTGCCCGCGCCCAAGGAGGTTCCTGGCCGCCGCGCCGCCGCCGATTGCGGCTTCAACGAAATCCCGGCTGTCGGCCACCAGGGCGGCTCGACGATCTCGCTGTCGCAATATTCCAAGAACAAGGAAGCAGCATGGCTGTTCATGCAGTGGGTCTGCTCGAAGGATGTGATGGCGCGGGTATCGACGCTCGGCGGCGGCGCCTCGCCGATGCGCAATTCCTCTTTTACGGATCCTCGGGTCAAGGCAAAGGCCGTTGTCGGGCCCGGAACGACACGCCACTTCGACGCGATCAAATACACTATCGACAACCAGATGGGATCGGAGCCGGACATGCCGATCTGGGCGGATTTGTCGAACAACGACATTCCGGTTGAACTCGGCAAATTGCTTACGGGCCAAGACTATGGCGGCGACGCCAAGGCATGCCTGGATGCTATTGCCGGCATTGTCGACGGCAAAGTCAAGGACGCCGGTCTTTAGCGGCTAATCGGTGATTTGGGCGAAGGCGGCTTCGGCCGCCCTCGCCGTTTGGCAATGTGGCGGCAATGGTTCCAGATCTCGTCATCGGCATTGATTCCTCGACCTCGGCAACCAAGGCGATCGCCTGGGACCGCAATGGTCTGGCCGTGGCTGAAGGCCGTGCACCGCTTGCAATGTCCAACCCGCGTTCGGGCTATTTCGAGCAGGATCCGGCCGAATGGTGGACCTCGACGGTCGCAGCGCTGCGCGCTGTCGCGGCAACGGTTTCGCCGGCACGCATTGCAGCCCTTGCGATTGCCAACCAACGCGAGAGCTTCGGACTTTTCGATGAGCAGGGCCAGGCAGTCGGGCCTGCAACGCTCTGGCTCGATGAGCGCGCCCGGCGGAAGGCACGGCGCTTCGGCGAGAGCTTCGGCGCGGCACGCGTCCACGCAATATCCGGCAAGCCGCTGGACGTCATTCCTTGCCTTTACCGCATGATCTGGTTTCGCGAGGAAGAGCCCGAGATTTTTGCCCGGGTGGAGCGAATGGCCGAAGTTCACGGCTATCTGGTGTTTCGCTTGAGTGGCCTGTGGGTGACGTCCACCGCATCCGCCGACCCGATGGGCATACTCGATATGCGAGCTATGGACTGGTCGAACGATATACTGAACGCGGCAGGCGTCGCCCGGCGCATGATGCTTGACCTGGCGCGGCCCGGCGCCGTTCTAGGCCAACTAACGTCGGAAGCGGCCATGCTGACGGGCTTGCGGGAGGGCACACCGATCGTCGCCGGCGGCGGCGACGGTCAATGCGCCGGCACGGGCGCGGGTGTGTTGCAGCCGCGATGCGCCTACATCAACCTCGGTACGGCTGTCGTCTCTGGCAGCTTCGGCATCGACTACGTGCATGATTTGGCCTTCCGCACAGAGACGGCGGTCGCCGATGATGGCTATATCTACGAGACGTGCCTTCGCGCCGGCACTTTTCTTGTCGACTGGATGGCGCGCGAAATGCTTGGCGTCGATCTGCATGGCGCAAGCGACGCCCTGGAGGCGCTCGAGGCCGAAGCCGCTACCAGCCCGATCGGCGCAGGCGGCATAATGCTCCTGCCCTACTGGCAGGGCGTCATGGATCCGCACTGGGACAGTGCTGCCCGTGGTGTCATTGCCGGGCTATCCGGCTCCAGCCGCCGCGGCGACATCTATCGCGCCGTGCTGGAAGGCATAGCGCTGCATCAGGCCGCGACAAGTCAGCGGGCCGCTGCGGCTGCCGCCCAGACCATCGACCAGTTCATAGCCATCGGCGGAGGAGCGAAGTCCGACCTGTGGATGCAGATTTTGGCAGATGCACTCGACCGTCCCGTAATGCGTTCGACGACAGTGGAAGCCTCCTCGCTTGGCGCGGCGATGGCAGCGGCCAAGGGCGTGGGCTGGTTTTCCACCATCGCCGAAGCGTCGCTCGCAATGGCCAGCAAGCCGGCCAAAACCTTCGAACCGGACGCGAAACGGGCCGCGCTCTACGCCGAGCTTCTTGCGATCCATGCCGATCTTTGGCCTACGCTTTCAGCCTGGAACGAGCGCCTCGCGGCCTTCATGGAGGCCGATCATGGCTGAAACCAACTGGAACGCCTTAATCGAGGACGTTGTCGCGGGACGCTGGAAAGATCCCAAGACAGGCGCGGCAGCGGTCCTGCCGTTCCAGACGATCGAATTGCTGGAGACGACGGAGGGCCGGGAGGCGGATCTCGTTGCGCCCCTGGCCCTAGGCAGCCGCATCGCTGTTGTGTCCGATGTCAACACCGTCGATGTGATGGGCCGGCGCGTCGCGAAGGCGCTGCGCGCCATCGCCGACATCGACGAAATCGTGCTGCCTGACGGCCTCGACTGCGATGAGGCAACGATCCAGATGGTCAGGGAGAAGACGCGTCACGCCGACGGGGTCGTGGCCGTCGGGTCGGGCGTCCTCAACGACAGCTGCAAGCATGCAACCTTCCTCGACGAGCGGCCCTATGCCGTCTTCGGCACGGCCGCCTCGATGAATGGCTACGGCGCCTCGACAGCGTCGGTGACGTTGGCCTCCGGGCTCAAGATCTCGCTGCCCTCGCATGCTCCGCGGGGCATCTTCCTGGACCTTGGTGTTTCGGCTGCAGCACCCGCCTGGCTCAGCGCCGCCGGGCTTGGCGACAGCCTCTGCCGCTCCACCGCCCAGATCGACTGGTGGGCTTCGCATCGGCTGTTCGACACTTACTATTCCGAGGTGCCTTACCTGCTGCAGGCGGGTGATGAGGAACCGATGCTGGCCCATGCGCCTGGCCTTGCCAGGCATGACATCACCGCCGTCGGGCACCTCCAGCGCATCCTGACGCTGTGCTCGATGGGTGTGTGCTTCGCCGGCGTTTCCCACCCTGGGTCCATGGGAGAGCACCAAATCTCCCACTGGATCGACATGTTCGCGCAAGCCCATCATCCCGGCACCACGCACGGCCAGCAGGTCGGGGTTGCCTCGCTGGTCATGGCGCGACTGCAAGCGCGGCTACTGGACATGGAAGAGCCGCCGCAGGCAAGGCCGACCTTCATCGACGAGGCGGCAATGCTGGCGCGCTATGGCGGGCAACTTGGACCGCTTTGCATTGCCGAGATGAGGAAGACGGCACTCGACGCCAGCCAGACGGAAACCTTCAACCGCAGGCTTGCGGAAATCTGGCCGGCGTTGCGCCAGGAGGTTCGGCCGATGGCAATGCCGGTCGCCCGCATGGAGGCGGCGCTCAAGGCTGCGGGGGGGCCGGTCACCGGCGCGGAACTAGGCCTGCCGCGTGCGCTTTGGCACGATGCCATTCGCTATTCGCGAGAAATCCGCGGCCGATGGTCCTTTGTCAACCTGGCCGCCGATGGGGGGTTGCTGGAAGAGTTTCTGGAGAACGAATGGTGAGAGCATCCGATCGCCAATGGCTCGCATGGCGAAAATGAGATCCAACCGGCAAGGGCAATCGAAGGGTAGCAATTTATGGCGTCTGTCACCATCAGCAACATAAAGAAGGACTATGGCGCCGTCTCGATTATCGATGGACTCGATCTCTCGATCGAGGATGGCCAGTTCGTCGTTCTGTTGGGACCGTCCGGCTGCGGCAAGTCCACGCTGTTGCGTATGATAGCCGGTCTCGAGCCCATCACGTCCGGTGAGATCGCCATAGGCGACAGGGTCGTCAACACGCTCCATCCCAAAGACCGCAACATCGCGATGGTCTTCCAGAATTACGCGCTTTACGCGCACATGACAGTCTTCGACAACATGGCCTTTTCCATGCAGTTGAAGAAACGTCCAACCGATGAAATCAAACAGAAGGTCGGATGGGCGGCGGCGATCCTCAATCTGACCCCCTATCTGGAACGGTACCCCCGCCAGCTTTCGGGCGGTCAGCGGCAGCGCGTCGCCATGGGCCGCGCCATCGTGCGGGACCCAACTGTGTTCCTGTTCGACGAACCGCTGTCCAATCTCGATGCCAAGCTGCGCGTGCAGATGCGCACCGAAATCAAGGAGCTCCACCAGCGGCTGAAGACCACCACCGTCTATGTCACGCATGACCAGATCGAGGCCATGACCATGGCCGATGTCATCGTCATCATGCGCGACGGCCATATCGAGCAGATCGGGCGCCCGCTCGATGTCTACGATCGCCCGGCAAACCTCTTCGTCGCCTCTTTCATCGGCTCGCCCGCAATGAACATGTTCCATGGCGAGGTGGCTTCCGAGCGCGGCGCCTGGGTGGTGCGGGCCGACGAGCTATCCCTCCCGCTCCCGCCAGGGGCTGCGGTCCGGCCCGGCCAAAAGGTGATCTACGGCATTCGCCCCGAACATCTTCGACCAGTGGCCGACGGGCGCGGCATTCCGGCGAGGATTACGGTTGTCGAGCCGACTGGCCCCGAAATCCACATCTTTTCCAGCATGGGCAACACCGCGATCTGCTCGGTGCTGCATGACCGCATGGAGCCCTCTCCTGGAGCGGTGATCCATCTGGAGCCGGCGCCTGAGCGAATCCACCTGTTCGACGAGGATAGCGGCGAGCGGCTGGACAAGGGAAGAAGCTGAATGGCGCGGATCATCATCCTCGGCGCCGGCGTCATGGGCTCTGCCATGACGCTTCCGGCCGCTCATGCCGGTAACCACATCACTCTTGTCGGGACCCATCTCGACGAGGAGATCGTCGGCTCGGTGGCCAGCACAGGTCGTCACCCTCGCCTCAACATCACTCTGCCTGACGCGGTGACCGCCTGTTCCTGGACCGAATTCGGGGCAGCGATGAACGATGGACCCGATCTGCTTGTACTCGGTGTTTCGTCGGCCGGCATTCCTTGGGCGATCGACCGCATTGCGGAAAGCATCAAGTCGCCCGTGCCGATCCTGATGATTACGAAAGGACTTGCGGCAACCGACGAAGGCATCGAAATCCTGCCACATCCGCTTGCCCGCGAGATCGAGCAACGCACTGGGTTGTCTGTCCCTGTGATGGCCATAGGCGGACCGTGCATTGCCGGCGAACTGGCCGCACAGCGCGACACGTCTGTGATCGTGGCCGGGCACGATCCCGACCAAGTGACCGCGGCGTCCCGCATTCTGCGTGCGCCTTTCTATCATGCGCGATCGTCATCCGATCTCGTCGGTGTCGAGATCTGCGCTGCTTTCAAGAATTTCTACACACTCGCCGTTGCGGCCCCCGTTGGGCTGCTCGAGCGCGACGGCAAGGCGCCCAATGGCGCGCTCATGCACAACCTAGCCTCGTCACTTTTCTCGCAGTCCCTCGCCGAGATGGCGATTCTGGTCGAAGCTCTGGGTGGAAAAATCGAAACGGTGCTGGGGCTGGCCGGCTCCGGCGATCTTTATGTGACCTGCCAGGCGGGCCGTAACGGTCGCATGGGACGCCTGCTCGGCCGCGGCCTGCCTTATTCCGTGGCGAAGCGCGAACATATGAGTTCGGACACGGTCGAGGGGGCGCAACTGGCGCTGGACCTTGGTCCGGCTTTGAAGAATATGATGGGCCGGGGTGTACTTCCCCACGATCGCCTGCCGCTGACGAGGGCCATCATCGACGCGATTTGCCATGATGCTCCGCTGGTTTTGTCCTTCGACCGCTATCATCGAGGCTAGCGGAGCCGGGGAAACTCGATTGATGCCTCATATCGATGAGCACATGGCTCCGCCGAGCCCGCTCTGGACCCGCTGCCGCGGAGTGGACAGGATGATCTGATGGAGAAACCAGCACGAAAGAAACGCGACGGCCGCCAAGCCATAACGAGTTCCGTCACGGCCGATCGCGAGGAAGGCCTGCTCGTGCGCGCCGCCTGGCTTGCTTACGTCGGTGACCTCACCCAGGCGCAAATCGCCAAGTCTCTTGGCCTGACACGCCTTCGCGTCAACCGGATGCTGGCGCATGCCCGCCAGCGGGGGATCGTCCAGATTCGCATCAATTCCAAGGTGGCGAACTGCATCGAGCTAGAGCACCGGCTGCGGGACGCCTATGGCGTCTCCGAACCAATCGTGGTTCCGACACCGCCCGATCCTGCCCTGGTGCCACAGGTCATCGCAGCCGCTGCCGGTGAAGCCCTGTCGCTTAGAATCCATGACGGAATATCGGTGGGCGTGGGATGGGGACGGACGCTCCAGCTTAGCCTGCGGTCAGTGACCGTGCGCCCGGTCAAAGGGATGTCGGTCGTTTCCCTGCTTGGCGGCCTCACGCGTGGATCGGCGATCAACATCTACGAGATCGCTTCGCGGCTCGCGGCGCTTTTCGATGCGGAATGCTTCTACATCGCAGCACCGGTGTTCACGGACACCGAGGCCACGCGCGACCTGCTTATGCGCCAGTCCATTCTGGAAGACGCCTTCACTCATGCCCGCGACGTTGACGCCGCTTTCGTTTCGGTGGGCGCGGTGCACAAGGACGCCACCATCTTTCGGATCGGACTGGTAGGAGACGATGATCTCAGATCGCTCCGCGAAGCCGGAGCGGTCGGCGATATTTGCGGCCATTGGATCGGCGCCGACGGACAACTCGTCGATCACCCGCTAAACAGTCGCGTCATCGGCCTCGCCCCCGAACATCTGCGCGACGTCGACACTGTGATCCTGCCCTCCGGCGGCCTCGACAAGGTTCCGGTGCTGCGCGCCGTACTGCATCTCGGAGTCGTCGATGTGCTGATCACCGACGAGAAAACCGCTGAGGCGGTCCTTGCGGAAAAGCCGTAGCGCAGACTGACCTCTACCAGCAGAGCGGCCCGCGAGTGATCGTTTCTTCACGTCACAGAACCTCGTGGATTTCCTCGATCGAAGTCTCGCCGATCCGCTTGTCGAGAACGATCTCGCCGCGCGCCATGGCAACGACCCGGTCACAGCATTCGAAAACATGATGCATGTTGTGGCTGATGAAGACGCTGGTGATGTTCTGGGCCTTGAGGGCGCGAACGAAGCCGATCACCTTTCGCGTCTCTTTCACCGAAAGATGATTGGTCGGCTCGTCGAGGATCATGACTTTCGACTTGAAGTGCATGGCCCTGGCGATCGCCACACCTTGGCGCTGGCCGCCCGACAGTTCACCGACCAGCGCGTCGGGCGACCTCAGATGCAGATCGACGTCGGCGATCGCTTTGACGCTTTCGTCACGCATGCGCTTCTGGTCCAGGATGCCGATGCCGAAAACCGAGCCCTTCACCGGCTCGCGTCCGATGAAAACGTTGCGGGCGATGGTCATGGTCGGGACCATCGAATTATACTGGTAGATCGTCTCGATGCCGCGATCCATGGCGTCGCGCGGGTTCGAGAAGCGGACCGGTTCGCCTTCGATCCTGATCTCGCCGCCATCGGGCTTTTGGGTGCCTGACAGGATGTTGATCAGCGTCGATTTGCCGGCGCCATTGTCGCCGACGAGGCCCAGTGCCTCATCTGGGTAGATGTCCAGCGTGACGTTCTTCAAGGCGTGGACGCCGGAATACCATTTCTGGAGTCCCTTGATCGCGATGATGGGTGCCGCCATGATCAGGTCTCCACCTTCATTGCCCTGCCCCGCTTTCGAAGCCAGGCATTCATGACGACCGCGAAGATAGTCAGAAAGCCGATTGCCATCTTGAACCAGTTGGCGTCAACCTGACTCAGCACCAGTCCGTTGTCGATGACGCGGATAAGGGCAGCCCCGATGATGCCGCCGAAGATGGTGCCGATGCCACCAGCCAGCGAGGCACCACCGATGACGGCAGCCGATACGGCTTGCAACTCCAGCCCCTCGCCGATCGAGGGCAGCGGCGCGCCGAGCCGCATCACCTGAATGGTGCCGGCAAAACCGGCGAGCACCGAACAGATCATGAAGCAGGCGACCTTCACCCGGGCCGTCGGGATGCCCATCGACTGCGCGGCGGGCAGAAAGCCGCCGGTGGCGCGCACCCAGTTGCCGAAATTCGTGCGCGACAGAAGCACCGTCACCAGGATTGCCACGGCGAGAAACCAGAAGAACGACATGCGAAAGAGGTCGCCCGGCCCGACGTAGATCGTAAACAGCCATTTGGGCAGAGCGTTAGCTGGGATGACAGGAGGGAAGCCACCGGAGATTACCACCGTCAGCGAACGCGCGATGAACAGCATGCCAAGCGTGGTGATGAAGCTTGGTATCGCGAAACGAATCGTTATGAACCCGTTGAAGAAGCCAATCAGGGCGGCGATCGCGAGGCCGGCGGCAAAGGCCGGCGCGAACGGCACGCCCGCCGCCAGCATCACCGCCATGGTCATCGGGGTCAGCGCAAAGACCGAGCCCACGGAAAGATCAAACTCGCCGCATATCATCAACAGGGTCACGCCGATCGCGACCAGCCCCATTTCGGGCAGCAGCCCAAGCATTCCGCGCACGTTCTGTGTGTTCAGAAATACGCCGTTCGAGCGGATCTGAAACACGAGCAGGAGGAGGAGCAGGAACACGACCGCCGCAAGCTCCGGCTTCTCCAGATAAATCTTCATCAAGCGCTTCATCATTCGCTCCGGCTTGGGATTGTTTGCGCTGGCTTGTCGCATCGGCAAGGGGATGGCGGCAGTCTGTCTTCTACCACCCTTGACGGGGAGATGCCGTTGGAGGATGGGCCCAAGGCCGTGCTGCCTGGCCCTCCCCTTGCCCTCTCCGCGTAAACAACGGGGAGAGGACGCCGGTTCGCGCCTACCGCACGCCTTTTGCGGCCAGTTCCTTGAGCTTCGGCACGTCTTCCTTGACGATGATGCCCTTGCCGGTGTCGATGTCTGCCGGCAGCAGACCGACGTTCTTGGCGAGATAGGCTTCCATCACCGGCATGAAGCCCTGCATATAGGGCTGCTGGTCGACCTGGACCTCGATGTAACCCGCTTCCATCTGTTGCAGGACCTCCGAGACGATGTCGAAGCCGCCCATCAGCACCTTGCCCGGCTCGATGCCGCGATCGATCAGGACCTGGGCCACGTAGGCATGCCAAAGGCCGGTGTCGAAATACACCGTGGTGTCCGGGTGGGCAGACAGATAGGCGCCAACACGATCGGCGACGACAGCGCCATCTGTGCCGGTGTCGAGCCGTTCAATGACCACTTCGCGTCCGGCATTCGCGGCCTTGTATTCCTCAAGGAACTTCATGACGCCGGCAGCGCGCTGTTCCGACCAGTTCTGACCAGGCGCGGAGACGCCGACGAGCGCCCTGATCTTGCCTTGCTTGGGGAAGAACTCGGACATCTTCTTGCCGAGTTCGTAGCCGGCGGGAATGAAGCCCTGACCGATGAAAGCCTGGCGGGCATTGCCGGCTGCACCCTCGGTGTCGTCGACGTTGGACGCGATGACCGTGACGCCGGCAGCGCGGGCGTCGGCGATGATCTGGTCGAAGGCATTGTTGTCGACGATCGAGGTGATCAGCGCGTCCGGTTTTGCCGCGAGAGCCGCCTGCATGTTGGCCGATTGTTGCTCGATCGAGCCTTCGGTCTGCGTGAAGACCATCTGGCAATTGGCCTGGATCTTGGCGCAGGCGTCGTCAAACCCCTTCTTCACCGCCTGCCAGAACGGGTTCGACGCCGACGAATGATGCGTGAAGACGATGCTCATCGGCTCCTGCGCGTGTGAGCCGATTGCCGAGCCTCCAGCCAGTACTGCTCCCAAGGCTGCCGAGATAAGTAGCTTCTTCATGGTTCTCCTCCTCCGTAGAAAGCTGCTTTAGGTTCATTTTCAGAGAGTCGATACGTCGGTCACCCGTCGAAGCGCTGTGAAGGCGCGATCGATTTCCGGGTTCAGTTCCATGCCGAGGCCCGGTCCGGGAGGCACGGTGATCATGCCGTTCTTCACCTCCGGCAAAGCGGTCACAAGGTCGCGGTACCAGGTCTTGTAAAAGGCCCTGACGCTCTCCTGGACAAGCGCGTTCGGCGCATTCAGTGACAGGTGGGTCGATGCGCCGAGCACAACTGGACCGGTGCAGTCATGTGGCGCGACCGGCAGGTGCCATGCTTCAGCCATGGCAGCGATCTTGCGCGCTTCCGAGAGCCCGCCGCACCAACTGATATCGAGCATAATGACACCGGCCGCTCCGGTTTCGAGAAGGTCGCGGAAGGCCCACCGGGAACCGAGCGTCTCCGAAGCCGATATCGGTGCCCGCGACGCCTCGGCATAGCGTTTCAGGCTGGACAGGCTGTCCATCCTGATCGGATCTTCGTGCCAGAAGGTCTTGTAGGGCGCAAGCTCGCGAGCGATTTGCATGGCCGGCAGCAGCTGCCACATTGAATGGAATTCAACCATGATGTCCATCTTGTCGCCGACCGCATTGCGGATTTTCTCGAATGGTGCCAGCGCGGAATTCAAGTCGGGCTGCGATATGTAAAGGCCGCGCGTTTTCTCGGCGGCCATGTCGAAGGGCCAGATCTTCATGGCCGTGATGCCTTCCTCCAACAACGAATGCGCCAGTTCGTCGGCGCGGTGAAGGAAGCCGTTCAGATCATCATAGGCGTCGCCGGCCTTATCGAGCCCGTAGTTGGCCGTTTTCTGCCCGGTGGCCTTCTTGATGTATTCGGTTCCGGCACACGTGTTGTAGGTCCTGATCTCGTGCCGGGTGAAACCGCCGAGGAGCTGTGCGATCGGCTGACCCGTCGCCTTTCCGAACAGATCCCAAAGCGCGATATCGAAAGCGGAGTTGCCCCTGACTTCCGCGCCCGTCGATCGGAAACCGAGATAGCCGACGAGGTCGGCGGCAAGCAGATCGATCTGCAAGGGGTCGCGCCCGATCACGCACGGCGCGACGTATTCGTGCAGATAGGTCTCGACGGTCTCAGCCATGAAGAAGGTCTCGCCCAGTCCGACGAGGCTCTCGTCCGTGTGAACCAGAACCCAGAGAAGGTTGGGCCGCTCCTTGAGCCGCAGCGTTTCCAGTTTCGTGATCTTCATTGCGCGCCCGCTCCTCAGGCGATGCCGGCCGCCAGCAGGGCCTTGACGCTCTCGTCAAAATGCCTCGCCATCAGGTCACGAGCCGACTGGGGATCACCGGTCTCGATTGCTTCGGCGAGTTCGATATGGATCTGGATCATCTCCAACTGCTCGGCATCCGAAGGGCGGCTGCGCCAGCCGATCGGCCAGGTCTGGCGCGATACGCGCTCGAACGCGCCGACGATGAGGCTGAAAACCGGATTCTTTGCAGCCTTGGCGATTTCGAGATGGAAGGCGAGATCGTGCTCCATGACCTCTTCCGGCCGCTGGAAATTCTCGCGCATGGCGAGCGCGTGGGTCCTGATCCTTTCCACTTCGTCGGCTGTTCTGCGCAAGGCCGCCAGCATGGCGGTGCGGGTCTCAATCGTGCGGCGCACGTCGTAGATTTGCTGCACCGTGATCTGCTCGGTGTGGACGCCATGCTCGATCACCAGCGACATGGCGCCATAATCCAGCTCGGCGACGGTAGCCCGTCTGCCTGCCCTCAGGTCGATAAGCCGCATGGCGGCGAGCGAGCTGAAGGCCTCGCGAACCACGGTACGCGAGACACTCAATTGTCTCGAAAGCGCGGCCTCGCTGGGCAGCCGGTCGCCCGGCCCGAGTTCATGCGCGCGAATATGGCGCGTGATCTCGCCGATCGTATTGCTGACCAGGCTCGCAGCGTCGGAATGTTTTGCGGATACCGCCGTGCTCACGCAATCTCCAGTTCAGGATCTGGCAAACCTGTATGGCAGGTTTGCCAGATGTGTTGATAGTACCTAGGAAAGCTGTATGTCAAGCTCTGGTCGGCCTCATCGCCGGAAAGACCGATGACCAGAGGCTTGCATGACCGATGCTCTTGACGCGACCGATGCCGGTCGGCCGGGTGCGGGGCGCCTGCGTGATCGGACAGGCGATCATCTCGCTTGAGTAGGAAGACACCGGCGGGCGGCCGACCGTGCCGTCCGAAAATATCTCGGCGGATGATTCACTGATATTTCGATCGACCCACCCCATATGGGTGGACAGAGTGTCACTTGAGGACTTGCCTATGCTGATTTCGCGTTCAGGACGGTTTGCAGTTTTGTTTGCAGGGTTGTTCCTGGCATTTTCCATGGTCGCTGTGGATCACGCCGATGCGCGTCGTGGCGGCAGCTTCGGCAGTCGCGGCATGCGCACGTTCCAGCCGGCGCCGCCGACCAGAGTTGCGCCGCAACCGGCCGCACCGGTCGAGCGCTCGATGACACCCAATGCGACAACGAACAATGCGGCCCGTCAGCCGCAGGCATTCCAGCGTCCAGGCTTCTTCAACGGCCTCGGCGGGTCGATGATGCGGGGGCTGCTTCTTGGCGGTTTGATCGGCGTTCTACTGGGCCATGGGTTCGGCGGCTTGGCCGGCATGTTGGGTCTTTTGCTCCAAGTACTGCTGATCGGCGGCGCGATCATGCTGGCGATCCGCTTTTTCCGCTCGCAGGGGGCGCAAAGCCCGGCGCCCGCTATGGCCGGTGCCTCGCGGGGTACGGGGACGTTTGGGCGAAGCGCAGCAGCCCGGCCTGAGCCGAGCAACGCCACAGCGTTCCCCACTCCAGGTATTGGGTCAGGATATGGCGGAACGAGCCAAGACAATGCTTCCGATGAGATCACACTCACCCAAACCGATCTCGACACGTTCCAACGGCGGCTGACGGAAGTTCAGGAAGCATTCGGGCGCGAGGACCATGCTGCCTTGCGCCGGCTGGCGACGCCGGAAATGGTCTCCTATCTGTCCGAGGAACTTGCCGATAACGCCAAAAAGGGCGTCAGGAACGACGTATCGGATGTGAGCCTGTTGGAGGCCGATATTGCGGAAAGTTGGCGGGAGGGTGATCGCGACTACGCGACCGCTGCTTTGCGCTATGAATCTCGTGACGTGACCCGCGATCGCGTAAGCGGCAAGATCGCCCAGGGCCAGCCCGATCAGCCGACGGAGACAACCGAACTGTGGACCTTCATGCGCCAGAACGGCGCGGACTGGAAGCTCGCCGCGATCCAGCAGCCTGGCTGATGTGCTTGCCTGAATTGAATGTCTCCAGGAGGCTTGTTCAGTTTTGCCGGCTGCGCGCTTGAAGCCCAGTCAGCCGAGGTGAAGCAGCGCCGCCCTATCGGCCCAGTGGCAGCTTCGAAGTCATAATCAGTTCGGCCTCGTCCATCACTCCGGCCATGTAATTTGCAATGATGCGCGACGCGAGCGCTTCATGCTCATGCTCGGATTGACAGTCACCCTTGAGCCCGTCGAATACCCGGCCCAGAAGCGCCAGCTCGGATGGATTAAAAATACCAGCAGTCTGGGCTTTTCGATGGATCGGCATGGCCAATTCTCCGTCTCGGATGTTCTCAGCCGAACGATAGAACCGCCCCTCCAAGATTTGCATTAAAGTTTGCTAAGATCATGCTGGATAGCCACAGAAAAACGCCCGTCACGTGGAATAAGGGCATTGCGTGGCGCCGCGGATGCCACCGCCGCACTGTGGGCGCACCGCGGTCGAACAGGTGAGAGGCGCTTGGAGAGTGGGCCGCGAGCCAACAAGCCTCCGATGTGCTTGGGTAAGGTGACGGCGAGCACCCCACGGTTGTCGTTGTTCAATCCGTTGCGGACTGGTGCGGTAACTCGGTAGGGCGCGTCGGCGCCGTCTCGAGCTGGTCAGTCAATCGATTCTTCAGCACATCAATGAGGCTGACGGTGATGGCGATCACCGCGGGGCCGAGGACAAGGCCGGATGCTCCGAACAGGACGATGCCACCGATCGAGCCGATAAAGGCCACCACCGTGTGGAGGCGCAACCTGTTCCCGACAAGCATCGGATAGAGCAGATTGTCGATGCCACCGACAATGACGCCGCCCCAGACGGTCAATATCGCCGCGCTGGCCCAAGCCCCCTCCAGAGCGAGATAGACCGCCGCGGGCACCCAGATCACGAATGCCCCGAGCACAGGCACGATGGCAAGAAGTCCCATGACAAGGCCCCAAAAGACCGGCGTGGGCAGACCGAGCCACCAGAACATCAGACCACCTAGTGTTCCCTGGACGGCGGCGACGAACACGGTGCCGAGCAGTGTTGCATGAACCGTCTCCGCAAAGCGGGACAAGACGTGTGCCGTCTCGGGAGCGCGCAGGGGCGAAAGGCCCGCAACGGCTTGCAGGCCCTGTTGGCGATCCCGCAGAAAATAGAACAGAAGATAAAATGTCAGGCCGAACATCGCGACCTGATAGATGGAGCCACGCAACAGCGATGTGCTTTGTCCCGTCAGCCATTGTACGAATGCCGCGACCGAACCGGCCGGATCGAATTGATTCTCAATCCATTGGGCAACGGTCGAAAGCGTGGGATAGTCAGACATGAAGCCGTCTGCGTCCCAACCACGGACGACCTCCTGCAGATAATTGGCTCCGTTTACCGCCTCGCGAACGAGCTGCTGTGCGACGAGTACCAGCGGCAGGCCGACGGCAATCGCAGCAACGCTTACAGATATCAATGCGGCCAGGTTTCGATTTCCGACCCGTCTCTCAACCCATCGATGAGCCGGAGACAGGATGATTGCCAGGACCAGCGCCCAGGTCAATGCCGGCAAAAAAGGCCACGCCAGCAGATAGCAGACATATAGACCGATTGCCGCCGCTGTGAGGACGCCGAGCAATCTCAATTGTTTCACGTCCGGCATCTGTTTCAGATCAGGCACCTTTCGCTGTCTCGCAAGCCCAGCGAGCCTAATTGGTTTCTTGAAAAAAGGGCAGCGTCGGCTGCCGGTTACGGTGCAGGCAGGATGGCGAAATCGCAAGCGTAGGGTGCTTAGGGCAATTCAGGGATTTGCCGCCTATTCATCAGCAAACCGCTCTCTCAGGGCTTCAATGGCGGTTTTCAACGCGGCTTCGTCAACACCCACACCCAGATGATATTGTCTGCCAGGCCGTGGTATTCATGCCGCAGTACATTTCCGATCGTGCGCACCTGACGCCCTGGGATGTCCGGCTGGAGGGCTTTGACTTCATCTGGCAAGCCCCGGCTGGCCTCGGAAATAATTTCGGTGCCGCGCTGCACAGCGTGCTTGAGAACCCAGTCGCCTTGATAGTCGGCCACGGTTTTGCCTGCGACAGCGGCCTGAATCCCGTTGATGGCCTCGAGGGGTATCGTCCAAGGCATGGCGGAATTCACGTGCCATTCAGAAGATGCGCACGGCCGATTGTTCGATTTGCGGCCGCAACCGGGGATGCAGGCCATCCCGCGTGGTTACGTCGACCGGGACGTGCAGTTCATCCTCCAGAAGGAGCTTAATGCCCACAAGATCGAAGGCATTGAAACGGCTCTTGGGATCATAATCGATGAAAAGGTCAAGATCGCTTCCTTGTCCGGCTTCATCTCGAACCGTTGACCCAAACAGGTAAAGCGCGGTCGCGCCCATGCGTCTCACGGCATCAGCTGTCCGCTGCAACCTGTTGATGGCGTCCACTCTGTTCATGGCCTTAACTCATATCAGCGAGCACAACTTATCCACTTTTTCCCGCTTTCTGTGCCGGCTGCGCTTAGCACACTGCCTGCAATCCCCAACGAAGCAGCTGATGTCATTGTTCATCGTGTTCATCGCGACCTGAGCCAGCAAGATGACCGCAGCCCGTAAAGGCCGTGCCTACCGTCGGGGCTGGACAGCGGCCGGCTCTGAACGGATCAGATCAGCTGCCAGCAGTTACGGCGAGAACGGAAATATTGCCGTAGGCGCTCCCTTTCCCCGTGCTTGACCGGCGCCGGCGCATCTTCCTTTGTACCAGCGGATGCCGCTATGCTGCACCTCTTGCGAACAGCAGCACCCATAATCAATCGGCAAGCCAGAGCAGCTTCTTCAGTCAGAGATGCGGTTTGCGAAACGCCTGCGCCAGTCGGGCAACCTTGCTCCAGCCGTTCAGCCGGCTGATCCGGTTTCATGAATCACTGCGTCAAGATCGATGTCTGTACCGGATTGCGCTGAAAGACGCCGATAGAAGATCGAAGCAGGCTCACGACCGGCCTCTCGGAGCTCGTAGTACTCGAGCGCGCGCTCGACCACGTCCACAATGGTGCGATTTTGACGGCGAGCCAGGCGGCGCGCAAGATCACGCGCCTTGCCGCTACGGACTGAGAGCTGTGGATCGGTCATATCGGATTCCTTCGCGGCATTATTTAGACCCACTTGGCTTACTAGCAAAGATGGGTGGTGTTGGCTTGCTGCCGCATGAGCGATTAACGCTACAGCTGACGAAAGGAGACGCCCGTAATATTCGCGCACTTATTCGAAGGAATAGGTAAACCCTTGGGCTGAGGCGCCAACCGTCACCTTCGTCATCTTTTCACCAGCGAGCGACCGGTTCAGCACGCCGCGGCTCAATTCCGGAAGAAGAGTGTTGGTCAGAATTGCGTCAATCATCCTGCCGCCCGATTCGATTTCCGTGCAGCGGGCCTTGACCAGATCCATGACACCATCGCCGATGACCAATTCCGCATGGTTGGTTGCGTGCAGCCGGCGAGCAATCTTGGCGAACTGGTGACGAGTGATCGCTTCAATCATCGAATCCGAAAGCGGGAAGTAAGGGATGGTCACCACCCGGCCGAGAAAGGCCGCAGGAAAGACCTTCAGCAACGGACTGCGCAACGCGGTGTCCAATTCGTCGAGCCCTGCCCGTTCCGCCCCGTTCCTTGTCCGGTCCATGATGACTTCGGAGCCGACATTCGACGTGAGCAGGATCAGCGTGTTCTTGAAATCGATCCGTCGGCCTTCACTGTCGTCCATCATCCCTTTATCAAAGACCTGGAAGAAGATTTCGTGCACGTCCGGATGCGCCTTCTCGACCTCGTCGAGCAGGATCACCGAATAGGGCTTGCGTCGCACCGCCTCGGTGAGAATTCCACCTTTGCCATAGCCGACATATCCGGGCGGCGCGCCCTTCAAGGTGGAGACCGTATGCGCCTCCTGGAATTCGGACATGTTGATCGAGATCAGGTTCTGCTCTCCGCCGTAGAGCGTTTCGGCCAGTGCCAAGGCGGTTTCGGTCTTGCCGACGCCCGAGGGACCGCAAAGCAGGAATACACCCACCGGCTTTTCCGGAGCGCCGAGACCGGCGCGGCTGGTCTGCACGCGCTTGGCGATCATCTCCATGGCGTGATCCTGTCCCACAACGCGCTCGGACAGAGTGGCCGCGAGCCGCAGCGCCTTCTCGGTCTGACTCGACAGCATCCGCCCCGTCGGGATGCCCGTCCAGTCCTGAACCACGGCCGCCACGGCGTTGCGATCGACCGATGGCAGGATCAGCGGTGTTTCGCCTTGCGCCTCGGCCAGTTCGCTCATCAGTTCGCGCAGCCGAGCGAGATCGGCAGCCGGATCGGGAGGCGGAGTACCATCTGCCGCCGGAACCTTCGTCCCGGCAGTGGACTGTTCGGTCCCTGGCACCTCGACGCTCTCTGTCTCAGTGGCGGCCTCCTGCCCTTCCACGGCATCGAGCGGCACGCCGTCACCGCGCAGCCTGGCACGCAGTTCGAGTATCTCGGCCACCAGCGCCTTTTCGCGCTCCCAGCGCTGCTGCGCGGCTGCGAGCGTGCGTTCGGTCTCGGCCAGTCCGGCCTCGACCCGTGCCTGCCGCTCGGCCACTTCGATGCCGATTGCAGCCTCGCGGCCGATAATGCCGCGCTCGACCTCCAGCGCCTGGCGACGGCGCATAATGTCCTCGACCTCGGCCGGCGTGGCGTGCTGCGATACGGCGACACGCGCGCAGGCGGTGTCGAGAAGGCTGACCGCCTTGTCCGGCAGCTGCCGCGCCGGGATGTAGCGATGCGACAGGGCGACCGCCGCGTCGATCGCCTCATCCAATATCTGGACCTTGTGGTGCTGTTCGAGAACGCCAGCCACGCCGCGCAACATGAGGATGGCAACCGATTCCGAAGGCTCGTCGATCTTTATCACCTGGAAGCGGCGGGTCAGTGCCGGGTCTTTCTCGATGTGCTGCTTGTATTCCGCCCAGGTCGTTGCCGCTATCGTGCGAAGTTCGCCGCGCGCCAGCGCCGGCTTGAGCAGATTGGCAGCGTCGCCGGTTCCGGCAGCACCACCGGCGCCTATCAGGGTATGGGCTTCGTCGATGAAGAGGATGACCGGCGCTTCAGAGGATTGAACTTCGTCGATTACGGCCTTCAGCCGTTTTTCGAATTCACCTTTTACGCTTGCGCCTGCCTGCATCAATCCGACGTCGAGCATGCGCACGCTCACTCCCTGCAGTGGAGGCGGCACATCGCCTTTGGCGATGCGCAGAGCAAAACCCTCCACGACTGCAGTCTTGCCGACGCCCGCCTCGCCGGTCAGGATCGGATTGTTCTGCCGCCGTCGCATCAATATGTCGACAATCTGCCTGATCTCCGGATCGCGGCCGACGACCGGGTCGATCTTTCCGTCGCGGGCGCGCTGGGTCAGGTCGGTGGCATATTTGGCCAGTGCCGAATCCCCGCCCGGAGCCCGCCGCGGCGCCTCTGTCGCGGTGACCGTTGGCGCAGCGCCGGCTTCGAGTGAGCCCTCCGTGACATCGGCGAAGCGCGCCACGACGGCGTCGGCGTCGATCTTGTCGAACTCGCCGCTGATCTTCGACAGCAGGCCTTCCAGCACCGGTGTCTTCAGGCAAGCAAGCAGAACATGTGCGCTGCGGACCTCCTCCACGCCGAATTCCAGTGTTGCCAGATTCCAGGCCTCCTGGATGGCGTGGAAGATATGGTCGGAAAACTCTTCGATCGAGGTTGCGCCATAAGGCAGCTTGTCCACCGCACGCGTCATATCGGCCGTAAGTCGGCTCGCATCCAGTCCCGCATCGCCGATCATCATTTGCACATCCGAGCGGTCGGAGAGCACCAGCTGCTCGATGAAGTGGACGAGTTCGACGTAGGGATTGCCGCGCAGCTTGGCACTGTCGGCCGCTGCCTTGAAGGCGCGCAACCCTAGAGGATTGAGCTTGCCGACCAGTTCCTTGCGCTTGAAACTCTGCGATGACCGGCGCTGTTCCATCGAACGTGCTCCTGCACTCTGCAAGTGGGTAACCTGCCACATAAGCAGCCGCTTGACAAAGTGCGGGATGAACAAAGGTTTCAATGCCCGATTATGCGGGCTCCCATCATTGGTGGAAGATCCTGCATCGCCGGCCGCAAACAACGCGGGTCCTGACATCCCAGCACGACGCGTTCCTGGTCCAGGGCTCGCCAATCACGCCCCCGGATTCCACAATCAAGACAAGGCTGCATTAGCTTTTGTTAATTTTTTCCGCACTCGCTGAATTGTGGAAAAGCGCAACCGTGTGATAACGTAGGGGCAGGTCGGCCTCAGGGCCGGTGACTGGGGGATCGGTGTGATCGACGTCGCACTCTGGCTTGCTCCGCTCGACGGTGAAAATCCGTCGGGAGAGGATTTGCGTAACGATCCGGCGTTTCACGAACTGGAGCGCCTGACGGAGCCCCAGGTCAAGGTTGTTCATGACGGCAACAACAGGCCGGTCTCGCAAAGCACCATTCCCGTCGACTGGCCAGCAGTGCTCACCAAGGCCGAGGAATTGCGCGCGCGTGGCCGCGACCTGCGCCTGATTGTAATTGTCACACGCGCACTGGCCAACGAGCAGGGACTGGCCGGCTTGGCGCAGGGTCTGACGCTTATTGGGCGGACATTCGACCAGCATTGGGAAAGCATGCACCCGGCGCTGCGGCCCAACACGTCGCCTCGCGAGGCCGCCTTGCGCCGCATCAACGCGCTGCTCGATCTTCAAAATGGTCAGGACGGGCTGCTGGCCAACCTGCGGCAAATGACTTTCTTTGCGCCACGCTCGATCGGGCCGATCAGCGGACGCGACCTGGAACACGCTGCGCTCGACGACCGCGTCATGCTGCAAGAAGCAGCGTCAGGATTGAATGCGGCCGAAAAGGCAGCGCTTGTCAGTGCGCACGGACAACTGTTGAACCGGGTTCGTGCCGGGTGCGCGGCACAGGCGGATCAAGCCAATGAGGAAATGCAGTCGCTCATCGCCGATGCGCGCGCGGCGGTCGCGGCACTGGAAGCGGTCGAGACAGCCCTCAACGCTCGCCTTGAAGGCAGCGGCGGGACCACCATTCCGGAATTAAAACGGTTCCTGCAGCGTTTGCTGACAACCCTCGAGCGCAACTCGGCTGCCGGCGCGATGGCGAATGGCTCGGCAAAGCCGTCCCCTTCGCCTGCAGAACCGGTAATGCCTGCCCGAAACGGTCATGGAGCCGATACAATGGCAAGTGTGGCTAGCTACGCGGACTCGAGCACCGGACTCCCCGACCGGATTTCTTCGCGCGACGACGTGGTGAAATGCCTGGACCTCGTCGTCGCCTTTTATGACCGCACCGAACCATCGAGCCCGATCCCCCACCTCGCCCGCCGTGTTCGCCGGATGGTGCATATGGATTTTGTTGAACTGATGGAAGATCTTGCCCCGTCGGGACTGAAGGAGTTCCGGCTTCTTGCCGGCGTTCCCGATGCCAAGAAGACGGCTCAGAAGGATGAAAGGTAGCAAGCAATGCCAGCCGAAAGCAAAGCCAAGGTCATCGAACGAAATCGCGCGCCGCGGGTGCAGATCGCCTATGACGTGGAAACCTATGGCAGTCCAACGACCATCGAGCTGCCGTTTGTCATGGCCGTCATGGCCGACCTTTCGGGGGCTTCGCAGACGAAGGAAGCGGCGAAGTCGGTGCTGGACCGCTCCTTTGTCGAGACCGATGCGAACCGGTTTCCGCGTTTCATGGAGGCACTTGGACCACGCGTCAAAGCCCGTGTGAAGAATACGCTGCCCCAGGCTGAAGGCGCCGAGCGGGACGAGGAACTGGCGCTCGATCTTACCTTCACCAAGATGGGCGATTTCGCGCCCGACAAGATTGCCGAGCAGGTCCCACAATTGGCCGAAATCCTCAAGATGCGCCGCCAACTCGAGGAACTTCTCGGCTTCATGGACGGGCGCGTCGACGCCGAAAAGCGCATTGCGCAACTGCTGAACAATGAACCGCTTCTTGGCAAGATCGCCAGCCAGGCACTGGCGGACGACAAGGCAGGGGAATGACCATGGCCGAACAGCAAAAAACCGCCGCCGTCGCCGAGGCGGAAACCATCGATCTTGGAGAATTCAGCGGGCTCCTCGAGAAGGATTTCAAGGTCAAGAAGGACGACAGCGAAAAGCTCCAGCAATTGGTGCGCAATCTCGCACTTGCAGCGCAGACGCGCTCCGATACCACGACCATCTCGTCGAATGCGATCAAGTCGATCAAGTCGCTGATCGCCGGCATCGACAAGATGCTCTCCGAACAAGTCAACGAGATCCTGCACGCGCCGGAAGTGCGCGAAATGGAGGGCACATGGCGTGGCCTGTGGTATCTCGTCAACAATACCGAGACGGATCAGAAGCTGAAGATCCGGGTGATGAACATCTCCAAGGAGCAGCTGGCCGACACGCTTGAGGATTATGAGGGCCAGATGTGGGATCAGAGCCCGATCTTCAAGAAAGTCTACACGGACGAGTACTCAATGCTTGGCGGCGAGCCGATCGGCTGTGTGATTGGTGCGTACGAATTTTCCAACCACCCGCGCGACGTCGGTCTGCTGCGCAACATCTCCGGTATCTGCGCCTCAGCGCACACGCCCTTTATCGCAGCTGCGTCGCCTCGCCTGTTCCGCATGGACAGCTGGCAGGAATTGCCGAACCCGCAGGACCTGCAGCAGATCGTCTCCAACCCCGCCTATGCCTCGTGGCAGGCGCTGCGCGAGAGCGAGGATGCACGCTACATCGGCCTGACCATGCCTCGCGTTCTGGCACGGTTGCCGTATGGCACCGATACCGTTCCGGTGAAGGGCTTCACCTTCGAGGAGGAGGTACATGGCGATCATAACAAATACGTCTGGATGAACGCCGCATTCCCGATGGGCGTGAACATAAACCGCAGCCACAAGCTCTATGGCTGGGGCACGCAGATCCGCGGCGTCGAAAATGGCGGCACGGTCCTCAACCTGCCAGTGCACAGCTTCCCGACCGATGATGGCTCGATAGCGATGAAATGTCCGACGGAGGTCGCCATCGACGACCGGCGCGAGGCGGAGCTGGCCAAGCTCGGCCTGATGCCCATCCTGCATCGAAAGAACACCGATCTCGCCGCCTTCATTGGCGCCCATTCGCTGCAGGACGACGAGACAAGGGCGGGACGGCTGGTCGACCCCGATGCGCAGGCCAACGAGCGGCTGAGCGCCAACCTGCCCTACCTTTTCCCGGTCTCGCGCTTTGCCCACTACCTCAAGGCGATCGCGCGCGACAAGGTCGGTTCGTTCAAGGAGCGCTCCGACATGCAGATCTGGCTGACCGAATGGATCAACCGGTATGTGCTGGCCAACCCGGCCTTTGCCGACGACAAGGCGCGCGCCAAGCGCCCGCTCGCCGCCGCCGAGGTTCAGGTGGATAGCGTGGAAGGGCGCCCCGGCTACTACAATGCCCGCTTCTATCTGCGCCCGCATTATCAGCTGGAGGGTATCAATGCCTCGCTCCGACTGGTTTCGGAACTTCCGTCCGTAAAGACTTGATTTGCAGCAACAACATCTTGGTTTTTGAAAGCGGTGGAGAAAGACAATGCCCACAAATACGAAGATTGATGGCTTTCTAAAGGTTCCGGATATCAAGGGTCCAAGCACTCGAGATGGCCATGAGGACGAAATCGAAATCCATGGCGTCGATTACAAGATGATCGCGCCCTATGATCCAAATTCGCTCTCGCGTCGCGGTCGTGTGTCCTTGGGTATGATCAAGTTCACCAAGCACTATGACAAGTCTTCGCCCTACCTGAAAAAGGCGCTGTTCGAAAACAAGGCCCTGGACGAAGTCGTGTTTTCTGCACGGCGGACCATCGATGGCGAGACCAAGGATTACCTGGTCGTCACACTCACCGACGCCTCGATCATGGAATACGACATGTCGCAGGCCGAGGATGAGGAGGACCTGATCGAGGAAGAGGTCAGCTTTGCCTACAAAAAGATAAAGTTCGTCTACGACGACAACGACGAAATCGAAATGGATGTCTATGTCGGCAAGTGAGGCCCGGCGGCCCGGCGCGGACAAGTCGCTGGGTAGCGGCAGCTCGCGAGCAAAGCGCGAAGCGGTCCAGCCCTCTTTATGGGACCGCCTCGTAAACGATCTGCCGGGTATGACCTCCGAGATAGACGGGCTGCGCCAGGCACTGCAGGACGAGCTTGGCGCGGAGCGGCTGGACAATCTTGTTGCGGCCAGCGCGCGGCGCATCGACGCCGACGCGGAGTTGACGGCCGACCAGAAGCGGCGTCTCCATCGCCTGGCCTTTCAGAGCCAGCACCGCGCTGAAATTGAAAGCCGTGGCGTGGTGGTGTCGGCTCGTGTGCTCAAGGAAGCCGTGCGGCGCGATGTCGAGGCTTTGTTCAACACCGAGCGCTTCGAGGCCGTTCCGCTTCTTTCCGACCTTGAAAGCGAACAGGCCGCGGACAACCCGCCGTCGCTCGCCGATTTTCCGGAGGTGCGTCGCAGCGTCGTTAATTACGGAGTGCCTTCCTTCTCGGGCCGTTCCTCCCGCGACTTCGATCGCGAGGCGCTGGCGCGCGAGATCCGCTCGGTGCTTGCCACCTTCGAGCCGCGTCTCAAGGACAGTGCAACAAAGGTTACGGTAACCCTTGGCGACAAAACCGTGGGCCTGAAGATCGAGATAGATGCGGTGTTGATCATGACGCCGACGCCCGAACGCATGCGCCTGCGCACCACGATCAATCTCGATAACGGCTTGGCTCGGACCGAATTTAGGGAAGCCTGAGATGGATCGGGTCTTCGTAGAATATTACGAGGAGGAACTGATCCATATCCGTGCGCTCGCGGCAGAATTCGCCGACATGCATCCGGCGGTGGCGCGCAACCTTTCACTCGATACGGTCCCCTGTCCGGACCCCTATGTCGAGCGGCTGCTTGACGGCGTTGCTTTCTTGGCCGCGCGGACCCGGCTCAAGGTCGATGCGGAACGCTCGCGCTTCTCGCGCGCCGTCCTTGATGTTCTCTATCCTGACCTTGTCACGCCGGCGCCGGCAACGGCCATGGTAGTGCTCAAACCCGGCCAGCAGGTCCAGACAATGATTGGGGGCCATGTCGTCAAGCGCAATACGCGGCTGGTTTCCAGCCTCCAGCCTGGCCTTTCGACGCGTTGCACGTTCACCACCGCCCAGGACATCACGCTGTGGCCGATAGCCATTACCTCGGTCGGCTATTTTCAGGATCGTAGCGCCTTGGCGGCAGCCGGCATCACGCGGCTCGGCGGTGTGGATGGCGAGGCGGCGCTTCGCATCACGCTGGCCCGTACTGGAAAAGGCAAGCTCGATGAACTGTCGCTCGACCGGCTTGATCTTTACTTTGCCGCGCGCACCAAGGCACCACTGCTTTTCGATGCGATTTTCGGCGCCTGCTCAGCCGTTGGTGCACGACCGGAAGGCAAGGCCAACCCAATATCGCCGTTGCCGGTACCTGAAATGGTCGGCATCAGCGACGACGAGGCTCTGATGCCTCGTACACGTCCGACCTTCGAAGGATATCGTCTTCTGCGCGAATACTTCATGATGCCGGAGCGCTTTCACTATGCTCGGATTTCGGGGTTGCAGCCCATTGTGCGCAGATGCACAGCCGAGCTCGAGATCATCTTCATCTTCAGGCGTCCGGTGCCTGAACTTGCCGATCTGGCGGCGGCCGATTTTGAACTTTTCGCAACGCCGATCATCAATCTGTTCGAACGTGAGTGCAACGTCGTCGAGCTCGATCCGCGCAAGACGCGGCAGGTGCTGCATGCCGACCGCACGCGAGCGCGGGACTTCGAAATCTATCGGGTTACCCGCGTCGAGGACGCCGACAGCGAGGGGAGCGACGCCGCAATCCCGGAGCTCTTCAGCCTGGGACAGAACCGCGGCAGCGGTTGGGTTTATTCCACCGAACGGCGCCCACGTCGCCCGACGGAGGAGGAACGGCGCGACGGCCTCACCCGCACTTCATACACGGGCGACGACGTTTTCCTGGCGATTTCACGCCCAGCGGAAAATCCGCCTAACCGGCCGCTGAAGCGCGTCGACATCGTGGCGCTCTGCACCAACCGCGATCTGCCAATCCTTGACGACAACCCTACCTTGACGCTGGAAGCCGGCGATCCGGTCGAAATGATCCGGCTTCTCGGCGCATTGCGCCCGCCTCGCCCAGCCATCCCTGCAGCACTGCCGGCGGGCGCGGCGGGTGAATCGCGAGCCGACAATCTCGCCTGGCGGCTTGTAGCGCAGCTCGCGCTCAACTTTCTAAGCCTTGCAAAGGAAGGGCGCGGCGTCGACCCGCTGCATGCGCTGCTTGAGCTCTACGCCGACAGGGGTGACCCGAACCTCGCCCGCAATGTGCACTCGATCGTGCGCATCGACTCCCGGTCCGTCATCGAACGACTGCAGATCGATGGGCCGATGTGCTTCGGACGAGGCACGGAGGTGACATTGCATGTCGATCAGTCTGTCCTGGCGGGGCAGAGCACCTTGCTGCTTTCGGCCCTGCTGGCACGGCTGTTTGCCCGTCACGCTGGAATAAACGGCTTTGTGCGAACCCGCACATGGCTGCTGCAGAAGCAGGAGGATGTGCCATGGCCGATGACGCCCGGCAATCGCTACCTGATCTAGACAAGCCTGGCCTGGACCAGCCCGAAGAGCTGTCGGATGCGTTCGACTTCTTCGAGCTGTTGCGCCGACTCGAACGAAGAGGCGGGTTGTTCGGCTATTCAGGCCCGCCGGAGCGCGAACCCTCGCGGCTCGGGCAGCATGTTCGTCTCAGCTTTTCCGCCAAGGACTTGGCAGAATTCCGCGAAGCGACTGACAAAGCGCCCGCTCGGGTTACGGTCGCAAACATTGGTCTGATGGGACCTGAAGGTCCGATGCCTCTGCATTTGACGCGCTGGGTGCTCGATCGCCTGTCGCAACGCTGGTTCACCGGCGCCGATGCGCAGCAGACCAGCGACACGACCTTCATGGACTTCGTCAACATTCTTCAGAACCGCATGATTGGGCTGTATTACAGGGCGTGGGCGGATGCGCATCCGGCGGTTCAGGTCGAGCGCCCGGTAGGTGGGCGCGTTCGCGCCATGCTTGAAGCCATGGCGGGAATAGGGCTTCCCGGCACCCACAACCCGGAACTGGACGCCGTTAAGCTGCGCCAGGCCGCTTCGCTTGCCAATCAGGTCGACGGCCCCGAGCGGCTGACGCTGTTCCTGGCTGAGGCGTTCAAGGTGCCGGTCCAGATCAGGGAGTTCATCGCTGCCTGGATGACCATACCAGCCGCGCTCCAGACCCGCCTTGGCAAAGCCTACGCAGGGCTCGGTCGGGGAGCGACGATCGGTCCGCGTGTCTTCAACCGTCAAAGCAGGATCGAGCTCCGCGTCGGCCCGCTGGGCTATGAAGACTTCAAGGCGTTCCTGCCGGGTGGTCAGCGCCTCAAATTGTTCAAGCAGGCCGTTAGCGACATGGTCGGCGAATCGCTCGACGTCGATCTGCGCATCGTGCTGGCGCGCGATGCCGTTCCGCCGCCGCGTATTGGAACCGTGCAACTCGCCCGGACCGCGTGGCTTGCGCGGCCCGCTGAAAGGGGCGATGCTGACGACATGCGGCTGCGGACATTAGTCGGCTGGCGGCAGGAAGGGGCGGAGGTCGCGGCATGAGTCTGCTGCTGACGCTGGAGCAAGGGCCACGCACCCAGGCGGTACGGCAGACCCGGCTTGACGAGGGGGAACTGGTGATCGGCCGCAGCGCGGATGCCGGCTGGCAGATCGACGATCCCGACATGTTCGTTTCACGCGCCCATTGCAGGATCACTGGTGGGCGCGATGGATATTTCGTCACTGATACGTCGAGCAGCGGATTGTTCATAGACGACTCCGACAGCCCGCTCGGCGCCGGCAAGTCGGCGCGTCTTCGCAATGGCATGCGGCTGAGACTGGGCGATTACATCGTGTATGTCGATCTGCAGACGTCGAGCGCCCAAGCCACAGCAGCAGCAGCCGCAGGGCCAGTTCCGGAGCGCTTGCCGCCGGCGTCTCGGGCGCCGGTCAGCATCGGCCGTGACGATTTCTTTTCAGCCACCGTGGAAGAAGAGCCGCAGCGGCCACGTCCAGCCGAGCTGCCGAACCCGTTTGAGCAGCCGATCCCGGGTGCGTTCGAACGCGCCAATTCCAGACAGCGAAGCTCGCCTGCTTTCGACGACCCGTTCAGCCTCGATCCGGTTTCAACGCCCCTGTCAAAAAGCGCCGACGCCTACCTGGAACCAGACAGCACACCCAGCCGCGCGGACCCATTCGGCCTCGATCCTATGTCGTCCCCGAACGGCGCAACGGAGCCCGCGACGGCAAAGATGCCGGAATTCAATGACGATTTCGGTTTTGGGCCTGCCGCGGCGCCCAGCCCGGGACGCGATGCGGGCTCGACCGGTCAGCGCGAGCGCGACGCCCAACCACTGCAAGCGGCCAATCCCTGGGACCTGCCCGTGCGAGCGGCAGATGCCCCTCCCCCAATGCGGGCAGGCGCAGCCGCCAGCCCCGCCCGCCAGCCGCCCGCGAGGCAGCACGCCGACATGGCGCTTCGCACCGCATTCCTGCGCGGCATGGGCATCGCGGAAGCCGATTTTCCCGGGCGCGACGCCGTCGCCGAGATGGAGAAGTTCGGTCGCGAATATCGGCTTATGATGGAAGGATTGATGCAGCTGCTGCGCAAGCGTGCCGAAGAAAAGGGAAATGCCCGCGTTGCCCAGACAATGGTCGGAGCCTCCGAAGTCAATCCACTCAAGTTTCTTCCGACGGTCGACGACGCAATCGTGACGCTTATTGCCGAACGCAGCCCCGGATTTCTCGCCGGCGAAGCGGCTATCGCGGATGCGGTTCGCGACCTGGCACAACATCACGTGCGCGCCTGGCGCGGCGTGCAGGCCGCCTTGCGGCGGATGGTCGACCGTTTTGAGCCGGCAGCCATCGAAGCAGAGCTGAAATCGAGTTCCGCGATCGGCACGCTGTTGTCAGGCGGGCGCGGCGCCAAGCTGTGGGAGCTCTACCAGAAACGCCATCGTGAAATCGCCGAGAGCGCGGAAAAGAGCTTTCTCGGCGAAATCGGCGCCGATTTTCGTGATGCATATGAGGAGGAGTAAGACATGATCGATCGACGCGAATTTATCGTTGCCTTGGGTGCGACCGGGCTGCTTACGGCCTGTCAAAGCGCCGGGCCGCCAAAACCGTCGGTCATCACGGTGAAGCTGTCAGGGGCGGCCGGCATGAACCCTGGACCAGGCGGCGGCGATCGGCCAGTGACGGTGCTGGTCATGCGGCTGCGCAGCACCGGTAAGTTCAATTCCGCCGACTACTTTGCCTTGCAGGGGGATGCCGGCTCGGCACTGGCAGGCGATCTCATCGGATCCGACCAGATTGCCGTCGGGCCTGGAAAAACCGCGACCAAGACCATTACGGTTGAACCGGATGCGACGGCCCTGGGCTTCGTTGCACTCATCCGTGAGCCTGGAGGGCGAAACTGGCGGACGACAAAATCGGTTTCGCCCGGATCAAACTTTACGATCAATGTCACACTCGGCAGCGGCGGCATTTCCGCCTGACGGCCAAGGCAAGGGGAGCTCGATGCAGAGAGTAGGCGGATGAGCGATGCAAACAGGGTGCTGTGGTCCGAGGGCCTTTTCCTGCGGACCCAGCATTTCCAGCAGCAGGATCGTTTCTTGGAGGCGACTGTGCGCGGCGCGTTGCAGGCCGGCCAGCTGCATACGTTCGGCTTTCAGCAATTGACCCTGGATAAGGCATTGCTCGATGCCGGCCAGATCTCGATCCTGTCTGCACGAGGCATTTTCCCGGACGGAACCCCCTTCTCCATTCCGGATCTGATGGACGCGCCGCGTCCGCTGCCGGTCACCTCGGATACAGGCGCCGGCCCGGTGCTGGTCGCCTTGCCGCTCGAGCCGGCCGGCGGCGTTGGCTTCGATCCCGCGCATGCGCCACCCAGCGGTGCGCGCTATCATGGACGGATTGTTTCGGTGCGCGATGCCGTCCAGGGCGGTGCAGACCCCGAAGAAATCGAAATCGCCCGGCCGCAATCGCTGTTGCTTGCACCCGGCAAATCGGTCGGCGGCTATACCGCCCTGCCTATAGCCGACATCAAGGGGGTTCGTGCCGATGGCGGCGTTTCGCTGGACGAGACGTTCCTGCCACCGGCCCTGGTTACTGGTGCAGTGGCCTGGTACCGGCAATTGCTTCTGGAAGTCGTCACGGGCCTTGACCAAATCGCCGAGGCGCATGGCAAGATGGTCATGGGCGGGCCAGGGCGCAGCGTCGAAGACCTGTTGATGCTCAACCTCGCCAACGCGGCGCGTCCGCGACTGGCCCATATGCTGGCGCAGGATGTTTTCCATCCGGCCGAACTTTACCTGGAACTGGCCGGGCTTGCCGGTTCGATGGCGACCTACGGCTCGAGCGCGCGGCGACTGGGCGAGCTGCCGGCTTACAATCACATGGCGCCCGGCCCACCGTTTTCGGCGCTGGCGGATGCATTGCGCTCACTGATCCTGAGCCTGCGCTACATCGAGCCGAAATCGCGCGCGCTGCCCGTTATGCGCCATTCGACCAATGTTTGGAAAATCCGCATCGACAATCCGAAGCTGCTGGTGGCCAGCCGGATCGTCATCCGGGTCGGTTCGGAACTGTCGGAGGACGCGCTACGCAAGATATTCGTCAACCAGGCGACTGTGGGCTCGGCTGATGAGTTCGAAGGCCTGTGGAAGTCCCGCCTGCCCGGCATCCCGCTGAAACCGCTTCATTCGCAACCTCGCGAGATTCCTTACGACGGCGATCGGCTGTGCCTTGAGCTCGACCAGAAAAGCGAGCACTGGGCATCGCTGCTCGGTGCCCCAGGCTTCGTCATTGGCGTTTCGGGTGTACTGCCGAGCGAACCGCAGGTGGACTGCTATTCGGTGAACAGGTGAAACCATGAGCCGGGATGATCCTTTCGGGCTGTCGGAGGATCGCGAACGCACTCGCATCAGGCTGACCGGCACGCCGATGCCGCGACCGATGGCGGCATCCTTGCCGGGCGGGCCGGTAAAACGCTCGCGCACCCACCCGAACGGCCTTGTCAACGCCTTCGCGCCCCTGCTCGAGTTTGCGCCTGAGCTTGAAAGCGCGCTGCCACCGGAGAATCCGGAAGTGTTACGCACTCGGCTGCTCGAAGAACTGGTTCGGGCACGCGACACGGCAATGGCGGCGGGGTCGTCGATGGAACGGGCCGATCAGGCAGCCTGGGTGGTGGCGGCCTTGCTCGACGATCTGGCCCTGAACACGCCCTGGGGCGGGGCCAGCGCGTGGCCGCGTCAGCCGCTTGTGGTCATGTTGCGCGGCGATGTCGACGCCGGCACGCAGTTCTTCACACGGCTCGACGAACTGGAACGCCATCCGAACCGAGATCGCGAATTGCTGGAACTCCAGTATGACTGCCTGGCACTGGGTTTTCGCGGCAAGTATCGCGTGCCCGGCCGCTCGGGCGATCGCTCGCTCAATGCCGTTCGGGTTGCCGCGGCACGTTTCCTGCGCGATGCTGACGCCGAGAATGCGCCGCTGTCGCCGAACTGGAAGGGCGTAATCGCATCCGACGAGCCGCAGCGCTTCATCGTTCCGATCTGGGTGATGGCCCTTGCCGCGGCGGTCATCGCCACCGCGACCTATGTCGGGCTCTCAATGGGACTAAGCAGCCAGGCGGTGGAGCTTTCGGCCCTGGTCCGCGCCTTGCCGCCGCCGACCCGTGGCGACATCAGTCGCGTGTCGCCAACGGTCGATGTCCCGCCGCCGGAGACTGTGGATTTTGCACTGCTGCCCGAATTTGAGGCCGGGGCGCCGGGCAATCTGAGATCGGCTCTCAGCGGCACGGAGAGCGTTTCACTGGCCAAGCTGGTCATCCAGGCCTCCAACCCCGAACTATTCCAGTCGTCGCGGCCAACACTGACGGAAGGATTCGAGCCGCTGATCGGCTCGATCGCCAAGGTGATCCTCGCCAATCGTGACCTGATCGGCAACATCACTGTGGTCGGACATACGGACAGCGTTCCTCTGCAAAGAACCAATCCGCTGTCGACCAACCAGCGACTGTCAGAGGCTCGCGCCCAGACCATTGCCGACATGCTGGTACAAAACGGAGTGCCGCAGGAACGCGTCCATTCCGAGGGCCGGGCAGCCACGGATCCAGTGGCCGATGACGGCACGCGCGAGGGCCGGGCTCTGAACCGGCGCGTTGAGGTGCTGGTCGAAAAGAGGCTGTGAGATGTTCATCCTGCGCTTCCTCTGGGCGGTCCTGACATCGCGCTGGCTGTGGACACTGATTGGCATCACGCTGCTTTCCTTGGTGATCTGGATATTCGGGCCGATCGTCAGGGTCGGACCTTACGACCCTTTCGCCTCGGACAATGTGCGCATCGTCATCATCGCGCTGCTGGTCATCTTCTGGCTGATCTGGCTGATCGTTGCCCAGCGTCGGGCGATCCGTGCCAACCGGATGTTCGTCGCCGAAATCGCCGCGCCGGCGGTAGAGAAGCCACTCAGCCCCGGCGAAGAGAATGTTGCTGCCGTCGGAGCCAAGTTCGCTGAGGTCATGGCCGAGTTGAAGCGCCGCAAACTGGGCGGTCGCAAGTTCCTGCGCGAGATGCCCTGGTACGTGATCGTCGGGCCGCCGGCCACCGGCAAGACCACAGCCTTGCGGCAGTCGGGGTTGAACTTTCCGATCGACCTGACCGACGACCTGCAAGGGGTCGGCGGCACGCGCAATTGCGATTGGTTCTTTTCGGAGAGCGCCGTTCTGATCGACACTGCGGGCCGCTATGTCCAACAGGAGAGCCAACCCGACGTCGACGCGGTGGAGTGGCTGGGCTTTCTCGACCTTTTGAAGAAGCACCGGGGCCGTCGCGCGCTCAATGGTGTGATCGTCGCGCTTTCGATCGATGTGCTTTCGGAGGGCGACGACGCCATCAAGGCGCATGGCCGCAAGATCCGCCGTCGGCTGGCCGAACTCAACGATCGCCTCGAAATCCGCCTTCCCGTCTATCTGATGCTGACCAAAGCCGACCTGATCAAGGGGTTCGAGGCTTTCTTCGGCGGTTTGTCGACGGCTGCGCGCGAGCAGGTCTGGGGGACGACGTTCGCACTCGATGCGCATGTCGATGCAAAGACCATCGAGCGGGAAATCGCGACGTTAGCAACCGAGCTCGAGCGGCGGCTGGTGCCCCGGCTGGAGGACGAAGACAAGCTTGCTGCCCGCGCCGAAATCTTCAGGTTTCCCGCCCAACTCGCCAGCCTGTCCGAGCCGATCCAGGTACTGATCGAGGCGATGTTCGGCGAAAGCCGGTATGAGGAGGCCGCCTGGCTGCGTGGCCTTTATCTGACATCGGCGACCCAGGAAGGGGCGCCCATCGACCGGCTGACCGCGGCGCTGTCTGCCTCCTTCGGTCTTCCGCCGCGCCGGGCGTTGGCCGCGCCGCGTGTCGAAAAACGCAGCTTCTTCCTGAAGAACCTGCTTACAGAAGTCATCTTCAAGGAAGCCGGCCTCGGCACCTTCGATCCGCTGGCGCAACGCCGCCGCGCCTGGATCTGGCGTGGCGCGGCCGCCGCATGTGCCGCAGCCGCCCTACTGGTCAGCGGGCTGTTCACCTGGTCCTATTACGACAACCGCAACGCGATCACGGCCCAGGCAAGCCAGTTCGAGGCGCTGCAAACGCCGCTGACCTCGGCCGCGGCAAACCCGGCATCCGTAGAACAGCCCGCGATCGATGGCGCCCTCAGTGCGATGGATGAGGTCGCAAATGCCCGTACCCCGCCGCCTGGCGCAGCACAGGATTTGCTGGGGCCATCAGCCTCGGCGGAACTGGTGCGGGCACAGACCGACACTTACGACCATGCTTTGCGCAACGTTCTCGAGCCGCACATGGTGGCGCTGCTCGAGGCGACGATGTGGCGGCAGATCCGCGATCCGGACTTCATGCTTGGCGCGCTGAAGACCTATCGCATGATGACCGGCCTTTCTCAGATGGATCCGGATTTCGCCCAGGACTGGTGGGTGAACAAGCTGCCTGAATTCGCCGCGGCTGCCCCCTTTCCGACAGCTGACGCCGAAGAGCACCAGCTTGCCGCGATCCGTCGCATGGCGGTTGACGCCAGTTATATCGCCCCGGACCAGGCGTTGGTTGCAGAGGCACTGAAAACCGTCTGTACGATTTCCTTGCCGGCGCGTGCCTATAAACAACTGCTGGCCGACCCGGCGGTGACTGCGCTCAAGGAATGGATTCCTGCCAACTTCGCCGGCCCCAACGGCGCAAAGGTCTTTGCGCGGCGTTCCGACAAGACGCTTCGGGTCGGCATTTCGGGAGCGTTTACCTATGCCGGCTTCCATGACGCCATTCTCGACCGGGTTGAGGATGTCGCCGCCCAGGCAGCACTCGACCGGGCGGTGTTCGCCGGCGGTTGCTCGGAAAATTCCGAAACCTCGGTGTCAGCGCTGTCAGAGGATATTCTGAAGCTCTATTACGACGACTATATCGCGCAATGGGACAGCTTCCTGCGCGACATGAGGCTGGCGCCATTGACCGACCTCAACGTCGCCAGTGAGAACCTCAAGGATCTTTCAAGTGCCGACTCCGCGCTGAAGCGCTTGGTCACCGCGGTGGTCCAGGAGACCGAGCTTACGCGGTCCGATGACGCGCCGGCAAACGACAAGGCAGCGGCGGCAGGTGGCTCGAAACTGCTTGGCAAGCTGGGCAAGCTTGGCAAGATCGTAAAAACCGGAGCAAAGCTTTTGCCGCGTGCCGGCTCCGCCGACGAAGTGGATCTTACCGGCAGTCTGGTGGCCGAGCATTTCAAGCCGCTCAGGGGCGCCATCGCCGAGGTCGACGGTCAGCCGCCGGCGCTCGACGCCGCCATTGTCGCGCTGACCGCACTGTCCAATGTGCTGCAGACCGTGACGGCCAATCCCGATCCTCAGGACGCCATCAAGAAACAGGGCGGCCTTGCCGAACTGACTGGAGCGGTTGCCAGGCAGGCGCAGATCCTGCCCGACCCGATCGATGATTGGTTGGGCGGTATTGCCGGCGATACGAGCGGGCTGACGCAGAAGGCGGTCACCTCGGAGCTCAACGCCATCTGGCGCGCCGACATCCTGCCGTTCTGCCAGGCAGCACTCAACAACCGCTATCCCTTCAGCCCTGACAGCGCCGTCGACGTCAATGTCCGCGACTTCGCCCGCCTGTTCGGACCGGCAGGCCTGATCGACACCTTCATTAACGACCACCTGATCAGCTATGTCGACACGTCAGCGCAGCCATGGAAATGGCGCGCCGATTTCGGCCTCGACCCGTCGGCACTGGCCGCGTTCGAACAGGCAAGGCGGATCCGCGATGATCTCTTTCCCGGCGGTTCAGGCCCGCTGATGAGCTTCACGCTCGAACCGAAGGACCTGTCGCCCAATGTCGCGCGCGTGACGCTCAACCTCGATGGGCAGAATCTCGTCTACTATAACAATGCAACGAGGCCGCAGCCGATGACGTGGCCCGGCAAGGACGGCACAGGGGTCATCTCGCTTGCCTTCCAGCCGATCGATGGCTCGCCCGAAATCTTGCTCAACGAGACCGGCAGCTGGGCGTGGCTGAGAATGTTGCGCAGCGGTCGCTTCACCGGCACCTCGCTGTCGGACGTCTACAGCCTGCGCCTGGGCACCAAAGGGATGTATGCCGACTTCCAACTCAAGGCTGCCAGCGTCGAAAACCCTTACAACCTGCAGATGTTCAAGAAATTTTCATGTCCGCCACAGATATGATCCTGCCTGGCTTTTACGGCAAAATGCCCGCGACCGGCGATTTTGTCACCCGGCGGCTGCCGGGAGATTTTGTTCGCGCCTGGGACCGCTGGCTGGCGCAGCATGTCGTCCCGCTCATTGGCTCGGAATCCTGGGCGCGCGGCACACCGCTGCGGTTCCTGACCGGTCCGGATTTTCTCGGCGCATCGGCAGGCGTCATCGTGCAGAGCGCCGACAGAGTTGGCAGGCAGTTCCCGTTGAGCGTCGTCGTGCAGCTTTCCGAGGCTCCCGTCGAGCTAGCGTATGCCGATGCATGGTTTGCCGAGATCGAAAAGGTGGCCATCGCCGCCCAAGACGGCGAGCTGACGCCGGATGAATTGGATGGCGCGCTGGCTGCGCTACCAGTGCCGCAGGTTGAGCCGGGCGAAGAGCTCATCAGCGATATGGCGATGTGGACAGCGCGTTCGGACATTTTCGACATCGACCCGCTATCGCCTCAAACGGCGCTGGAACAAATCTTTGCGGCAAGCTGGGAGACCAGCTGATGCAGATCTGGAACCAGATGGGCTATCCGCACCAATTCACCGTGGCCTTGGACAAGGCCGGCCATGAGTGGATCGTCATAGTGATAAAGGGCACGTTCGATTTTCCCACGATACCCGGCGGACCGGTGCAAAAATCGGCCGAGCAGGTGCCGCTCGTCTTTGCCGACATCCATACCGGCGAGTCCGGTTACTCGGCCACGCTCTGGGAGACCGACTTCGCTTTTCGCAAGCCGCGTTGTGACGTGATCGCCAATGGCTTTGCCTACGCGCCAGGAGGACGCCCCGCCCAGCGTGTACCGGTCGGTATCAAGGTGGGCAATTGGTCGAAATTGTTCGAAGTCGTCGGCCACCGCGAGTGGCGCGCCATCGGGCCGGTGTTCAGCTCCACCGCCCCGCAGCCCTTCCTGCGCTTGCCGATTTCCTATGATGTCGCCTGGGGTGGTGTCGACAGACTGGACCCGGACGACAAGCTCCCCGCCAGTTACAAGTACAATCCGGTCGGAACCGGCTGGTCGCGGACCAAGAACCAACGCCTTATTCCAGGCCTGCGGCTACCGAATACGCAAGCTATCGACGAAGAAATCCGCTCGCCGTTCGGCGACTACAAGCCGATGAGTTTTGGCCCGATAGGCCGCGGCTGGCCCGGCCGCATCGAATATGGCGGCACCTTCGACGACAACTGGGTGAAGAACATCTTTCCCTTCCTGCCGCCCGACTTCGACGAGCGTTACTTCCAGATGGCACCACCAGACCAGCAGATCAACGCGCCTGCAGGTGGCGAGGACGTTCAGCTGGTCAACTTGACCCCTGAAGGTCGGGTGAGCTTTGCCCTGCCGCGGACTACACTGCCGATGACGCTGTTCAAAGGGCGAAAAAGGGTCTTTGAGGGGGATGTCCTCCCCGACACACTGCTGTTCGACTTGGAACGCCGTTATTTCTCCGTGGTCTGGCGCTTGGCACAGCGTATCCAAACCAGTCTGCTGGATTTCAGCCAATGCTGGGTGGGTCCGCCGACAAGCGGGATGCTTCTGGCATGGGATATGGGCAAGCGCTACGTTCGCGCAGACCGTTTCCCCTCCAGCCGCGACGCGGTGACAAGGTGACTGCCGGCGTTGATATCCTGTCCACCGGTATGGTGACCGCGGTTGGCTTGAATACGGCCGCAGCCTGCGCAGCCATGCGTGGCAAAATCGACGGATTTCAAGAGACAGATTTTATAGTCCCGGGCGGGGAATGGTTGGTTGGAGCACCGGTGCCGCTGCCGCGGAAATGGCATGGTGAGAAGCGTCTGGCCCATCTCGCCGCCGCGGCGATTTGCGAGGCCTTGGACGCCGTACCCCAGGCTCGAGGTCAAACCGCGCTGCTTTTGTGTACTGCAGAGGAAGACCGTCCGGCCCGCCCTCTTGTGAACGATGCGGATTTGTTGAAGCAGATTGCCAGGATTGCGGAACTTGAACTGGTCGCGAGCAGCCGCATTGTCGCGCACGGCAGACCCTCCGGACATGTAGCACTCGACCACGCCCGCAAACTGATCGAATCGCAAAGCGCCCGCTACGTAATGATCGTTGGGGTCGATAGCTTTCTGAGCAGCCGCGGCGTCGCACACTACCTGAAACAGAAGCGCCTGCTCATTTCAGGCAACTCTAACGGCTTTATCCCGGGCGAGGCAGCCGCCGCATTCCTGTGCGGCGCGGGAGGCGGCAGCTTTCATTTGCGCGGTGTCGGATTGGCGCGTGAAGAAGGTTCGATCCTGAACTCGCGGGATATACCACTGCGCGGCGACGGGATGACCCAGGCTTACAGCACGGCCTTGGCCCAAGCAGGCATCGGGATGAATCAAATTGGATATCGGATCGCGGATCTGATTGGCGAGCAATACTGGTTCTCGCAGTCAACTCTGGCGTCTGTCCGTCTTCTTCGTGGTGATCACGGCTTTCAAGATATTTGGTCCCCCAACGAGTGCCTCGGCAATGTCGGTGCTGCGGCTGTGCCGCTCATGGTCGGCATGGCTTGGACGGCCGCCCGCAAGGGCTACGCTGCCGGCAACCCGGTGCTGATCGAGTCCTCCTCTGACAGCGGTGTGTGCGGAGCCGCAATCTTCGCGGCGAGGACCAGGTGATGGGCACCGTTTACGCCAACGGATTGGAGGTCTCCGCCAAGGCGCAAGGCAACAAGATTATTGCCGCGTTTCCAGATACTTGTTTCACCCCACCCGAAAACCCCGCGACGCCGCCTGGGACGCCGATTCCATACCCAACCTTTGGGATGGATTCCGACACCGACAATGGCACAAGCACGGTGAAGATCGGGGGCAAGACTGTAGCTCAGAAAAACATTTCCTACTACACGACGACCACTGGAACCGAAGCAGGGTGCGCGGCCAAGAAGGGGATCATCACTTCGACGAATACGGGTAAGGCCTATGCCGCCGCCTGGTCGAGCAACGTCAAGGCACAAGGTGAGCCGGTGCCGCGCAACACTGATCGGGCAACCGTCAATCATGCTTCGCCTCAGCCGAATGACGGCAACGGCGCGCTTGTCGGAGGTGGCGGCGGTGGCGGCGATGACGTCAACTGTGAGGAGTTAGCCAATCAGATCGAGCTTCTCCTGACGCGTGACAAGCGCGCCGAGAATCCGACATCGAGCAAAAAGAAGGGCCCGAAAAAGCGTGGCGGTCAACATGGCTATCTATTTCGCATCGCCGAGCAAAGATGCGGCGAAAATGGGCCCGGCACGGCAGGTTGGGACAACCATCGTGGCGAACTCGAAAGAGATTTTGTTGCCGTGCGGGATGCAATCGACCTCTTTATGGCTGCATGCGACTTGGATGACATAGATTTCGCCGAATCGAACAAAGAGAGGGATCGCGACCCCAATATGAAGCAAGCCATCAACGGTATCGCGGAGCGCGATCCGCGCTACATGCCTGATCAGATCACGCACCTAGGGAGCGATCACGCACTCTGCAACGGCGGAGATCTGGCCGATGCGCGTGCCGACCGCACACTTAATCAGATTACCGAAATCATAAACTTCGGTATGGATTGAGCCAAATGAGAAACTATCTTGAGGCCGATCTGCTGAATTTCTCCCGCCAGTGGGTCTGGATCGCTTCCGATCGCGTCTATGAATTCGACGACGTCATTCGGCGGCCAATCAACTCCCTTGAAACACTCCATGTCGCCACGGCCAAGTATGCTAGGCTCCGAACATCGATTCCGCCGGAAAATCCTGCCTCGGAAGCCGTCGCTGTCTTCCGCGTGATGCTGAGCGAACTTGAAACGACGGGGGAAGATGTCGATCGCGTGTATGATTGGGCATATTGTCTGACCCCTTTCATGCAGAACGAAAATGCTGTCCGGGCTATGCAAATCTGGGTCGAGACATTTACCCGTTTCGCCCGAGGCAAACGCGACAGAGCCAAGCACGTCGACGAGGATTTCATGGAGCAACTCTCCCTGTCGTACGCGACACATGTACTCCAGCCGAGCATTCAGTTCTCAGTCCGGTGCATGCGCTCGCGTAGTGTTTGGCTGGAGAACGCTGCTCGCAAGAGCAATTTCGATCAGGTGCTTTGGAAATATTTTCTGGAGGAAGGGCACTCCGACCCATCCGTGTTCGTCAGTTCCGGACACAGGGATGTGCTGGTTCGCGAGTGGTGGCGCGAGATACGCAAAACCATTGGAGCGGCTGAGATGAAGGGGCTTCGGTCAGAGCAAGTTGACAACATCCGCACCTTCAGCCAAACGAAACAGTCATGGAAGCTGGACGGATCAGTAGACGAGTCAATGCTTTTGGCGGGTTTCCCCGAGTTCGACAAGGTCGCCAAGCCGCCGAATTGAGCGAGTGAAGCAGGCACTTTGTGCTATGCCGACGGCAAATTTGCTGCGATGTACTTCCTGACCTTGACGGCATCCAGCTCTGAGATGCGCGGCGCATTTGGCACTGACAACATGCGCAGAACGAACAGTTCACCTTCCTCGGGAAATTCATCGTAAAGTCTTTGTGCGATATCGCGGCCTACATCGCCGGCCACGCGCAACCCGTCGAGATGGGCCTCCAGTTGCGCAACCACCCGAGCCAGACGCTCATCGTCCATGTCGGGGTTGTCGTCCGGGTTGAGTAGGTGATGATCGTAAACCGTCCACAGAAACGCGGCCATCTCAGCGTGCTGCCGCACGATATCTGGAAGAGGCGGCGCGGCCATCAGTTCAAGTTCACCGATCCACCGCGGATTCGGTTGGAAACGCGTGCATGGCTTGTCACATAGGTACCTCGGATCGTTATCCGGCCATCCTTTTCCATAATGATTGTCGCCTTGCCGCAGCGCAATTCGATGCGTTCCTCGCCAACGATCCTGATCGTCTCGCCATCCTTGACGACCTGCGGAGGTGCCTTGCGGGCCGGTTCAACGATGCGGCCCACAATCAAGGGCCTGCCGGGATCGCCGTCCTGAAAGAGAAGCGCCACGTCCGTGCCGATCATGTCCGAGCTTAACTCAGTCAGACTTCTGGCGGGAATGGCTGTCTCCCGAGTGTTTCCGGCAAAGACGACCAACGGGTCGCCTCCATCGAACCCGAGGAACACACCGATTACCACGCCTTCAATTCGGTTCTTTGTCTTGGCCATTTCGACGTGCCTCAATTCTGTTTGATCTCAGAACCCTTCATGATGATGTCGCTTGATGCTTTCACATTGATCTTCCCTGACCCCTTCACGAAGATGTCCTTGCCGGTGATTGATATTGTACCGTCCTTCTTCAGCTCGATGGATGCCGATCCGCTCTTAATCATGATGGAATCACCCGCCTCGATGATGAGCTTCTTCCCGACGTTGATGGCACCGCCCTCACCCACTTCAACAGAGCTGTTCTTTGCAATTTTGAGTGCCCTGTTGCCGCCTATCTCGGTGCCATCATCATTGCCGATCTTGACCGAGCGCGTAGCGCCAATCTCTGCTTTCTGATCTTTGGCAATCTTGGCGTTTTGTCCGCCTCCGATCTTGACGTTCTGGTCAGCGCCAATGTCCCAACTATCGCTCGTGCCGACTTTGTGACTTTGGCTTACGCCCACGCTAACCGATCTGGTTGCGCCTATATCGTTCGACTGAAGGCCGCCGACGCTGCGTTGCTCCGCGGCGCCGACGCTGTCGACACGCGCCGCGCCGACGGTGATCGTCTGGACCAGCCCGACTGTCTGGGTGTGATTGGCGCCGATCGTTTCGGTGGAGTTTGAGCCAATATTGATCGTCTCGTCGATGCCTACCGTGAGCGAACGGTTCTTCCCCACCGTCTCCGTGTCGTTCGAACCGATATTCGTTGTCTGGTCGACACCGATCTTGACGGTCTTGTTGTTGCCCACGTCCTCGTCAAGGTTGTGACCGACAGAGTGCTTGGCGTCGTGATCGATGCGGTCCGACTGATCGTGCTGCACCAGCTTGTTGCGGTCGTGCTTGATCAGGAGGTGGTGATCCTTCTGCGCCTGGAAATTGACCAGCTCGGAGCCGGCCTTGTCCTCGAACATCAGCTCGTTGTAGCCACCGCCACCTTTCGATGAGTGGGATTTCCAGCCGGATTGCGTGGCGTTGCCGGGCAGTCCGTAGGGCGGCATCTGCGCGGCGTTGTAGACCCTGCCGGTAATGATCGGAAGGTCGGGATCTCCTTCGATGAAGTCGACGATTACCTCCTGCCCGATGCGCGGTATCTGGATAAAACCCCAGCCGCTGCCGGCCCAGGTCTGCGAAACGCGCACGAAGCAGGAACTGTTCTGGTCCTTCTTGCCCAGCCGGTCCCAATGAAACTGGACCTTCACCCGTGCATATTTGTCGGTGAATATTTCCTCGCCGGAAGGTCCGACCACGGTCGCCGTCTGCGGCCCGCGCATGATCGGCCGTGTCGTGACCCGCGGCGGACGATAGGGCAAAGCCGTAGGTGCCACACCAAGGATCACCTTGAAGTTCTCGCTGTCGACATCCGCATGGGCCCTGTAGCCAGGGTCGAATAGCCTGTATTCGGCGCTGACCACCAGATACTCCTGGTTCTGGTCCTCGCGCGGAAAGCCATCCAGCTTGAACGTGCATCCTGAATACAGGCCCCGCACGGTTCCGACCGCTGCGATGCGCTGGTGCACCGCCTGGATCTCCTCGCGCCGGATCGCCGCCAGGCTATCGCCGCGACCGACTTCGAGATGGGCGCCGGGCTGACGGTAATTCTCGCCCGCGGCCAGCTTATGATTGAACGGCTGGGCGGATTTGGCCATCAGGTCGGCGCCCGGCTTCTTGAAATCATAATCGGTATGCACATAGGCGCCCGGCCGCACCGAACTGCCCGGAATCCATTCCGTGATATATTCGACATCGCGCCGGGAGCCCTGCCCCTCAAAGTGGTAAGGTACTTTTTCATAGCCCGGCGCCGGCTTCAGCTTGCTCATCGCATCAGCAAGCACAAGCGTGTGCTTGCCCTCGCCATGCTCGAAGAAATACAAGATGCCCTCGTGCTCGAGCAGCCGCTGCACGAAATCGAGATCCGTCTCGTCATATTGCACGCAATATTCGCGCGGCGGATAGGACCCTTGCAGGCGTTTCTCGAATTTTGCCGTGCTGTATTTCGAGAAAACCTGTTCGACGATTTCGATGACGCTCATGTTCTGGAAAATGCGGCAGTCGGTCGTATTGCCGAGAAACCAGAGCCATGGCCGGACGACTGCTTCGTAATAGGCCAGCCGGTCCTCGATCCGGGTGAGGCGAAAGTCCGACACGATGCCGCTGAACCAGCGCTGGGGGTCGGCTTCACCTTCGACGGAGACGGGGCCACCCAGCATCTTCAGCGGATCGATATCGGGGCTGGGGCTTACGAACCCGACCGTATAGGCCAGACAACGACTGATCTCATCCCGCCCGACGAGATGTGTAAAGGTCAACAGCTCAGCGCCAACTGGCGTTTGCACCACCGTGGCACGTTGTTCACTTGGCATCGGTCGTGCCCCTCCTCGGCCTGGCGGCCAGCCCGGTGGATTTGAAGATCCTAGTCAGGAACTCGAAATCGCATCAAACCCTGATGGTTGCCAGTCCATTTCAAGCGTACCACATGTTTGTTGTGCAGGCCAAAGCGGACCATGAATAGGTGGCCCACTGTGATGCGAATTTTGGATTAGCCACGCTAAAAACATGGAGTATCGTGTCGGCAAGGCCGCCAGCGATCACACAGGCGATTTCGCATGTTAATCAGTCTGCAGATCAGCAATGTCGATGCCCTGCCCGCTGGCGTGTCGCCCGGCTACAGATCGCGTAATCGCAGCTTCAAAATCGGGCGCGAACATTGCGACTGGATCTTGCCCGACCCTGACAAGTTCATCTCCGGCCGGCATTGCCAGATCCGATACGAGGCAGGCGCGTTTTGGCTGCACGACATTTCGCGCAATGGCACCTTCATCAATGGATCGAGCCAACGCATCACCGGTCCGCGCCGGCTAGACCACGGCGACAGGCTCCTGGTCGGCCGCTACGTCATCTTTGTATCGATTGACGACGAGCACGCAACGCCAAGTCATCCGGAGGCCGACCGAGGTTCGACGCAACGACGCATGCCGGTCGCGGCCGATCGGTTGCTTGATTCCGGAAGCGAGCCTCTCTTCAGTTCGGCAGAGCGATGGCCCGGGCAAGCACCGCCATCGACATCGTCTCTGCCTGCGGCCGTCCCTTCGACGACAGACGAGGTGCTGCGGGAAATTGCAATCGCCGCAGGCATTTCGCCGGAATTGTTTCAATTGCGTGATCCGCATGAAGTCGCTGCCGAAATCGGCGCAGTGCTTCGCACGGTGGTCGAGCAACTGGCCATGCTGCTGAAGGCACGTGCGGCTGCAAAGACATTGGCCAAGAGCCCACACCGAACGATGATAAGCTCCGCTGAAAACAATCCCCTCAAATTTGTCCCGGGCACCGACGACATACTCGAAATAATGTTCGCGCGGCGCAGGGCCGGCTATCTCGATGCCAGGCACAGCGTCGAAGACGCATTCCGCGATCTCAAGGCGCACGAATTTGCCACCTATGCCGCCATGCAAGCTGCGCTCTCTCGCCTGCTTGACGACCTGTCGCCGGAAGCAATCGGCAAAAAGCTTCCGCCGACGTCGTTTACCTCGAAGAAGGCCCAAGCATGGGACGCGTTTGTCGGGACGTGGCGGAGCATGGAGGAAGCACACGAAAACGGCATGCTGGATATATTCTTGGCCTATTTCAGCGACGCGTATTCCAAAGCTGACAAGCAAAAATAGACGGGACAAACAAACTGCGGCGCTGTAGCCGACGAAGAAAAACGCGTCGGCGCACCGCATCATGTTCCAATCGACAACATCTGCGATTACGATCACATACGACAGTTCGCCAAGCGGGTAAGCCTGATTGACCTGGGGGTCTGCGGCAGATGTCAAATTGCGGCGCCATAGTTTCTTGTAGCTCCGGACCGCCTTGCCGGAAGGACCATTGCCTGCCCTATCCGGCCAGGAAAGATCTGGCGCCTCTCGCACGCGAGCGCGGACACTGCATGGCAGCGGCATATCGGCGATGAGCTCGAAGGATGATCCATTCGGCCCGGTCGGCAAGACCGTCATCCGCCCACGGCGCGGGCAGAATGCGAAACCAGCCGCAAACGAACTGATCGCGAAGACCGTCGGGCCCTCGGATGTCAAGGAATCGACAGTTTTCGATCCTGACATAGGTCGGCATATGCCGCCGGACTGGACATCCGGAACCATTCTTTATCAGGGAGCATCGTCCGGTACAGCGGCCGGAGCCGAGGCAGCCGGGTCAAGGCCGACCATTCAGCAGGAGGTGCTGCTCGGCGCCGCAGACACGGTAAAATATTCGACGGCAAATCCGATCCTCGCTGCGTCAGCACCGTTGCTCGTCCTGTTCGGGCATCTCAGGCTCGTACCGGTCGAAAGACAGGCGGCGCCATTGGCCGAACATATCGCCGATGCGATCGAGAGGTTCGACTGGACGCTGGAGAAGTCAGGCGTTCCCGAAGAGGATGCGCGGATCGCGAAGTTTGCCCTTTGCGAAACCGCCGACGATCTTGTGGGCAACCTGCCCTGGGCCGGCAAGGACACCTGGGCACAGCACAGTATGCTGTCGCGGTTCTTTCACGTCGAAGCCACTGGCGCCGGTTTCTACGAAGCACTGAACAAGGTGCTGGCCAATCCGGAGCCACACTTAGACCTGGTCGAGCTGATGCATGTGTGCCTGTCCCTGGGATTTGAGGGCCAGTATCGGGGGCTGGCGCGCGACGATACCAGTCTCGAACGTGTGCGGCGCGACGTCTACGAGACGCTTCGCTATTTCAGGGCCCGCGCCGGAGAGGATATCTCCCCCCGCTGGCAAGGCATAGCCGCGACGATGATGCCGTCTTCAACCCGCCTGCCGCTCTGGGGTGTTGCTGCGGCGGCCTCAGCCCTGCTGACGGCCGCGTTCTTCACGTTGCGGGCGTTCATGACCGATGAAGGCGATGCTGCAGCCAGACAATTGCTGGCGCTCAATCCCTCGACGCCTGTGACGATCGAGCGCGCCAGAGTGGTACCCCCACTTTCCAAACCGGTGACAGTCGCCTCGCCTGCTGCAACCGAGCAGATCGACCGCATCCGCTCGGCACTGGCCACGCAAGTCGAGCGCGGCGGGCTCACCGTCGGCACGAAGGGCGACTTCATCGTTGTGGAGATCAGCAATCTCTTGTTGTTTCAGCCTGGCAAGACCGAAGTGAAGCCCGAGTTTCTGCCACTGGCCGCACAGATTGCCGCAGCCCTTGAGCACGAGCCAGGGGCAATCCGGATCGTTGGCCACACGGACAATGTGAAGCCACGGAAATCAAGCACGTTCAAATCCAACTTTGACCTTTCGGTCGCCCGCGCGAAGGCTGTTGAAACAATGATCGCCGCGAAACTTGGCGATCCCTCGCGAGTAACCGCCGACGGCAAGGGCGAAGATGAGCCAATTGCCGACAATGCGACGTCCGAGGGCCGCGCCAAGAACCGCCGTGTCGACGTGATGATCCCCAAGGAGGAAACGCTGTGAACACCGCCGGTCGGAAACGCCCATGATGCGTTGGCTGCCGCGGATATTCAGCACGGCCGCGTTGGCCGGTTTCGCGGTGGCGATCTGGTTTGCTGGACCATTGATCCGCTTCGCCGATATCCGGCCGCTGGGATCTGTCTGGTTGCGCGCGACAATCATCGGCACGATCGTGGCGACCGCGGCCCTCGTTTACGCAGTGCGCGTCTGGCAGGTGAGAAAGGCGCAAAAAGCGCTCGAGATCGTCATTGCCCGCAACGACGGGGGCAATGACGATTCACCGGTGCTCGAGGCGCGCATGAGTGAGGCCATCGCAGCACTCAAGCGGTCGAGCGGCAAGCGCAATTTCCTTTACGACATTCCCTGGTACATCGTCATTGGCCCGCCCGGCGCCGGCAAGACGACGGCACTGGTCAATTCGGGTCTGAATTTTCCGCTTGCCGGTTCAGGAGACGCCCAGCCGGTGGCCGGTGTTGGCGGTACCCGCTCTTGCGACTGGTGGTTCACTGAAGGGGCTGTGCTGATCGACACGGCAGGACGTTACACCACGCAGGATTCCAATGCTGGAAGCGACAGCAAGAGCTGGCTTGCGTTTTTATCATTACTCAAGAAATACCGTATCAGACAGCCGATCAACGGGGTCATCCTGGCCATCAGCCTTGCCGATCTCATCAGCCTCGATGACCAGCAGCTCGACGCCCATGTCGTTGAAATACGCAGTCGCCTGAGGGAGATCCGCGAGACGCTGAAAATCCAGTTTCCGGTGTACCTGCTTTTCACCAAGGCCGATCTTGTTTCCGGCTTCATGGAGTATTTCGGCAGTTTCGAGGAGCCGCGCAGGCGCAAGGTCTGGGGCGCGACATTCCAGACCACGGACCGCAACAAGAACATGGCCGGTGAGGCTCCGGCCGAATTCGATGCACTGGCGAACCGATTGGCGGACGAGATGGCTGACCGCCTGCAGGAAGAGCCTGATCCGGTCTCGCGCATATCGATCTTTGGCTTTCCGGCCCAGTTTTTCGCGCTCAAGGGCCGAATTGCCGGTTTCGTGGCCAGCCTGTTCGATCCGGTCCGCAGCCAGGTGAATGTCAGCCTGCGTGGGTTCTACTTCTCGTCGGGGACCCAAGAGGGAACGCCGATCGATCAGGTGTTGGGCGCAATCGGCCGCAGTTTCGGCAACAATTCCCGCCCCCATCTGTCCGGGACCGGCAAGAGCTTCTTTTTGCACGACCTCCTGACTGATGTCATTTTCGCTGAATCCGGATGGGTTTCCTATGACCGAGCGACCGAGAGGCGGGCAGCGGCCCTCAGATATGGCGGCTTTGGCATCATAGCGTTGACCACAGCCATAGTCCTTGGCACGCTCGGGATGAGCTTCATGGCCAACCGCTCGCTGATCGCCTCCACGACGCAGGCGATGGGCCAATATCGCGGGACAGCGGACGCCCTGCTCAAAAGCACGACGGTCACCGATGTCGACCTTGAAAACGTCATCGGGCCGCTCGACCAATTGCGCAACATGCCGGCCGGTTTCGAAACCAGTGACTTACCGACACCGATCGCGGAAACGGTCGGCCTTAGCCAGCGGGAAAGGCTTCTTTCGGCATCGACAACGGCCTACCGGCAAGCACTGGAACGAATGTTGCGGTCGCGTCTGCTTATTCAGGCTGAGCGGACAGTCCAGGCGACGATGGCTGATCCCGCCGCGCTTTACGAACCGCTCAAGATCTATCTGATGCTCGGTGGTAAGGCACCCAAGGTCGATGACCCATTGATCATCTCCTGGATGAAGCAGGATTGGGAACAGAACCGGTATCCGGGCGAGAGCAACCGCGAAGGACGCGCGCAGCTCGAAAAGCACTTACGCGCCATGCTTGCGTTGGACGATGCCTATGATCCGGTTTTCGAACTCAACCAGCCGCTTGTGGAAGCCGCCCAGCGTTCGCTCGGGCGCATGAGCCTTGCCGATCGTGCGTCCGCATCGATCAAGTCGGCGGTGTACGCGGCTGCGCTGGACGATTTTTCTGTTTCGCAAAAAGGCGGGCCGGAAGCGCAACTTGTGTTCGAGCGCGTCGATGGCGGCGATTTGTCGAAGCTCCGTGTTCCCGGTCTCTACACCCATGCCGGATTCAACAACTTTTATCTCGGACAGCTTTCGCGCATTGCGCAGACACTCGACGACGACCAGTGGGTTCTGGGAGGTGGCGGCGAGCAAGGCGGCATCGATCAGGAGTTGCTCAAACTCGGCCCCGAACTTCTCGACCGCTACGGCAAGGAGTTCGCAGCCGCATGGAACAGCGTTCTCAATGGTTTGAAATTCAAGGCCATGCTGAACGACAAGCCGCACTATGTCGCGCTTTCCGCCGTTGCCTCACCAAGCTCGCCGATCGAACAGCTTTTTACCGCGATTGCCGAGGAAACAGCCCTGGCGCGCGACTCTGTCTCTGGCGAAGAGTCGGGCACTGGGATGCAAGCCGGCACCGTCATGCGCCAGTCCCAGGACGCCGCAGATATGGCCAAGGGCCTGGCTCGCATCGGCATTCAAGTTAGCTCCGCAAAATCGCAAAGCCGTGCCGGTACCGGGTCCGCGAAATTTCAAAGCCAGAGCCCCGGGGCAAACATCGAAGCGCAGTTCAGGTCCTTCCAGGCTCTGGTAAGCGGTCCTTTTGGACACCGACCGATCGATGCGCTGACCCAGAATTTTCGCGATATCCACCAGAGCCTGCAACTGGCAACCGAGGTCCCTTCGCAGACGGAACGTGTAAACGCCAACCTGCAGCTGCAGATAGCCACCCTTCGCGCCAATGCCTCGCGTCTGCCCAAGCAACTCGGCAGAATGGTCAACGCAACTGCAGACGAATTTGAGGGCAACGCGGCTGAAATTTCGTTGACGAATTTGAACGAGATGCTCGAACAGGCCGTCACGCAGCCCTGCGAGGAGGCGGTCAACGGCCGCTACCCCTTCGCCGGCGATGGTACCCAGGATATTGCGATGGCGGACTTCGCCAAGTTGTTCTCTCCGGGCGGCCTGATGGATCGGTTCTTCGCACAGAACCTTGCTTCCTTGATCGACATGAGCGGCCAGGACTGGAGCTGGAAACAGGATGCGCGCTTTGGGCGCGACCTGTCGAAGTCGACGCTGAAAAACTTTCAGGTGGCTGCGGAAATCCGCAACGCCTTTTTCCCCTCGGGCGGATCAATGCCCTCGGTCAACCTGACCTTTACCCCGTTCTCGCTGAATGGCGATGCAGATGCTGCGGTGCTCGACGTCGATGGCCAGATCGTCCAGAGCAACCAGGCGGGTAACACGCCAAGCACGGTGTCCTGGCCGAGCGGCGCGGCCTCGGCGTCCGCCAGTCTGAGACTGATACCGGAAATGCCGGGCCGCGAATCCGTTATCAGCTTCGACGGGCCGTGGTCGCTGAAGCGGTTGCTGGACAAGGCGACGATCACCAGCAAAGACGGCTCTGTTGAGGCGCGCTTCGTAATCGGCGGACGCGACGTCAGCTATACGATCCAGACCGGTTCCGGACCCAGCCCGTTCTTCCTTCCCGCACTTTCTGCATTCAGCTGTCCGAAGGCGTTTTGAGATGATTTGAGCCTCACCTGGTGTAACTAGGGCGCCAAAAGTTGCTGCGATCACGGATTGTCCTTCCATCGGTGAAGTCGCATCAGAGTGAACTCTGGGATAAAGCGCATTTGCCCGTGCGCTGGATATGCATTATTATGTGCATATATTGGGCACTAATGAATTTTTGAGGTTTCCCATGCCGCCGGTTCAGCATGCATACAACGCAATGGTCTCGGGCTTCGTTGACAGCCTTCAGGAGCCTCGGACCCCCTATATCTCGCCCCAACGCCTGTCGAAGGCCCTTGGTGTGAAGATTGCCAATCTGGCGCAGCTAACAGGCGTCCATCGAAATACGTTGCGCAACCCTTCCTCCGAGCGCCTGCAGGGCAGGATGCGCGAAATGGTGAAGGTGATCTCGGCGGCGACGGAACTCACCGGCGAAGTTGACAGGGCCATTTATTGGTATCGCAACGAGCCGATCGCCGACTATGGGCATCGCACGGCGGCCGAACTTGTCGCCAACGGCCAAGTCGAGGCGGTTCTCGCGTTTGTTCGCGATCTTGAGAATGGCGCGCGCGGGTGAAAATCTCTCGCGTCGGTCCCGACGAAATCTTTCATCGCTATCTAACACCCAAATGGGCCTTCCTCCCGACCAGCGGTGCGGGCGCAGCTTCCGACGGTGGCCGCTTCAATCGGCCGGGGGTCGAAGCGCTGTATCTGTCGCGAGCACCCCAGACAGCGCTCGAGGAATATAAGCAAGGCGCCAGTATCACGCCGCCGGCGACGCTCGCTACCTACGATCCCAATAACCGCCTCCCGCACAATCAGTCGTCGTGGTCGTAATCCGCCAGTGCCTGCTGCAAAGACTACAATCCGCTATTGGGTTCAATGATGACAGCCACGTTCCGCCCGGCGTCGTCAATAGCCCTCGCCATCAAGCCTCTTCCGAAAAGCGTCACGCGCTCAAAGCTAAATTTCGGTACTTTAATATTGCAGCATATGGCAAAGTGGCGCTAGCGAGCGCCTGAGAGTGCGCTGCAGAGGACGCTTCGAGAAGCGCTTGGTGGCAAGTTGAGCGATGTCGCCCTTTCCTTTGAAAGCTTCGGCGTGAGCCACAATGGCTGTGTCCGTGAGCACAATGAAGACAACTATCTGGTCGAGCCACGGACTGGCCTGTGGGTGGTGGCCGACGGAATGGGTGGGCATGAAGCCGGAGAGGTCGCTTCAGCCAGCATTGTCGATCATCTGGCCACGATCGGCATTGCCAGTTCCGCCCCGGATCTTCGTGCGCGCTTCGAGGACAGGCTGAGCCGCGCCAACGCCGAGATCCGCAAGATCTCCGAATCCCGCGGCATAACCATCGGCTCCACCGTTGCCGCCCTGTTGGCGATGGATGGGCGATTTGCCTGCCTGTGGGCGGGCGACAGCCGGGTTTATCTGATCCGCAACGCCTCGATCTCGCAGATATCGAAGGACCACACCGAAGTTCAGGAACTTCTCGACCGCGGTATGATCAGCGCAGCCGAGGCGCTCACCTGGCCGCGCCGCAATGTCATCACGCATGCGGTAGGCGTCAGCGACGAAATCGTCATCGATTTCCAGCAAGGGGAAATCATGCCGGGAGACATCTTTGTGTTGTGCACCGATGGGCTGACTGCGCATTTGACCGATGCCGAAATCGGCGCCGCGGTCGTGACTGCAACACCTCAGGCGGCCTGTGAGGCTCTGCTGAAAACGGTGCTGGAGCGAGGCGGGACAGACAATGTCACGATTGTATTGGTAAAATTCGCAAGCAGAAGCAATGGGCACCCCCCCTACCCTGATCTGTCCAGAGCGGAGGGTTGAGGCTGATGAGCGCCGACGACAAGACGCGAATATCGCCGCAGCTGGCCAACACAGCCGTCGGCACGCAGCTCAGCGGCATCTACGAACTTGACGAGAGGATCGCATTCGGCGGCATGGGTGAGGTCTACCGCGGCCACAACATCCAGACTGGCGACCATGTCGCGATCAAGATCGTCCTGCCCGAATTTGCCCGCGACCCGACGATCTTGTCCTTGTTCCGCAAGGAAGCGTCGATCCTCAATCACCTCTCGCATGATGCGGTCGTGAGATATCACGTCTTCACGATCGATCCAGGGATCGGTCGTCCCTATCTTGCGATGGAATTCGTCGACGGCGAGTCGCTATACGACATTATGCGACGTGGCCCAATGCCGACTGAGGAGGTGCGCAAGCTCTGCCATCGCCTCACGTCGGGTCTGAGCGCCGTGCATCAGGCGGGAGCAATTCACCGCGACCTCTCTCCTGACAACATCATCTTGCCGGGCGGGCGGGTTGACCGCGCCAAGATCATCGATTTCGGTATCGCGCGATCAGCGACCGTCGGCGGTGAGACCCTGATCGGCGGAAAATTCGCGGGAAAGTACAACTACGTTTCCCCCGAACAGCTGGGGCTATACAGCGGCGATGTCAGCGAGCAGTCCGACATCTACAGCCTGGGGCTGGTGCTGGTTGCCGCCCTGCGCGGCGAGCCGATCGACATGAGCGGGTCCCAATTCGAGATCATCGAAAAGCGCCGGACCGTGCCCGACCTGTCCGACATCGACGACGATTTTCGTGACATTGTTGAAGCCATGCTGCAGCCGGATCCGCGAGACCGCCCGGCGAGCATGGCGGAAATCGCCAGGATGACGCGTGACGAGGACGAAGGGACAACGCCGCCGACGTTCATCCCAAACCGCGACAGGCCGGGTTTGCCACGGGCGGGGCAAACCCTTGCGCCCGATCCGAAGGCCTCGTCCCCGCCATCCAATGTCTTGGGCCATGACGCGCCTTTGGCGGGCTCGGGCGGGCAGCGCTTTGTCCCGCATGTCCGGCCAGCGCTGCTGTCCGAACCGCGGGCCTCACCGGTCGCCGCGCCGCCACGTGCGGTCGTGGGCGCTGTTCCCGGAAAATCCACAAAGGGCCGAGCCATCGCAATCTCTGCCTTCGCGACATTGGCTCTCGCCTCAGCTGCCGGCCTCTATTTCAGCGGCTTTACAACGCCCCCACCGCCGAGCGCCGGCAAGACCTCGCTTTCCGCGCCAGAGCCACCACAACCTACACCACAAGCAACAATGCCTGTCCCCGAAGCATCAATTCCTGAGGCAGAGGCGTCAAAGCCGCTGGCGACGGACAATGTTGCGGACTCCCCTGAGCCGCCACAGGAAGTTCCAGCCCCAAAGCCCCAAACGGAGGCCACATTAGCGCCAGCTGAAAATCAGGCGGACGCCGCCGCGGCTCGAACGCCGCCGCCGGCAGCGTCGCCTAAGATGCTCCCGCAAATGCAGGAAACGCAGCCGTCGGCAAGTGGGGCGCAACCGCCCGCGGAAAACGAAACGCCGTCAATTCAGCCCGATACGCCCTCGCCGCCTGCCAAGCTTGCTCCAGCCCTCCCGCCGGTCGAAAAGGCTGCGCCGCCGCCCGTAGCCCAACCAGACACCGCGGCGGGCCAAAAGCCTGCACAGCAGGCAAGCCAGCAGGCGGAGGCGAAACCGGCCGCGCCAGCTCCCGAACCGGCTGCAGGCCAGTCGGATGCGACGAGGGCAAAGGAGCAGCAGGCCGACCTGCCGCCGCCCAAACACCAGGCAAGCCGACCGGGGAAGGCGATACCAGCAGCGCCCATTCCCGAGGCGGCTGCACGCCAGGCGGATGAGACGAGCGCAGCAGGGCGGCAGGCCGACCTGCCCCCGGCCAGTCAACCAGAGCAGGCCACGGTCGCCCTGAACGTGCCCAAGCCGGAAGTTGCCCCGGTGATCGACGACATAGCGCAGCGTGTCTCGTGGGTTCGCGACTTCAGCGGTGGCGACTGTTTCTACGCCGCCGTGACGTCGATAACCGATAAGACCGCTGCCATCGAAGGATTTGGAACCGCGGTCCAGCCATTCGAGCAGATGCTGGCTGATTTCCAGGCAAAGTTCCACGTTGAGCCGGACATTAACGTGCGCCTCATTGAGCCGAGCCAGTGCGAAGTCACCAATTTCCTGCGCTTTCTGGGGCAGACTGCTGGCGAAAAGCCGCAGCTTGTTCTCGATCGAACATCGGTGCCAAATGGTACGCCGATCAGCGGTACGCTGGTGACGCGTGGCGGGCTCATTTCCAGCGTGCTGCTGATCGACCACAAAGGCATGATGTTCAACCTCGATGACCGCATGGTCGTTCAATCGGACAAGGCCACCTTCAGCATTCCGATCGGTCTCGGCGCCGCCGACAGGGCTGCAGGCAAGGCCGTGCCGCAGATCATCATGGTGATCACCGGCCCCCAGGATATCCAGGCGGCTGCGTTCTCCACACCAATGCCGGCCTCGCAGCTGTTGCCCAAAATTGTCGAGGAAATCGAGGCCAACGGATCCAAGTTCTCGGCCAGCGCCAAGTATTTCCGGCTCGGCGGATAGCATGGGCGTCCGATGGAACTCCGTAGCTCGCGTTTGCCCCGCTCGTCTTCCGACCTGCCCTTAAAGCAGCGTGGTCGGCTTCGAACCTTGCTTGCCTCGAGGGGCCGCATGAGGCTTGCCGTCGTTTCGGCCGCCGCGTTGCTGGCCGTGCTCTCATGCAACGAAGCGCGCGCCGAATTCACGGTCTGCAATCAGACGCTCGACGTCGTCAACCTCGCCGTCGGCCAGGAGGTCGACAATGCCGACCAGACCGATGGCTGGTGGACCATCGGCGCAAATCAGTGCGTGAACGTCATCCGCGAGGAACTGACGAACCGCTACATCTACCTCTACGCCACTGACGTTTTCGGCCACGCGATCCTGACCGGATCGACCGAAATGTGCATTGAGCGGCGACGTTTCTCGATACGCGGCATCGACGAATGCTGGCAGCGCGGCCATATTGCCGCGCGATTTGTTGAAGTCGATACGCTTGAACAGGTGCGTTGGACGTTTTTCCTGACCGGAAGCAGTCCGTGACGCACGCTATCGACACCAGCTTCAAGGAGAAGAAGCAAGCACGCGCTGCCCTTCGCCGGGGCAGGTTTTGGCGCAGACTTCTTGCCGGCCTCGCCACGGTTTTCCTGTGTTCGATTGCCGCCGGCTTCTACCTCACCGCGGACTATTGGTCGTTTGGCGACGAAGACGAGGAGCTGCATGCGGTCGAAGGAGCCGACGATGTGCCGGCCGATGCCTCTGTCTATGTGCCTGCCATTATCGGCCTGGCGGGGGACCCGATGTGGATCACGCTCGCACCCGATTCCGGCGCCGCAACGAAAGGCCGCGTTGTTCCGCGTCCGGCCGAACTCGACCAGGCCGGGGTTTCGCCACAGATCGAGATTTTGTCCGACGTTATGCTTAGCGCCAGCGAGAAATTCATGACGACCATACCGTCGACGCAGGAGGATTTTGCATTCTTCCAGGCGCAACGAAAGACCGCCCCCGCAGCCCCCAGCGATCTGCAGAATAATCTTCAGCCATCTCCTGCCGCGGACGAACCCCCGCCTGCTGCCGATCAACAGGCCGAGGCCGATGACCCCGAGGCCGGCTGGGCTGAAACAATCGATGCAGGCGATGCAGCTCTTCCCGCGTTCCAGAAGACCCAGATCGAAAACAACACCAGCGTCGCGACTGTCACGAACGAATATCAGCGGTTCGAGGCGACGGAAGACACGTTCGTGAAGATCCTCAACGATCGCAGTTTGGATAGCGTTGCGCTCGATGCACATTTCTCGGCCGACGACGCCAAGCAGGCGGGCGTGGCGCTGAAGGCGCTCTTCGGCCGGAACGGCCTGGAGCCGGGCTATGTCGTGGCCATGCGTGGATACCGGCCGAACCGCGAGACGACAACGATGTCCCTCATGCAGGTGTCGATCTACGCCAAGAACGTCTTTGTCGGTACGCTGACGCGTAACGCCGCCGGCGTGTTCGTATCGGGGGTCGACCCTTGGGTACGCGAAGATCTGTTCAACTACTCGGGCGCGCCGGCGGAAGGCGGCCACAAAAGGCAGTATCGTCTGCTCGACGCGATCTACTCGACAGCGGCACGCAACAGCGTTCCGACCGGCGTGATCGGCGAAGCCATCATGTATCTGTCGAGAGGTCAGGATCTGGACGCCTTCGCAAGCGAGGACCAGCGTCTTGTGCTGATCTATTCGCAGACGCCGCGCGGCAAGGACGAAGGCGCCGGGCGGGTGCTGTATGTTGGCGTTCAGGGCACGACAAAAAGTCTCGACTGTTTCGTCTTCCAGCAGGGCGATGGCCAGTTTGCATGTGTGACAGGCGACGATCAGGTCCGCTCGCTGACGGTCACCAACGGCATGGTCACACCGGTCAACGGGGTCTTGACCTCGACCTTCGGGCCCCGCAAGCACCCAATTCTGGGCACCGTTCGCATCCACAAGGGCGTCGACTGGGCGGCGCCGGTCGGCACGCCGATCGCAGCCGCCTTCGATGGCGAAATCAGCTTCCAGGGCGATGGGGGCGGCTATGGCAATCTGGTCAAGATTTCGCACGGAAGCGGGCGCGAGACGCGCTATGCGCATATGCAGAAATTCGCAATCGTGGGTGGCGTCGGCACCAAGGTGAAGGCAGGCGACATCATCGGCTATATCGGCACCACCGGACTGTCGACCGGACCGCACCTGCATTTCGAACTCTACCAGAATGGCGCGGCGATCGACCCGCTGGGTACGGTTACCGCGGTCGCTTCGGATTTTTCCGCCGTGGAAACGCTCACCGACCGGATCGTCCATGTCGAAAGTGGCGGCAGTGCCCGTGCCAAGAACCCAAATTCTTCAGCGACCGGGGCCGGCCAGTTCATCACCAAGACTTGGATCCGGATGATGAATACATACCGCCCCGAACTTGCACGCACACTCTCGACCGCCGACCTGCTTGCCCTGCGTTACGATGCCACGATCTCGCGCGAGATGGTTCGCAATCTGGCGCGAGAGGGCGAAGCCTATCTTCGGGCGCGCGGCCACCAGATCACAGCCGGCCGGCTCTATCTGTGCCATTTCCTCGGCATGGAGGGGGCGCATCAGGTGCTGTCGGCGTCGGGTTCGGCGCAACTGAGCGCCGTGCTCGGGTCACCCGTCATTCAGGCCAATCCCTTTCTCACCGGCAAGACCGCCAGCTATGTCGTGGACTGGGCCGAAAGGAAGATGGGTCGAAAGCTCAGCCCAGCCACGACCGCGGCGAGCCAGCAGACGACGACCACCACTGAGGTCCGGCAGACATCTCCCGAGTTCGCAAAGTATAAACAGGTGATCACGGCGATGCTGAGCTCCGTTCAGAATGCGCTTTGAGCCAGGGCATGGCGCGGGCAAGTCGCAGCCGATTCGGAGACGCAGACCGATTGGTTCCCCGGGTCGGCGATTTCCCAACCGAGGCGGTGCTTTTCGGCGCCGGTGTGCTGGTGGGCGGCGTGCTGAAGGACTGACAGCAGGCATTCAAACGACTGCCCTGCCCGCGGCAAAGCAGTTGCGGCTCGAAACTGCCGCACAGTTTCTGGCGGCATGCGCCAGCTTCTCGCTACTCGGTCTTTATGCGCATTTCCACCCGGCGATTGACAGCATCGTACGGGTTGGGGCTGCGCGGATGCGCTTCGCCCAGGCCGATCGGGTTGATGCGGGCAGCCTCAATGCCGCTTGATGTCAGGAAGGACGTCACAGATTGCGCCCGTCGCTGTGAGAGCCGCTCATTGTAGTTTGCCGGACCGGAAGCGTCGGTGTAGCCCTCGACGACGAAGTGGAAAGTGCTCAGCCGGTTGTCTTTCAGGGCCTTGGCAAACTCCGCGAGCTCGGCGCGCGCGGTTGCGTCGAGTTCGGCCGAATCGAGCCCGAAATTGATCAGCATGTCGAGACTGGATTTGTCGGCGGGTCCGTCTTTCGCCTTGGTCTTGCTCTTGCACTGCTCCTCGGTGCCGACACAAATTCCACGCGACTTGCCAAGATCGGCTGCGCCGGCAAAAAACTTGACGATGTCTTCTGATTTCTGGACGGGGTCGGCGCAAACATGGGTCGAGAAAACCACGACCGCCAACACCAAGGGTGAACTGGCCCACCGCATAGCGGTTACTCCTGTTGAGCATCCGATATTACCAACCGTGAACATACCAAATTCCGAAGCAATTGTCTGCGGGAAATACCGAGCCGCGGCTGTGTCGCCGGTCATCACCCCGCCGCGAGTTGAGACTTGACCCGCGCCGCGCTGCAGGCTTGAGTGCCGATAGGCTCTCGATGAAAGCGTGGCGTCATGGCCAACGGGCTCCGATTCAAAACGGCACGGGATCTTTTCATGGCTTGTCCCACCGCTGCCCGGGACATGCGAACCCTTCCAACCGAACAGCGTTCGATCGAGTTTTGCCGCGATCTCCTCGCCGGGCGCGTTCCCGAAGAGGCAATCACCTTTTGTGCCTACCTGCTGCCGGATCGGGCTGCGGTCTGGTGGGCTCATGAATGTCTGGGGCATTTGAGCGAGCTGCTCGATGAAGCCGATCAAGAATTGCTCGCACTCGTTAGCAACTGGGTCAGCGAACCGGGCAGCGCCCACCATCGCGCCGCACTGGGCCAGGCAGCGGCATTGCCGCCGACAACCCCGGGCGCCTGGATAGCCTTGGCTGCCGGATGGCGTGACAATGGCCTGGGTACTGGTGGATTCGTCGGCCGCACAGCAGTGCCACCGGCCTTACAGCCGTTTCCTGCCGCCCATGCCGTCAATGCCGGAGTTCTGGCAGGGCTGGCGCGTGTTGCACTCGCAGACCGTTTTGCCGTTCTATCTGCCTTTGTCGAAATGGGCCTACAGATGGCCGAGATCGAGGCGCTGCGGCAATCAGCGGACGCATACTAGTCTCGCATGTTCCCTGTCAGGGCTGACGGCGAGAGGGAACAACTGTTTGGCGCGAGTGTCCAAAGGAGGCGGATTGGCTGGAACTGCACAGGGCCGAGGGTGGAGCTCAGAGATGACGGTTCATCAGATTGTCATCCGCTCTTCGTCTCGGTGCTTTCCTCGGTCTAGAGGGCGGGCGTCGGGTGGATTGTGCGGGCGAGCAGTCTCAGCCCTGGAAGATGAGGTCTAGCAATGCTGCTGCCCCTACTCGCCGCGATCTTGGTGTTGTCTGGGCAGCGTTGCCATGACGGGCACATTTGAAATCAATTCGATGTACGAAAGCGTACCGAAGGCTCGTCAGCCAGTTCCTGCTCCCGCTGGTCAAGCGCGGCTAGCAACGCGGCAAAGTGCTCCGGCATTTCTTGATCGACTTCCAACCCTAGCCGCTTGCGCAACACCTGACGATTGCCTTCTGAACTGATCAATCGTCGGAAGGCTGTCCGAGCTCTTCGTGGTGGCGGCATCAGCTAGACCCACGCTTTGTGCGAAAGTACACATATCGAGGCGAAACTCGCTCATTCCCAAAGCGTTCCAACGCAGCGAAACAATTCTTGGTAGAAATTCTGAGCGGAGTTGGTCACGTCAGCCTCTGTCCTGATCGAATGAGTGCAGAGCCTCCTCCTTCTTGGCATCAGCCATGAATGACGCAAAAGCGCACCACGAGGTCCCACTGACGGCCCACGCCCACTTCATGAGTTGTTGCTGCTGCCTGTGCGTTGCAGACGTGGTACGTTAGACCGGTTACTTCCGCCCTGACGAGGACCGGAGGAAACCCTTCATGCGGTCACTCTTTGTCGGCTCGATCAATTTCATCAAGCAAAGACTTGTGCTCATCCGGAAGCCCCTGTTCTACCGGAAGATTTAGCGCCTTGCGAAGGTAGTCGCGGATGGCTTCTGACGTTATCCACCGTCGTATGAGGTCGGCGATAACCTTCTGTTTCTTTTCGTCGAACTCAACCATGGCCGGCCCTACATGCGAATAGGTCCGAACCTCCCGGTGATCCGATTTGTTCCTTAGCTATTCTTTGGCGTCGAGCAGGACGGCCCTTCCATCATGTGTCGCGCCAGATCGATCAGAATTTCACACAGTTCGAGGTCCGTCTCGTCTGCATGTGGGCACAAGGCCCGGAGGGCCGCTACGCCCGTTCTAAGGGACACCACGTTGCCGTCCGACGCGGTCTTAACGGCTGCGGCAATAGCTTCAGGCGTAATGCCTCCCGGCGCAGTATCCATGATAGCCGACCCCTCGGTGCCCTAGGGTCATCTTGCCGGGAACTTAGGAGAGATCAACAAACGATCTCGTGTGGAATGGGAGGTCGGAAATGTCTGGCAGAAATTTTCTGAGAGGGTGATCGGATAACTGGCTCGCGCGGTGACCAGCTTGTACCCCTCCACATTACGCCTGTGGGCACAGCCTTGCTATGTACCCTTGGCGGCGTCCTCGATCAGTTCGGCTATTAAGGTGCGGACCCGTAGGTCGGACCTATCCCCTATGTTTCCCACATCTTTGGTCACCATCCCCGGCGAAGATACGGACACCGCCCCGCTCACCTTAACGTTGCCCGTAAAGGTTCTTCTAGGCGCCTTCTCCAATTCTCGCTTCCTGTAGATCTGGAAACGAATCGACGGGGTTAAAGCTTTGACCTGCCGGCGTGGCGCGGTGTCTATGTCGACAGCCACCTCGCCTGCCACGTCAGCCTTGGCCGCCTCCAGCGATGCAATCACGACGTCGTTTAGCCAAGCCTTTGCTTGCTCGCTGAAGTCCGCCATGGGGGCATCTCGTTTTCCCACCTCCACGTCGCCGACGGGCTCCTCCTGCTGACGGCGAGCTTCCTTCCCGCGCTCAAGGGCTTCTTTAAACTTTGCCATTCCCTGTTGCTCCGATTTGTCATCAGGCGACCCCCGTCAGATCGGCCATGGCGCCCTCCCATTCACTAGAACGCGCGTTGTCGGGGTACGTTGCGTTGGCGGAGCCTGTGGGTTCGCCGCTATTCTCATCTGGCTCGCTCGGAAGTCTTACAACGGAATGGCAATTTTTGCCGGCGGGGCGCCGTAACCGGCATCGTTAAGGGCGTTTACGTTAAGATTGCGATGGTGGTCATTCGTGACCTCAAGCCGATCCGTCGATTTGCAACCCCGCCGCTGCCCCGCAGGCTCCTCAGCTTCGAACCACCGCCGGTAGCTCTCCCGCGCATAGCTCGAGCACCAGCCCTCGGCGGGCCAACAATGGCGACACGATTAGACCGTTCCAGTTCCGCGAGCGGGTATGGCGCAGGCACTTTCGGTTGCAGACCGTCGAGCGTAGCGCGCCGTTCAACATCCGCCACATACAAGCCTCCTTAGAAGACTTCGTGCGGAAAGGAATGTTGTTCATCTCGATCATGATGGTGCGCGCCGACACGCTGTTGTGGAGCGTCATCCGTGGCTTTCGATCGGGCCATTTCCTGATTTCCGCAGTCGACGAGTGTCTAGACGGGGATTAGCGCCTGACCAAGAATTTTCGAACCGAAGGTCCAGATCTTACTTGCAGCCGCCTTGCGCCCACTTGGCCAGCGCCACCTTGAAGCGCGTCCCAAGCGGGTGTTGCAGGCGCAGCACGGAGATATCGTTGGCGGCGAAATTCTTCGCCTGTTCGCACAGCCGAACCTTATCCCACTCATGGCAGCCATTGCAGTGCTTGCCCTGCCATACCGCTTTGTCGAGCCCTTCCACGGGAGTGAAGAGCGGCTTGCCCGTGATCAGCTCGGCGATACTCTTGCCGTCGATCTTTGGATCTCCAAAATCGACCGGTCGGTCGAAAAAGATCGGATCGTCCGAAGCCAGTTTCGGGATTTTCTGCCGCAGGACATTTAGCGCAAGTTGTGCCTCATCGTCGCCTGACGAATTTGCGGTGGCGTTCCGCCCATCCGAGCCGTCTTCGGCTTGTTGCGGAGCCGTCGCTTCGCCGACAATCAGCGGCGCGTTGAGATCGACCCTGTGCAAAACGACCTCGGTGGTCAGCGAGACATTGATCCACGGGCGCTGCTTGCCGGCGGTTGCTTTGAAGACATCGGCGGTGACCATGTTCATCGCATCGGTGATGGAGACGTTCGAAGCCCCAATATGGGCAAGCAACGCGGACGTGAACGGCGAATGTTCGCTCGATCCGTCATAGGCGACCTGATTGGGACTGGTGGAAAAGGCGACCAGCGTACCCGCGCCGCCATTCTCGATCGGGATTTCGGCAAGCCCACTTCTCGCTCCCTTGACGCCGGCGGTCTTTGCCAGCATTTCGGCCAGGGGATTGTCGCGACAGGCATCGAGGAAAATCAGTCTTATGCTGGTCTCGCGCGACATTTGCCGCAAAACGAACTCGACAGGCACCGCCTCGAAATCAAGCGAGGTCTCGTCTTCCAATGCGGCATCGACCGGAAGCAGGTAGTTGCTGCCTGAAACCTGCAAACCGTGGCCGGCGTAAAAGAAAAGGGCAATGTCGGCGCCGCGCACCTGCTTTGCGAACTGCGCAATCGTCGTCTGAGTCTGTAATTTGGTCAGATCAAAACCAGAGACGACTTCAAAGTCCAACTTCTCGAGGCGGTCGGCAACAGCCTGCGCGTCGCGGACCGGGTTGGTCAGCGCCGGCGCATGCTGGTACTGGGAGTTGCCAAGGACCAGAGCAACACGGCGTTCCGCATTGGCCGCCGTCAATGTCAATAGCAGCGAGAGTGTCACCAGCCCGATCGCGCGCAGGGCACTGCCAAAACAGGCAATCAGATCGAAGCCCCACCGCCTGAACAAGAGGTCCTTCCTCAGTTGACGAGCTTGGTGGCGGAAAACTCGATCCGCCGGTTGAGCGCCTTGTTCTTCGGCGTATCGTTAGCCGCAACAGGCCGCTCCTCGCCATACCCGGTCGCCGTGATCTGCGTTCGTGCAATACCCGCGGCAACGATGGCATCGGCAACGGCCTCGGCCCTGCGCTCCGACAGCAGCTTGTTGGCGGCAGGCGAACCATCGGAATCGGTATGGCCGGAAACCTCTACCTTCAGGCCGGGGCACTTGCCGACCACGCCAACCACCTCCGCCAGCAGCGGACGGCTTTGGTTGTCGAGCCGCGCGCTCGCCGACCGAAAGTAGATGGCCCCGGTGCGGGAGAGCACCGCGAACCGGTTGAGGCACTCCTCGTCGCTGAAGTTCGCTTTCGCGGCATCAGTGGCGACGGGTCCGACCTCGGCAGTACTTGCCGCGACTGTCTGCACGGCCGCGGGCTTGCTGCCGCCGGCGTTGAACACGAAATCGAACGATACCGAGGCGGTCGGAACAATGTTGGTCACATTGGCGGCCTGCTGCAGTTTGTCGACATTCGGCAGCAGTCCGAAGTCCTCGACATGCACGGCAACAGGCGTCTCCGAAGCGACGGAGACCATGCTGTCGCTGATCATGGTCACGACGACATTGGCCTCGAGATCCTTGTCGACCCCGTGCAGGTTGAGGCGGAATGGCAGCACTGCCTTCACCCTTCGCTTGGTCGCCAGGTCGGCAAATGCGGCAGGGTCCACTTTTGCGGTCAGTTCGGCGGACGGATACTTGAATGTCTCAAAGAAAAGGAACCGCATGCGGACATTGCGAAGGTCGACACCCGTGTCGACGGAGTTGAGGTCAAAGGTGATCTTGGCCTCACCCGTCGAAGAAAGAGTGCCGGCTATGTTCCTGATTTTGTTGGTTTCGACGATCGTGTTCTTCTTGACCGACTGGTAGGTGAGCACGGAGGCGGTCGGGTCGAGTGTCCAGTTCGTCTGTGCTTTGGCGCTTTCCAGCCCAGGTAACAACAGCACCGATAGCGCGACGATTAAGCCAAGGGTGTTTAGGGCGAAGCAACTTCTCGAGCCCGTTTTCCACCAGTCTCCGAACATGGAACCCCCCACAGGACAACAGCCTTCCGTGTCGCAATCACGACCATGCCGTGCCAAAGAGAGCATAGAACAATTGTCGAGGCTTGGCGAGCACCGGCGAATCGACCGCAACGGTGCAAATCCGCTCTGGTCCCGGGCTGCGGAAGTTCGGCAAATGGTGATGGACGAACACTGGCTACGCAGCAGTCTTGTTGGCGGATATTGGAGCTGATTGAAGAACTCGCTACAGCACCTGCCGCCGTCTTTGAAGGCCGGTCACGTTGGACCAGCCCAAGTGAGGGAAACGCCCGCTTACTCCATCCTGCTTCTGCCGCGGACGCTTACTCCGCCAGCCCGTCGACCCTATTCTGTCGGTCTTCATCCCCATTCCGCGCTGAAGATGGCTTCCCCTCGGCAGGTCATCAAAGCATTGTCTCAATAGCTGAACTGTCCGGCGAATTGGCAGCTCCACATTTGTAACCAAATGGCCTGCTCCGCGTTCCTTCAACGGCGTTCGGCTGTGCCCTCGCGATCCAGCCTCGGACAGCCCGGCAGTCGTGATTCGGAGTTACCGGCCTGCCCACGGCGATCATCGTGCCCATGGTTCGCAAACCGCCCCGTGGAGCTTGTCGGCGAAGTTGTTCGCCTCAGAATTCCGGCGACCCGCCAACGGGCGTTATTTGAGTTTAGGATTGCCCCGAGAAGAGCCTGTTCAGTCTCAATTGCATCGTGTAGCGGGGATTAAAATCGCGAAGATGCGCGTTCATGCAACCTCCGCCCTCTCTTCGCGTTTAGCCGCGTTCAATCCTGGCGAGGGAGAAAATGCCGGCGTTCATTCCGATTACAATTTACCTGAATTGCAAGCCGATGGTGGTTGCATCAATATCCGATGCTGCGAAAGCTCTTGAACAACCATGGCCATACGCGGCCAAGCCGCGGCGGCTCGAAGCCGTCCGAATGATCAAGGAATGCTTGGCCGGTCATTGCAACCAACAAGCTGCGATCGATGCCTTCAAGGCGGCCGCAATCGAACAGGGACTTTTTACGCAAAGGCCTCCGAGCGTAGCCCTCACGAAATTAGACGCGGTTGTTAGAGACGTGGTGTGAGCTCATACCGCTCTCGCCATCTGGACCGCAGGGCGGACTTCGCCGGCATCGCTATGCACCAGTTGAGAAACGCCAACTCGATATGAGGAGCAAAGTTCCGTGGCCGGAACCAACCTCGTGCAGGTTACTTAGTTACCTGGTTCCGCTGTACTTCGTGCCAGAGGCGGTGATCACCGGCAGTTGCCGGGATCGGCTGGAACTCAGCGGGGGAAACACCCCTTCAGGACGGCCTCGACTTCGCAAGGCCGCGTCGGAGCGCGCGCTGGATGGCGTCAGAATAACGAAGCTGTCGACCTCATCGCTGCTGGCATGCCGGAAATTCGTTGTCGGAATGCATGAAACCCCGATCCCACGTTCTCATTCTGTTTACGACCGCGTCGATCCCGGACCCACGCCAGACCGCCGCACCTTTCGGCACGGCGGGCTTCGATAGAAAAAGATCAATCGTAGACCTTAACAATCCTGCGGGTCCTTGGATCAACCGGGACGGTTCGTCCATCGACGACTACATAGCGGTACTGAACGTCCGGCAATTCGTAAATCTCGACTGTGTCTGGCAGAGCGGTGCCAAGTTGAACTCAACACCGGGAAGGCTCAGGGATGTTATCGGCTTCTTCTTTACATACTCCCGGATCACCGTGTCTTGCTCAGGCTGAATGATGACTCCTGGGCGGCGGCAGTTCCAATACCTACGAAAAGAAAAATTCCTGTCGCAGCAGATAAAAGTTTCCCATATAGTCCTCCAAACGAGGCACCCTTCCGCTGCAGTGCTTGATGCTCCCGCGGCGCTACTTACCTGAACGGGCGGAAGGAATTGTTCTTCCGCTGGCGGTGAGCAAGCCCTCGGCCACGCTCACGTTTTGCGGCCACCCACGATGGCTTGGTTCCTTCGTGAAGAGGAGCTTTTAGGTCAGGACAATCGGGATGTGGCCATTCTTCACAGGGAAAGGGCTGGTCGCCAGCGGTGCCATAAGAAGCGCAAGCTGGCATCTCAAGCCGCCGCTGCAGGCGCGCCGTTGCTGCCGCGCTATCACCGGCTCTTCTGGCTGTGGTTCGCCTTCGGCTTCCCCGCCTTCGCTGCGGTACTCGGGATTTTCTGGCTCATGATCGTTCGGCCAGCAATCGACTGGTAGGTCG